>NZ_JBTNLS010000022.1:0-446 GCF_059047085.1 Chromobacterium sp. INPA-IVC | reverse complement strand
CCACCACCCTGCCCTTGTTCATCACCAGCACCTGGTCCGAGATGTGCTTCACCACCGCCAGATCATGCGAGATGAACAGGTAGGACAGCTTGTACTCGTCCTGCAGGTCCTGCAGCAGGTTCAACACCTGCGCCTGCACCGACACGTCCAGCGCCGACACCGATTCGTCGCAGATCAGCACCTCCGGCTTCAGCGTCAGGCAGCGCGCGATCGCGATCCGCTGCCGCTGCCCGCCGGAGAACTCGTGCGGGTACTTGGCCAGCGCGCCCGCCGGCAGTCCCACCTTGTCCAGCAGGTCCTGCGCCAGCTTGCGGCGCTGGCCCGCGTCCTGGCCGATGCCGTGCAGCAGCATCGGCTCGGTCAGAATCTGCTCCACCGTGAAGCGCGGGTTCAGCGACGCGTACGGGTTCTGGAAAATGATCTGGATCCGCTTCTTGTAGGCGTGG
>NZ_JBTNLS010000021.1:0-1130 GCF_059047085.1 Chromobacterium sp. INPA-IVC | reverse complement strand
TCCGGCAAATCGGTGACGTCGATGGCGATCATGCAGCTGCTGCCGCCGCAATCGAGCGAGATCGATCCGGCGTCGGAGCTGCGCTTCAACGGGCGCGACCTGCTGAAGCTGAGCGCGGCGGAGCTGCGCCGGCTGCGCGGCAAGGACGTGGCGATGATCTTCCAGGAGCCGATGAGCTCCTTGAACCCGGTGTTCACCGTCGGCGAGCAGATCGTCGAGACGCTGACGCTGCACGCGAAGCTGTCGCGTTCGGCGGCGTGGAAGCGGGCGGTGGAGCTGCTGCGCGAAGTGGGGCTGCCGGAGCCGGAGAAGCGGGTGAAGAGCTACCCGCACGAGCTGTCCGGCGGCCAGCAGCAGCGGGTGATGATCGCCATCGCCATCGCCTGCGAGCCCAAGCTCTTGATCGCCGACGAGCCGACCACCGCGCTCGACGTCACGATTCAGAAGCAGATCCTGCAGCTGATCGCCGACCTGCAGAAGAAGCACGGCATGTCGGTGCTGTTCATCACCCACGACCTGGGGGTGGTGGGCGAGTTCGCCGACGAAGTGATCGTGATGCGCCACGGCGTGATCCGCGAGCAGGGCACGGTGCGGCAGATCTTCGAGAACCCGCAGGACGCGTACACCAAGGCGCTGCTGTCGTGCCGTCCGCACCTGGACCGCCGCCCCGAACGGCTGGCGGTGATCGACGACTTCCTGCAGCCGGGCGGTTACGTGGAGCCGGCCGAGCGCAAGCGCGGCTACGCGGCGGGCGACGAGACCGTGCTGGACGTGCAGGGCCTGTGCAAGAGCTTCGACATCCGCGAGGGCCTGTTCGGCAAGCGGCAGTTCCACGCGGTGCAGGACGTGTCGTTCAAGCTGGCGCGCGGCAAGACCTTGGGCATCGTCGGCGAGTCGGGCTCGGGCAAGACCACCGTCGGCCTGACGCTGGTGCGGCTGCACCAGGCGACGGCGGGCAAGGCGCTGTTCCACGGCCAGGACCTGATCGGCATGAGCGCCAAGGAATTCCACGCCTACAAGAAGCGGATCCAGATCATTTTCCAGAACCCGTACGCGTCGCTGAACCCGCGCTTCACGGTGGAGCAGATTCTGACCGAGCCGATGCTGCTGCACGGCATCGGCCAGGACGC
>NZ_JBTNLS010000020.1:0-1235 GCF_059047085.1 Chromobacterium sp. INPA-IVC | reverse complement strand
GCGTGCTCGCGCGCTAGCTGTTTACCGCCAGCGCCGTTCTGAGCCTCGGTGGACAGCAGCAGGCCGTGGGCGGCGCGGATGGCGCCGTGGTTGTCGGTGCGCAGCTCGAAGCCGTCGCCGCGCGGCTGGGCTTTGCCGTTGCTGCGCGGGTGGGCCAGGTAGCCCTGGTTGAGCTGGGTCTTGCCCGGTTCGCTCGACAGCTTGGCGCGCACTTCGCCGGGGGTGTCGTCGAACAGCAGCTCGTTGTAGCCGCCGCCCTGGTGTTCTTTGGATTTGATGCCGGACAGGGTCTTGTTGGCCGGCAGGCTGCCGGCGCCACTGAAGTCGGGCGTCGGGTGGCTGCCGTTGTACAGCACGCCGGTGATCACCGGGCGGTCGATGTCGCCTTCGATGAAGTCGACCAGCACTTCCTGGCCGATGCGCGGGATGAACTGATGGCCCCAGCCAGCGCCGGCCGACGGCATGGCGACGCGCAGCCAGCAGGAGGATTTGTCGTCGAGGCCGGCGCCGATGGTCGGGTGTTCGTCGGCCCGCTGCCAGTGGAACTGCACCTTGATCCGGCCCTGGGCGTCGGTGTGGACTTCCTCGCCGGCGGGGCCGACCACGGTGGCGGTCTGCACGCCCAGGCTGGTGGGCTTGGCCGAGGCGGTGCCGGCATAGGCCGGGGTCAGCGGAATGCCGCGGCGCTGGGCCTGGATCTGGGTGGCGAACGGGGCGTCGGCCTTATCGCCCGCCGGCAGGATGGCTTTCAGATCGGTCGGCAGGTTGTTGCGCACTCGCAGCGTCTGGCCGGTGACGACGAATTCGCGTTGCTCGTGGCTGTCGGTCTCGTGCGCCGGGTGGTCGTCCAAGCGGAACCATTGGCCGGCGGTCAGGCCGCGGATGGAGCCGCCGCCTTCGAATTGCTTGGCCTGCAGATCATGCGCCTGCTGGCGCAGCCGGGCGTAGTGGCTCAGCTGGTCGGCGTCGCCGGCGTAATACAGGCCTTGTGGGTCGTAGTCCTGGAGGCTGGATTGCAGCGCCTGGCCGCCCTGGCCCTGGTCGATCTGGCTGCTGTCGCCGGTGTGCTGGGTGGACACCGGCTGGTAGTCGAAGGTGGCCAGCGCCACGTTGCCGGGGACGATCTGGCGGCTGGCGTTCCAGTCGGTGAGTCCATCCTCTTCTTCCGTCGCGTCGCTGCGGTGGAAACGCACGCGCTCGATCTCGGCCGGCGGCAGGCTGTAGGCGTCGTCGAA
>NZ_JBTNLS010000019.1:0-1930 GCF_059047085.1 Chromobacterium sp. INPA-IVC | reverse complement strand
CTTCCCCGCCGCCGACAGCCTTGTCTCCAGCGCCTCCCGGTTCGGCAAACGCTCGCCGTTCCACATCACCGCGTTGTCCGGCGCGATGTCGATCTGCACCACCACCGGCTTCGCCAACGGCTTCGACGGCGTGTTCTGCGGCATGTCCAGCTTCACCGCGTGCGTCTGGATCGGAATCGTGATGATCAACATGATCAGCATCACCAACATCACGTCGATCAACGGCGTGGTGTTGATTTCCATCATCAGGTCGTCTTCTCCCGACGAACCCACATTCATCGCCATGTCTCTTCTCCTACTCGCCGCCGCCGGGCGCCGGCGGCTCCGTGATGAACGCGATCTTCACGATCCCCGCCTGTTGCACCGCCAGCACGATGCGGCCGATCGGCGCGTATTTCGCCGTCGCGTCGCCCCGGATGTGCACTTCCGGCTGCGGGTCTTTCTTCGCTTCCTTCACCAGCCGCGCCAGCAATTCCTGCTGGTCCTTCACCGGCGACATGTTCCAGTAGATGCGGCTGTCCGGCCCCACTCCCAGCACCACGTTCTCCGGCTTGGTCTGCGTCGGGATGTTCTGCTCTTTCGGCAGCGTCATCTTCACTGTCTGCGTCACCACCGGCACCGTGATCAGGAAGATGATCAGCAGCACCAGCATCACGTCCACCAGCGGCGTGGTGTTGATCGCCGACAGTACCTGGTCCTCGTCGCCCTTGCCGTGGCCAAATCGTTTGTAACGGGCCATATTCGATTACCGGCTCGGGGTGTTCAGCAGGCTGGCGTGCAGACGGCCCGACACCACGCGCACGTTGTCCAGCACCAGCTTGTTGCGGCGCACCAGCCAGTTGTATCCCAGCACCGCCGGCACCGCCACCGCCAGACCGATCGCGGTCATGATCAGCGCTTCGCCCACCGGACCGGCCACTTTATCGATGGAAGCCTGGCCCGAGGTGCCGATCTTCACCAGCGCGTGGTAGATGCCCCATACGGTGCCGAACAGGCCGACGAACGGCGCGGTGGAACCCACGGTGGCGATCACCGACAGGCCGTTCTGCATGTGGTGGCTGGCGGAGTCCACCGCGTCCGAAATCGCCATCGCCACCCAGGTGTTCAGGTCGACGCGGTTGGCCAGTTCGCCCTTGTGCTCGGCGGCCGCCTCGATGCCGGCTTGCGCCACCGCGCTGTACATGCCTTCGTCCGCCAGTTCGCTGGCGGCTTTTTGCAGATCCGAGCCGTGGTGGCCCAGCAGTTCATGCCCCTGCTTGATCAGGCGGCGTTGTTCCAGCAGCTTGACGATGCCGACGTACCAGGTGGAGGCCGACATGATCAGCAGAATGATCAGCGTGCCCTTGGCCACGAAGTCGCCTTGCGACCACAGCGCGTCGATGCCGTACGGATTGGAGGTGCTGACGGTCTCCGCCGCCAGCGCCGGCAGTGCGGTCAGCAGGCCGGCGGCGCCCAGGACTTTGCCCAGCAGTGCGCGAGTGTTCTTGATCATGGTATTTGCTCCTTTGTGTCTTGAGATGCCCTGGGCGACTTAGGCGCCAGAGTCGAGTTTGAAGCCGAATTCCTGCTTCAGCTGGGAATTGGCCTGGCAGGTGTAACCCTGCAATGCGGTGGTGATCGCCGACTTGAAGCTGCTGCGGTAACGCGGCGGAATGTCGCCGCTGAAGTTGAAGCTGGCCTCGCCGCCGAACTTGCCGCTGGCGCCCACGCTGAACACCACCGACACCACGCCCTGGATTTCGTCTTCCTGGGCCTTGGACGGATACTCCGGCGCTTCCAGGTGGCTGCAGTTGGCTTTGGCCGAGACCGGGCCTTTCGGCGCTTCCACCGGGGCCGGCGTCGGCGCCGGTTGCGGCTTCGGATCGGACGTCACCGCCTGGATGGCGTTGGCCGATTGCGTGACCGGCGGCGGATTCACCACCGGCGGCAC
>NZ_JBTNLS010000018.1:0-3712 GCF_059047085.1 Chromobacterium sp. INPA-IVC | reverse complement strand
TCTCGATCTTCGGCGGCGGCGGCGGAGGGGGCGGCGGCGGTTCGCTGATCACCGACACTTCCACTTTCTGCTGGATCACCTTGACCACCCCCTGGGCCAGGCCTGTCACCAGCGCGTAGATCAGCGCGGCGTGGAACAGGACGACGCCCGCCAGACCGGCGAATCGTCGCCGGGGCGGTGGCCCTCCCACTCCTTTGGCTGCAATGCTTGTCATATGGATTACCCATTCCTTCAATAAAACCGGCAGACTCGGCCGGACCGGCATTCAGATCCGGCCAGAGCTGCCAACCTGTCGCGCGGGCGGGGTGGGATCACCGCCCCGCCATCGCATTCCCTGCGCATAAAAACCTGCGCCGTCATGACAGAATGCTATAGCTGTGGACTAAATACAATAGCCAAAGCTAGAGTTTGTATGACGCTTTCAAGAAATAGGCTCGGCCCACCGGGTCAGCGAGAATCGGATCAAATCCTTTCTGGAAGAACTTGTTCTGATTACTGAAGGGAGGCTCCTGATCAAACAGATTCTTCACCCCCGCCGTCACGCTCAGCTTCTTCTTCCATAGATAGGTGGAAGACAGGTTCCAGTTGGAATACGGCTTGACGCTATGCGTCGCCTTATAGTCGGTGTAACCGGACACATAGTTCTGAGCGAGCAATGCGCTCCAATCGCCGAAAGACCAGCCGAATCCCAGCGAATGCTTCCAGCGGACCACCGGCTGCAGACCATTGTTCCATTGGCTCAAACGCGAGTAGTACACCCCTCCCGCCTCCACCTGCTGAACGAACTTGGAGGTATAGGTCCCATCCAGGTTAATGGTGAAATTACCAAGACGGCTCTTAGGCAAGCGCCAGGAAAACGAGGTGTCCAAACCCGCCGCGCTCAGATTGCCCAAGTTCTCAGTCGGGGTGGCAACATAGTCGAGCTTGGAATACGGGTCATTCGGATTCACCCGGACAAAGCGGTCGGCATATTTGACCGGATCGTTGAAGATCAGATCATTGTCCAGCACGCCGATCACTTTATTGATGGTGGTCCACCAGAAATCGACGCTGGCGGTAATCTCCTTGATCGGCTCGATCACCACGCCGAAGGTGAGGGAAGTGGCGCGCTCCGGCTGCAGATTGCGATTGCCGCCTTGTTTGGCGAAGAAGGTTGTGCCGCAATCCGTCTTGTCCCCGCCATTGGCCGGCGTTCCATTCGGGCAACGCACCGGGTCGTTCAGGTCGTTGCCATTGGTATAGGTTTTGGCGTCCGGCTGAAAAATGTCGAACAGCGAAGGCGCGCGGAATCCCCTGCTCGCGGAGCCGCGGAACATGATTTGCGACGCCGGCTGGTACTTGAATGCAACCTTGGGATTGAAAGCTTTGCCGAAATCGCTGTACTTGTCGTACCGGGCCGCCAACTGCACGTCCAACCCTTTTATGACAGGTACTTCCGCCTCAAGATACAACGCCGAGATATTGCGGCTGCCCTTGGTTGACTTGGAATCGGCGATGCCCGATCCGATCGCGTACTGGGCCAGGTCCTGAATCTGGCTATCCAGCTTCTCGTGACGCAGTTCGCCGCCGATAGCCGCCGCGACATTCCCCGCCGGCAAGGCAAAGATCTCCTTGCTGGCTTTGAAGTCCGCCAACGCGGTTTCATATTTCGAAATCCAGCCATCCCCTTTCAATTCGACGCTTTCCCATGCGCCGGCCGGAGAATCGCCAAACGGATTGATCTGATCAGCCAACAGCGCCTGTTCTATCTTGTCGCTGTTTACATAACCGCTCTTGTAATTGATGGTGGTTTGGTTCGATGAATACGCGGCGCCGGTACGATAATCCCAACCGCCGATCAGCCCTTCCAGATTCACGGCCAACCGCTGCGTGTCGGAAATGCTCTTGGTCGCCCTGGGACCGAGAGGGTCGCTGCGCAGATTCAACACCGCCGTCGCCCCCGGCGTCACCGGCGAGCCATCCGGCAGCACTGTCGGGAAGTACTTGTTGACGCCGGCGGTCAGCGTGGCGACGGATTGCATCGGCGTAGGCCCAATGCGCGTGGTGCTGATGTTTCGGGCCCCCAGATACTGCGCCGTCAGCATATGGTCGCCAAACTGCTTGCTGACTTTGCCATTGGCGGTGAATTGCTCCACCTCCGGCGTCAGGTCCATGAACAGCCAAGTCTTCTCGCCGCAGCTGGTCGCATCCCTGGGCGTGGAGTACGGAGGGCGGCAATTCGGCATGGCCATGTTGTAAACATTGCCGTCGCCGGGATTGCCTTTGGATTGATACAGGAAGTTGGCTGGATAGGTGGTGCTGCTCAAAGACTGATTCTTGGTCGCGAATTCGCGATCCACCGTGCGAATCGCCTTGCTCTTCTGATATGACAAAACGCCGTAAGCGTTCCAGCCATCTTTCGCCAAGTCGCCCACGCCGCCCAATACGCTCACATTCGCGGAATCGCCGCCCTTGTGCTGAGGGCTCAGCGCTTCGCCGGAAATGGTCAGCCCTTGATAGCTTTTCTTGGTAATAAAATTCATCACCCCGCCGATGGCGTCGCTGCCGTACAGCGCGGAAGCGCCGTCGCGCAGCACCTCGATCCGGTCGATGGCCGACAGGGGAATGGCGTTCAGGTCCGTCGCGATGCCGGAAATCGCCTGATTGGCGACTCGGCGGCCATCCAGCAACACCAAGGTATATTGCGGATCGAAGCCCCGCAGGCCGGCGTATGACGCGCCGCCGCTGACCGACTGGACGGAAGATGCGCCAACCAGGCTGGACTGGTTGCTGGCCAACGAATTGACCACTTGCTCCACCGTGGTGAAGCCTTGCTTGGTCATTTCCTCGGTGCGCACGATCGTCACCGGCAGCGCTTTCTCCTGCTTGATGCTGCGTTTGATGTTGGAACCAGTCACTTCCACCCGATCCAACTCTCCCGAAGGCGCGCCGTCGGCGGCCCATGCGACAGACGCGTTGACGCCTATGCCCGCCATGGCCAAAGCCACAGCCAGCTGCTTCTTTTTCATCACGGAACTCTCCTTTGTTCTTTATCCGTATCTCGTCCGCCAGTTCTTCGGCTGGCGTGACGGCACTTGAGCCATGCACATCGCATGAAATCGCTCTGGATTCGAGTGTGGGAAGAGTTCCGACAAACCGTCAATATCCGTAACAATTCGTCATTAAGTACAGATCATCCTTATTCGCCGTGCGCAGGTGCGCAATTTTCTGCTTCAAATCGCCAAAAAATGACGACGGCATCAAAGCGAAAACCCATATCCGGCAAAGCATTCAGCCCACAGCCCACATTTGGCTTTCCCATGGGCCACCGGCCTGTCTCATACCTATCTGACAATGTCGTTTTTATGTAAAAAATGTTGCATTTACACAAATCACTGAAAGAAATTGTCAAAACTAGAAGTCTTCACAGAGCCAGGTGATGAGAAATATTCATAGGATTGATGCAAAAACAGAAAGCGGGCTTGACCCTGAATGATCTCGCGATAAAAAAAGCCGGCCCTCTGGGCCGGCTTGTCCTGCATCGCGTCTTCCGCGCTACGCCGGCGCCAGCGCCGGACTCCAGCCCTGCGGAATCGCCCCCAGCAGCTTTTTGGTGTAGCCGTCCTGCGGCTCGCGGTAGATCACGTCCGCGTCCGCCTGCTCCACCACCCTGCCCTTGTTCATCACCAGCACCTGGTCCGAGATGTGCTTCACCACCGCCAGATCATGCGAG
>NZ_JBTNLS010000017.1:0-5312 GCF_059047085.1 Chromobacterium sp. INPA-IVC | reverse complement strand
GCGTCTGGCGGTGTCCTACTTTCACATGGCGAATGCCACACTATCATCGGCGCTAAGGCGTTTCACGGTCCTGTTCGGGATGGGAAGGCGTGGGACCACCTCGCTAAGGCCACCAGACATAAACTGGCACAAACTTGAAGAAGCCTGGGCTGAGTCTTTTGTCTCAGCCCTCATATATTCGGTATTTGATGTACGTCGCACATCCACTCTCTTGTCACTTAGCCACGCTAAGCCACTCAAATGATAGGATCAAGCCTCACGAGCAATTAGTATCGGTTAGCTTCACGCCTCACAGCGCTTCCACACCCGACCTATCAACGTCCTGGTCTCGAACGACTCTTCAGGGAGGTCAAGCCTCCAGGGAAGTCTCATCTTCAGGCAAGTTTCCCGCTTAGATGCTTTCAGCGGTTATCTCTTCCGAACTTAGCTACCCGGCAATGCCACTGGCGTGACAACCGGTACACCAGAGGTTCGTCCACTCCGGTCCTCTCGTACTAGGAGCAGCCCCCGTCAAACTTCCAACGCCCACTGCAGATAGGGACCAAACTGTCTCACGACGTTTTGAACCCAGCTCACGTACCACTTTAAATGGCGAACAGCCATACCCTTGGGACCGGCTACAGCCCCAGGATGTGATGAGCCGACATCGAGGTGCCAAACACCGCCGTCGATGTGAACTCTTGGGCGGTATCAGCCTGTTATCCCCGGAGTACCTTTTATCCGTTGAGCGATGGCCCTTCCATACAGAACCACCGGATCACTATGTCCTGCTTTCGCACCTGCTCGACTTGTCGGTCTCGCAGTTAAGCTACCTTTTGCCATTGCACTATCAGCACGATTTCCGACCGTACCTAGGTAACCTTCGAACTCCTCCGTTACACTTTGGGAGGAGACCGCCCCAGTCAAACTGCCTACCATGCACTGTCCCCAATCCGGATCACGGACCAAGGTTAGAACCTCAAACACACCAGGGTGGTATTTCAAGGACGGCTCCACTGAAACTAGCGTCTCAGCTTCAAAGCCTCCCACCTATCCTACACAAGTCTGTTCAAAGTCCAATGCAAAGCTACAGTAAAGGTTCACGGGGTCTTTCCGTCTAGCAGCGGGTAGATTGCATCTTCACAAACACTTCAACTTCGCTGAGTCTCAGGAGGAGACAGTGTGGCCATCGTTACGCCATTCGTGCGGGTCGGAACTTACCCGACAAGGAATTTCGCTACCTTAGGACCGTTATAGTTACGGCCGCCGTTTACCGGGGCTTCGATCAAGAGCTTGCACCCCATCACTTAACCTTCCGGCACCGGGCAGGCGTCACACCGTATACGTCCACTTTCGTGTTGGCACAGTGCTGTGTTTTTGTTAAACAGTCGCAGCCACCTATTCTCTGCGACCTGTCAAAGCTTCGTGAGCAAGTCACTACACCTCAACAGGCATACCTTCTCCCGAAGTTACGGTATCAATTTGCCGAGTTCCTTCTCCTGAGTTCTCTCAAGCGCCTTAGAATTCTCATCCTGCCCACCTGTGTCGGTTTGCGGTACGGTTCTTATGCAGCTGAAGCTTAGTGGCTTTTCCTGGAAGCGTGGTATCAGTCACTTCAGGTCCGTAGACCCTCGTTATCACTTCTCGGTGTTGAATGAAAGAGCGGATTTGCCTACTCTAACCACCTACCAGCTTGAACGACCTATTCCAACAGGCCGCTGACCTAACCTTCTCCGTCCCCACATCGCACTGCATAAAAGTACGGGAATTTTAACCCGTTTCCCATCGACTACGCTTTTCAGCCTCGCCTTAGGGGCCGACTCACCCTACGCCGATGAACGTTGCGTAGGAAACCTTGGGCTTTCGGCGAGCGGGCTTTTCACCCGCTTTATCGCTACTCATGTCAGCATTCGCACTTCTGATATCTCCAGCATCCCTTACGAGACACCTTCACAGACCTACAGAACGCTCCCCTACCACGGACGCTTACGCGCCCATCCGCAGCTTCGGTTATCAGTTTGAGCCCCGTTACATCTTCCGCGCAGGACGACTCGACCAGTGAGCTATTACGCTTTCTTTAAATGATGGCTGCTTCTAAGCCAACATCCTGGCTGTCTATGCCTTCCCACTTCGTTTACCACTTAACTGATCATTTGGGACCTTAGCTGGCGGTCTGGGTTGTTTCCCTCTTGACGATGGACGTTAGCACCCACCGTCTGTCTCCCATGCTTGCACTTTCCGGTATTCAGAGTTTGCCATGGTTTGGTAAATCGCAATGACCCCCTAGCCATAACAGTGCTTTACCCCCGGAAGTGATACATGAGGCACTACCTAAATAGTTTTCGGGGAGAACCAGCTATCTCCGAGTTTGTTTAGCCTTTCACCCCTATCCACAGCTCATCCCCTAGTTTTGCAACACTAGTGGGTTCGGACCTCCAGTGCGTGTTACCGCACCTTCATCCTGGCCATGGATAGATCACTCGGTTTCGGGTCTACGCCCAGCAACTAAAGCGCCCTATTCGGACTCGGTTTCCCTACGCCTCCCCTATTCGGTTAAGCTTGCTACTGAACGTAAGTCGCTGACCCATTATACAAAAGGTACGCAGTCACGGAACAAGTCCGCTCCCACTGTTTGTATGCATCCGGTTTCAGGTTCTATTTCACTCCCCTCCCGGGGTTCTTTTCGCCTTTCCCTCACGGTACTGGTTCACTATCGGTCGATCACGAGTATTTAGCCTTGGAGGATGGTCCCCCCATATTCAGACAGGATTTCGCGTGTCCCGCCCTACTTCTCGTATGCTTAGTACCAAGAATGCGTTTTCGTGTACGGGGCTATCACCCACTACGGCGGTCCTTTCCATGAACCTTCCACTAACGCAATCTCTATCACATACAGGCTGTTCCGCGTTCGCTCGCCACTACTTACGGAATCTCGGTTGATTTCTTTTCCTTCAGCTACTTAGATGTTTCAGTTCGCTGAGTTCGCTTCCACTGACCTATGTATTCAGTCAGGGATACCGCCTAAGCGGTGGGTTTCCCCATTCGGATATCGCGGGATCAAAGCTCTATTGCCAGCTCCCCCGCGCTTTTCGCAGGCTTACACGTCCTTCATCGCCTGTGATCGCCAAGGCATCCACCAGATGCACTTAGTCGCTTGACCCTATCATTTCAGCAGCCTAAGCCACTAAAACAACAAGTGTGTTTGTGCGACGACTGCACCGCCCCTTTTGATATGGCGACGCAGCCTTAGATACAATCAAATACCCAAGATGACGATCTGTCTGCGTAAAGAGTTAACTCTACGTTTTCATCTCGCCGTCTTAATATATTCGGCTTCTTCAGTTTGTTAAAGATCGGGCGTTTATACAACGCAAACAGAATCTAGCTCTCTCGAACTCGATTTTGTTTGCGGTGTGGTGGAGGATGACGGGATCGAACCGACGACCCCCTGCTTGCAAAGCAGGTGCTCTCCCAACTGAGCTAATCCCCCAACTGGTGGGTCTGGTAGGACTCGAACCTACGACCCCTGCGTTATCAACACAGTGCTCTAACCAGCTGAGCTACAAACCCAGTAAACTTCTTTGCGCCAGGCCTCTCGACCCGGCTGCCCTTAACTACAAATAACCGATAGGCTGTAAGTGCTTGGCAATCGCCATTCTCTAGAAAGGAGGTGATCCAGCCGCAGGTTCCCCTACGGCTACCTTGTTACGACTTCACCCCAGTCATGAATCCCACCGTGGTAAGCGGCCTCCTTACGGTTAGCCTACCCACTTCTGGTGAAACTCACTCCCATGGTGTGACGGGCGGTGTGTACAAGACCCGGGAACGTATTCACCGCAGCATGCTGATCTGCGATTACTAGCGATTCCGACTTCACGCACTCGAGTTGCAGAGTGCGATCCGGACTACGATCGGTTTTCTGAGATTAGCTCCACCTCGCGGCTTGGCAACCCTCTGTACCGACCATTGTATGACGTGTGAAGCCCTGCTCATAAGGGCCATGAGGACTTGACGTCATCCCCACCTTCCTCCGGTTTGTCACCGGCAGTCTCATTAGAGTGCCCAACTTAATGATGGCAACTAATGACAAGGGTTGCGCTCGTTGCGGGACTTAACCCAACATCTCACGACACGAGCTGACGACAGCCATGCAGCACCTGTGTTAACGCTCCCTTTCGGGCACCAAGATATCTCTACCAAGTTCGTTACATGTCAAGAGCAGGTAAGGTTTTTCGCGTTGCATCGAATTAATCCACATCATCCACCGCTTGTGCGGGTCCCCGTCAATTCCTTTGAGTTTTAACCTTGCGGCCGTACTCCCCAGGCGGTCAACTTCACGCGTTAGCTACGCTACCAAGGATTCAAACCCCCAACAGCTAGTTGACATCGTTTAGGGCGTGGACTACCAGGGTATCTAATCCTGTTTGCTCCCCACGCTTTCGTGCATGAGCGTCAGTGTCATCCCAGGGGGCTGCCTTCGCCATCGGTATTCCTCCACATCTCTACGCATTTCACTGCTACACGTGGAATTCTACCCCCCTCTGACGCACTCTAGTCGTGCAGTCTCCAATGCCGTTCCCAGGTTAAGCCCGGGGCTTTCACATCAGACTTGCACAACCGCCTGCGCACGCTTTACGCCCAGTAATTCCGATTAACGCTTGCACCCTACGTATTACCGCGGCTGCTGGCACGTAGTTAGCCGGTGCTTATTCTTCCGGTACTGTCATCCCCGCCAGGTATTAACCAGCGGGATTTCCTCCCGAACAAAAGTCCTTTACAACCCGAAGGCCTTCTTCAGACACGCGGCATGGCTGGATCAGGCTTGCGCCCATTGTCCAAAATTCCCCACTGCTGCCTCCCGTAGGAGTCTGGGCCGTGTCTCAGTCCCAGTGTGGCGGATCATCCTCTCAGACCCGCTACTGATCGTCGCCTTGGTGAGCTCTTACCTCACCAACTAGCTAATCAGACGTCGGCTGCTCGTATAACGTGAGGCCTTACGGTCCCCCACTTTCCCCCTCAGGGCGTATGCGGTATTAATCCGGCTTTCGCCGAGCTATCCCCCATTACACGGTACATTCCGACGCATTACTCACCCGTTCGCCACTCGTCAGCGGTGCAAGCACCCTGTTACCGTTCGACTTGCATGTGTAAAGCATGCCGCCAGCGTTCAATCTGAGCCAGGATCAAACTCTTCAGTTCAATCTCAAGCAAATTTTCTGGCACGCAAGTTCAAAGAAATAAACAAGTATCTCTTGTCTCTTGCAGTGCAAGTGTTCGGCTTTCGCCAAGCACTTACACCTATCGGTTATTCGTTCTGTTAAAGAGCAGTGCCA
>NZ_JBTNLS010000016.1:0-9363 GCF_059047085.1 Chromobacterium sp. INPA-IVC | reverse complement strand
AAGCCGTTGGCGAAGCCGGTGGTGGTGCAGATCGACATCGCGCCGGACAACGCGGTGATGTGGAACGGCGAGCGTTTGCCGAACCGGGAGGCGCTGGAGACAAGGCTGTCGGCGGCGGGGAAGTCGGATCCGCAGCCGGAGCTGCACATCAAGCCGAACAAGGATGCGAGTTACGCGCCGGTGGCGATGGTGCTGGCGGAGTCGCAGCGTTTGGGGTTGACGAAGCTGGGCATCGTCGGGTCGGAACAGTTCTTGCAATGACATTAAAATAAATTACCGGATGTGGCATGATGTCGGACAGGCGGCCAAACGGCCGCCTGTTCCGTAATCGACAACAAGACCGGATGACGCCGCGATGGCCACATCGGAAAACACACATATGAATATACGTCTTTGCCTGTCCGCCCTGTTTCTTCTCTCGCTAGCCGCCTGCGGCAAGGGCGGCGCCGAGCATGCGTCCGCCTCCGGCAAAAACGCGTCGGCGCCGGCGGCGCGCCGCTTGTCCGGCGCCGATGTGGTGCGGGCCGAGGTGAAGCCGCTCGCCGCCGCCATTCCGTTCACCGGCTCGCTGAACGCCCTGACCAGCAGCGCGGTGGCGTCCGAGGTGGACGCCAATGTCAGGGAAGTAAGGGTGCGGGAAGGGGAGGCGGTGCGCCGGGGGCAGTTGCTGGCGGTGCTGGACGCCGAGTCGCTGGGCCAATCCGTCGCGGAGCAGAACGCCCAGCTGGACAATTCCAAGGCGCGGCTGAAGCTGGCCAAGGTCAAACTGGACAAGCAGCGCGAGCTGCTGGGCAAAGGCTTTATCTCCCAAGTGGCGTTCGACGAGCTGGAAAGCGATTTTCGGGTGAAAGAGGGCGAGCTGCGCGCGCAGGCCGCCCAGTTGGCGCGGGCGCAGCGCTCGCTTGCCGACGCGCAGGTGAAGTCGCCGATAGACGGCGTGGTCTACGAGCGCAAGATCAACCCCGGCGAGGTGGCCAGCCGCAATATGAAGCTGTTTTCGGTGGCTGATCTCGCGGTGCTGGAAATCGCCGCCACCGTGCCTTCGCGGCTGGTGGGGCAGGTGAGGGTGGGCATGTCGGCTTCGTTCAGCGTGGATGGCCGCGACGCTCAGGAGCGCGGCGAGGTGGTGCGCATCAACCCGGTGGCCATTCCGGGCACCCGCAGCTTCACGCTGTTCGTACGGGTGAAAAACGCGGACGGGCACTTGAAAGTGGGCCAGTTCGCCAAAGGCGGCGTGGTGGTGAGGGCGGTGAAGGACAAGGTAGTGGTGCCGATCGCCGCGGTGCGCGATATCGACGGCCAGCCCTGGGTGATGGTGGTGGAGAAGGGCAAGCTGGCCAAGCGGCCGGTGACGGTGGAACTGCGCGCGGAAAACGAGCGCCAGGCTGCGATAGGCGGCGTGGCCGCCGGCTCCAGCGTGATCGTCGGCGAACTGCTGGGCAGCAAGGCGGGCGACCCGGTCAGCCTGCCGGCCGGCCTGGCTTGAGGAGAGCGCCATGTGGCTGACCCGCGTAAGCGTGCGCAATCCGTATTTCGCCGCGGTGTTGATGATGACGCTGATGGTGCTGGGCCTGTTCTCCTGGCAAAAGCTGCCGGTGGAGGAAATGCCGGACGTCAGGTTGCCGATGGCTGTGGTGGAGACGCACTATACCGGCGCTTCGCCCGAGGTGGTGGAGAGCGAGGTGAGCAAGCCGCTTGAGGAGGCGCTCAACACCGTCAACGGCATCAAGGAAATCCGCTCCTACTCTTCCGAAGGCAGTTCCTTCGTGGTGGCCGAGTTTGAGCTCTCGGTCGACCCCATCGTCGCGGTGCAGAACGTGCGCGACAAGGTGGCGTCGGTGCAGGGGGCTTTTCGCCGCGAGATCGGCACGCCGTCGGTGTCTCAGGTGGACCCGAACGACAAGCCGATGCTGTCGTTGTCGCTGACCTCCAGCCAGACCCGCCCGCGCGAGCTGAGCAGCTGGACCGAGAACGTGCTGAAGAAGCGGCTGCAGATGGTGGAGGGCGTCGGCGACGTCAGTCTGATCGGCTCGGTGAAGCGTGAAATCCGCATCGATATCGATCCGGTGCGGCTGGAGGGCTCCGGCCTGTCGCTGGCCGACGTGGCCGACGCGATCAAGGCCGCCAACCAGGATTTCCCGGCTGGCAACGTTTCCACCGCGCACAAGGAATGGGCGATCCGGGTGTCCGGCAAGCTCAAGTCCGCCGACGATTTCGCCGCGCTGGCGGTGGGCTACCGCAACGGCACGCCTATCCGGCTGGACGACATCGCAGTGGTGGCGGACACCGAGGCTGAGCAGGACAGCGTCTCGCTGGTCAATGGCCAGCCAGGCCTGGGCGTGGACATCAAGGCCGCGCGCGGCGCCAATGAGGTGGCGGTGGCCGAGGGCGTCAAGAAACTGTTGACCGAGCTGAAGCCGCAGATGCCGGCGGGCACCGAGCTGCGCTACACCTATGATTCCGCCGAGGATGTGAAGAAGGCGCTGCACAGCGTGGAGTCCATGCTGCTGGAAGGCGCGGGGCTGACCATCCTGATCGTGTTCCTGTTCCTGGGCAGCTGGCGCAGCACGGTGATCACCGGGCTGACGCTGCCGGTGGCGCTGGTGGGCACGCTGTTCGCGATCCAGTTGATGGGTTTCACGCTGAACATGCTGACGCTGCTGGCGCTGTCGCTGTCCATCGGTCTGCTGATCGACGACGCCATCGTGGTGCGCGAGAACATCGTCCGCCACGCCGCGCTAGGCAAGAGCCATTACCAGGCGGCGCTGGACGGCACCAACGAGATTGGCCTCGCCGTGCTGGCCACCACGCTGACGGTGGTGGCGGTGTTCCTGCCGGTGGGCTTCATGGGCGGAATCATAGGCCGCTTCTTCCACCAGTTCGGCCTCACCGTCGCGGTGGCGGTATTGATCTCGATGTTCGTCAGCTTCTCGCTGGACCCGATGTTGTCGTCGATCTGGCACGACCCGCACCATCACGGCGACCGCCACCGCGGCCCGTTGGGCCGGATGCTGGACTGGTTCGAGACCTCGCTTGACCGGTTGTCCGAGCGCTACGCCGCCGTGATCCGCTGGGTGCTGGGCCATCGCAAGACCACGCTGGCGCTGGCGCTAGGCGTCACCGCGGCCAGCTTCATGCTGGTGCCCAGCATCGGCGGCGAATTCACGCCGGTGCGCGACAGCGGCAAGATCAACGTGGTGTACCAGACCGCGCCCGGCTCTTCGCTGGAATACACGACGCTGAAGGGCCGGGAGCTGGCCGACGCGCTGTCAGGGATCAAGGAAATCCAGACCGTGTCGCTGGATGTCGGCGCCGGCAACTTCGGCGCCGGCAAGAACGACGGCCAACTGACGCTGGACATCGGCGACAAGCGCTCGCGCCTGCGCAGCCTGGACGAGGTCATCGCCGACGCCCGCAAGCGGGTGCAGCCGGTGGCAGGGGTGCTGATCAAGGCGGTGGCCAACGACGAGCAGCAGGGCAAGCCCATCTTCATCGGCCTGCGCGGCTCCAATCTGGTCGAACTGGACGCGGTGTCGCGCGACATCATGGCTCGCATCGCCAAGGTGAAGGGCGTGAAGGACATCGAATCCAATCTGACCGAGGGCGATCCGTCGCTGAGCCTGACATTGAAGCGCGACGCGGCGCTGAGCCTGGGCGTGGATCTCAATCGAGTCGGCAATTTGCTGTCTATGCTGCTGGCCGGCAATGTGGTCACCACCTGGGAAGCCCCGGATGGCGAGAACTACGACGTCAGGCTGCGGGTGCCCAAGGATGAGCGCCGCCAGGAGCTGCTGGACCAACTGAAGGTGGCCGGCAACCGCGACGACAATGGCGCGGCGCAGATGGTGCCGCTGTCCACGCTGATCGAGACCCGTCAGGGCGTCAGCCCGCGCCAGATCAAACGCACCAACATGATGCGCGAGATCAGCATCATGGCCAACGTCGAAGGCCGCGACGTGGGCTCGGCGATGGCCGACATCGACAAGCTGCTGGGCAGCATGCAATTGCCGCAAGGCGTGCAGCGCATGCACCGCGGCCAGCAGAAGGATATGGAGGAAACGGTGAGCAACGCGCTGCGCGCGCTGGGGCTTGGCGTGATCTTCATCTACCTGATTCTGGCGGCGCAGTTCCGCAGCTTCACCATGCCGGTGACCATCATGGTGTCGCTGCCGCTAGCCTTCGGCGGCGTGTTCGTCGCGCTGTTCCTTTGGGGCTCCACGCTCAATATGTTCTCCATCATCGGCATCATCATGCTGATGGGCCTGGTGGCCAAAAACGGCATTCTGCTGGTGGACTTCGTCAACCGGGCGCGGGCGGAGGGCATGGCGCGCGAGGATGCCATCGCCGAGGCGGGGAGGGTGCGGCTGCGCCCAATCATGATGACCAGCCTGGCGATGATTTTCGGCATGTTGCCGCTGGCGCTGGGCACTGGCGACGGTTCGGAGACCAACCGGCCGATGGCGCATGCCATCATCGGCGGCCTGGCCACTTCCACGTTGCTGACTTTGCTGGTGGTGCCGGTGGTGTACACCTATCTGGACAGTCTGCGCGTCCGAATCCGCCGCCTATTGGGCGGGCGCCGCGCGCTGAAGCTGAACGAGGCGAGCGGTAAATAAACAGGGAGCCGGCAATCGCCGGCTCCTGTCGCGTGAGGTGAGCTTATTTGCGCGCCGGCGCGACGCAGTCGTTGCCGTCGAAGCTGACCGACTGAATGGTGTGGTCGCGGGGATCGACAACGAAATTGGTGGTGCAGCTGTAGTAGGTGGAGCCGCCGCCGCTGATGTTCCAGGGATGGTAGAAGCCGCTGCTCTGTATCGGCATTTCCTGGCTGTAGGCGGTGCGATAGGTGTAGAGCTGCTTGCCGTTGGGCATGGTCATCTGCCCGGTGGGCGTGCCCCAGGCGGCCAGCAGTTCGTTGGCGTCGCGTCCTTGCCAGGCGTAGACCTTTTGCGCATAGCCCTGCTGGGTGGCGCAGCCGGCCAGCAATAGGGCGGGCAGGATGATTATCGATGCCGCGGATTTCATGGCTCTCTCCTTGCGGCGGCGCGCGCTGGAAGGGCAGGCGGGGCCGCGTTGAATATCGAGTTGCTGTTTATTTAACGATGATGTCATCTTGCGAGGGTGTCAATCGTTAAGGTGTGGGCGGCATCGGCTTTGTGTTAACAAGCTTGTTGCGCTTCGGCGGGCGAGCCGGCCAAAGCCTTGCCGCGATAGAAAATCGACCATCCTGATGAGGACTGGTTCCGATGAGAAAAACAAAGGAGAAACGACTATGTGCCTGAAAAAGCCCATCGCGGCGGCACTGATGGTCTGGGGGAGCTTGGCGCCGCTGCATGCGGCGGCTGCGGAGAAGGTGCTGCATGTGGCGTTCAGCGCGCCGGAAACCGGATTCGATCCGGCCAAGATATCCGACGTCTATTCGTCCGCGGTGATCGAACATATCTACGATCCTTTGCTGACTTTCGACTACCTGTCCCGTCCGGTGAAGGTGGTTCCCAACGTGGCCACGGCGATGCCGACGGTCAGCGCGGATGGCCTGACTTACACCTTCCATTTGAAGAGGGGCATCTATTTCGCGCCGGACCCGGCCTTCAAGGGCAAGAAGCGCGAGCTGACCGCTGCCGATTACGTGTATTCGATCAAGCGTCTGTCCGATCCGACAGTGGCCTCGCCGCTCAGCGACACCTTCACCGACAAGCTGGTGGGTTTGGCCGAGCTGGTGAAGAAGGCGGGCAAGGGCAAGCTGGATTACGACTCGGTGGTGGAGGGCGTGAAGACGCTGGACCGCTACACCTTGCAGCTGAAGTTCAAGCAGCCGTTCCCATCCTTGCCCTTCCTGCTGGCCGGCAGCTGGGTAGAGGGGCAGGCGCGGGAAGTGATTGAGGCTTATGGCGACAATACCAATGCCCATCCGGTGGGCACTGGCCCCTATGTATTGAAGGACTGGAAACCGGGCAACAGCATGACGCTGGTGCGCAATCCCAATTTCCGCCAGGAAACCTTCCATTACGGCGCGGGCGATCAAAAAATTGCCGCGCAGATGAACGGCAAGCGTTATCCGCAGATAGACCGGATCGAGGTGTCGGTGATCGAGGAAGAGCAGCCGGCCTGGCTGGCCTTCAAGAGCGGGGAACTGGACCTTGTGGGCATTCCTCAGCCGCTGATCAGGCAGGTATTGCGCCTGGATCCCAAGAACCCGTGGCGCGCGGAGCTGAAGCCGGAACTGAAAAGAAAGGGCGTTCAGCTCAGCCGCGAGCTGGGCGAAGAAGTCACTTTCTACGCGTTCAATATGAAGGACCCGGTCGTCGGCGGGTATGGCAAGGACAAGATCGCGCTGCGCCGCGCGATCTCCATGGCTTTCGACACCAACGAAACGATACGCGACATCCGCCGCAACCAGGCGGTGCAGGTGCAGTACATCGTGCCGCCCAATGTGGCAGGCCACAATCCCAATTTCCGCGCAGCCTATCCCTACAATCCACCGTTGGCCAATGCCTTGCTGGACCAATTCGGCTACAGGATCGGCGCCGACGGCTATCGCCATGCCCCGGACGGCAAGCCCGTCGCCATCGATTTCCTGACTGGCCCCACCGCCATCGACAAGCAGTGGAACGAGTATTGGCAGAAGGCTTTCGACCGGATCAAGGTGAAGGTGAATTTCCGCGTGATGCAGTGGAATGAGCAGGTGAAGGCGCAGCGAGACTGCAAGTTCGGCATGAACGGCGGAGCCTGGAGCGCGGACTACCCAGACGGCGACAACTTCGCGCAGCTGCTGTACGGCGGCAATGTCGGCAATTCCAACAACGCCTGCTACCAGTCTCCGCGCTACGACAAGCTTTACGAACAGTCCCGCCTGCTGCCGGATGGTCCGGAACGCAACCGCCTGTACGACCAGATGAACAAGATCGTGGTGGGCGACACGCCGTGGATGTTCAGCGATATCCGCTTCACCAACGCGCTGGCGCAGCCCTGGGTCAAGGGGTTCAAGTTCCACCCCAATTTCAATGCCACCTGGCGTTTCCTGGACGTAGAAAAATAAACGGGGAGCGAGGAGAACCATCATGTCCGCATTCATCATCCGCCGGCTGCTGCAAATGATCCCGACCCTGTTCGGGGTGATGCTGCTGGTATTCATCCTGTTCACGCTGGTGGGCGGAGATCCGTCGCTGGTCTTGGCCGGCAAGCATTTCTCGGCTGAAGTGTTGGCGCACATCCGCGCCCAATTGGGGCTGGACAAGAGCCTGCCGGAACAATTCCTGCTGTTTGTCCATCAAGTGCTGACACTGGATTTCGGCACCTCCTGGTCTACCCAGCAACCGGTGTCCGACATCATCGGCAGCCGCATCGGACCGTCGCTGACGCTGACCGGCGCCATGCTGGTGGTCGATCTGCTGGTCGCCATTCCTCTGGCGGCGCTGGTCGCGTATTTTCGCGGCGGCCTGACCGATCACATCGTCACCATTTCCTGCACCGTGGCCATGTCCATCAGCGCGCTGATCTACATCATCGCCGGCCAGTTTTTCCTCGGCTTCAAACTGGGCTGGTTTCCGGTGCGGGGATGGGGTGATTCGTTCTGGGTGAACCTGTTCGTCTACGTGCCGCTGCCCTTGCTGCTGGGGCTGATGGTGTCGTTGGGGCCGGACATCCGCTTCTACCGCAGCTTCTTTGTTGAAGAGCTGGGCCAGGACTATGTCCGCACCGCGCGCGCCAAGGGCTTGTCCGAGCGCCAGATCATGCTCAAGCACGTGCTGCGCAACGCGCTGATCCCGGTGGTGACCAGCGTGATGATGTCCTTGCCCTATATGTTGCTGGGCGCGCTGGTGCTGGAGAGCTTCTTCGGCATTCCCGGCATGGGCAATGAAGTGGTGCAGGCGGTGAACAAGAGCGATTTCCCGGTCATCAAGGCCATCACCATCTATATCGCCATCGCCACCATGGTGTTCAACCTGTTGGGCGATCTGGTCTACAAGTGGATCGATCCGCGCGTGCAACTGAAGTGAGCGGAGGAGAACAATCATGACGACATTGCAAAATGCCGCCGGCGCCGCGCCGGCCGCGCCGTCCCGCAGCCTGTGGGGACTGGGATGGCAGCGCTTGAAGCGCAACAAGGTGGGCTTTATTTCGATGTGGATCGTGCTGGCCTATCTGCTGGTCTCGATCGGCGGCTGGTTCAATCTGGTCGGCGCGCACTGGGTGGATGAAGTGGGCGTGCCTTACGCGCCGCCAAGCTGGGTCAAGGAGTCCGCGGACGACGTGTTGCCGCCGGAGCCGGCGGCCAAGGCGGTTGCCGCGCCTATCGTCGAACTGAGCCGCGCCGAGGATCCGATCGGCAAGCAGCTGGCCGAAGCGGAGAAGCATGTCGGCGAATACGCCGACCACACGCCGCCGCGGTTGGAAAGGCTGCCGTTCGGCGGCGACCTGCAGGGCCGCGACGTGATACAGAAAGCCTTGAAGGGCACGTCCACGTCCATCTTCGTCGGCGTGTTCGGCGCGGTGTTTTCCTTGCTGATCGGCTGCGCGCTGGGCGCGGTGTCCGGCTATTTCGGCGGCAAGACCGATGACTTCCTCAACTGGTTCTACAGCGTGTTCACCTCGGTGCCGGACATGCTGTTGCTGCTGTCTTTCGCCGCGGTCTCCGGCCGCGGCATCACCACCATCATCTCGGTGATGGCGCTGACCAGCTGGACCGGCACCTACCGCCTGGTGCGCGCCGAGTACCTGAAGCTGAAAGGCCGCGAATACGTGCAGGCAGCCGACGCCATCGGCGCCGGCAGCAGCCGCAAGATGTTCGTCCACATCCTGCCCAACATTTCCCACTTGCTGCTGGTGCAGTTCTCCTTGCTGACGGTGGCGCTGATCAAGTACGAGGCCATTCTGTCCTTCCTCGGCTTCGGCGTCGGCGTGCGCGAGGTGAGTCTGGGCTCGATGCTGGCCGAAGCGCCGACCGAGCTGATCCAGGGCTACTGGTGGCAGATGCTGGCGGTGACCATCGCCATGTCGGTGCTGGTGACAGCCTTCAGCCTGCTGGTGGATGCCTTGCGCGACGCGCTGGACCCGCGCGCGGCGGCCAAGTGAGCGGGACGAGGAGAAATAGACATGAACGATAACAAAACCCTGCTGTCGGTTCGCAACCTGCGGGTGAGCTTCCGCCAGGAGGACGGCGGCCGCTTCGAGGCGCTGAAGGGCGTGAGTTTCGACATTCCGGCGCACCGTACTGTGGCGCTGGTGGGGGAGTCGGGTTCCGGCAAATCGGTGACGTCGATGGCGATCATGCAGCTGCTGCCGCCGCAATCGAGCGAGATCGATCCGGCGTCGGAGCTGCGCTTCAACGGGCGCGACCTGCTGAAGCTGAGCGCGGCGGAG
>NZ_JBTNLS010000015.1:0-12524 GCF_059047085.1 Chromobacterium sp. INPA-IVC | reverse complement strand
CAGGCAGGTGAGTTGATAACGATAGGCCTTGGACACGCCTTCTTCGCCATCCAGGCTTTGCGGCAGCAGCTGCTCGGCGGCGACCTGTCCGCTGCCCAGCTCCAGGGTGAGCAGGCGCTGGTCCTGATTGAAGGCGGAGGCGAAGGAGGAAAGCAGAGTGCTAAGGTCCATGGCGCGATCTATCCGTTATCGTTGTATCTGAATTCTTTGATGCCGCTCCGTGGAACTCACGCCGATATCGGCGGAGATGCGGCAACGGGGCGGCAGTTTCACAGCATCTATCAGTCGCTGACGACCAGGCGCACGCCATGCACCGGGCGTTCGGTGTCGTAACGCAGGGTGATCCTGCTGGACGGCACGCCGGCGTTCACCAGGTATTCGCGCACATTGGCGGCGCGGGTCTGGGACGCGGCTTTGGCGTTGCCGATATCGCGGCGATAGCAATGGCCGCGGATCAGAACGGATTTAGCGGTCTTCAGTTTGGGCAGCAACAGGTCCAGCTGAGCCTCGCCCACCGGATTGAGCTTGGCGTCCATCTTTTCAAACGGCACCAGGGTAGCGTCGGCCGCGTAGTTGGCGGCAGCCTGCTTGGCAATCTGCGCCTTGGCATCATTGGCGGCGGCGACGGCCTTGCTGGCCTCCACCTGCTCCTTGGTCGGCGCCGTTTTGCAGGCAGCGCAAGACAAGGCGACAACCACGGCGATCAACAAACGTTTCATAGCGACTTTCCCCAAGTGATAAAAAACTTAAAAACCCGCCCGGGGCCGGGCGGGTCTGGATTCCATTGCTGGAATTAGGCGATGACTTTGTTCGCGGTCAGGTCCCAACCGGCGCTGACATTGCCGCCGCCGGCGCCGTCGGCGCGCTTCTGCTGGGTGTAGGTCCACTTGATCTTGCCGTAGCTGAAGCTGACCTTCTCGCCCGGGAAGCCGCTGTCGGTGGCGGAACCATGCGGCTCAACCTTGGAGATCAGGACTTGTTCCATCTTGATTTCCATGTACTTCACCTTGTCGCCACCTGCGCGGCACAGCTCGATGGTGATCTCTTTGATGTGCTTGCCGGTGCAGCAAGCTTCGTAGATCTTCGGGCTGGCTTTGTCCAGGAAGTGGGTGATTTCGTACACGCCGTGGTTCACGCGTTCGGCGGTAGCGCCGCCGGCGGTGCTGGCGGAAGCCTGAGCCGGTTGTTCCAGCTTGTGGCTGAACGATTGGATTTCGATCCAGTCTTTGTGCTTGTCGTCGCCGCTCTCACCAGGAATGCCATCGATTTTCAGAAATGCATCAAAAGCCATCTGTACTTCTCCTTAAACAAGGTTCAAAAAAATGGGGGCGGGACTCCCCCAAATAATCAATGCGTCGCGTTAGCCAGCCGGTTGCGGCAGTTCTGCCACCAGACGCAAAGAAATCGTCAGCTCGTCGAGCTGGAAATGGGGACGCAGGAAGGCGGCGGCGCGATAGACGCCCGGTTTGCCCGGAACCTCCACCACGTCGACGCGCGCTTCGCGCAGCGGATACTTGGCCTTGGCTTCCTGGCTGGCGGAATCGTCCAGCAGCACGTACTGGGCCAGCCAGGTGTTCAGGTAGTCCTGCACGTTCTGGCGCGAGGCGAAGCTGCCGATCTTGTCGCGCATGATGGACTTCATGTAATGCGCGATGCGGGAAACCGCGAAGATGTACGGCAGCTGCGTCGACAGGCGCGCGTTGGCGTTGGCCGAGTCGGTGTTGTAGGTCTTGGCCTTCTGCGCCGACTGGCCGCCGAAGAAGGCGGCGTAGTCGGTGTTCTTGCAGTGCACCAGCGAGATGAAGCCGAGGTCCGACAGCAATTTCTCGGTGCGGTCGGTGATCGCCACCTCGGTCGGGCACTTCAGCGCCACTTCGCCGTCGTCGGTCTTGAAGGTGTGGGCAGGCAGGCCTTCCACCAGGCCACCGCCCTCCACACCGCGGATGGCCGCCAGCCAGCCGAACTGGGCGAAGGCGTCGGTCAGGCGCGCGGCGTAAGCGTAAGCGGCGTTGGTCCACAGATACTTGTCGTGGTTGCTGCCGTCGACGTTCTCTTCGAAGTCGAATGCCTCGACCGGCACATTGTCGCGGCCGTACGGCAGGCGGCCCAGCACGTGCGGCAGCACCAGGCCGACATAGCGGGAGTCTTCCGATTCGCGGAAGGACTTCCACTTCGCGTATTCGACGGTATCGAAAATCTTGGCCAGATCGCGCGGCTTGCCGATGTCGGCGAAGCTTTCCAGGCCGAACAGGCCAGGATCGGCCGACGAGATCAGCGGCGCGTGGGCGGAGGCTGCCACGTGCGACAGCTCGTCCAGCAGGTAGAAGTCTTCCGGGTGGCGGGTGAATTCGTAGTCGCCCACCAGCGCGGCGTAAGGCGCGCCGCCGAAGGTGCCGTACTCTTCTTCGTAGATCTTCTTGAACAGCGCGCTCTGGTCGAACTCGGCGGCCGCCTTGAAGTCCTTGACCAGGTCTTTCTTGGACGCGTTCAGCACCTTGATCTTCAGCTGGGTGCTGGTCTCGGACTGCATCACCAGGTAGTTCAGGCCGCGCCACGAGGCTTCCAGCTTCTGGAACTCAGCATGGTGCATCACATTGTTCAGCTGGTCGGAGATCAGCTTGTCGATCTCGGCGATGCGGGCGTCGATGCTGGCGGACAGGTCGCGCGAGACGGTGACGCTGCCTTGCAGCACCTGGTCGACCAGCTCGCCGATCAGATCGCGAGTGTGGCTCTTTTCGCTGTCGTTGGTGGCGATGCGGCTCTGCTCGATGATGCTGTCGAGCAGACTGACGCCGTCAGCCGCGGCCGGCGCCGCCTGTTGTTGCAATTCCGCGCTCACTGCTCGTCTCCTTCTTTCTTGCCGCCGATCTGGCGCAGCTTCTCGGTATCGCGCACCACTTCGTCCAGCAGCTCTTCCAGCTTGTCGTTGCCGGCCAGCTTGTTGCGCAGATCGGCCAGACGGGTGCGGGCCTCCAGCAGCTGGTTCAGCGGATCGATCTGGCGCACCACGTTTTGCGGCTCGAAGTCGGACAAGTTTTCGAAATTCAGCTCCACGCCCAGCTGGGTGCCGTCATCCTTCAGCGCGTTGTCCACCTTCATCGCCAGGCGAGGCGCCATGCCCTTCAGCACCTCGTCGAAGTTGTCGCGGTCGACCTGAACGAACTTGCGCTCCTTCATCTTCGGCAGCGGCTCCTTGCTGTGGCCGGAGTAATCGCCCAGCACGCCCAGCACGAACGGCAGCTCCTTGGTTTCGATCGCGTCGCCGATCTCGACGTCATAGGTGATCTGCACGCGAGGCGGACGGACCCTCGACAGTTTTTTCTGAGTGCTTTCCTTGCCCATGGCTCTTCTCTATTCAAAAAGGTTCAAAACTAAGCTACGCAATATTGCGCGCGAGACTGGATAGAACGGTTCGCAACTGTGCTAAAGACAGGCCCGGATCGTTCAATTGCCGCCCCAGCACATAGGCCGCTTCGGCGTAGGACTGATGATTGCGCCACGGCGCCTTCACATCGTCGATATCCACCACATGCTTGGAATCGAGCGGCGCGCCCCAGCACTGGCTGGCGATCTGCTCGTTCAAACCCGCCGGCAACAGCACCAGGAAATGGCCCTCCGGCCGGCGCACGATCAGGCATTGCTCCAGCGCCGCGCCGTTGTCGGTAGCCGCGTGGTACAGCGCCAGCCAAGTGACCGCGGCCAGCACGTTGTCGCCCTCCACCGCCGGCAAGGGCAGCGCATAGGCCTGCACCGGCAGGCTGTCGCGGAATTTCTTCAGCAACCGGTGATGGAACACGAAGGCCAGCAGCACCGACTCCAGATCGCCGCGGCCGGCCGCGCTCAGGCTGCGCGACAGCACGTCGGCGGTAGTCACCGACAAGTGCTTCTCCAGCAGCTGCTGCGCCAGGTCGATGTCGGCCACCGACGAGGCGCCGAAGCGCAGCTGCTCCTCCAGAAACTGCTTGCAGGCCAGCATTTCCACCGAGTTCTCGATGGCGCTGGACAGCTGCTCCTTCAGACCGGTGAAGAACAACTCATTGGCCAGAAGCAGGATGGCAGTGGACGGCAAGGCCGGATCGACCGCCACCAGCGAGGCCGCCACCAACGGATAGTTGCGGCCGCCCTCGTCGCGGCTGGGCTGGATCACGCCCAGCGACAGCCAATTGTGGTCGCGGCTTTGCAGCACGAAGGAGGTCGGCGGCATGGCCAGGTAGTCGCGCGTGGCTTCCTCGGTGAACTCCAGCCGCTGCAGGCTCTGCGCCAACAGCTGGTCCAATTGCATCGCCGCCGGGTGGGTGGCGTTGACGCGCACGAAATCGGCGCGCCGCGGCAACTTGCCGAAAATGCAGAACTGCGGTGGCACCTCCTGGGTGCGCTTGAAATTGAGCGGCATGCCGTTCATCTCTCCATTACAACGTCACGCGCTCGGGCAACGTCAGTTTGTACAGGCGGTTCAACTGCAGCGGATTGACGCCGCCCAGCATGCGGAAATTGAAACGAACGGTCTGCCCCTCGGCGCCGCTGCCCTTGGGCAGCGTCCAGGTCAGCTGGGCGGCGCCGTCGCCTTCCTGACTGACCTTGGAGCCGGCCAGCAGGCGCATCAGGCCCATGCGGCCGGACTGGTTGCCCACCACCGTGCTGGCGCCGGCGTAGTTGACCACCTGGATGCGCGCGCCTTCGCCGTTGGTGCCCGGCCAATTGAACGGCTGCCATTGCTGCGGGCCGTTGCGGTAGCGCAACTCCTGGCCGTCAATGCTGAGCACGATCTCGGACAGGCCCGGCGTCGGCAGCGGCTGCAACTCGAAACGGCTGTTCTCGCCATCCTGCAGCTGGGTATTGGCCAAGGCCATCAGGTTGCTGACGCCGCTGAGGAACTGCGGGTTGAAGCGCACGCCCTGATTGCCCCAGGCGCGCGGCACCAATTCGTCGCCCTTCTTCTGCACCAGGCCGGTCAGGTATTTGTTGATGAATTTGTCCAGCGTGCCGTCATTGGCTTTGACGAAACGGCTGATGTCAGCCACCGACGCGCTGCTGTTGGAATCGCTGAACGGATACTTGCTGGCCAGCAGCCTCCACTGCGGCAGCACCTCGTTGGCCCAGGCCTGGTTGATGTCCTGCGCCACCGGGCCCAGCAGCGCGCTGTACGACTGCGACAGCGGGCGCACCAGCATCGGACGGACCATTTCCACGGTATCCGGCGTCGCGCCGTTGAGCAGGGTATTGTCGACATAGGCCAGCGTGTCGCCCAGTTCGGAACCGGAGCCGTTCAGCGTGGATTGCAACGCGGTGCGGGCCTGCGGGCCGGGTTCGTCGGTGGTGGCGATGGCGGCCATCTTCACTTTCAGCTTGGCCAATTGGTCCAGGTAGCTGTTGATCGGCGAGTTGTCGCCCTTGACCAGCGTAGCCACGCCGGCGAAATGGGCACCCACCACGCCATATTGCTTCTCGTTCTTGCCCGCGGCCTGCGTGTCGCCGCTCTTGAAGAACTCGGTGGTTTTCTCCAACACCGAGCGCTTGGCGGTTTCCAGCGAGCGGTTCAACTCCGACGGATTGTCCCAGGAAGTCTCCTGGGCCGCGCGCGCCAGAATCAGCTTGATCGGCGAATTCTGCTTGTCGGCCAGACGGGTCATCGCCGAAGCCGACTGCGCCGGATTGGCGATGTCGCGCACCACCACGCCGGCCAGGAATTTATGCCAGGCGGCGATGTACTGAGACCGGTACAGCGCCTCCAGCGCGGCGCGGTTTTTCTCCACGTCGCCGTCCTTGCCCAGATCGTCCTGAGTGCTGGAAGCCAACACCCAGTCGTCGCTGCGTATCGTGCCCTTGCTGGCCTCGTCTATGGCCGCGCGCACATAGGTGTTCCACGCCTCGCGGGTGTAGGCGCCCTCCACCATCTGGCTGCTGGCCATGATGTCCATGTCGCGGTTGTCCAGAATGCGGGCCACGGTCAGCGGCGCGAAACGGGTGTTGGCGCGCGCCTTGATCTCGTTGAACACGCGCTCCTGGGCGGACAGCTGCTTGAACGAGCCGCGCAGCACGTCGCGGGCGTCGGCTACGACCTTGACGTCGTTGTCGATCAAGGGCAGATCCGGCTCCTTGATCTGGCTGACGTAGAATGCCACCAGCTTCTCGGCCTGACCCATCACCTCGCTGACCGGATACTCGCCGCGCTGGCTTTCCAGCCACGGACGCCAGTAGCGCGGCAGCTGGTCAGCCAAGTGCGCGTCCTCCATCCGGCGGCGGTCATGCAGCATCAGATAGGTTTTCAGCGCGTTGTAGGCGACGTCGAGCTTTTGCGACTTCTGCGGCTGGCCGCTTTCCGCTGCGGCCTCGCCCGCCGTCGGCGCGGAGGCGTCGAGCTTGCCTGTGGTCGCCCGCTGCGGCATTTCCAACGCGCCCAGCTGGATGTTCGGCAGGCCGTGCTTGGGACGCGGCTTGTACGGTTTGGCCGGTTTCGGCGCCGGAGCGGGCTTCGCTTCGGGTTTGGGTTCCGGCTTGGGCGGCTGGGTCACCGCCACCGGCTGCACCGCGCCAGGCTTCAGCGCGGCCAGCGTGGTCTCCAGGTTTTTCTGCACCGGGCGCAGCATCACGTCTTTCAGCCCGGCGAAATAAGCCTTGCGCAGATTGCGCTCCAGCTCTTCGCCCTGATACAGGCCCAGACCGATCTGCCACGGCTCGCCGTTGCGGCGATACGTCTGCAGTTCTTCCAATCGGCGCTGCAGGATCAGCAGGCCGTTCAGGCGGTCGTACAACTGGCCTGACGCGGCCAGCTTCTGCGCCTGGGCGCGCTCGGCGTTCACCTGGGCGATCATCTGCTGGTTGCCGACGAAAGACCAGGTCCAAGCGCCCGCCACCGCGGCCAGCGTCACCAGGCCGGCCACCATGCCGGCCAAGCGCCAGCGGCTGCCGCTGGGCTTGGTCTGCTGGAAGATCAGGTGCTGGTCGGGGAACAGCACTTCGCGGAACAGGCCGCGCAGGAAGTAGCTGTACGAGGCCGGCGCCTGATGCTTGTCCATGCCGGCGGAAGACAAGTCGAACTGGCCTTGCACGCGGCCGGCGGTCACGATGCGCGGCACGCCTTCCTGCAGCGCGCTGGTGAAGTAGAAGCCGCGCAGCAGCGGACGGGAATGGTACGGGTCCTCTTCGAACAGCAGGCGGACGAATTTCACCACCGCCTCCTGCAGGCCGTGGAATTCGATCGGGAAGGCGAAATGGGCGGACTTGACCGCGTCGCCGCGCGCGCCCACCAGCTTCTCCTCACCCATCTGCACCAGGCCGCGGTACAGCTGCTCGAATTGCTGCGCCACGACGGCGCCGGCGTCGAAGCCGGTGCCCTGGTCGGCGGACAGCGTCGCGCCCCAGACCCGGGAACGCTCCTCCTCGCCCGCCTCGTGGAAGAACTGGGCGAAGCCGCCCAGCAGGTCCAGCTTGGTGAACACCAGATAGATGGGCACCATCAGGCCGAAGGTATTGCACACCTCGTGGATGCGCTCGCGCACTTGGCGCGCGTAGAGCACGAAGCCCTCGCTATTGTGCTGCGCCAGTTCCGGCAGGCTGATCGCCACCATGATGCCGTTGACAGGCGCCTTGGCGCGGTGCTTCTTCAGCAACCTGAGGAAGGCCAGCCATTCGGTACGGTCCTCGCTCTCGGTCGCGTAGCGGCCTGCGGTATCCAGCAATACGCCCTCGGTGGAGAAGAACCAGTCGCAGTTGCGCGTGCCGCCCACGCCCTGGATGCCGCTCTTGTCGCTGAACGGAAAGCTCAGGCCGGATTGCAAAATAGCGGAACTCTTGCCCGCCGCCGGATGACCAATGATCATGTACCAGGGCAGCTCATACAGCGCCGCGCTGCCGCGGGCGCTGCCGAGATTGGATTTCTTCAACGTGTCGATCGCGCCCAGCAGACGCTGCCGCAGCAACGTCACTTCCGCGCGCTTGTCGGCGCTGGCGTTGATCACAGCATCGTCAGCCTGCCGCCGCAACATGCCTTCCAGCATGCCGCTGGCGCGGCGGCCAAGCGCCTGGCCTATCAGCAGCGCCAGCACCCATACGATCATCACCGCCACGATCCAGCCCAGCCGCGCTTCGACAGATTTCAGGCCCAGCCAGGGGCCCAGCCACCAGATCAGCGCGATCAAGATCAAGAATCCGATGGCCGACGCCACCTTGGCATTCCGTAGCCAACCTTTGTGTAACACCGAATTTACCTTCCCTTAGAAGCTGAAATCATTTTTTGTTGCGCTGCGCCAACAGTGCGCGCAGCGAACCCGCGCGCTCGATGTGGCCGTAATCGCGGAAACTCCACACGCCGCCCCAGGTCAAGCCGGCCGCCTGCGCCTCTTCGCCCAACGCGTTGTAGGCCTGCATCGCCCATGGATCCCGCTCTGAAATCACCACCTTGCCGCCCCGCACCGGCGCTAGGTCGGCCGCCAGCCCATACTGGTGCTTGCTTTCCCCGCCCTTGGCCTGCGTCACCTTGGTGCTGCCGCCAGCCAATCTGTTCTGGCGCTCGGCGCTGCGGTATCCCTCGAGCAACACCATCGGAAAGCCGCGCGCCTTCATTCTTTCCATCACTCTCAGCACATCCTGGACGAAAGCGGGATCCATCCGGCTCCAGTCTCGGTCGGCCTTATCCAGCGCCAACTGCGGCTTTTCCGCCACCGCGTCGACGAAAGCGCTGGGCGGCAGCGGCAGCGGCGGCACCAGTTTCTCCTCCAGCAGCGCTTGGCGAATCTGGTTGCCATGCGCATATTCGCCGGGCACGAACTGCGGATCCTTGTGATAACCGCCAAAGTGCAACGTTATTGCCACAACTGCCGCCACCAGCGGCAGCGCCAGCATCGGCAGCAGCATTCCCACCGGCCACGCCCTCATCCAGGCGAAGACGCCTCCGGCTCCGGAAAGCCGGCGCGAAGGGGGCGCTTCGACGGCCGGAATGTCTACCGGCTCGCACGCCAGATCCGTTGGGGTTGCGATTGTCGCCCGCTCCACCTGGAGCTGCGCTCCGCCGAGAAAAAACCGCCAGCCGAGCCACAGCAATAGAAGAACGATACCGGCCACAATCAGCGGCACGAAAAACATCATTGGAATTTTTTATAAAAAACAAACGATTGATGAACCGACAAAATACGCGATATGCTTGATTTGATTTGCAAAGAAGTCAAGTGCCCTTTCAAAACCAGACAGGGTTTCTCTGACTCCTCACTGGCAAATTCTGTAGAATGAACCACTATTTGGGTGTGGATTATATGGACTTCACTAAGCACTGGCAAAAAACTTGCATGATCTTCGCAGCATTGGCGCTGCCGCTGCTCGGCGGCTGCGGAGGCCCAAAGAATATCACGCTCAGCACTGAAGCCAGCCAGATGTTGAACCGCGACAAACACGGAAAACCGCTATCCGTCGTGGTTCAGGTTTACCAATTGAAATCCGATCAGGAATTCAAATTACTCACACCTGACCTTTTGGCCAGTGGTAAACCAATTGAGAATGTGCTTGGCTCTTCCGTATTATCTCGCAAGGAGCTGTTATTCGTTCCCGGCGGTAAACAGGAAATGGATATCACTATTGACGAGGGCGCTAATTTCGTCGGCGTGATTGGATATTTCAGACAGCCCAACCTGCAATTCTGGCGCTTGTTATATGACGCCAATCGCGTGCGTAGCAAAGACCTGAAATTCAAGGTCGCAGACTGTTACCTGCAGGCGATCAAGCCCGAAGCCCTGCAACTGCCCGACCAGCCCAAGAGCGGCGCGGTCGAGTGCCCGGCTTCCCGCAACTAATCCACGCGGCTCCACCGCGACCAACCCATGCCGAGGTTCAAGCAGTAATGCTTCAAGCACAAAGAATCCTATGGGGCGAAGGCATGTTCCTTCGCCCGCAGCATTTCCAGCAGCACGCGCTGTTCCAGGAACAGGCCCAAGCCAGCCTGCTGCAGCTGACCCACCGCCACGCCTGGGGCGTGCAGCGGCTGGCGCTAGACGAAGCCGCGCTGAAGGGCGGTCTCGTTCGCGTGGACGAGCTGACGCTGCTGTTTCGCGATGGCACGCTGCTTCAGGCGCCCGCCCACACCCCGCTGCCGCTGAGCCGCGATCTGACCTCGATGCCGCAGGCCGGCGTGAAGACCACGCTGTACGCCTGCCTGGCCCAGTTGCAGCCCTATGGCGGCAATACCCGCAACGGCGAGGCCAGCGCCCGCCCTACCCGCTTCCACAGCGACCATCGCGAGGTGTCCGATCTGTACACCCAGGCGCTGGCCGCCGATCTGTCCACGCTGCAGTTGGACGTCAAGCTGATGCTGGAAGAGGAAAACCGCGACGGCTACGACTCCATCCCGCTGTGCCAGCTGGAAAAGGACGCCACCGGCCAATGGGGAGTGGGCCGCGAATTCCTGCCGCCGCTGCTGGCCATCGAAGGCTCCACCGAGATGATGCAGATGCTGCGCCGCCTGCTGGACATCCTGCTGGTGAAGAGCCAGTCGCTTGCCGGCGCCCACCGCGAGCGCGCCAAGAGCGTGATGGAGTTCGGCTCCGCCGACATCAGCTCCTTCTGGCTGCTGCACACGGTCAATCGCAATTTCGCGCGCCTGCGCCATCTGTCTCAATGCCAGCCGCTGCATCCGGAAGAGCTGTACATGGCGCTGTCCGAGTTCTGCGGCGAGCTGCAGACCTTCACCACGCTGTACACGCTATCCGATATCCCGGGCTATCGTCACGACAAGCTGCATGAAGTGTTCCCGCCGCTGGATCTGCAGATCCGCGAGCTGCTGGAAACCGTGGTTTCCGCGCGCTACAAGGTCATCCCGCTGCACTCGCCGCGTCCGTCCTTCCATATCGGCCGCCTGGAAAGCGACCGCCTGCTGGAAAACGTGGACTTCTACCTGTCGGTGCAGAGCGACCAGCCGGCCAGCTACATCATCGACAACGTGCCGCTCAAGCTGAAGATCGGCGCGCCGGACGATGTGGAACGCATCCTCAACTCGGCGATGCGCGGCGTCAGCCTGGCCCACTCGGCGCAAACGCCGTCCGCCATACCGGTGCGGGTGGGCAACCACTACTTCGCGCTGGAACCGGGCAGCGAGATCTACAGCCGCATGCTGCAATCGCGCAGCGTCTGCATCTATATCCCGCAAACCCTGGCCAATATTTCGATAGAACTGATCGCGGTCTTCCGCTGAGCACACCATGAACCAAGCAAGCACCCAAACCCCTGAACGCGCCATCGCCGTCTCCGCCCCGGCGGCGCCATCCATGCGCGAGATGCTGGAAGACGGCATCTACCTGCTGTTCCTGCTGAAGGAAGGCAACGCGCCGAGCAGCGCGGTGGAATTCAACCGCCGCGTCGACCACTTCCTCGGCCAGTTCGAGCGCAACGCGCGCAACTTCAGCAAGGACAACAACGCCATCAGCCATGCGAAATACGCATTCTGCGCGCTGATGGACGAGATCATCCTGTCCTCCGATTTCGCGCTGCGCGACGAGTGGGAACGCATGCCGCTGCAGCTGCGCCTGTTCGGCGAGCATCTGGCCGGCGAAGGCTTCTTCAACCGCCTGGAGCAACTGCGCAACAGCCCGGCCGAGAACATCGAGCCGCTGGAGGTTTTCTACACCTGCCTGCTGCTGGGCTTCCAGGGCAAATACCTGCTGGAAGGCCAGGAAAAACTGGGCTACCTGACCCACAAGCTGGGCCAGGAAATCCAGCAGGTGCGCGGCGGCAAGGCCGACTTCGCGCCCAACTGGCAGCTGCCGCAACGCTTCCAGGCCTTTGTCCGCCACGAGTTGCCACTGTGGCTGTACTTCGCGCTGCTGGCCATCGTCGGCGCCGGCATCTTCGTCGGCCTCCGCTGGATGCTTGCCCGCCAGGCTTCGTCCCTATTCGGCCTATGAGCGTCGCCCGCCACGCGCAGATCCTGCCTTCGGTGCTGGATCGGCTGCTGGACGACGAGCCGGACCAGAGCCACATCGAGTCGATCAGCCTGTTTGAACTATCCCAGTTCAAACGGGCGCTAGCACGTGACCTGGAAGCGTTGCTCAACACCCGGCTGATGCCGCTGGACGAGTTGATGGAGTCCTTTCCCCTGGCCCGCGACAGCCTGCTCACCTTCGGCATTCCGGACCTGTCCGGCATCAGCCTGCTGAACCCGGACGACCGCGAACTGCTGCGCGAGCAGTTGCGCCGCTCGATCGAGTTGCATGAACCGCGGCTGTCGCGCGTGCGCGTCAACCTGGACGCACCCCGCGAGATGGAGCGCCATCTGCGCTTCCGTGTCGACGCGGTGCTCAAAGTGCATCCGCACCGCCCGCCGGTCACCTTCGACGCCACGCTGCAACTCTCCTCCAACGTTTATAAAGTGCAGGGCTGAACGTCCTCTTCTGCTGCCGATCATGGACCTAACTAGCTTACTTTCCTCCTTCGCCTCCGCCTTCAACCAAGACCAGCGCCTGCTCACCCTGGAGCTGGGCAGCGGACAGGTCGCCGCCGAGCAGCTGCTGCCGCAAAGCCTGGATGGCGAAGAAGGCGTGTCC
>NZ_JBTNLS010000014.1:0-70856 GCF_059047085.1 Chromobacterium sp. INPA-IVC | reverse complement strand
GGGGGGGGGGGGGGGGGGGGGGGGGGAAAGAGAAAGAAAGGAAAAAAGGAAAAAAGAAATTTTTTGCGACGCGGAGCGCGGCGCGCTCCGCGCCAACAGAATGGAAAGGATTATCATGAAAGTCATTCGTCCCCTGCTGGTGATCTTCGGCGGCCTGTCGCTGATCACCGGCCTCGCCTACCCGCTCGTCACCACCGGCATCGCCCAGGCGGCGTTCCCGTCGCAGGCCAACGGCAGCCTGATCGAGAAAGACGGCAAGGTGGTGGGCTCGCGGCTGATCGGCCAGAATTTCGCCGGCGAGCAATACTTCTGGGGCCGCCCGTCGGCCACCAGCCCGATGCCGTACAACGCCGGCAACTCCGGCGGCTCCAACCTGGGCCCGACCAATCCGGCGCAGCTGGCCGCGGTGAAAGGCAATGTGGAAGCGATCCGCAAGGCGCACCCGACCCAGACCGGCCCGGTGCCGGTGGACCTGGTGACCGCGTCGGCCAGCGGCCTGGATCCAGAAATCTCGGTGGCCTCCGCCTATTACCAGGTTGACCGCGTCGCCGCCGCGCGTAAACTGCCGGCAGACGCGGTGCGCAAGCTGGTCGACGGCCGCATCGTCGGCGAAACCTTCGGTTTGCTGGGCGAGCCGCGCGTCAACGTGCTGGAGCTGAATCTGGCGCTGGACGAACTCTCGAAGAAGGCTTAAACCCGCATGACCGATCAGCGCCCCGACCCGGATGCCCTGCTGGATGAACTGAAGCGCGAAGAGCTGGAGGCCCATCGCGGTCGGCTGAAGATTTTCTTCGGCGCCTGCGCCGGCGTCGGCAAGACCTTCGCCATGCTGGCCGCCGCGCGGGTCAAGCAACAGGAAGGGGTCAAGGTGCTGGTCGGCGTGGTGGAAACCCACGGCCGCAAGGAAACCGCGGCCCAGCTGGATGGCCTGGAAGTGCTGCCGCCCAGCCGGATCGAGTACAAGGGCCGCGCGCTGTCGGAATTCGACATCGACGCGGCGCTCGCCGTCAATCCGCAACTGATCCTGATCGACGAGTTCGCCCACTCCAACGCCCCCGGTTCGCGCCACCCCAAGCGCTGGCAGGACGTGGAGGAGCTGCTCGCCGCCGGCATCGATGTCTACACCACTCTCAATGTGCAGCACCTTGAGAGCCTTAACGATGTGGTCGGCCAGATCACCGGCATCATCGTCAGGGAAACGCTGCCCGACCATGTGTTCGACATGGCCGATGAAGTCTCGCTGGTGGACCTGCCGCCGGACGAGCTGTTGTCCCGCCTCGCTGCCGGCAAGGTCTATCTGCCGCAGCAGGCCGAACGCGCGGTGAAGAATTTCTTCCGCAAGGGCAATTTGCTGGCGCTGCGCGAGCTGGCCTTGCGCCGCACCGCCGACCGCGTCGACGCGCAGATGCGCGCCTATCGCGCCGACCAGTCGATCAAGCCGGTCTGGCACACGCGCGAGCGGCTGCTGGTCTGCGTCGGCCCAGGGCCCGGCACGGAAAAGCTGGTGCGCAGCGCCAAGCGGCTGGCCGCCAATCTGGACGCCGACTGGATCGCCGTCTACGTGGAGACGCCCAAGCTGCAGCGGCTGCCGGAAGAGCAGCGCGCGCGGATATTGAAGGGGCTGAGGCTGGCGCAGGAGCTGGGCGCCGAAACCACAGTGCTGGGCGGCAGCTCGCTGGCCGCCACCTTGCTGGCCTACGCCCGCACCCGCAACGTATCCAAGCTGGTGGTCGGCAAATCCAGCCGCGGCTGGATCGCCCGGCGGTGGGAAGGCTCGCTGGTCGCCGAGCTCAGCCGCCTGTCCGGCGACGTCGACGTCTACGTGGTGGCGCATGAGCTGGAGGAAGACGCGGACAAGCGCGGCAAGCGCGTGCCCAGCCTGCTGTTCAGCGACAGCGAATCCGGCAACGCCGCCCGCGGCTACCTCGCAGCCGCCGCCATCTGCTTCGCCACCACGGAGCTCAACCATCTGCTGGTGCCCTATTTCGCGCTGTCCAACGTGATCATGGTGCACCTGCTGGCGGTGGTGCTGATCGCCACCCGCTACGGCCGCGGCCCCGGCGTGCTGGCATCCTTCCTGTCGGTGGCGGCGTTCGATTTCTTCTTCGTGCCGCCGCAGCTGTCGTTCGCGGTGTCCGACACCCAGTACCTGCTGACCTTCATCGTGATGCTGGTGGTGGCGCTGATCATCAGCCAGCTGACCGCCCGCTTCCGCTTCGAGGCCACCATCGCCACCTACCGCGAGCGCCGCACCCGCGCGCTGTACGACCTGGGCCGCGAGCTGGCCGGCGCGCTGACCGCCTCGCAAATCATCGAAACCGCGGTCGGCCGGCTGGAGCCGCTGTTCCGCGCCAAGGTGATGCTGTTCATTCCCGACAGCGAGGACCGCCTGCGCGCCGCCACCGAAACCGGCAACGACGCCGACGCCGGCGTCGCGCAGTGGGTGTTCGACAACCAGCAGCCGGCCGGACTCGGCACCAACACGCTGCCGTCCAACGCCGCGCTCTACGTGCCGCTGAAAGCGCCGATGCGGGTACGCGGCGTCATCGCGCTGTTGCCGGAGGAAACCGTCCACCCCTTCCTGCCTGAGCAACAGCGGCTGCTGGAGACCTGCGCCGCCCAGATCGCGCTGGCGCTGGAGCGGGTGCATTATGTGGAAGTGGCGCAGGACGCCATCGTGGCGATGGAATCGGAACGGCTGCGCAACAGCGTGCTGTCGGTGGTGTCTCACGACCTGCGCACCCCGCTGACCAATATGCTGGGCATGGCCAATATGCTGAACGCCCCCACCCTGCCGCCGGGCCAGCAAGCCGAGATCGCCCAGTCCATCCAGGATGAAGCGCTGCGCATGACCAAGCTGGTGACCAATCTGCTGGACATGGCCAAGCTGCAGTCCGGCGTCAAACTGAACAAGGAATGGCAGTTGCTGGACGAGGTCGTCGGCAGCGCCGTGCGCGCCTGCGAGCACAGCCTGCGCCACCACAAGCTGGAGCTGGATCTCAGCCGCGACCTGCCGGTGCTGGAATACGACGCGGTGCTGATCGAGCGCGTGCTGGTCAACTTGCTGGAGAACGCCGGCAAGTACACGCCGGCCGGCTCGCGCATCGAGCTGGCCGCCCGCCACGATGGCGACAAGGTCCGCATCACCGTCACCGACGACGGCCCCGGCCTGCCCGCCAGCATGGAACACCGCGCCTTCGACAAATTCACGCGCGGCGCGCCGGAATCCACCACGCCCGGCGTCGGCCTGGGCCTGGCCATCTGCCGCGCCATCATTGAAAACCACGGCGGAACGATAGAAGCCGGCAATGCCCGTCCGCACGGCGCCCGCTTCTCCTTCACGCTGCCGGCCGGCTCGCCTCCCGCGCTGCCGCCGGACGACGCCTGAAACCACAAGAGCGACAAGACATGAACGACGCACCCATTTCCGTAGTGATCATCGAAGACGAAAAGCCGATCCGCCGCTTCCTGTCGGCGGCGCTGGAAGAGGAGAATCTTACCGTCTACGAGGCCGAGACCGGCAAGCAGGGACAGATAGAGGCGGCGACCCGCAAGCCCGATCTGGTCATCCTGGACTTAGGGCTCCCGGACATGAACGGCATAGACGTGATCAAGAGCCTGCGCGAATGGAGCGACATCCCCATCCTGGTGCTGTCGGCCCGCACCCAGGAGACCGAGAAAGTGGCGGCGCTGGACGCCGGCGCCGACGATTATCTGACCAAGCCCTTCGGCGTAGCCGAATGCCTGGCGCGGATCCGAGTGCTGCTGCGCCGCCGCATCCACGGCAGCGCGGCGGCGCAGCAAACGTTCCAGTTCGGCGACATCAAGGTGGACCTGGTCAACCGCCTGGTGCACAAGGGCGAAACGCCGGTGCATCTGACGCCCATCGAATATCGGCTGCTGTCCACGCTGATCCGCAACGCCGGCAAGGTCATCACCCACCGCGAGCTGCTGCTGGCGGTATGGGGGCCGTCATTCTCCGAACACAACCAGTATCTGCGCGTCTACATGGGCCACCTGCGGCAGAAACTGGAAGACAATCCGGCGATGCCGCGCCATATCGTCACCGAAACCGGCGTCGGCTACCGGCTGGTGGAGCAGGAACTGCGCCAGCCGGCGGATTGAAAACCCGTCAGCGCGCGGCGGCGCCGGACAGCAGCATGCCGATGAAGGCGTCGATGTCGCGCTCGGCGTCCAGTTGATCGGTCAACAGCCGATACCAACAGAAGCCGAATATCATGTCCAGCAGCAGCTCCAGATCGGCGTCCGCCGCCAGCTCGCCGCGCCGCGCCGCGCTTTCCAGCAGCTGGCGCGGCAACTCGCGCCGGCGGCCCATGAATTCGTTCTTCATCTGCATCAAGGTCTGAGGGTCCAGCTGCGCCTCGGCGATCACGCTGCGGAACGCCTCGCCGCAGATCGAAGAGCGCCATACCCGCCACAGATTGTGCAGCAGGAAAGACAAGTCCTCCCTCAAGGAACCGCATTCCGGAAACTGCCTTACCTGCCCACTTTCACTTTCATACACCTCGGCGATCAGCGCCGCCTTGTTCGGCCACCAGCGATAGATGGTGGGCTTGCTGGCGCCCGCCCGCCGCGCCACCGACTCGATGCTGATGCCGCAGTAGCCGACTTCCTTGAGGATTTCTATCGTCGAAGCCAGGATCGCCTGATGCGTCTGCGGATTGCGCGCGGCCCCGGTCGAACTTCTGATGGTGTTCTGCGACATGGAAAGCCATCCTCCTATTCTATTCATGATGAAGTGCCGCCGGCGCTCCAACGCGCCTCTCCGGCGGATCTCGGCGCGGCATCGCCACGCGGGCATGATAGCAAGACGGCCTGGGCGGCTTCTTAATCAAAAGAAAAAACGAAACGTTTCGTTTTGTTATCGAGAGCCCGCTTACAACGAAACGACGATGCCCGCGGACCATGGGTGCCAACAACGCCGATATCCTGGCCTTTGCAACATAAGGAAAGGAATCGGCGCATGCGCGCGCGGCGACCGCGCCGAGATCAAAAATATCGTGAGCGGCAACATATCACCTAACCGGCCCGCTGCGACACCCATCGCCGCCGCCGCTCCCCTCTTCTTCGCAAAAAAACAACAATGAATCGGCGAGGTTCGCAAACCGAAAATTAATTCGAAAGATAAAACTCATATAAAAAACAATGCCAAAGCAGACAAATTCACTGTCATTCAACTGTCTATATCGACTCCCGCCGCCCAACAATATTCCCAATCGAAAAACCTTGTCCTCGAACAACAAAACCATACAAGCGCCAACGAAAATTTCCGACCCAAGCAAAAATTGTCCACTTTTCATCAATTGCGCGGCAAAAAAATCTCACTTTGCTTAGTCTCGATTGATGAATCATCAAGACAAACCAGACTAGAACAGACATTCACGCCGCTTTCACAGTTGCCGTTCGGCATCGAATAATTCAAATCGTTAGCTTCAATAAAGTTTCAGTTCATTTATTTCAAACATGAAAAAGATAATTGCTGTTCAGCTGAAATTATAAGTTCACGAAATTTACCATTGACACAAAATGCCATCGGCATGCTAACTAAAAAAAGGAAACGGTACGTTTCGTATTTTTTAGCGGCATGCCCTGTCCATCACGCCGGAAGCATAGGCGCTGACGCGGGCTACGCCGCCCACGCACAACCCGTTTAGCGAAAAGGAAGCGCCATGAAGAAGGCAGGCATAGTGAGCTATGGCAGCGCCGTCCCGGTTTGCCGGCTCAAGATAGAAGACGTCGTGGATGTCTGGAAAAACACCGAGGCCGCGCTAGTGCGCGACCATCTGGGGGTCAGCGAGCGCGCGGTGCTGCAGCCCGACGAGGACGTGATCACGCTGGGCGTGCTGGCCGCCCAACACGCGCTGGAGCACGGCGGGCACCCCAAGCTGGACGCGCTGTACCTGGGCACCTGCACCAACCCGTACGAATCCCGCGCCTCCGCCGCCGTGATCCTGGAAATGCTGGGCCAAGGCTATGACCTGTACTGCGCCGACATCCAGTTCGCCGGCAAATCCGGCACCTCCGCGCTGCAAATCGGGCAAGCGCTGGTGAGCGCCGGCATGGCGGAACACGCGCTGATCGTCGCCGCCGACGCCATCGGCCGCCACACCGCGCCGGGCGATCTGACCGAGTCCTACGCCGGCGCCGGCGCCGCCGCGCTGGTGCTGGGCAGCGGCAAGGTCATCGCCGAGATCGACGCCACCTTTTCCTGCGCCGCCGACGTCGCCGACAACATCCGCCCGCAAGGCGAGCGCTACATCCGCTCCGGCATGGGCCTGGGCTCGGACAAGAACGGCATCGGCCTCGAAGAGCAGACCCGCCGCGCGGTGCGCGGCCTGATGGACAAATTGAAGGCTTCGCCGTCGGACTTCGACTACGCGGTGTTCCAGCAGAACGTGGCGTCCACGCCGCGTTCGCTGGGCCGCCAGCTCGGCTTCGCCGCCGAGCAGGTGGAGCCGGCGCTGTTCGCCGGCAGCGTCGGCGACACCGGGTCGGCCAGCCCGCTGCTTGGCCTGATCCAAGTGCTGGACCAGGCCAAGCCCGGCCAGCGCATCCTGCTCGCCTCCTACGGCTTCGGCGCAGGCAGCGACGCCGTGGCGCTGACGGTGACCGACGAAATCGTCGAACACCAGCGCCGCGCCAAGCCGCTGGCCGCGCAACTGGCCGCCAAGCGCCATATCGATTACGGCACCGCGATCAAGTACGAGTTCAAGTACCTGCGTCCGGACTACGCCCTGACCGCCTACCTCTGAGATCGAGCAACAGGAGAACCAATATGAGCGCACGACGCGTCGCCATCGTGGCCGCGGCCTACACGCCCAAGCCGGGCAGCAGCCGGGTCCGCCAAACCTTCAAGGAAATGATCGTCGAGTCGTCCTATCAGGCCTTGGCCAACGCCGGCATGGACGCCCGCGAAATCCAGGGCGTGGCCTATGGCTACCACGGCGAGGGCATCTCGGAGTACGGCGGCTTGGGTCCGACCATTTCCGACACGCTGGGCGTCAGCCCCGCCCCCACCTTCATCACCAGCTCGAACTGCACCAGCAGCTCGGTATCGTTCCAGATGGGCCACCAGATGGTCGCATCCGGCGAGTACGACATCGTGTTGTGCGGCGGCTTCGAGAAGATGACCGACCATTTCAACTACGCCGAGTACATCGGCTCCAGCACCGAGTGCGAGTACGACTACTTCCTGGGCATCTCGCACACCGACGCCTTCGCGCTGGCCACCTCGGAATACTTCCACCGCTACGGCTACGCCGGCCGCGAAGCCGACGTGCTGGCCGCCTTCGGCCGCCAGATGCGCGTCTACGCCCACAACACGCCGACCGCCACCCGCTACGGCCAACCCATCCCCTCGCTGGAAGAGCTGAAGAAAAGCGAGGCGCACGGCTCGATGCTGGCCTGGGGCGAGGCCAGCGGCTGCGCGATCCTGGTGGCCGAGCACTTGGCGCACAAGTACACCGACAAGCCGGTGTTCATCAAAGGCTGCGCCTACACCGGCGTGTCGCACTACTTCGGCACCCGTTACCACAATCCGACGCTGCGCCACCCCGGCCTCGCCACCGACACCGGCATGGCGCTGTCGGCCAACTCGGTCGCCTGCGCCGAGATCGCCTACAAGAAGGCCGGCATCAGCGCCAAGGACATCGACGTGGCCCAGGTCTACGACCTCTTGGGCGCCGGCCTGATCCAGATGGAGTCGATGGGCATCTGCAAGCCCGGCCAGGCCGGCCATTTCGTGCTGGAAGGCGGCATCGCCATCGACGGCGAAACGCCGCTGAACACCGACGGCGGCAACATCGGCCGCGGCCACGCCTCCGGCTGCGACGGCATCCTGCACATCACCGAGCTGTTCCGCCAGCTGCGCGGCGAGTCCGACAACCAGGTGAAGAACGCGCGCATCGCGGTCTCGCAGAACCTCGGCGGCTACGCCGCCCATAACTCGGTCATCGTACTGGGCAACGAATAAGGAGCGTCAGCATGTCTCTGTATCCGGAACACATCCACCGCATGACCACGGCCAGCATGCTGCGCGAATGGCGCGAGCATGGCGGCAAGTACCGCCTGGAAGGCACGCGCTGCAAGGCGTGCGGTGAAATCTTCTTCCCGCGCCGCAGCGTGTGCGGCGCCTGCAACTCGCTGAGCGTGGAAACCTACCGCTGCGCCCGCGCCGGCGTCATCGTCGCGCTGTCCGAAGCCGCCAACCCCATCCTCGCCGGCATGGGCTACGGCGAAACCGTGCCGCGCCATATGGCGATGCTGAAGCTGGACGACGGCATCGGCCTCGCGTCCGAAGTGGTGGACGTGCTCGACCCGTCCCGGCTGAAGATCGGCGCCCGCGTGCGCATGGTGCTCCGCAAGCATGTGCGCGAGAGCAACCTGGCCTGGCAATACGCCTACAAGTTCGTGCTGGAAGATTGATCGCGCCGGGCGGCCACTATGGTCCGCCCGGCCGGAAAACAAGCAATACCACCCTCATAGCCACTCAACCCCGATAGATAGAGGTCCGCACCATGTCCACGCTCTGCCAACCGTCCGTGCTGTTTCCGCAATACAAGATCACCCAGGCTCAGATGATCGAACACCTGGAAGAACTGCACGGTGACCACCCGCGCCTGCCGCTGGCGCGCAGGATGATCCAGAACACCGAGGTGAACACCCGCCACCTGGTGCTGCCGATCGACGAATTGTCGGTGCACACCGGCTTCACCCACCGCAGCATCGTCTACGAACGCGAGGCGCGGGCGATGTCGTCCAAGGCCGCGCTGCAGGCGCTGGAAAGCGCCGGCCTGACGCCGCAAGACATCCGCATGGTGATCGTCACCTCGTGCACCGGCTTCATGATGCCGTCGCTGACCGCCCACCTGATCAACGACCTGAACATGGCGCAATCGACGATCCAGCTACCCATCGCCCAGCTCGGCTGCGTCGCCGGCGCCGCCGCCATCAACCGCGCCCACGACTTCGCCAGCCTGGGCGGCCGCAACCACGTGCTGATTGTGTCGCTGGAATTCTCATCGCTGTGCTACCAGCCTGACGACACCAAGCTGCACGCCTTCATCTCCTCCGCGCTGTTCGGCGACGCGGTGTCGGCATGCGTGGTGCGCGCCGACGACGACGCCGCCGGTTTCCACATCAAGGGCACCCGCTCCTTCTTCCTGCCCAAGAGCGAGCACTTCATCCGCTACGACGTAAAGGACACCGGCTTCCACTTCACGCTGGACAAGGCGGTGATGAACTCGATCAAGGACGTCGCGCCGGTGATGGAGGAGTTGAACCAGCAGGTGTACAACCAGCAATGTTCGTTCAACGACTTCTTCGTGTTCCACACCGGCGGCCGCAAGATTCTGGACGAACTGGTCAACAAGCTGGAGCTGCCGGCCGAGAAGGTGGCCCACTCCCGCAACAGCCTGTCCGAAGCCGGCAACATCGCCAGCGTGGTGGTGTTCGACGTGCTGAGCCGCCGCTTCGCCGCCAACACCGAAGAGGGCTCGATCGGCATGCTGGCCGCCTTCGGCCCGGGCTTCACCGCTGAAATGGCGGTGGGCCAGTGGGCGGCCTGAGGCCATCCGCCTGACAGGCGCGCCAGAACGGCGCGCCTGTCCTCTCCCGTCGTCTCCTTCCCTTTCGCCACTCCCGCCACGGCCCGCCGCCGGCCATCGGCTCCCGATCGATGCGGGCGGCCGCGGGCAGGCGCGCCCGTCGGCGACGCCTCAGGAAAACGCGATGAACAAGCCAATGCTGCCCGGCCCCGGCGCCGGGCGACACGAAACCATCATGGTGGCGCTGCTGTCGCTGGGCTTCGGCCTGGTCGGGCTGGACCGCTTCATCATCCTGCCCTTGTTCCCGGTCATCATGCGGGATCTGCAGATGAACTATCAGGACTTGGGCAATCTGTCCGCCGCGCTGGCCATGGCCTGGGGCCTGGCCGCGCTGACCGTGGGCGGCATGGTGGACCGCCTGGGCCGCAAAACGGTGCTGGTCGGCTCGCTGCTTCTGGTTTCGGCTCTGTCCGGCCTATCGGCGCTGGCGGGCGGCCTGTTCGGTCTGCTGGCGCTGCGCGCGCTTATGGGCGTGTGCGAAGGCTTGTTCACGCCCGCCGGCATCACCGTCGCCACCGAGGTGTCCCACCCGGACCGGCGCGGCTTCAATCTGGGCGTGCAGCAAGCGCTGTTTCCGGTGCTGGGACTGGCGCTGGGGCCGCTGATCGCCGTCTGGCTGCTGGAAACGCTGCACTCCTGGCGCGGCGTGTTCGCGGTGGTGGCGCTGCCCGGCTTCCTGCTGGCCTGGCTGATCCAGCGCCACTACCGGCCGGAGCTCGGCCACCTGCCCCCCGCGCCCGGCCAGCCCGCCGACGCCCCCCTGCCGTGGCGGCAGCTGCTGCGGCTGGGCAATATCCGGCTGAACGTGCTGCTGATGTTCTGCATCCTGGCCTGCCAGTTCGTGCTGTGCGCGATGCTGCCCAACTACCTGACCGACCACCTGCGGCTGTCGACGATGGAAATGGCGTCGGTGATCTCCGCAATCGGCATCGGCGGCTTCATCGGCCAGTTGATCGTGCCCGGCCTGTCCGACCTCTATGGCCGCAAGCCGGCGGTGATGCTGTCGTTCGCCGCCAGCGCGGCGCTGGTGCTGCTGCTCAAGCTGGCGCCGGCCCAGCCCTGGCTGCTGTTCATCCTGCTGTTCGGCATTTCCTTCTTCAATTGCAGCCTCACCTGCCTGACTGTTGGCCCGCTCACCGGGGAATCGGTGCCCGCCGCGCTGCTGCCGGCCGCCACTGGCATGGTGGTGGGACTGGGCGAGGTGCTGGGCGGCGGCGCGGCGCCGGCGCTGGCCGGCTTCGTCGCCACCCGCTTCGGTCTGCCCGCCATCCTCTACGTGGCGCTGGGCGGCAGCCTGGGCGGCCTGGCGCTGTCCACGCGGCTGAAGGGGCCCAGGGAAGAACCTTCCAGCCTGCCGATACCGGATGAAATCCCGCCGGCGGTCCGCGCGCTGCCGGAGCGGGGCTAGCGGAAAAGCGGTGTTGACAGCCCGCTGCCATCGGCATAATCTAATGCTCATGCGCCGATTTGACACAGCTTGCGGGCGCTTGATAAATGCCAGCTAAAGCGTATCCGGATCAACCCGCTTGCGCTTACATGGCCAGCGGGTTTTTTCATGGCTGGCCGGGGCATGCTCTCCCGCAGGAGGTTTCGGATCGGTTCAGGCGCCGAGTTAATGACAACTTGCAGGGCGCCGAAAAATCCTGCTAAAGCGTCGCCGGCCATCCAGGCCCGGCACGCGCAGCGCGACCGAACCTGGGAGAGCCAAAATGTACGACTGCCTGCAAGACAGCTATACCGATTTCTCTTTTGCGATTTTTGATGCCGTGGGAAGACCTCGCCCCCTCTGTGGCAGCCTGAGCGCCACACCGCTGCCGTCCGGCGACGACAGCGCCCTGCACGACCTCGCCGCCTTCGCCCGCGACCAGGGCTATGAGATAGACCGCTGCGAACAGCAACTGACCGTCCGCGACATCAGCCTGGCCGACGCGCTGGCGATCAATACCCGCTTCGGCGGCGAGCTGATCATCAGCTGCGATCTGCGGCGCGATCCGCCGGTGCGGTTCTAAGCGCGACCTGCCAAGCGCCTGGGTCTATACTCCGTAGCGCAACGTGGCGGCCATGTCCACGGGGCTTGGCCGTCCTTATGCAGACAGTATGCGGACGAGACGGCTATAATCGGCAGTTTCTGCCTCAAATCCGCAGGACAGCATGCTGTTTGAACTCAACCGCGCCTCGCGCGCCGAAATTCTGGCCGAAGCGCGTCACATCGCCGCCCTCGCGCTGCCGATGATGGTGGCCCAGATCGCCCAGGTGGCCACCAGCTTCGTCGACACCGTGATGGCCGGCCGCGTCGGCACCGACGACCTGGCCGCGGTATCGCTGGGCGCCAGCGTGTTCATCACCGCCTATGTGACGCTGATGGGCGTGGTCGCCGCGCTCAATCCCATCCTGTCCCACCACCTGGGCTCCCGCGACCAGCGCGCCTTCGGCCGCGACGCGGCCCAGGGCCTATGGTTCGGCCTGCTGCTAGGCACGCTAGGCGGCGGCCTGATGCTGGCGCTGGAAGCGCCGCTGCGCCACTGGCTGCATCTGCCGCCCGAGGTCACCGACAAGGTGATGCTGTTCATCACCGGCGCTGCCGTCGGCATGCCTGCGGCGATGATCCACCGCGCCTTGCACGCCTACGCCTCCAGCCTGGGCCACCCCAAGGCCATCATGGTGGTCAGCCTCTTGGCGCTGGCGCTGAACATTCCGCTCAACTACATCCTGATCCACGGCCTGTTCGGCATGCCCAAGATGGGCGGCGCCGGCTGCGGCTGGGCCACCGGCATCGCGTTCTGGTTCAACTGCCTGGCGCTGCTCGCCTATGTCAGCTGGCACCGCAACTTCCGCGGCCACCGCATCCTGTCCGGGCTGGCCGCGCCCGACTGGCGCCGATTCCTCGCCTTCCTGAAACTGGGCGTGCCCATCGGCCTGTCCTTCTTCGTCGAAGTCAGCCTGTTTTCCTTCATCGCGCTGCTGATCGCCGAACTGGGCACCGTGGTCGTGGCCACCCACCAGTCGGTGCTGAACTTCTCCAGCCTGATCTATATGCTGCCGCAAAGCGTAGCCACCGCGCTGTCGGTGCGGGTCGGCCACCACGCCGGCGCCGGCGACTACAAGGCCGCCCGCTTCATCTCCGGCGTCGGCATGCTGATGGGCCTGGCGATGGCCGGCGGCGCGATGCTGCTGGTGCTGCTGCTGCGCGAACCCATCATGTGGATGTACAGTACCGATCCCAGAGTGATCGCGATGGGCACCACGCTGCTGCTGTTCGCCGCCGTCTATCAGCTGACCGACGCCGCCCAGACCATCGCCTCCGGCGCGCTGCGCGGCTACAAGCTGACCGCCGTGCCTATGCTGATCCACATCACTTCGTTCTGGATTGTGGGCCTGGGCCTGGGCATGCTGCTGGGCCTGACCGACTGGATCGTGCCGCGGATGGGCATCTACGGCTTCTGGACCGCGCTGGTGATCAGCCTGACCGTGGCCGGCCTGCTTCTGACCTATTATCTGGCCCGCGCCAGCCGCAAGCGGCTGCACCGCGACCAAGGAATCCTGCTATGACCCTGCAGTTTCGCGCGGATGTCGACCTGCGCTCCCACAACACTTTCGGCATGGCCGCCCGCGCCGCTCACTTTTGCCAGCTCGACGATGCGGCCGATCTCCCCGCCCTGCTCGCGCATCCGCTATACCAACAAGGCCCGGCGCTGTGGCTGGGCGGCGGCAGCAATCTGCTCCTCACCCGCGACTACCCCGGCTTGGTCATCAAGGTGGCGCTGGCGGGCATCCGCCTGCTGAGCGAGAACGGCGACGAGGTGATCGTCGAGGCCGCGGCCGGCGAGAACTGGCACGGCTTCGTCCAATACGCGCTGGCCCAGGGCTGGTATGGCCTGGAAAATCTCAGTCTGATCCCGGGCACAGTCGGCGCGAGCCCGGTGCAAAACATCGGCGCCTACGGCGTCGAAGTGAAGGACTGCCTGCTGGAAGTGGTCTGCGCGCAGCTGGACCGGAACGGCGAGACGCTGACGCTGTCGAACGCCGAGTGCCGCTTCGGCTACCGCGACAGCGTGTTCAAGCATGAGGCCGCCGGCCGGCTGCTGGTGACGGCGGTCCGCTTCCGGCTATCGCGCCGCGCCGATCTGCGCACCGGCTATGGCGACATCCAGAAACAGCTGCAGGCCGACGGCGTGGCCCAGCCGACGCCGCTGGACGTCAGCCGGGCGGTGGTCGCCATCCGCCAAAGCAAATTGCCCGACCCCGCCGTGCTGGGCAACGCCGGCAGCTTTTTCAAGAATCCGGTCGTCGACGCCGGGCAGGCATCCGCGCTGCTGGAACGCCACCCGCAACTGCCGCACTACCCCGCCGCCGACGGCCGAATCAAGCTGGCCGCCGGCTGGCTGATCGATCAATGCGGGCTGAAAGGCTATCGCGACGGCGACGCCGGCGTGCATGACAAACAGGCGCTGGTGCTGGTCAACCACGGCCAGGCCACCGGCGCCCAAATGCATGCGCTGGCGCGCAAGGTACAGGACTCGGTAAAAGAGAAATTCGGCGTGGCGCTGGAGCCGGAACCGCTGATCCTGTAAGCGCCCAGCCCCGACAACGCAGTGTCTTTGGAGAGCAAATGAGCAAGCAAGCGGAAGTTCTGGTATTCGATCTGGGCGGCGTATTGGTGGACTGGAACGGCATCGACCCGCTGCTGCGGCTGTCGGATGGCCGGTTGGAGCGCGAACAGGCGCGCCGGTTCTGGATCGACAGTCCCTGGGTGGCCAAGCTGGACCTGGGCGAATGCGCGCCGCGCGAGTTCGCCGCCGCGATGACCGACACCCTGCAGCTGGGCCTGGACGCCGATGCGATGCTCGGGCAACTGTCCGACTGGCTGGCCGGCGCCTACCCCGGCGCAGCGGAAATGCTGGCCGAACTGTCCAGCCGCTTTCCGCTGGCCGCGCTCAGCAACAACAATGCGCTGCACTGGGACAAGATAGACCGCGAATTCGGCCTGCTGCCTCACTTCCGGCACACCTTCGCCTCCCATCTGCTGCATCTGCGCAAGCCGGACGCCGCCATTTACCAGCACGTCCAGCAGACCCTGGGCGTCGCGCCCGAAGCCATCGCCTTCTTCGACGACAACATCGAATGCGTGGAGGCCGCGCGCGCTCAGGGCTGGCAGGCCTTCCACACCGCGGGCCTGCCCCAGGTCCGCGCCGCGCTGCAAGCGCAGGGCTGGCTATAGGGCGATCACGCCGCCTGCGCGCAGAAACAGGTAAAGCACGGCCAGCAGGCCGATCAGCCAGGCCAGCGAGCGCAGCGCCGCCTTGTCCGCCACGTACAGCAGGCCATGCGCGACGCGCGCCAGCGAGAATACGGCCGCGGCGGCGTTCATCTCCACCACCGGCACCTTCATCAGCCAGGCGGCCGTCACGGCCGCCAGATAAGTGGGCAGCGCCTCCCAGGCGTTCTGCTGCGCCCAGTTGGCTCGCTGGCGGCGGCCCGCCAGCTGCGCCGCCCACTCCCGCGGACGATGGTTGTCGTAACGCACCCCGGCCTTGGCCACGCCGGCCCAGATCAGCGGCAGCACCGCGGCCAACAACAGACTCCATAGCACGAACGGCATCGACTCCTCCTTGTTTTGACAGCGGCAAACGCCGCTCAGCCGGGACCCGGCTTGCCTCCAAGATAGCGCCCGTCGTCAAAGGTCGCCACCCACCGCGGCTTGTACACCACCAGCACTGCGAGCAGCAAGCCGGTGGTGAAGGCCTCCGACCACGACAGCAAGAAGTAATAAGGCAGCGCCTCCTCCAACAGCGCGTCCCAGGGATAGGCGCCGGCCAGGCCCAGCGCCAGCACGCCGCACAAGGCCGCGGCCAGCAGGCTGGCCCCGCCGGCCAGGAAACCGTTGACGAAAATGTAGACGAAGAAATGCGCGGGCAAGCGCCTCCGCGCCAGTTCCAGCATGCCGGCGGTCACCGCCACCGCGGGCAGCGCCGTCAAAAGCCAATTCAGCCCCAACGCCCGCCAGTCGGCGTGGCCGGCCGCGGCCAGAGCCAGCTGCACCGCCGCCAGCGCCAGCATCGCCAGCCACGGCCCCATCAGCAAAGTGAACAAGGCAGCGCCCAGCAGATGGAAGGACAAACCCGGCTGCAGGCCGCCGCGCAGCAGCCACAGCGCCAGATCCAGAACGCAAGCCCCCATCCAGGCGTTCAGCGCGGCCGGATCCAACATGCGCCATCGCACCCGGAGCGCGGCGAAAGCCAGCGCCGCGGCCGCAAGCGCGCCGCCCAGCCACGGCGCCCAGCCGGCAAACAGCAATGCGGACAAATCCATGACATTCAAATTGAAAGAAACCGGGCTTCAGCATAACAGATGCCCGCGCGCCCTCCGGGACTTTCGCCGCCGGCGGACGCGCCAACTCCGGCTCCTGCCGTTACAATACGCTTTTGGATGGAGACCTTCATGCCCCTGCCCGCCCACCACCTGATCGCCCAACACGTATCCCTGGCTCTGGCCGAAGACATCGGCCCCTGCGACTGGACCGCCCGGCTGATAGCCGCAGACAAAACCGGGGCCGCCCGCGTGATCGCCCGCGAAGACGCGGTGATCTGCGGCCAGGCCTGGTTCGACGAGTGCTTCCGCCAGGTCGACGCGCGCTGCGCGGTGGAGTGGCTGGCGGCCGAAGGCGAATGCGTGGAAGCGGGCCGCGAGCTGTGCCGGATCAGCGGCCCGGCCCGCGCGCTGCTCACCGCCGAGCGCAGCGCGCTCAATTTCCTGCAGTTGCTGTCCGGCGTCGCCAGCGAGACCCGCCGCTATGTCGACGCGGCGGCCGGCCATCGCGCCCGCATCCTGGACACCCGCAAGACCGTGCCCGGCCTGCGCCTGGCGCAGAAGTACGCGGTCACCGTGGGCGGCGGCGCCAATCAGCGTATCGGCCTGTTCGACGGCATCCTGATCAAGGAAAACCACATCATGGCCGCCGGCGGCGTCGCCCAGGCGATGGCCCAGGCGCAGGCCGGCTTGCCGCCGGGCGTCACGCTGCAGATCGAAGTGGAAAACCTGGCGCAACTGGAAGAGGCGCTGAGCCACGGCGCCAAGCTGGTGCTGCTGGACAATATGTCGCTGGACGACATGCGCCGCGCTGTGGCGCTCAGCGCCGGCCGCGCCGAGCTAGAGGCCTCGGGCGGCATCGACCTCGACAGCGTGCGCGCCATCGCCGCCACCGGCGTCGACCGCATCTCCGTGGGCAAGCTGACCAAGGACGTGCGCGCGCTGGATCTGTCCATGCGCTTTACCCTGTAACGCGCTACGCACCCATGAGCAGAACTGTCATACTGGGATCATGCCTACTATAAGCAAAGCATAGCCCTCACCGTTCATGGACATGACTCCGCGCAGATTCGGCTCCCGCTCCGCCCGCCACGCCAAATGGGGCGCCGCGTTATTGTTGCTGGTGACCCTCGCGCTGCTGGCGGTGGACCTGTCCACCAGCTATCGCCAGCTGGAAACCGAGGCTGGCCGGCAAGCCAGCGGCCTCAGTCAGCTGCTGGCGGAAAGGCTGAGCTCCGGCATCCACGAAGCCGGCCTGATCCTGCAGAGCAGCAACCAGATTCCCGAAATCCAGCGCCTGCTGCGCAGCGGCTCATTGGAGCCCGGCGCGCGCCAGAGCCTGACGCAGAAGCTGCAGCAGCTGCTGCAGCTTGCGCCCTACCTCAGCCGCGTCGAAATCGTCGACACCGCCTGCCAGACGGTGTTCAGCAGCAAGCTCGACGGCGCGCCCCGCCCGCACCACAACGAATTCTGCCGCTGGCTGCACCGGATCGACCCCAAGGAAAGCAACTACACCACGGTCATACATAGCCCCACCGACGGCGGCATCGTGCTGGCCAACAAGCTGTACGACGGCGAAGGCAATCTGATCGGCATGGCCACCGGTCTGATCAAGCACAATTTCATCCAGGACGAGGTCAGCCGGCTGACCGTGGGGGAGCACGGCGAGATCCTGGTGCTGGACCAGCGCCAGCTGACGGTGACGCGCTGGCCGCAAACCAGCGGCAACGACCCGCAAAGCTACCGGCCGCTGCAGCCGCGCGAGATACTGTCCCACGATCCGGGGCAGATGCTGTTCGACGCGCCATCCAGCTTCGACGGCCGCGAGCGGCTGTACAGCATGCGCCAGACCGGCAACTACCCGTTTCAGGTGGCGGTAGGCCTGTCTCGGCGAGACTTCACCCGCTATGTCTGGGACAAGGCCTGGCTGGCGATCCCGGGCTGGCTGTTCCTCGCCGCCCTGACCTTGCTGGCGCTGCGCAAGCATCTATCCAATCTGCGCCAGCACCAGTTGCTGCTGCAGGGCAATGAGCGCATCCGCGCCAGCGAGGAGCAGGCCAGGCTGATTCTGGACACCGCGCCGCTGGCATTGCTGCTGGTGAATCCCCAGACCGTCCGCATCCGCCACGCCAACTCTCCGGCGCGGGAGATGCTGGGCCTGCCGCCGCGCGATCCCGACCAGGCCGCCGACAATGAGCTGAACCTGCCCTTGAAGCTGCAGCCGGTGGAGCAATGGCTGCGCGAGGGAGAGGAAGCCTTGCAACAGGAGGTGGAACTGGAGATGGAGGACAAGAGCCGGCTGTGGGCGATCGTTTCGCTGCGCCGGCTTGGGCACGACAGCCAGCCGTCGGCGCTGATCGCGCTGTACGACATCTCCGGCCGCAAGCTGCTGGAACAACAGCTGCACGAAAGCAATCAGCAACTGGCCGAGATGGCGGTCACCGATCCGCTGACCCGCCTGTACAACCGCCGCCACGCCGACATGGTGCTGCGCGACGAGATCAGCCGCTGCGAGCGCTACGGCCAGACCATGGCCATCGCGGTGTTCGACATCGATCACTTCAAGCGCTTCAACGACCAGTATGGACACCAGGCCGGCGACGACGTGCTGGTGGCCGTCGCCAACGCGCTGCGCGACACCACCCGCAACACCGACATCAACGCGCGCATCGGCGGCGAAGAGTTCATGGTGATCTTCCCCTACACGCGGCTGCGCGACGCGCAAAAGGTGATGAGCCGGCTGCAGATCGCCCTGACTCACACCACCTTCCCCTTCGTCGAACAACGCATCACTTTCAGCGGCGGCGTCACCGACTGGCGGCCGGGCGACAACCCGGCGCTGATGATGTCGCGCGCCGACAAGCTGCTGTACGACGCCAAGCAGGCTGGCCGCAACGTGGTGCTGTCGGATCAGGAAGAAGCGTGAACCGGCAAATCCGGCGTTAGAAAGACGCGCCGCCCAGCGCGTCGGCCAGCATCCACATCATCGCCGCGGTCGCGCCCCAGATGGTGTGCCGGTCCCACTGCAGCGACAGGTACTGGCCGGCCACGCCGTCGCGGACATAATCGTGCCGGCTGTACGCCTGCCGATCCAGCAGCAGCGGCAGCGGCACTTCGAACACCTCCGCCACCTCGTCCGGCGCCGGCGCCAGCGCCAGCGGCGGATGCAGCAGGCCCACCACCGGCGTGATCAGGTAGCCGGTCACCGTCACGTATTCCGGCAAGCTGCCCAACACCCGCACCGACGACTCCGGCAGACCCGTCTCCTCGCGCGCCTCGCGCAGCGCGGCCGCCTGGGCCGACGCGTCGCCGCTCTCCAGCTTGCCGCCGGGAAAACTGACCTGTCCGGGATGGCTGGATAAATGATCGGTGCGGCGTGTGAACAGCACTGTGGCGCCGTCCGCGTGCCACACCAGCGGCACCAGCACCGCGGCCGCCTTCAAGCCGGGCGATGCCGCCCGATAGGGCAGATCGGCGACCCTGCCGGTGAAATCGTAGGATTGCAGCCGTCCGGCGATCATCGCGGCGGCCTTGTCTGCCTCCATGGACCACATATCGTTATCCTTTTGTCTCCCGGCGCCCGCTCTTGCGGCGGACATGTCTCCAATGTACCAAAAAAAATGCCAGACCGGCATGGTCTGGCATCTTGGCTGGGCGGATATCGCTCAGCGGCGCATCGAGTCGAAGAAAGCCTGGTTCGACTTGGTGGCCTTGATCTTGTCCTGCAGGAATTCCATCGCCTCCAGGTCGTCCATCGGGTACAGCAGCTTGCGCAGCACCCAGATACGCTGCAGCTGGTCCTGCGGAATCAGCAGCTCTTCGCGGCGGGTGCCGGAGCGGTTGATGTTCATCGCCGGGAAGATGCGCTTTTCGGCCATCTTGCGGTCCAGATGGATTTCGCAGTTGCCGGTGCCCTTGAATTCTTCGTAGATCACATCGTCCATGCGGCTGCCGGTGTCGATCAGCGCGGTGGCGATGATGGTCAGGCTGCCGCCCTCCTCCACATTGCGCGCGGCGCCGAAGAAGCGCTTGGGACGCTGCAGCGCGTTGGCGTCCACGCCGCCGGTCAGCACCTTGCCGGAAGCCGGCACCACGGTGTTGTAGGCGCGGGCCAGACGGGTGACGGAGTCCAGCAGGATGACCACGTCCTTCTTGTGCTCGACCAGGCGCTTGGCTTTTTCGATCACCATCTCGGCGACTTGCACGTGGCGGGTGGCCGGCTCGTCGAAGGTGGACGATACCACTTCGCCGCGCACCGAGCGTTGCATCTCCGTCACTTCTTCCGGACGCTCGTCGATCAGCAGCACGATCAGCACCGCGTCCGGGTGGTTGGCGGTGATCGCGTGGGCGATATGCTGCAGCATCACGGTTTTGCCGGACTTCGGCGGCGCCACCAGCAGCGCGCGCTGGCCGCGGCCGATCGGCGCGATCAGGTCGATGATGCGGCCGGTGATGTTTTCTTCGGCGCGGATGTCGCGCTCCAGCTTGAACTGTTCGGTCGGGAACAGCGGCGTCAGATTCTCGAACAGAATCTTGTGCTTGGAATTCTCCGGCGCCTCGCCATTTACCTTATCCACCTTCACCAGCGCGAAATAGCGCTCGCCGTCCTTGGGCGTGCGGATCTCGCCTTCGATCGAATCGCCGGTATGCAGGTTGAAGCGGCGGATCTGCGAGGGGCTGACGTAGATGTCGTCCGGGCCCGCCAGATAGGACGTGTCCGGGCTGCGCAGAAAACCAAAGCCATCCGGCAACACTTCCAGCGTACCCTCGCCGAAAATGCTCTCGCCCTTCTTGGCCTGGTTCTTCAAAAGCGCAAAGATCAGATCCTGCTTGCGCAACCGGTTGGCGCCGTCGATCTCGTTGGAAATGGCCATTTCAACGAGCTCGGATACGTGGAGATGTTTGAGATCAGATAAGTGCATAGCGGTCGTGAGGTCGACTCGGTAGTAGTGAGGCGGAGCGCCTGTCGGGGGTGTGGAAGCGTAAACGAAACGGGCGGCTTGTTTATGCCACCCGTCATGAAAGATTGTGCGTGGAGAATAGACGCTTTACAGTTGACTGTCAATGAAGGCGGTCAGCTGGCTCTTGGACAGCGCGCCGACCTTGGTGGCGGCGACTTGGCCGTCCTTGAACAGCATCAGAGTCGGGATGCCGCGGATGCCGAATTTGGGCGGAGTCTGCTCGTTCTGGTCGATGTTCAGCTTAGCGACTTTCAGCTTGCCTTCGTATTCCTTGGCCACTTCGTCCAGGATCGGGGCGATCATCTTGCACGGACCGCACCATTCGGCCCAGTAATCGACCAGCACCGGGCTGTCGGCCTTCAGGACATCGTTTTCAAAAGAATCGTCGGTTACGTGCAGGATCAGATCGCTCATGGCTTCCTCGTCAAAATTGGGTGTGCTTAATTCGGGATGGTAGCAAGCGGTGGAGCGGGCGGCAACCTGCGCCACAAAGTTCCGTTCCCCCTATGTCCAAGGGGTTATCCTTGCCGAAACCGGCGCTTAGCTTCCACGACGCTGCTGCAAATCGCCGGCATTCGGTATAATGGCTGGCTGTTTACATGTGAAGGACACCAAATGGGCTTTCTGCAAGGCAAGAAAATCCTGATCACCGGCATGATCTCCAACCGCTCGATCGCCTATGGCATCGCCCAGGCCTGTCATCGCGAAGGCGCCGAGCTGGCGTTCACTTACGTGGTGGACAAGCTGGAGGACCGTGTCCGCGAAATGGCGGCCGACTTCGGCTCCAAGCTGGTTTACCGCTGCGACGTGCAGAACGACGACGAGATCAATCAGTTGTTCGCCGACCTCGCCAAGCAATGGGACGGCCTGGACGGTCTGGTGCACTCGATCGGCTTCGCCCCGCGCGAAGCGCTGGAAGGCGACTTCCTGGATTCTCTGAGCCGCGAAGCGTTCCAGATCGCCCACGACGTGTCGTCCTACAGCTTCCCGGCGCTGGCCAAGGCCGCGCGTCCGATGATGCAGGGCCGCAAGGCCGCGCTGCTGACGCTGTCCTACCTGGGCGCGGTGCGGGCGATCCCGAACTACAACGTGATGGGCTTGGCCAAGGCCAGCCTGGAAGCGTCGGTGCGCTTCATGGCCGCCAGCCTGGGCAAGGAAGGCATCCGCGTCAACGGCATCTCCGCCGGTCCGATCAAGACCCTGGCCGCCGCGGGCATCTCCGGCTTCTCCAAGCTGCTGAACATGGCTTCCAGCCAGGCCTGCCTGCGCCGCAACGTGACCACCGAGGAAGTGGGCAACGCCGCCGCCTTCATGCTGTCCGACCTGGCCTCCGGCATCACCGGCGAGATCACCTACGTCGACGCCGGCTACAGCGTCAATGCCTTGAACGTGCCGGAAGAATAAACGCTTCCGCGTTCCAGACGCCGACGGCGCAGGCACTGCCTGCGCCGTTTTTCATTTCCGCGCGTCCCTTTCCCCCTCAATCGAGCCCCTTGCCCTCGTCCAGCGCGCGCAACGCCTCTATGGTGCAGCCGAACGCCCGCTCCAGCTCCGGCAGCAAATCCACGGCCGGCGCCAGCCCCTCTCCCTTGCCCAACTGCTCCAGCGCCAGGCACAGCGAAGCCAGCGGCTGGGCGCCCACGCTGCCGGCGCAATTCTTCAGCGCGTGGGCCGCGCGGAACAGGCCGGAACCATCGCCGGCGTCCACCGCCTGCCGAATGTCGATCAACAGCCGCGGCCCCTCGCCCATCCAGGCGCTCAGCATGCGCGGCAGCAAATCCGCCTTGATTCCCCGGATCGCGTCCAGCGTGCCGGCATCCAGCCATTCGCCATCTCGCCTCTCCGCATCGCCCGCCGCCGCTTCCGCTCCGGCAGGTGCCTCCCCGCCCAAAGGCAGCCAGCGGGACAGCGCCGACCATAGCTCCTGCTGGGTAAAGGGTTTGGCCAGATAATCATCCATGCCGGCCTCCAGGCAGCGTTCCCGCTCGCCCATGCCGGCGTTGGCGGTCAGCGCGACGATGGCCAGGCGCGCGCCGCCGCCGCGCTCCCTCTCCCGCTCCCGGATCGCCCCGGTGGCCTGCCAGCCGTCCATCACCGGCATCTCGCAGTCCATCAGCGCCAGATCGAACGCCCCGTCCTGCCACAAGCGCAGCGCCTCTTCGCCATTACGCGCCAGCTCCATCTCGCAACCCAGATTTCCCAGCATCGCCGTCGCCAGCTCCTGATTGACCAGATTGTCCTCCACCAGCAAGACTCGGCCTTTCAGCCTCGACTGCCCGTCGTCTCCGCCCTCTTCCCCCGGCGCCACCCTGGCGACGGACGATCCCAGCTGCAACAAGGCGTTGTACAACTCAGACCGGCGCACCGGCTTGGTCAACACCTGGCGCGCCAGCTGCGCGGCGCCGTTCAACTGCTGGAAGTCGTCGGCGGCGGAACTGAGGATGATGGCCGGCGGAGCCGACGTCCCCAACCGCTCCCGCACCAGGCTCAAGAACATCTGCCCATCCATCTCCGGCATCATCATGTCCGACACGATCAGATCCGCCTCATGCCCCGCCGCCAGCCAGTCCAGCGCCTTCCCGGGCTCATGGAAGGCGTGGATGTGGCACTTCCAGGACGCCAGCTGCTGCTCCAGAATCTCCAGATTGGTGACGTTGTCGTCCAGCACCAGCACCCTCATCCGCGCCACGCCGTCGGCCGGAGGCGGCGGCGACAGGCTGCTCGACGCGCGCGGCAGGCTCAGCGTGAAGTGGAACTCGGCGCCGGCGCCGGGCTCGCTGGCCAATTCGATGCTCCCGCCCATCATGCCGACCAGCCGCTGGGAGATCACCAGGCCCAGCCCGGTGCCGCCGAAGCGCCGGGTGGTGGAGCTGTCAGCCTGGGAGAAGGGCTGGAACAGCCGCTTCTGCTGCTCCGGCGAGATGCCGATGCCAGTATCCCGGACGCTGATCCGGCAGGTCAGCTCCGACGCCGTCTCCGCCACGCTGTCCACCCGCGCCAGCACCTGGCCGGACTCGGTGAACTTGATCGCGTTGCCCACCAGATTGGTCAGCACCTGGCCCAGGCGCTTGCCATCGCCGACCACGTCCACCGGCATCAGCGGCAGCGCGCACATCAGCTCCAGCCCCTTGCCGTAGGCCACCGGCGCCAGCCGCTCGACGATTTCCTCCACCAGCAGGTTGAGGGAGAACGGCCGATTGTCCAGCTCGAACTTGCCGGCTTCTATCTTGGAAAAGTCCAGGATGTCGCTGATGATGGCCAGCAGGCTCTCGCCAGAGCGGTGGACCACGCTGACGTAGTGGCGCTGCCGCTCGTCCAGCCGGGTTCGCCTCAGCAGGTCGGTCATGCCGATCACGCCGTTGAGCGGCGTGCGGATTTCGTGGCTCATCACCGCCAGGAATTCGCTCTTGGCGCGATTGGCCGCCTCCGCCGCGTCGCGCGCCTCGGTCAGCTGGGCATTGGCGTCCAGCAAGGCCTGGCTGCGCGCCTCCAGCGCCATCTCGCGCTCGTGCAGCTTCTGGTACAGCCGGACGCGGTTGAGCAGCAGGTTGTCGTCCAGCGGCTTCATCAGGTAATCCACCGCGCCCAGGCCGTAGCCGCGGCCGATGAATTCGTCGGCCTTGAAAATGGCGGTGACGAAGACGATGGGAATGCCGCGCGTGCGTTCGGTCATCTGCAGATGGCTGGCGGTTTCGAAGCCGTCCATGCCCGGCATCTGCACGTCGAGCAGGATCAGGTTGACCTCCCGCTCCAGCGTGATCAGCAGGGCCTCCTCGCCGGAGCCCGCCTCCAGCACCTCGCAATCGTCCAGCCGGCCAAGCAGGGCCTGCAGGGTGACGCGGTTGTTGCCATTGTCGTCCACCACCAGTATCACGAATTTCCGGCTCATGACGCGGCGCTCCGTCCCACGCGATAGATATGGCTGCCGCTGCGATAGAGCTCGAAGCCCATGTCCAGCGCCAGGCGGTTCAGGCCGTCCTGCGGCCCCAGCACCAGGAAGCCCTCGGCATGCAACGATTGCGCGAAGCGCCGCAGCACCTGGCGCTGCAGTTCGGTGTCGAAATAGATCAGCACGTTGCGGCAGACCACCAGCTGGAATTCGTTGAAGATGCCTTCGTCGGTCAGCGAATGGCGGTAAAACAGGATGCGCTGTCGCAGATGATCGTCGGCCTGCAGGAAGCGGCCGTTGCGGGACAGATAGGCGTCGAACAGCCGCTTGCCGCCGCTGCCCAGGTAGTTGGCGCGGTTGGCGTCCAGCGCCTGGGCGGGAAACAGCGCGCTGCTGCCCTGGGCCAGCAGATAGGGATTGAAGTCGGTGGCGAACAGGTGGCTGCGGTCCAGCAAGCCCAGCTCGTCCAGCACGATGGCCAGCGAATAGGCCTCTTCGCCGCTGGAGCAGCCGGCCGACCACAGCTTGATCAGCGGAAAGCTGGACAGATAGGGCAGGATCTCCTCGCGCAGCAGCTTCAGCTGCTCTGGATGGCGGAAGAAGCTGGTCACGCCCACCGGCAGCTCCGCGCACAGGCGCTCGAACAGCGCGACGTCGGACAGCACCGCGCGCTGGAAATCGGCGAAGCCGCCCATGTGGAACTGCCCCATCAGGTTGCGGATCCGGCGCTTCAGGCTGTCGCGCTGGTAATTGCGAAAATCATAGCCGTAATGGCTGACCAGCGCGGCCAGGAACAGCTCCAGCAGCTCCCCCTCCGGCTGGGCCTCGGCGCCGGCCGCCGCGGCCGCGACCACGCTGGCGATCGCCGGCAGCCTCATCAGGTAATCGTAATGGCCGGCGTTGCGCGCCGCGTCCGGCATCACGCGCGCCGGCGCGCACTCGCCGCCATCCTGGATGATCACGCAGGCGCCGGCGGCGCGCAGCGCGGCGCAGCCGTCGGTGCCGTCCTGGCCGAAGCCGCACAACAACACCGCCATCGCCTCCGCGCCGTACTCGCCGGCCAGCGACTCGAACAGCACGTCGATGGAAGGCCGCGCGAACTGGATCTGGCGGTCGCGGGTCAGGTAAACATAGCCATGCCCCACCCGCATATGGTGGCCGGGCGGGGCCACGTAGATCGTCCCCGTTTTCACCGGCGCCATGTGCTGCGGCATTTCCACGTTGTAGCCGGTGCGCGATTTCAGCAGCTGATCGAGCAGATTCACCTGGTTTTCCTGCACGTGCTGGGCGACGAAGACCGTCATCTCGGACATCGGCAGCCGCTCGACGATGTGCAGGATGCACTCCAGGCTTTGCGCGGACCCGGCCAGCGCCAGCGCCCGCGGATTTGGCCGCGCGTCGGCCGGCGCGGTCCGGCCGGACACCAGCCGCACGGGCAGATTCAGCCGCGTCAGGCCATGCGCCAGCAAGGCATGGTAGGCGACGATCTTCAGCTTGCCGCCCCCGTTCAGCCGGTCCGCCATCGCGCACAACAGCTCCACGCACAATAAATCAGCATCGTAAAAGCTCAACTCCAGCGCCTGCTCCGGATTGGCGCGCAGCAGGTCCAGCACCACATTGCGGTCTTCCTGCCGGTCCAGCCGCCCCAGAATGGCGACCTTGCACTGGCCGGAGCGCTGCTGCACCGTCACGCTCACTTAGCCCGCCCCGCGCACCATTGCGCCACCTTGGCCACCAGCACGTCGTAATCCACCGGTTTGGACAGATAGTCGTCGGCCCCGGTGGCCAGGATCTTCTCGCGCTCGGCCGGCAACGCCTTCGCCGTGATCGCCACCACAGGAATGTCCTTCCAGGCTGGGTTGGCGCGGATGGCGGCAATGGCCTGGTAGCCGTCCATTTCCGGCATCATGATGTCCATCAGCACCAGGTCCACGCTCTGGTGCTGCAGGAACTCCAGCGCCCGCCGGCCGTTGACCGCGCTGTTGAGCTTGGCGCCGTGCCGCTCCAGCGCCGCAGTGATCACGAACAGATTGCGCGGATCGTCGTCCACCACCAGCACGTGCCGGTCGGCCAGCAGCTTGCTGCCCGCGGGCGCCATCGGCGCCTTGAGCTCGGCCCGCTGCCTGGGCACGTCCTTCAGGAAGCGCTCCACGTTTTCCAACAGCCGCTGGCCGGCCTGCGGCGTCTTGACGATCACGCAGTCGGAATAGGCCCGCAACGCCGCCTCGTCCTCCTCGCTGGGCTTGCCGCTGGCGTAGAACACCAGCGAGATGTCGGGATCCACGCCGCGCAGCGCCTCGGCTACGGCCACGCTGTCCGCGACCTCCGCCTTGCCCAGGTCCAGCACCGCCAGCTGGCTGCGGTGCCGTTTCAGCAGCGCCTTCCAGTCGGCGTCGGGCGCGGCCGCCACGATGTCGCCGCCGATGCCGCCGACCAGCTTGGACACCTCATCGCGGCTGATGCCGCCGCGCTCCACCACCAGGATGCCGCCTTCCTTGCCGCCCACCGCCTTGACCAGCTCGGCCTCGGCCGCCGCCAGCAGCTTGTCGCTGGCGGGCTTGCGAAGGAAGCCGATGGCGCCCTGCTGCAGCAGCGCCTCGTCGCGGTCGCGCGCGGAAACGATATAAACCGGGATGTCCGCCAGCGCCGGTCGGGTCTTGATCTCATGCAGCACCTGGGTGCCGTCCATATCCGGCAAGCCCAGATCCAGCAGAATGCCGGCCGGCCCGTGCTCGGCGGCCAGCTCCAGCCCCTCTGCCCCGCTTTGCGCCAGCAGCGTCTTGTAGCCCAGCCGCCGGTTCATCGCCACCAGCATCTGGCCGAACACCGAGTCGTCGTCTATCAGCAGAATGGCCTTGTCGCCGCGCCGCAGCGCCGCCCTGTCGTCCGCCACCTCCAATGAAACCGGTCCGGCCGCCGCCGTTTCCGGCCTGCCGCTCTCAGGCAGCCAGACGATGAACTCGCTGCCCTCGCCCGGCTCGCTCTCCAGCTCGATGGTGCCGCCCAGCATCTGGGCGAAGCGCAGGCTGATGGTGAGGCCCAGGCCGGTGCCGCCGAATTCGCGCGAGGTGGAGCCGTCCGCCTGCTGGAAGGCCTCGAAGATCACGCTCCGCTTTTCCGCCGGAATGCCGATGCCGCTGTCGCGCACGCTGATGCGTATCGGCAGCGCCGCGTCCGGGTGGCGGCTCATGGAAAGCGTGACGCCGCCGCTGCGGGTGAATTTGATCGCGTTGGTCAGCAGATTGCGCAGGATTTGCGACAGCTTGTCCGGATCGGATACGAAATCGCTCTTCAGGCTGTCGTCGACGACAAAGTCCAGCCCCTTGTCGCGCGCCAGATGCTCGAACATGCCCTGCAGCTCGCTGCATACGTCCCGGCTGCTCAGCGTGGCCAGGTGCACGTCCATCCGGCCGGCCTCCACTTTGGACAGGTCCAGCACGTCGTTGATCAGCCGCAGCAGGTCCTCGCCGGAACGGTGGATCACCTGCGCCCACTTCAGCGCCTCGTCCTTCACCGTGCCGTCCTCGTTGTTCACCATCATCTTCGACAGCAGGATGATGGAGTTCAACGGCGTGCGCAGCTCGTGCGACATATTGGCGAGGAACTCCGACTTGTACTTGCTGGCCTGGTCCAGCTGCTTCGCCCTGGCCTCCTGCAGCAGCCTCGACTCCTCCAGCTCGCGGTTCTGCTGTTCCAGCTGCTGCTGCGATTCCTCCATCTGCGCATTGGTCTGCTGCAGCTCTTCGGTTTGCTGCCGCAACTGCTGCTGCGCCTCTTCCATCTGCGCGTTGCTCTGCTGCAGCTCTTCCGACTGCTGCTGCAGTTGCTGCTGCTGCTCTTCCATCCGCGCATTGCTTTCGCGCAGCTGCTCGCTCTGCTCCCGCATTTCCTTTTCCGCCGCCTCGCTGGCCGCCAGCAGCTTGCGGATGTGGACCCGCTGCTCGGCGACGAACAAGAAGGACGCCAGCATGCCGCCGACATTGGACAGGAATTCCAGCTTGCGCTCGTCGAAATGCTCGAAACTGGACAGCTCTACCACCCCGACCAGCTCTTTTTCGTGCAGCAAGGGATAGGTGTAGGTGTAGCGCGGCAAGGCCAGCATGGTGCCGGTGACGATGGGCGCGGCGGCATCATCGCCGCTCACTTCCAGGATGATGGGCTTGCGCTCGCGCGCCACCTGCCCCACCGCGCCCTCGCCCAGCGCGAAGCTGGCGCCCAGGTTGTTGCGCTCGGTGTACATATAGCTGCCGACCAGGTCCAGCCGCAGCTCGTCCTCGCGGTACAGGTAGAACACGCCGCGCCCGGCGTCGAGATAGCGGCCGATCAGGCCGATGGCGGCGTCAGCCAGTTGCTCGGTCGCCAGGTCCCCGGTCAGCGCGGCTGAAATCTGGCCGTAGCCGTCCTTCAGCCAGTTGCGCCGCTCGTCCTCGGCGCGCGCGCCGCGCAGCATCCGTATCATCTCGTTGATGGCGATGCCCAGCCTGTCCTTGTCCGACGCCAGCTTCACTTCCTGGCTCAAGTCGCCTTGGCCGATGGCGTAAGCCCGGCTGGCCAGATCCTCCAGCGACGCGATCAGGCTTTGCAGCCTGGCCATCAGACTGCTGTCGTCTCCCGGCCGCAACAGGATGTCGCTCGCCAGGTCGCCCTCCGCCAGCCGCGCGGCGATGGCGGCTGCCTCGGAAGGCTCGCCGCCCAGCTGCCCCAGGATGGAGCGGCTGGTCCAGTAGCCGATCAGCGCGATGGCCACCAGCATCACCGCGCAGATGATCAGCGTCAGCGCGATGGCGTTGCGCTTGGTGACCACGGCTTCGTCGGAAAACTTCTTGGCGATGACGATGTTGTAATCGATATGCTTGTCTATCAACTCAAGCATCTGGTCGGAGATCGGGTCCAGCGCCAGCAGCAGCTGGTGCGCCTTGACCGCGCCCTGCTCGCCATTGCCGCCCGCCTGCAGCACCTTGTCCAGGCTGGCCTGATAGCGCAGCCAGACCGGCTTTTCCTTTTCCAGCCAGGACTTGTCTATTTCGTCGGCGAAGCAATTGCCGCCGGCGCAGCCGTCCGTTTCATAAGACCGGATCGAATTGCTCACCCCATCGCGGGCCTCCTGGACCTTCTTTTCTATCTTGGCCCGCTCGCCCTTGTCGGTGTCGTAATCGAGCCGTCCCGCCTGCGTGCTGCAATCCTGGAACGCGCGCCGCAGCTCGCCCAGCACCTTGAGGCTGGGCACCGCGTTGACGTTGCCGAAATTGGCGCCGTCATACACTTTCTCCATCAGGTATTGCTCCAGTCCGGTCAACAGCGCCAGGCCCAACAGCGCCGCCAACACCAGCAATGCCATGTTCTTGCCGACAGTAAGCTTCACTCCGCTCTCCCATTCGCCGCCATGCCGATGTTGAAGTGTAGACAATCAGGAATACTACTAATGGATTTGAAAACGACTAGACTGGATGTGGTGGAATTATTTGCGGGAGAAGCCGAATGCCGGTGCCAGGTGACATTCTGGTTGTCGACGACACCATGACCGCGCTGATGATGCTGGTGGCCCTGCTATCCACTCAGGGCTATCAGGTCAGCTCCGCCCAAAGCGGGGCCGAGGCGCTGGACCTGGTGCAAAAACATCCGCCGGACCTGATCCTGCTGGATTTCAGCATGCCGGACATGGATGGGCTGGCCGTGTGCCGCGAACTCAAGCAGAACCCGCGCACCCGCGACATTCCCGTGCTGTTCCTCAGCTCGGTCAGCGACTCGCAAACCAAGGTCGACGGCTTCGCCGCCGGCGCGGTCGACTTCATCATCAAGCCCTTCGAGCGCAGCGAGCTGTTGGCGCGCGTCAACACCCACCTCGATCTGGCCCGGTTGAAGAAACGGCTGAGCAAGCTGGTGGAAGAAAAGACCGAATCGCTGCGGCTGAGCGAGCAGCGCTTCCGCGCGCTGATCGAACAGGCGCCGGAAGCCATCCTGGTATACAACCTGGACAGCGGCCGCTTCGTCGACGCCAACCAGCAGGCGGAGAAGTTGACCGGACGCACGCTGCAGGCGCTGGTCGGCACCAGCCCGACCTCGCTGTACGCGGCGGAGCAGCCCGACGGCCTGCCCGTCGCGGAAAGCGTCATCCTTCACGCCGAGCGGGCGCAGCAAGGCGAGATCGCGCCGTTCGAGCGCATCCTCCAGCGCCCGGACGGCAGCACCATTCCCTGCGAAGTCCGGCTGAGCAAGCTGCCCAGCGAAACCGGCCACCTGCTGCGCGTCAGCTACATCGACATTTCCTCGCGCGTGGCCGCCCAGGAAAAAATCAACCGCCTGGCCTATTTCGACACCCTGACCGGCCTACACAATGAAAGCGGCCTGCTGGAGCAATTGAACGCCTTGTTCGCCATCGCCGGAGAGCGCCAGCCGTTCGCCGCGCTGCTGGTGGACCTGGGAGACTTCAAATTCATCAACGACGTGTACGGCAACCGCATCGGCGACCTGCTGCTGCGCCATGTCGCGCAGCGGCTGCGGAAAACGCTGGGCGCGCGGGGCCATGCCGCCCGGCTGGGCGGCGTGGAGTTCGCGGCCATCCTCACCCGCGTAGCGGACGCCGCCGAGGCGGAATCCATCGCCGGACAGGTGCTGGATGCCATCAGCGAACCGTTCCCGGTGGACGAAATGATGCTCAGCCTGACCGCCAGCGTAGGCGTCAGCCTGGGTCCGGCGCACGGCGCCGACGGACAGGAGCTGCTGACCCGCGCCGACATGGCGCTGTACCAGGCCAAGCAGCGCGGCACCCGCAGGATCCAGGTCTATGAAGAAGAGCTGGGCCGCCAGATGCGGGAACGCGTCGAACTGGAAAAATCGCTGCGCCACGCGATAGACCATGGCGAGCTGGTGCTGCACTACCAGCCGCAGGTCGAGCTGTCCACCGGACGCGCGGTGGGCGTCGAGGCGCTGGTGCGCTGGCAGCATCCGAAAAAGGGCATGATCTCGCCGATGCAGTTCATCCCCATCGCCGAGCAGTCGGGCCTGATCCTGCCGCTGGGGCGCTGGGTGCTGCGCGAGGCCTGCCGCCAGCTTAAAGTGTGGCAGGACAAGGGCGGCGCCGAGCTGCGGATGGCGGTGAACCTGAGCGTCGCGCAATTCACCGACCACGAGCTGCCGGAATTCGTCGCCAACGTGCTGAAGGAAACCGGCGTGGCCGCCCGCCATCTGGAGCTGGAGATCACCGAGTCCTGCACCATGCTGTCGCCGCAGCAGTCCATCACCATGATGGAGCAATTCCGCTCGATGGGCATACACAGCTCGATAGACGACTTCGGCACCGGCCATTCCGCGCTGGCCTATCTGACCCGCTTCCCGGTGGACACGCTGAAGATAGACCAGTCCTTCATCCGCAACATCAACAATGACGAAAAAGGCAGCGCGCTGTGCGACACCATCGCCTATCTCGCCCACCGCATGGGCCTGCAGGTGGTGGCAGAAGGCGTGGAAACCCAGCAGCAGCTGACCTTCCTGACCAGCATCCACGTCGACGTGGTGCAGGGCTATCTGCTGTGCAAGCCGCTGCCTGCCGCCGAGGTGGAGGACTTCATCCTGCGCCAGGCCGACGCCAAGCCTCTGCCCGGCGTGGAGTACTTCTGAGCCCTGCCATTGCCGCGCCCGCCGATACGGTGTATCACTCCCGCATCGACGCCAGGAGCCACCCATGCCGGAAGATCATCAACTCGCCGCCCGCGCGGCCGCCGCAGCCGCCCGCTTGCTGCAGGACCTGCGCCGCTGCCCGCCTGAGGGCGGCAAGGCGCTGGGCGCGCGCGGCGACGCCGAATCCAACGCCCTGATCCTTGAGCTGCTGCGCGCGGCGCGCCCGGACGACGGCATTTTGTCGGAGGAATCGGCGCCGGAACCCGGCCGACTGGAAAAACGCAGAGTCTGGATCGTCGACCCGCTGGACGGCACCCGCGAATATTGCGAGCCAGACCGCGACGACTGGGCGGTGCACGTCGCGCTGGCGGTGGACGGCGCGCCCGCCGCCGCCGCCGTGGCCCTGCCTGCCCGCGGCGAATTATTGTCCACTCCCGCCCCCCTGCTTGCCCCCGCGCCGGAAGGCCGGCTGAAAATCCTGGTCAGCCGCAGCCGCCCGCCGGCGCTGGCCGAACGCGTTGCCGCCAGGCTGAACGCGGAGCTGGTGCCGATGGGCTCGGCCGGCGCCAAGGCGATGACGGTGCTGCGCGGCGAGGCCCACGCCTATCTGCACGCCGGCGGCATGAACGAATGGGACACCTGCGCGCCGGTGGGCGTGGCGCTGGCCGCCGGCCTGCACGCGTCGCGGATAGACGGCTCGCCCTGCGTGTTCAACCAGGCGGACGTGAAAATGCCGGACCTGCTGATCTGCCGGCCGGAGCTGGCTGCGACGCTGCTGGCTGCGATCGCGGCGGAAGCTGGCTGAGATGCCGCCACTGAACAGCGCCATCTGAACCCAAACGCGCGCGGCCGCGATACTGGCGCTGGATCAACACGCCAGAAGAAAGGCCGCACCATGTCCGAAGTAACCGTCACCATCGGCGTCAGCGGCGACGCCGCCATCAACCTCCCCCCTTCCCAGAGCCTTCCGGCCTACGACGCGCTGCCGGCCGCGCCGGCCCAAACCGCGCCGGGCAACGCGCCGGTCGCCTATGACAACAAGCGCAACCGCCTGTCGGTATGGGCCGGCGGCAAGTGGAACAGCTCGGAACCGCTGGCCTCCGCGTCCGTGCTGGACTTCGGCGCGGTAGGCGACGGCGCGACCGACAGCACCGCCGCCCTGCGGGCCGCGGCCGCCCAAGGCGTCAAGCGCTTGCCCGCAGGCGTGTTCCTGGTCAGCGATTTCGCGCTGCTGGCCGATCTTTTCAGCTACAGCGGCCCCGGCAAGCTGTCGTACAAAGGCCTGACGCTGAGCCCCGGCGCGATCGAAGGCTTCGTCATGCTGTCCGTTCCCTCGGTCTTCCCGACGATACAGGGCGCGCTCGATTTCTGCGCCAAAGCCAGCATCCGCGGCAAAGGCTATATCCGCATCCAGCTGGAAGACGGCGTCTACGATGGCCTGTCCGCGCTGGAGCCGCAAATCGCCTACGGCGACCGCGTCGAAATCATTGGCAACGAGGCCAACCCAGACAAAGTGGTGCTGAACTTCAACAGCGCCGGCAACAACGGCTGCGGCTTCCTGTTCCTGCGCGGCAACAGCATCCGCCGGATCAACGGCATGACGCTGAACGGCAATGGCTGGATCTCCCACGGCGTCTGGGCCGATCAATCGTATGGCGGCGGCGTGTTCGCCAACTACAACAGCCAAGTGCTGGTCGGCGGCGCGATGCGCATCAACAAGTTCTACTACGGCGTCAGCAGCCGCTACGGCTCCGCCATCCGCTGCGAACCCGGCGTAGTCGTCACCGAGGCTGGCGACGTAGCCTTCCACGCCTTCGCCGGCGGCTCGCTGGACGCGCAGGGCTGCACCGCCATCGCCGCGGCTCACACCAAGGAGGGTCTGGGCTTTGGCTTTTGCGCGGAACTGGCCGGCTCGCTGGACGCATCGCAATCCCGCGCCTCAGATTGCGGTATCGCCGGCTTCAATGCGCTGACCGGCGGATCGATTTGGGCGCATGGTGCCATAGCGGAACGAAATGCCCGCAATGGCTTCATTGCCGTTGAAGGCGGCAAGATCGAGGCGAACAAATACGGCGACACCGCCAGCGCCGCGCTGAACAATCAGGGGCCAGGTTATTTCGCCCAGGGTGCAGGTTCCTTCATCAACGCCAATTCCGCCAAGGCATCCGGCAACGGCAAGGAAGGCTTCCTCGCCGCCGATGGCGCGACGATGGACATCACGGTGGCGCAAGCATCCAGCAATAAACAGCACGGCTTCAGCGCGCTGGAAAACGCAGTTTTGTATGGCGACGCCGCCGTGGCCGACGGCAACAACGGCCATGGCTTCAATGCCTCGTCGCTATCGACGCTTCGCGGCGACTGGCTGACGGCACGAAACAATCAGAAGAACGGTTTTCATGCGGAAACGCTATCCGTCATCCGCGTTCCGAATCCGCAAACATCCAGCAACAAAACGCCAAGCGATGCTACGGAAGGCGCTCTGCTGAAGTTCGACAAAAAGGATAATCTGAAAAGCTGAGGAATCGCTGCGCCTTCAAGCGCAGCGCAAGCCAACACGGATCGCAAGCACGCGGTCCGTGTTTTTCATTTCCGATTCACGAGTCGGCGAACAGACAGTGACGGATAGGCTCCAGATCCAGATGCTTCTCCAGCATGTCCGCCAGCTTGTCGATATTGGCCTCGCGCAGCGCCGGGTAATCCAGCGCCTCGGGCTCCGCCAGCCCCGCCCAGCGCAGGATGGCCTGGCAGGCGGCGGGTTCGTCCAACACGCCGTGCAGATAGGTGGCGAAAATCTGGCCGTCGTCCGAGCGCGCGCCATCCACCGAGCCATCTTCAAACCTGACAGCCGGATGCGCCAGCGCCGCCCCCTGGCTGACGCCCATATGGATTTCGTAACCGCTAGCCTCGGCCTCATCCAGCGTCAGCCGGCCACGCATCCGCGTCAGCCGCTTCTCCGGCGCCAGCGTGGTTTCCATGTCCAGCCAGCCCAGGCCGTCGCCGCTGCCCGGCTCGCCTTCCAATCCATCCGGATCATGCAGCTTTCTGCCCAGCATCTGCAGGCCGCCGCAAATGCCCAGCACCTTGCCGCCGTAGCGCAGGTGGCGGCGCAGCGCCTCCTCCCAGCCCTGCTCCCGCAGCCAGGCCAAGTCCGCCAGCACGTTCTTGCTGCCCGGCAGCACGATCAGGTCGGCCGGCGGGATGGGCTGGCCGGCGCGCACCAGTGTGAACTCCACCTGCGGGTGCAGGCGCAACGGATCGAAATCGGTGTGATTGCTGACGCGCGGCGCGGCGGGCGCCGCCACCCGCAGCTTGTCTCCCCCATCCCTCGCGCCGCCCGGCTTGTCCAGGCCCATGCTGTCCTCGGCCTCCAGGTGCAGGTCGTACAGATAGGGCAACACGCCCAGCACCGGCTTGCCGGTGTGCTGCTCCAGCCAGTCGACGCCGGTCTTGAGCAGGGATGGGTCGCCGCGGAAGCGGTTGATCACAAGGCCGACGACGCGGGCGCGCTCGGATTCGGACAGCAGCGCCAGCGTGCCGGCCAGATGGGCGAACACGCCGCCGCGCTCGATGTCGGCCACCAGGATCACCGGGCAGTCCACCGCCTCGGCGAAGCCCATATTGGCGATGTCGCCGTCGCGCAGATTGATCTCCGCCGGGCTGCCCGCGCCCTCGGCGACGATGCATTGATACTGTTCCGCCAGCCGCGCATGCGACTCCAGCACCGCCTTCATCGCGACGGGCTTGTAGCCGTGATAGCCGCGCGCCTCCATATTGCCGATGGCGCGGCCCTGGATGATCACCTGCGAGCCGGTGTGGCTGTTGGGCTTGAGCAGCACCGGGTTCATGTCGGTATGCGGCTCCACCCCGCAGGCCAGCGCCTGCACCGCCTGCGAGCGGCCGATCTCGCCGCCGTCCGCCGTCACCGCGCTGTTGAGCGCCATGTTCTGCGGCTTGAACGGCGCCACTCTCACGCCGCGCCGGGCCAGCAGCCGGCACAGGCCGGTGGCCAGCGCGCTCTTGCCGGCGTCGGACGTGGCGCCCTGGATCATGATGGTTTTGGCGGTCATGGCGATCTCCCTGCGCATGGATGGCTGACAACGCTTAGAATGGCGGCTTGATTCATTCCGGCCGCCCAAAGCGCGACAGAATTGCGCATTGGATAATTTCTAGCGGCGGTCGGCCATTATATAGGGCCGCTTGTTGAATTCCGCATTGTTTCTGCCGATCGCGCTGCTGCTGGACCGTCTGCTGGGCGAGCCGCCGCGCTGGCACCCGCTGGTCGGCTTCGGCCGGCTGGTCAAGGCCATGGAGCGGCTGGCCTACCCGTCCGCGCCGGAGGCTGAGCCGGTCTGGCGCATGCGGCTGCGCGGCGCGGCCGCCATCTCGCTGCTGATCCTGCCTTTCACGCTGTTGGCCTGGGCGCTGGCGAAACTGCCGTGGCTGGGCGCCATCGTTCCCATCGTCCTGCTGTATCTGGCCGTCGGCGCGCAGAGCCTGGCCCAGCACGCCGAAGTGGTGCGAAAAGCCTTGGCCGACGGCGATTTGGCCCTAGCCCGCGAGCGCGTCGGCTGGATCGTCAGCCGCGACACCAGCGAGCTGGATGAAGCCGGCGTCGCGCGCGCGACGATCGAGTCAGTGCTGGAGAACGGCAGCGACGCCGTCTTCGCCGCGCTGTTCTGGTTTCTGGTTCTGGGCGCGCCGGGCGCGGTGCTGTACCGGCTGTCCAACACGCTGGACGCGATGTGGGGCTACAAAAACGATCGCTACCTGCACTTCGGCTGGGCCGCCGCCCGCTTCGACGACGTGATGAACTATCTCCCGGCGCGGCTGGCCGCCCTCACCTATTTGCTGCTGGGCCATGCCTCCGACGGCTGGCGCTGCTGGCGCACCCAGGCGCCGACCTGGTACAGCCCCAACGCCGGCCCGGTGATGGCGGCCGGCGCCGGCGCACTGGGCGTCAGCCTGGGCGGCGGCGCGCGCTATCACGGCCAGTGGAAGGAACGTCCGCCGCTCGGTTGCGGTCCCACTCCCACGCATGAAGACATCGGCCGCGCGGTGCGGCTGGTCAACCGGGGCATGTGGCTGTGGGCGGCGTTGTCGCTGGCGGCCGCCATCTTGATCGGAGCGATCCATGCTTGAACACGGAGGCGGCCTGCTGCGCGCCGCGGTCGAATACGGCATCCCGGCCGGCGACTGGCTGGACCTGTCCACCGGCGTCAATCCCAATGGCTGGCCGGTGCCGCAGCTATCGGCCGACAGCTGGCTGCGGTTGCCGCAAAACCATGACGGGCTGGAGGCGGCGGCGGCGGAATATTACGGCAGCGACAAGCTGCTGGCCGTGGCCGGTTCGCAGCCGGCGATCCAGTTGCTGCCCCGGCTGCGCGCGCCCTGCCGCGTCGGCATGCTGGCGCTGTGCTACGCCGAGCACCCCCACCACTGGCAGAAGCGCGGACACCAGCTGTTCAGGCTGTCGCCTGACGAGCTGGCCGCCGGCATAGACCAACTGGACGTGGTATTGCTGTGCAACCCCAACAACCCCACCGGCGACCGCTTCGACCCGGCGCTGCTGGAAAGCTGGCGGCAGCGGCTGGCCGCGCGCGGCGGCTGGCTGGTGGTGGATGAGGCGTTTCTGGACGCGGCGCCGGAGGACAGCATGCTGTCGCATGTCGGCAAGCCGGGGCTAATCGTGCTGCGCTCGATCGGCAAGTTCTTCGGCCTGGCCGGCGCGCGCGCTGGCTTCGTGTTCGGCTGGCCGGAACTGCTTCAGGCGCTGGCCGAAGAGCTGGGGCCATGGACGGTGGCCGGCCCTGCGCGGGAGGCGGTGAAGCTAGCTCTGCGGGATGTGGAATGGCAGCGGGCCATGGCCAGCAAGCTGCAACGCGACAGCGCGCGGCTGCAACGCTGCCTGGAGCGGCACGGCCTCGCGCCGGCTGGCGGCTGCGAACTGTTTCAATGGGTGCCGGATGCGCACAGCCTGGCGATGCACCGCTACCTGGCCGGCCGCGGCATCCTGACCCGCTACTTCGAATCCATCCCCAGCCTGCGCTTCGGCCTGCCCAAGGCCGACGCCGACTGGGTTCGGCTGGAGCAGGCGCTCACCGACTGGCGGCGGCACGCCATCCGCGATTGAACGAACGCGCCGCCTGCCTCAAGACTTTAGAGCGGCTAACAAAATTCTGTTTCACGCCTGAGGCAAGGCGCGCCGACGCAGACAGTACAAGCAGTACGGCAAGTCGGCGCAACGCAGCATCAGGATTTTTGTTAGCGGCGCTTAGGCGGCGTTGAACGCCTCATCGTAAGCCACCTCTCCAACCGGCGTTTCCGCGCCGAAAGCCAGCGCCTGGAAATACTCGGCCGGAATGCCCGGCAAAGTCAGGCCGGGATGCGCGCGGAAGCCGAAGCGGCCATAGTAAGCCGGATCGCCCAGCACCACGCAGCCTTGCGCGCCCTGCTCGTGCAACACCCGCAGCGCCTCGCGCATCAATTGAGCGCCGATTCCCCGCTTCTGCCGCGCCGGGGAAACCGAGATCGGTCCCAGCCCATACCAGCCAGCCGCGCCGGAAGACACTGCCACCGGCGAAATGGCGACGTGGCCGACGATGCCGCCGCCTTCATCGGCTACCAGGGAAACGGTCAGCTGGCCGCGCCGGCGCAGCGCGTCGACGATGAACTGCTCGGTATGGCTGGAATGGGCCTCGTCGCGAAAGGCCTCCTCAGTCAGCGTGAAAATGGCGCCGATGTCGGCGGTTTGTTCCTTGCGAATGGTGATGGTCATGCGATTGTTCCTTGAGAACGGCCGCGCCGCGGCAACCCGCCGGCGGCGCGGGCCGGGGGTTAACGGTTGTCGAGCTGCGCGCGCACCGCGCAGAGGCCTGCCCGGTTGATCAGATAGGGCTGGCCATTGCGCGACTGGATCAACCGCTTGCTCTTCAGCTTGGCGAAAACGAGGTAGCTGCAGTCGGACAGCAAATACCCTTCGCGGGTATAGCATTCGACGGAACGGATTCGGCCGGCGTCATCGCGTATCTGCGCGATGCGGCCGCCTTTGGCGAGGACGTGCAGCGTCCTTTGCTCGGGCATGGATAAATTCATATTGTCGGAAATCAGGCGAATCAGGTACGCGACAGCCGCGTGCGCCATGGGGATGGGCACGCGAAACAATGGGCGTAGACAACCAGCCAGCCATGCTTGCGCACGGACGGGTCAGGTCATCGAGTGATTGCAATCTCCAACATGCAAAGCCTTTGCCTACGAACGAAATCTGATGGGAAACGCGCCCAATCGACTGGACGCGGACCCGAATCATACCCCGCGCCAGAGGAAAACGCCAAATCCGCCAATGCCTTAGCGCTTCCCGCCCCCGCGCCGGCCATCGACACGCCAAGCCGCGCCTTGTTCACAGCCTGGGCGTTGTCACGTATGATCCAGTCCAATCAATGACGGTGCCCCTAGAGGGTGAAACGGGAACGCGGTGCGAAACCGCGGCTGCCCCCGCAACTGTAAGCGCAGAGTCCACGCCTGACGCCACTGGCCCTTAGCAAGGTCGGGAAGGCGGCGCCCGGACGGCGACGCGCGAGCCAGGAGACCGGCCGTCATACGTGTCGACGCAAGCAGAAGCCGGGCGGGGTGTACCGGGGGATACGCACAAGCTCCGTTCATGGATAGAAAACGGAATGATGTGCCCTCGCTTGCGCGACGAGAATCGTCTTCGAGGGCACCATGCATCCATCCACCGCGCCGTCCGCCGGCAGCCGCCTGGCGCGCCACGCGCCCATCATCGCCGGGCTGGTCCTGGCCAATCTGCTGGCCTGGGCCTGGGCGTTCGCCGCCTTCGCCGACCATCCGGCCCAGCTCGCCACCGCCCTGCTCGCCTATCTGTTCGGCCTGCGCCACGCGGTGGACGCCGACCACATCGCCGCCATCGACAACACCGTGCGCAAGCTGATGCAGGAAGGCCGCCGGCCGTCCGCCGTGGGCCTGTTCTTTTCCTTGGGCCATTCGACAGTGGTCGTCATCGCCGTCGCGCTGATAGTGTTCGCCGCCAGCGCGCTGCAAAGCCGCGTCACCGGCTTCAAGGAGATAGGCGGCGTCATCGGCACCAGCGTGTCGGCCTTCTTCCTGCTGACGCTGGCGCTGATCAACCTGTCGTCCCTGCGCGCGGTATGGGGCGCTTTCCGCCGCGCCCGCGCCGGCGAAGCCATCTGCGACGAGCAACTGGACCTGATGCTGAACAACCGCGGCCTGATCGCGCGCATGCTCAAGCCCCTGTTCAAGATGGTGACCAAGAGCTGGCATATGCTGCCCATCGGCCTCCTGTTCGGCCTGGGCTTCGACACCGCCACCGAAATCGGCCTGTTCGCCATCGCCACCTCGCAGAGCGCCAACGGCGTGGCGCTGTGGCACATCATGGTGTTCCCGGTGCTGTTCACCGCCGGCATGGCGCTGGTGGACACGCTGGACAGCATGATGATGGTGGAAGTCTATGGCTGGGCCTTCGTCAATCCGGTGCGCAAGCTCTGGTACAACCTGACCATCACCTTCGTCTCCGTGATCGTCGCCGTCGGCATCGGCGGGCTGGAAGGCCTGGGCCTGCTGGCGGACAAGCTGCAGCTGACCGGCGGCTTCTGGGACTGGATATCCGCGCTCAACGACGATCTGGCCCACTTCGGCTACTTCGTCGTCGCCGTCTTCCTGTTCACCTGGCTCGCCTCCGCCGGCATCTACAAGTGGAAACGCTTCGACCAACTGACGCCGGAGGCGCGATGAGAACCCACGACAAACACGTGCTGATGTGCACTGGCCCGCGCTGCACGCCGGACGGACAGGGTTCCGAGGCGATGTTCCTGCACCTGGGCCGCACCATAGACGCCTGCGAAGGCCTGCGCGCCAAACGCACCCGCAGCCACTGCTTCGCCGTGTGCAAGGAAGGCCCGGTGATGGTGGTGTACCCGGACGGCGTCTGGTACCGCAAGGTCAACGAAGCCGACGTCGAGCGCATCGTCTGCCAGCATCTGAAGGGCGGCTCGCCCGTCGAAGAATTGATCTTCCATAAAACCGGCATCGGCGACATCGCCCCGGAGACCCAGGCATGAGCGCCGAAATCGTATTGTTGAGCCACGCCGGCACCGACCTCGCCGCGCTGTCGCGCGCGCGCTGGCCGGAAGATTTCCCCGCCGTCGCCGGCATCGCGCTGCAAGGCATTGCCGACGAAGCCGCGATGCGGGCGCTGCTGGACGGCCAATTGGCCGATGTCCGCGCCATCGTGCTGCGCGTGCTGGGCCGCGCCGACGCGATACCGGGGCTGGAGCTATTGCTGGCCCACGCCCGCCGGCTGCAGGCCGCGGTCATCGTGGTCAGCGGCACCGGCGAACCGGACCCGGAGCTGCAAGCGCTGTGCAGCGCGCCGGTGTCGCTCCAGCAGGACGTTCACGCCTATCTGCAGGCCGGCGGCAGCGCCAACCTGGGCGAGATGATGCGCTGCCTGGCGGATAGATTGCTGCTGACCGGCTTCGGCTACCAGAGCCCGCAGCCGCTGCCCGAGCACGGCGTCTACCATCCTGAGCTGGCCGCGCCCTGCTCGCTGGAAGATTGGCTTGAAATCCGCCATCCGGACTGGCCCACCGTCGGCCTGTGCTTCTACCGCGCCCACTGGCTGTCCGGCAACACCCGCTTCATCGACCTGCTGGTGGATTGCCTGGCCGAACGCGGCGTCAACGCGCTGCCGGTGTTCACCTCGTCCTTGCGGACCATCGCTCAAGATGGCCTGCCGGCGGCATTGGCGCTGCTGGCCGACCCGCGCGCCCAGGTGTCCTTGCTGATCAACACCACCTCGTTCGCGATGGGCGACATCAACAACGACGGCCCCACCCAGCCCGGCTGGGCGGTGGAGGCGTCGGACCGGCTAGACCTACCGGTGCTGCAGGCCATCACCAGCAGCATGACCCGCGAGCAATGGGAAGCGTCCGACCGCGGCTTCAACCCGCTGGACACCGCGATGAACGTGGCGCTGCCGGAGTTCGACGGCCGTATCATCGGCGTGCCGCTGAGCTTCAAGCAGCCGGCGGAAGCCGGCCAGGCCGAACAATACGCGCCGCTGCCGGACCGCGCCCGCCGCCTGGCCGGCATCGCCGCGCGCCTGGCGCGGCTGCGCCATGTGTCCAATACCGATAAGCGCATCGCCTTCATCTTCACCAACTCCAACAGCAAGGCCTCGCAGATAGGCAACGCGGTGGGCCTGGATTCGCCCGCGTCTCTATACTCGATGCTGCGCGGCATGCAAGGCCGCGGCTACCGGATGGATGAGCTGCCGCCAGACAGCGACGCGCTGATGCACGAGTTGATAGACCGCGGCGCTTACGATCAGGATTACCTGAGCGCCGAGCAGATGAAAAACGCCGCCGCTCGCGTGCCGGCCAAGCGCTACCAGGCCTGGTTCGACGAGCTGCCTGACGCGCTGCGCGACAAGATGCTGCAGCGCTGGGGCCAGCCGCCGGGCGGCGCCTACGTCGACGGCGACGAGTTGGTGTTTTCCGGCCTCGATTACGGCAATGTCTTCGTCGCGCTGCAGCCGCCGCGCGGCTACGGCATGGACCCGGACGCCATCTACCACACGCCGGACCTGCCGCCCACCCACCACTACTACGCGCTGTACCGCTGGCTGCGCGACGACTGGCGGGCCGACGCCATCGTCCACGTCGGCAAGCACGGCACGCTGGAATGGCTGCCGGGCAAGGGCGTGGGCCTGTCGCAGAACTGCTTCCCGGACGCGCTCTTGGGCGACATGCCGCTGTTCTACCCCTTCATCGTCAACGATCCGGGCGAAGGCTCGCAGGCCAAGCGCCGCGGCCACGCGGTGATCATCGACCACCTGACGCCGACGATGACCACCGCCGACAGCTACGGCCCGCTGGCGCAGCTAACCCAGCTGGTGGATGAGTACTACCAGGTGGAGCTGCTGGACCCGAATAAGCTGCCGCTGCTGCAACAGCAGATCTGGGACCTGATCAAGGAAGCCAAGCTCGACACCGACCTGGCGGCGATGCTGAAGCACGACCACGACCACGATCACGGGCATGAGCATGAGCACGAGCATCATCACGACCATGGCCATGATCACCACGGCCACGACCATCACGACCATGATCACCCGCATGGTGGACACCAGCACGCGCCCGCCGCCGTCCACGGCAAGTACCGGGCGCAGGCGGCCAAGCCGGCGGCCGCGATGAAACCAGCGACGGCCGCGGCGGCGAAATACCGTCCAGCCAAGGCCGCGCACAGCCACGATCATGGGCACCATCACCACCACGATCACGGCGACCATGACCATCACCACGGCCACCATGACCACCATCATCATGATCATCACGGCCACGACCACCACGACCATGACCACGACTGGGACGACACGCTGAACGAAGACGGCGTGCCGCTGAGCCTGGCCAAGATGGACGGCGTCGACGTCGCCCACCTGATCGAGGACATAGACGGCTATCTGTGCGAGCTGGGCGCGGCGCAAATCCGCGACGGCCTGCACGTGCTCGGCAACGCGCCGCAGGGCGAGGCGCTGATCGACATGCTGCTGGCGCTGACCCGGCTGCCCAACCTCGGCATCCCCGGCCTGCCCGCCAGCGTGGCTGCGGCCTGCGGCGGCGACTGGCCGCTGTGGCAGCAGGACCAGGGCAAGCGGCTGGCCGAAGCACCGATTGAATTGGCCCGTCTGACTGGCCAGGCGCTGGCCACCCGCGCCGACGCGCACGACGCGGTGATGAAGCTGTCGCGTGCGCTGATCGCCGATCTGGCCGCGCGCGGCTACGCTGCCGCCGCCATCCCGGCCGCCGTCGAAAACATCCTGCCCGGCATCGAGCCGAACGCCGATCTGGAGCGGGTGCTGAACTTCGTCTGCGCCGAACTGTGCCTGAAGCTGGCCCGCACCGCCGAGGAGATAGACAATCTCTTGCGCGGCCTGGAAGGCGGCTACGTGCCGGCCGGCCCCAGCGGCGCGCCGACGCGCGGCATGGCCCACATCCTGCCTACCGGCCGCAATTTCTACTCGGTGGACCCGCGCAGCCTGCCATCGCAAGCCGCCTGGCGCATCGGCGACGGCCTGGCGCGCGAGATGCTGGCCCGCCATCTGAAGGAAACCGGCCAATATCCGGAATCGGTGGCCATCAGCGTGTGGGGCACCAGCGCGATGCGCACCCACGGCGACGACATCGCCGAAATCCTGTCCCTGCTCGGCGTCAAGCCGCGCTGGCAGCAGGAAAGCCGCCGCGTGCAGGGCCTGGAAGTGATCCCCCTGGCCGAGCTGGGCCGGCCGCGCATCGACGTCACCGTGCGCATCAGCGGCTTCTTCCGCGATGCCTTCCCGCACCTGATTTCGCTGGTGGACGAGGCGGTGCACACCGTGGCGCGGCTCGACGAGCCGGCGGAGCAGAACTTCCTGCGCAAACACTACCTGGCCGACCTGAAGAATGAACTGCTGGGTGCTCTGCCCGACGCCGACGCGCAGTCGCTGTACCGCGTGTTCGGCGCCAAACCGGGCAGTTACGGCGCCGGCATCCTGCCGCTGATCAACGAGCAGAACTGGCAGAACGACGCCGACTTCGCCACCGCCTATGTCAACTGGGGCGGCTACGCCTACGGCCGCGAGGCCAACGGCGCCGACGCCCGCGACGCGCTGCGCCATCGGCTGGCGGGCGTCGAGGTCGCCCTGCACAACCAGGACAACCGCGAGCACGACATCTTCGACAGCGACGACTACCTGCAATACCACGGCGGGATGATCGCGACGATACGCAGCCTCAGCGGCCGCCAGCCGCGCGCCTTCTTCGGCGACAGCCACAATCCGGAAGCGCCCGCGGTTCGCGGGCTGAAGGAGGAAGTGCTGCGAGTGTTCCGCTCCCGGGTGGCCAACCCGAAGTGGATAGCCGGCATCCAGAAGCACGGCTACAAAGGCGCGCTGGAGCTGACCGCCACCGTCGATTACCTGTTCGGCTACGACGCCACCGCCCAGGTGGTGGACGACTGGGTCTATGAACAACTGGCGCAAAGCTACGCGCTGGACCCGGCGATGCAGCAATTCTTCGCCGACAGCAACCCGTGGGCGCTGAACGCCATCACCGACCGCCTGCTGGAAGCCGCGCAGCGCCAGCTGTGGGCGGAGCCGGACCCGGAGACGCTGGCCGCCCTGCGCCAGCTGCACCTGGATAGCGAAGCGCTGCTGGAAGCTCGCGGAGAAAATAAAGCATGAGCCCGATTTACCCCTTCGCCGCCATCGTCGGCCAAGAGCAACTGAAGCAGGCGCTGCTGATCTGCGCGGTGGACCCGACGGTCGGCGGCGTGTTGGTCCGCGGCGACAAGGGCAGCGCCAAGAGCACCGCCGCCCGCGGTCTGGCCGCCGTGCTGCCGGCGATACGCCGGGCGACCGGCTGCGGCTACAACTGCGAGCCCGACCATCCGCTGCCGCTGTGCCCGGTGTGCTCCGGCGACGCGCGCGCGCTGCATGACGGCCCGGTGCCCTTCATCAACCTGCCGCTGGGCGCCACCGAGGACCGCGTGCTGGGCAGCCTGGACTTCGAAAAGGCACTGCAGGGCGGCAAACAGGCGTTCAAGCCCGGCCTGTTGGCCGCCGCCCACCGCGGCATGCTCTACATCGACGAAGTGAATCTGTTGGCCGACCACCTGGTGGACGTGCTGCTGGATGCCGCCGCGATGGGCGTCAACACCGTGGAGCGAGAGGGTCTGGCGGTCAGCCACCCGGCGCGGGTGACGCTGCTCGGCACCATGAACCAGGAGGAAGGCGATCTGCGGCCGCAATTGCTGGACCGCTTCGGCCTGATGGTGGACGTGGCCGCGCCGCGCGAGCCTCTTCTGCGCGCCGAAGTGGTGCGCCGCCGCCTGGCCTTCGAGGCCGACCCGGCCGGCTTCGCCGCCCAGTGGCAGGCCGACAGCGAGGCGCTGCGCGAAAACATCGCCGCCGCCCGCGCGCTGATGCCGCAAACCCGGCTCAGCGACAGCCTGTTCCACTTCGTCAGCGAGCTGTGCTGCGAATTCGACGTCAGCAGCCTGCGCGCCGACATCGTGCTGAACAAGGCCGCGCGCGCGCTGGCGGCGCTGGACGGCCGCGCCGACGCCAGCGCCGAAGACATCCGCGACGCCGCCCGGCTGGTGCTGCCGCACCGCCGCCGCCGCAAACCGTTCGAGCAAAGCGGGCTGGATCAGGACAAGCTGGAGCAGATGACGCAACAGGCGTCCAACCCGCCTCCTCCGCCGCCGCAGGACCAGGGCGACGCCACGCAGCCGCCGCCGGATGGCGACAGCGAGCAGGAACAGAATCCATCCGGCCACGGCTTGGAGCAGATTTTCGCCGCCGCGCCGGCCGGCGACATCGCCCGCATCCGCGTCCAGGCGCCGTCGGCTGGCGACGCGGCCGGCCGCCGCAGCGACGGCGCCAGCCGCCAGCGCGGCCATTACGTGCGCGCCGAGGCCAATCCGCAGCCGGCCCAGCTGGCGGTGGACGCCACGCTGCGCCACGCGATTCTGCGCGATCCGGACCATTTCGCCGTCACACGCGCCGACCTGCACGACAAGGTGCGCGTCGCCAAGCAGGGCAACCTGATCCTGCTGGTCGTCGACGCCTCGGGATCGATGGCCGCGCGCCAGCGGATGGAGCAGGTCAAGGGCACGGTGCTGAGCCTGCTGGAAGACGCCTACCGCCGCCGCGACCAGGTGGCGCTGATCGCCTTCCGCGGCCAAAAGGCCGAACTGCTGCTGCCGCCGTGCAACCGCGTCGAACAGGCCGAGCTGGCATTGCGCGAGCTGCCCACCGGCGGCCGCACGCCGCTGGCGCACGCGCTGGCGCTGGCCGCCGACACGCTGTCCCGCCAGCTGGGCGGCCCGGCGCCGCTGTTGGTCATCCTCAGCGACGGCCGCGCCAATGTGGCGCTGGACGGAGACGGCGACCCGTGGCGGCAGGCGCTGGACCTGGCCGGCCAGCTGGTCGGCGCGCCGGCGCTGGTGCTGGACACCGAGCAGGACTTCGTCCGCCTGGGCCGCGCCCGCGAGCTGGCCGAGGCGCTGGGCGCGGAATACCTGGCTTGCGACGCCCTGACCGGCGAGCAGCTGACATTGACGATTCAACAAAGACTGGGCCGCTGAGATGACGGGCAAGGTTTACCTGATAGGCGCCGGCCCCGGCGACCTGGAAATGCTGACGCTGAAGGCCGCGCGCTGCCTGCAGCTGGCCGACGTGGCGCTGGTGGACGATCTGGTGCATCCCGACATCCACACCCTGCTGCGGCCGGATACCGAAATCGTGCCGGTCGGCAAGCGCGGCGGCTGTCCGTCGACGCCGCAGGCGGCCATCGAGCAGCGGATGATAGACGAGGCCCGCGCCGGCAAGACCGTGGCGCGCCTCAAGGGCGGCGACCCCTTCGTCTTCGGCCGCGGCGGCGAGGAAATGCTGACGCTGCAAGCGGCCGGCGTCGAGGTGGAGATCGTAAACGGTCTCAGCGCCGGCCTGGCGGTGCCGGCCACGCTGGGCATCCCGCTGACCCACCGCCATTTCGTCCACGGCGTCACCTTCGTCTCCGGCCACCCGCACCAGGACGGCGACGAGCCCAATTGGCAGGCGCTGGCGCAAAGCGGCATGACGCTGGTGATCTATATGGGCGTCAAACGGCTGCCCTTGATCCGCGCCGAACTGCTGCGCCACGGCCTGAAACCCGACACCCCGGCGGCGGCGATAGAAAACGGCACGCTGCCGCAGCAGCGCCAGGTGCTGAGCACCCTGGACGCGCTGGAACAAGACATGAGCGCGGCCGGCATCCACAGCCCGGCGCTGATCGTCATCGGACCGACGGTGGCGCTGGCGTCCTGTAGCCCGTCCGCCGCCAACGACACAAGGAAGGAATACGCATGATCATCTGCATAGGCGCCGGCCCCGGCGACATCGGCTACCTGCCGCAACGCTCGGCCCAACTGATACGCGAGGCCGACGTGGTGGCCGGCTTCAACGCGGTGGTGGACGTGGTGCGCCCGCTGATCCCGGACAGCGCCGAAGTGATCCAGATGGGCTACCGCGACCAGGTGGCCCAGCTGGACATCGTCGCCGAGCGCCACCGCGCCGGCAAAAAGTGCGTGGTGGTGTTCATGGGCGACATCCACTTCAGCGGCTTCCAGTACCTGGAGCGGGTGGAGCGCGCCTGCGGCCACCCGGTGGAAACGATACCCGGCATCTCGTCGGCGCAGATCCTGGCCTCGCGCGGCAAGGTGTGCTTCGACGAGACCAGCTTCATCACCTTCCACCGCCGCGGCGACCTGACCCCGTTCAAGCGCCACCTGGTTCACGTGCTTCAAGATGGCCGCAACGCCATCGTGATCCCCTGCCCGTGGGACGAGGCGCGCTCCTTCATGCCCTGGCACATCGCCGCCTATCTGCTGGAAAACGGCATCCCGGCCGGCCAGCCGGTGGAGGTGTGGGAAAACCTGACCCGCAACGAGGCGGAATGGCGCGGCACGCTGGCCGAATGCGCCGAGCAGCGCTTTTCCGACATGAGCATCATGCTGATCCGCACGCTCGCGCCTATGGACAGCCAGATCGAGCCGACCCACAAATGAGCCAGCAAGATTACGCCATCGTGCTCGCCGGCCACGGCAGCCGCGATCCGGACGGGGTGAACGAGTTCATGCAGCTGGTGGACGCGCTTAAGGCGCGCGCCGGCGAGCGGCCGGTCGCCCACGGCTTTCTTGAGTTCGCCACCCCGACCATAGACGAGGCGGTGGGCCAGGTGATCGCCGCCGGCGCCAAGACCGTGGTGATGGTGCCAGGCGTGCTCTTGGCCGCCACCCACGCCAAGAACGACATGCCCAGCGAGCTGTTGGCGCTGCAGCAGGCCCATCCTGGCGTAGCCTTTCACTTCGGCGCGGCGCTGGACCTGCATCCGCGGCTGCTGGCGCTATGCCGCCAGCGCATCGTCGAGGCCGAGGCGGCGTCGCCGCACACCGTCTCGCGCAACGACGCCTGTCTGGTCATCGTCGGCCGCGGCACCTCGGACCCGGACGCCAATTCCGAAATCTCCAAGCTCGCGCGGATGCTGGAGGAAGGCCTGGGCTTCGCCGCCTCCTTCGTCTGCTATTCCGGCACCGCCAAGCCGCTGGTGGCCGACGGCCTGCGCGCCGCCGCCCTGCTGGGCTACCGCCGCATCGTGGTGCTGCCCTACTTCCTGTTCGACGGCGTGCTGGTCAAGCGCATCTACGGCGCGGCCGCGGACCTGGCGGCGCGCCATCCGGAAATCGAGGTGCTGAGCGCGGCCTACCTGGGCCCGGATGCCCAAGTGGCCGAGGTGTTCCTGGAGCGGGCGCAGGAAGGCGCGGAAGGCCGCGCGGCGATGAACTGCGCGCTGTGCAAATACCGGGTGCAGATTGTCGGTTTCGAGCAGCAGGTGGGCGAGCCGCAACGCGGCCACCACGGCAAGGTGCGCGGCCTGCTGGAGCGCGAGCCTGCCGCCAATCAGCCGCCGGCCTGGAAACGCTATACCCCGCATCCTATCGAAGCGGAAAGCATGCGCATTATTGATGAAGGCCGCGACTGGTCGGCCTTCCCCGCCGAGCAGCGCACCGCGCTGATGCGGCTGGTGCACACCACCGGCGACTTCAACAGCGTGGACGACCTGTTCTTCTCTGCCGGCGCTTGCGAAACCGGCATGCGCGCGCTGCTGCGCTGCCGCCGCGTGGTCACCGACGTCACCATGGTGGAAACCGGCCTCAAACGCGAAGTGCTGCGCCAGCTGGAAGTGGAAACCTGGTGCGGCGTGCACGACGAGGAAACCCGGCTCTTGGCCGAAGCCAGCGGCCTCACCCGCTCCGCCGCCGGCATCCGCCGCGCCTGGCAGAAGTTCGGCAACGACTGCGTGGTGGCGATAGGCGACGCGCCGACCGCCATCCGCGAAGTGGTGCGGCTGGTGCGCGATCACGGCTGGCGGCCGCAGCTGGTGGTGGGCCTGCCGGTGGGCTTCGTCGGCACCCGCGAATGCAAGGAAGAACTGCGCGCGCTGCTGCAAGTGCCGCGCATCACCAACCGCGGCACCCGCGGCGGCTCGCCGTGGGCGGCCACCGTGGTCAACGCGCTGATGATAGACGCAATCGAACACGTCTATCAGCAACAGCAGGAAGTCTGAGCCCGGTGCGCCAGCCTTACGACCTCGCCGCCCCCGCGCCCAACGGCATGCGCCGCGGCCGCACCACCGGCAGTTGCGCCACCGCCGCCGTCAAGGCGGCGCTGATGCTGCTGCTGGACGGCGTCGATGCCGACGAGGTCTTCATCAGCCTGCCGGACCCGGACTTCTACCTGGCGGTGCCGGTAGAAAGCGTGGCCTGGCTGGATGCGGGCACCGTCCGCGCCGAAGTGCTGAAGTACGCCGGCGACGACCCGGACAACACCGACGGCGCGACGATCTTCGCCGAGGTAAAACTCAACGGCAGCGGCGCGCTACGCTTCCTGGCCGCAGCCGGCGTCGGCATGGTCACCCAGCCCGGCCTGCGCATCCCGCCCGGCGAGCCGGCGATCAACCCGGTGCCGCGGCAGATGATGCGGATGGCGGTGGACGAAGTGCTGGCCGGCCGGCCCGACCCCGGCATTGACCTGGCGATAGGCTGCGTCGACGGCGACAAGATCGCCAAGCGCACCTTCAACCCTATGCTGGGCATCGTCGGCGGCATCTCGATCCTGGGCACCAGCGGCATCGTCGAGCCGATGTCGCAGGCGGCGTGGATCGCGTCGATCGAAGTCTATGTGCGGGTGGCGCTGGGCGAACTGCCGACTGCCATCGCCTTCACCCCCGGCAAGATAGGCCGCGGCTACGCCGCCGACACGCTGGGGCTGGAAAAAAAGCAGGTGGTGCAGATCGCCAACTTCGTCGGCGATTCGCTGGACTTCGCCGAATCGGTGCTGATCGAACAGGGCCGCATCCTCGACACGCTGTGGGTGCTGGGCCACCCCGGCAAGATCGCCAAGCTGCTGGACGGCGTGTGGGACACCCACTCCGGCAAGAGCGGCATGGCGATGGACGCCGTCGCCGGCGTCGCCGCCGACCTGGGCCATGCGCCCGAGCTGGTGGAAACAATCAAACAAGCGAATACCGTGGAGAACGTAGTGCAGATCATGAGCAGCCAGCCGGACGCGCGCAGCTACTGGATGGAAATAGAACACCGCACCGCGGCGCTGATGGCCACCAAGGTGCCCAGCGTGCGGCAGGTGGCGGTGCGGCTGTTCAGCATGGACGGCACGCCGCTGGGAGAGGCCGCATGAAACTGGGCAAGCTCATCGGCATAGGCGTGGGGCCGGGACCGGCCGGCTTGATTCCGGTGGCGGCGCTGGCCGCGCTGCGCGAGGCCGACATCGTCTACCTGCCGCGCGCGACATCCAGCGACACCTCCGTCGCCCGGCAATGCCTGGCCGGACTGGGGCTGGACGAAAGCCGCTTTTGCGAAATCGAATTCGAGATGAATCCGGACCGCGGCGCGCTGTCGCGCCATTACGGCGCGCTGGCCGAGCGACTGGCCGCCGAATTGGAAACCGGCCGGAACGTCGCCTACCTGACCATAGGCGATTCGATGACCTACTCCACCTACGGCTACCTGCTGGCGGCGCTGCGCGAAATGCTGCCGCAACTGGAGACGCAGACCTTCCCCGGCGTCACCAGCTTCGCCGCCACCGCGTCGGCATTGTCCTGGCCGCTGGGCGAAGGCAAGGAACGCATCCTGATCCTGCCCTGCCCCGACGACATGACCGAGCTGCAAGCCGATATCGACAGCCACGACATCGTGGTGCTGATGAAGATAGGCAAGCGGCTGCCGGACGTGCTGGCGCTGCTGAACCAGATGGGCATCGCCCAGCTGTGCGCCTTCGCCCGCCGCATCGGCCTGCCCGGCGAAGTGCTGTGCGCCGACGCCTCGCAACTGAGCGCAGACGCCAGCGGCTACCTCGCCACCATGCTGATCCGCAAGACAGCCAGAGAAAGACGCCATTCATGAAAGTGTATTTCATCGGCGCCGGCCCCGGCGCCGCCGACCTGATCACGCTGCGCGGCAGCCGCCTGCTGGGCTCGGCCCCCATGGTGCTGTACGCCGGCTCGCTGGTGCCGGCCGAGATGCTGAGCCACTGCCGTCCGGACGCGGAGATCCACGACACCGCCGAACTGAACCTGGACCAACAGGAGGCGCTGTACCGCCGCGCCCAGGCCGAGGACAAGGACGTCGCCCGGCTGCACTCCGGCGATCCGGCGATCTACGGCGCCACCAATGAGCAGATGCGCCGGCTGGAAGCGCTGGGCATTGCCTATGAAGTCGTTCCCGGCGTGTCCTCGTTCACCGCCGCCGCCGCCGCATTGGGCAGCGAGCTGACCCGCCCCGAGGTGTCGCAATCCATCATCCTCACCCGCACCAGCGGCCGCGCCAGCGCGGTGCCGGAGACCGAGTCCATCGCCAGCTTCGCCGCCCACCGCGCGACGATGTGCATCTTCCTGTCCGGCCAGCGGCTGAAACAGACCGTCGCCGACCTGTCGCTGCACTACCCGCCCAGCACCCCGGTGGCGCTGGTGCGCCGCGCCAGCTGGCCGGACCAGTCCGTGCACCGCTCCACGCTGGGCAAGATGCTGTCCGAGGTGAAGCAGAAAGACTGGCTGCTGACCACATTGCTGCTGGTGGGCGAGGCGCTGTCGCGCGAAGGCGGCGTCGAATCCAGCCTGTACGCGGCCGGCTTCACCCACATCTTCCGCGACGGCGACGAGCGCAAGACCAAGCGGGCCAGCCTGCAGAAAGAAAACCAGGCATGAGCCGCGCCGTGTGGCTGGTGCGCGCCGAGGCGCTGCCCTTGGGACAGAGGCTGGCATCGGCGCTGGACGCCCGGCTGTACCAGCCGTGGCTGGAGCCCGACGCCAGCGGCCGCGAGCAATTCCGCGCCGCCTTCCATGCGCACAGCCACTGGGTGCTGGTGATGGCCAGCGGCATCGCCGTCCGCTATCTCGACGGCCTGCCGCAAAGCAAGTACAGCGATCCGGCGGTGGTGGTGATGGACGAAGCCGCCCGCTTCGCCATCCCGCTGTTGTCCGGCCACGAAGGCGGAGCGAATGACCTTGCCTACGAAGCGGCGCGGCTGACCGGCGCCATCCCGGCCGTAACCACCGCCACCGAGGCCGTCAAGCCGCTGGCGCTGGGAATCGGCTGCCGCCGCGGCAAAAGCATGGAAGCCATCGAGCAAGCGGTACTGCACGCGCTGGCCGGCCGGCCGCTGTCCGACGTTCGCGAAGCGGCGACGATAGACCTGAAGGCCGACGAAGCCGGCCTGTTGGCATTCTGCGCCCGCCACGCGCTGCCGCTGCGCGTCATCGCCCGCGAAGACGTCGCCGCCCGCGGTTGGACCGGCGCGCCGTCGGACTGGGTGCGGCAGAACGTCGGCGTCGACGGCGTGTGCGAGCCGTGCGCGCTGATCGCCAGCCCGCGGGGGAGGTTGATCGTGCCCAAGACTGCGTTGGATGGGGTAACGGTGGCGGTAGTGGAGGATAAGCCAGCATGGAATTTAACGTAAGCGTCGCCATGCAGGTCCTAATGCAACATGAAACGCAATCGATGCGCCCCCACTCCCCTTTGGCGCGCGCCGGTAAAAATCAGGCTGGCAAGGTTTTAAGCTGCCGCTTGTTTGAGCCGTGCGACGCTAGCGCACGGCGAGTTCGGCAGCGCCTTGCCAGCCTGATGTTTGCCGGGAATTCGCGCGACGCAGGGGCGGCCTGGGGTTGTAAGCGTGCGAATCTTTGATTCGCTCAGCGTAGGGGCTGGCCGCGCAGCCCCCTTACCCGCCCGCCGGGCGGAACCACACATCAACAGCGCCAAAACAATTACAGAATGCAAAATCAAGAGAACACATCCATGACCGGCAAACTCTACCTCGTCTCGGTCGGCCCCGGCCGCGCCGAACTGATCCCCGACCTCGCCCGCCAGGCGCTAGCCGCAAGCGACGTGATCGTCTCCTACGATCTCTACCTGACCTGGGTGCAACCCTGGATCGCCGGCAAGGACATCCGCACGCTGCCGCTGACCCAGGAGCGCGAGCGCGCCCAGCTGGCGCTGGAGGAAGCCCGCGCCGGCAAGACCGTGGCCCTGCTGTCCAGCGGCGACATCGGCGTCTACGCGATGGCCACGCTGGCTTACGAGGACATGCGCGAGGACGATGGTTTCGACGTGCAGCTGATTCCCGGCATCACCTCGGCCAACTCCTGCGCGTCGCTGCTCGGCGCGCCGCTGTCGCACGATTTCGCCACGCTGAGCCTGTCCGACCTGCTGTGCCCGTGGGAATGGATCGAAACCCGCGCCCGCCACATCGCCCAGGCAGACCTGGCGGTGGTGTTCTACAACGTGCAAAGCCGCCAGCGCCAGGAAGGCGTCTACCGCATCCTGGACATCATGCTGGAGCACAAAAAGCCTGAGACATTGTGCGGCATCGTCCGCAACGCCTACCGCGAGGACCAGGCAGTGGAGATCGTCACGCTGGCCGAGCTGCGCACCCGCCGCTTCGACATGCTGACCAGCATCGTCATCGGCAACCGCTTCACCCGCCGCAAACGCAACTGGATGTTCACCCCGCGCGGCTACTTCAACTGGGACAACACCAGCGACACGGTGAAGGCCGACACGCTGCCCATCGGCGCCGCCTGGGTGTTTTCCGGCACCAGCGACGGCAACGCGCTGTCGCGCGCCATCGCCGACGCCGGCCGCCCCGTGGTGATCAGCAGCGCCAGCGATTACGGCAACGAACAGGCGCAGCAGGCCGTGCCCGGCGTGGCCACCGTCAGCGGCCGTCTCGGCGTTGAGCGCCGCCGCGAGCTGCTCTCCGGCAGCCAGGCCAGCGCCATCGTCGACGCCACCCACCCGTACGCCAGCGAGATGTCGCAGCAGCTGATGGCGCTAGCCGAGGAGCTGGCCCTGCCCTATCTGCGCTACGAACGGCCGGCCAGCGGCAGCGAGCATCCGGTGATCCGTTGCGCCGACAGCGATGAAGCCGCCAAGCTGGCGATGACAAAAGGAAAACGCGTTTTCCTCGCCACCGGCAGCAAGGAGCTGCACCGCTTCGTCGCTGCCGACGCGGTGCAAAAACATCAATGGTTCGTCCGCCTAGCCCCGGACCCGCAGCACCTGCAGCGGGCGCTGGACTTAGGTCTCTCGCGTTCGCGCATCTGCGCGATGCAAGGCCCGTTCTCGCAGGCCGCCAACGAGGCGCTGTGGCGCGATTGGGAAATCGACTGCGTGATCAGCAAGGACGGTGGCGAGGCCGGCGGCTTCGACGCCAAGGCGGCTGCCGCGGCGGCGCTGGGCATCCCGTTCATCGTCATCGACCGGCCGCGACTGGACTATCCGCAAACATTCAGCGACTTTGACGCCGTGCTGGCGGCCCTGCCGCAGGGAGGCCAGGCATGAGCGCGCCGCGCCTTCCCGTCACCGTGCTGACCGGCTTCCTCGGCGCCGGCAAGACCACGCTGCTGTCCAAGCTGCTGGAGAACAACAAGCAGCGCCGGCTGGCCATCCTGGTCAACGAGTTCGGCGAGGTGTCGATAGACGGCGGACTGCTGCGCGACGCCGACGCCGGCGGCGTGGAAATCCACGACCTGGCCAACGGCCTGGTCGCCTATGACGACGACGCCGACTTCCTGCCCACCATGCTGGCGCTGTGGCAACGCCGCCAGCAGATAGACCACGTGCTGATCGAAACCTCCGGCCTCGCCCTGCCCAGCGCGGTGATGGCGCAGCTGCAGAGCGAGGCGCTGGCGCCCTATTTCGTGCTGGATGCCACGCTGGCGGTGGTCGACACCCCGCTGCTGCTGGCCGGCCATTTCGCGCCGGCCGGAGACGGCGGCAAGACCGACGCGGTGGCGGAGCTGTTCGACCAGCAGCTGGGCCACGCCGACATCGTGGTGCTGAACAAGATAGACGCGCTGTCGGCAGATGAACTGCTGGCGGCGGAAGAAGCCGTGCGCAGGCAGGCGCCGTCGATCCGCTTCATCGAACTGGCTTATGAAGCCAAGCTGGACACCCGGCTGACGCTGGGCCTGCATCTGCACGAAGCCTCGCCGGCCGCGCACCGCCATTACGGCCCGGTGGCCAGCATGCCCGGGCTCGCGATGCGGCCGCTGGCCAACCAGGCCTTGCTGGACGGCCACAGCCACGGCGGCCAGGCCGCGCACAGCCACGGCCTGTCCACCCACAAGCATTTCCACGATCAGGACCCTGGCTGGCAATCGTTCATGATCCGCAGCAAGGAAGCCCAGCATGCCGACAAGCTGGCGGCGGCGCTGGAGGCCATCGCCCGCGAGGAGCCGCTGCTCAGGATCAAGGGCTTCGCCGCCTGCGCCGAAGGCCCCGGCCGGCTGCTGGCCCAGGGCGTGCGCAACCGCATCGAGTTGAGCCACGACGAGGCGCTGGCCGCGCCGCGCCAGGCTCAGCTGGTGTTCATCGGCTACCACCCCAGCCGCCCGCGCGTGGTGGCCTTGCTGCGCGACATCACCGGCGCGCACTGGAGCTAGGCGGTGAGCGCATTGGAACTATGCGGCCTGGACTGGTCGCCGGACGCCGCGACAGCGCCTGAGGCGAGGCTGCTGCGCGACATCGCGCTGACCGTGCGGCCCGGCGAATTCGTCGGCGTCATCGGCCCCAACGGCAGCGGCAAGACCAGCACGCTGCGTTGCGCCTTCCGCTTCAACAAGCCGCTGGCCGGCGAAGCCAAACTCGACGGCGCCGACATCTGGGGCCAATCCGCCGCCTCCTTCGCCCGCCGCGTCGCGGTGGTGCTGCAGGAATTCCCGGAGGACTTCGGCCTGACCGTGCGCGAGGTGGCGGACATGGGCCGCATTCCGCACCAGTCGCTGCTGCGCGGCGGCAGCGCCGCCGACCACGCCATCGTCGACGAGGCGCTGACCCAGGTGGGCCTGACGTCGCAGCAACACCAGCCTTTCGCCACCCTGTCCGGCGGCGAGAAGCAGCGCGCGCTGCTGGCGCGGGCGCTGGCCCAGAAGCCGGAGCTGCTGATCCTGGACGAGCCGACCAACCACCTGGACCTGCGCCACCAATTGTCGCTGCTGCGCCTGGTGCGCCGGCTGGGCATCGCCGCCGTCGCCACGCTGCACGACCTGAACCTGGCCGCCGCCTTCTGCCACCGGCTGTACGCGCTGAAGGCCGGCCGCGTCGTCGCCAGCGGCGCGCCGGAAGCAGTGCTGACGCCGTCCTTGCTGGCCGAGGTGTTCGGCGTGCACGCGCTGGTGGACCGCCACCCTCAGGCCGGCCATCCCCGCATCACCCTGTTGGAAGAAGAAAACGCATGAAACTGAATCCGCCTTTGCTCATCGCCTGCGGCCTGGCCGCGCTGCTGTCCGCCCAAGTCCACGCCACCCGCTACCCGCTCACCGTGGACAGTTGCAACCGCAAGGTCACCTTCCAGCGCGCGCCGCAGCGCGCCGTCAGCCACGACATCAACCTGACCGAGATGATGGTGTCGCTGGGCCTGCAGAACCGCATGGTCGGCTACACCGGCATCAGCGCCTGGAACAAGCTGAACGCGCCGCTGAAGCAGGCGCTGGGCCCGCTGCCGGAGCTGGCCGGCGACTATCCGTCGTCGGAAGCGCTGCTGGCCCGCAACGCCGACTTCTTCTTCGCCGGCTGGAACTACGGCCTGCGCGTCGGCGGTCCGGTGACGCCGGCCTCGCTGGCGCCCCTGGGCATCAATGTCTACGAGCTCAGCGAATCCTGCGCCCACGTGATGAAGCGCCCGGCGGCGAGCCTGGACGACGTCTACCGCGACATCAATGCCCTCGGCCGCATCTTCGATGTGGAGCCGCGCGCGCAAAAAGTGGTGGCCGACATGCGCGCAAAAGTGGACGGCATCTCCGCCCGCGTCGCCAAGCGCAAGGCCACGCCGTCGGTCTTCGTTTACGACAGCGGCGAGGACCGTCCCTTCAGCGCCGGCCGGCTGGCGATGCCCGACGCGCTGATCCAGGCCGCCGGCGGCCGCAACATCCTGAGCGACGTCAACGCCAGCTGGACCCGCGTCGACTGGGAAACCGTGGTGGCGCGCAATCCGCAGGCCATCGTGATCATCGATTACGGCAAGGTCACCGCGCAGCAGAAGATCGCCTTCCTGCAGAAACACCCGGCGCTGAACAAGATCGCGGCGGTGCGCGACAAGCGCTTCATCGTGCTGCCCTATGACAGCGCGACGCCCGGCATCGCCAATGCCGACGCGATCAGCGCGCTGGCGCGCGGCCTGCACCCGGAGGCCTTCGCCAAGTGATCCGCTCCGCCGCCAACCGTCCGCCGGCCTGGCCGCTGCTGGGCGCCTTGCTGGTCCTGCTCGCGCTGTCGCTGCCGCTGGCTTCCGGCCTGGGCGCCGCGCCGGTCGAGTTCGCCGTCAGCTCCAATGTGCTGCTGCACCAGCTGGGCCTGCCGGTGGCGCCGGCCTGGCAGCCGGGCCAGGACCTGATCATCTGGCAGCTTAGGCTGCCCCGCGTGCTGCTGGGCGGCATGGTCGGTGCCGGCCTGGCGCTGGTGGGCGCAGCGCTGCAGGCCACCACCCGCAACCAGCTGGCCGACCCGCACCTGCTGGGCGTCAGCTCCGGCGCCACGCTGGGCGCGGTGACGGTATTGCTGTTCAGCGGCAATGTGCTGGGCGGCGCCACCCTGCCGCTGGCCGCCTTCACCGGCGCCTTGCTGGCCACCCTGCTGGTCACCGGCATCGCCGTGCGCCAGCGCCGCTTGCAAGCCGAGCGGCTGCTGCTGGCCGGCGTGGCCGTGTCCTTCCTGCTGATGGCGCTGGCCAATCTGATGCTGTATCTGGGCGATCACCGCTCGGCCTCGGCGGTGCTGTTCTGGATGCTGGGCGGCCTGGGCCAGGCGCGCTGGGAGCTGCTGCCGGCGCCGCTGGCCGCGCTGTGCCTGGGCCTGATCGCGCTGCTGGCGGTGGCGCGGCCGCTGAACGCGCTGATGGCCGGCGAGCAGACCGCGGTCACGCTGGGCATCCGCGTGACCCGGCTGCGGCTGGCGGTGTTCGCCGCATCGTCGCTGCTGACCGGCACCATGGTGGCGGTCAGCGGGGCGATAGGCTTCGTCGGCCTGATGATTCCGCATATCGCCCGCCGCTGCGTCGGCGCCGACCACCGCCGCTTGCTGCCGGCCTGCGCGCTGCTGGGCGCGCTGTTCCTGATCTGGGTGGACGCCGCCGCGCGCACGCTGATCGCGCCGGAAGACATCCCGGTGGGCGTCGGCACCGCCGCCGTCGGCGGCGCCTTCTTCATCTGGCTGCTGCGCCGCTGACGGCGCCGGCCCCACACAAGGACGACACCATGAAAACCGATCCGGCCTCCCACCAGCGCATGACCGAGAAGCGCAAGGCGGGCTTCGAGAAGAAAAAGGCCGCCGCCACCGGCGAGAAGGGCCTGCTCATCGTCAACACCGGCACCGGCAAAGGCAAGAGCAGCGCCGCCTTCGGCATGGGCCTGCGCGCCGTCGGCCACGGCATGCGCCTGGGCGTGGTGCAGTTCATCAAGGGCGCATTGCACACCGCCGAGCGCGACCTGCTGGGCGGCTTCGACAACTGCGACTTCCACACCATGGGCGAAGGCTATACCTGGAACACCCAGGACCGCGAGGCCGACATCGCCACCGCGCGCAAGGGCTGGGAACAGGCGCTGGCGATGCTGGCAAGCGAGGACTACGAGATGGTTATCCTCGACGAACTGAACGTGGTGCTGAAATACGAATACTTGCCGCTGGACGAAGTGCTGGCCGCCTTCGCCGCCCGGCCGGCGATGCAGCACGTGGTGGTCACCGGCCGCCACGCGCCGGAAGCCTTGCTGGAGGCCGCCGACCTGGTCACCGAGATGCGACTGGTCAAACACCCGTACCGCGAGCAGGGCATCAAGGCGCAGCGCGGAGTGGAATTCTGATGACGGCCCGCCGCTGTCCGGCGCTGTTCCTGACCGCCCCCGCCTCGCACCAGGGCAAGACCACGGTGACGGCGGCGCTGGCCCGCCATCACCGCAATCAAGGCCGCCGGGTGCGGGTGTTCAAGACTGGGCCGGACTTCCTCGATCCCTATATTCTCGAGCGGGCCAGCGGCCACACCGTCTATGGCCTGGACCTGTGGATGAACGGCGAGGACGACTGCCGCGCCCGGCTGCATCAGGCCGCCGCCGACGCCGACCTGATCCTGATCGAAGGCAGCATGGGCCTGTTCGACGGCACGCCCAGCAGCGCCGACCTGGCCGCCCTGCTTGGCGTGCCGCTGGCGGCAGTGATAGACGCCGCCGGCATGGCGCAGACCTTCGCCGCCGTCGCCCACGGCCTGGCCAGCTTCCGCCCCGGCCTGGCCTTTCACGGCTTCGTCGCCAACCACGTCGCCAGCGAGCGCCACGCCGAGATGCTGGCCCAGCAACTGCCTGAGCGCCTGCCGCTGCTGGCCGCGCTGCGCCGCGACGAGGCGGTTCGGCTGCCGGAACGCCATCTGGGCCTGGTGCAGGCGCAGGAAATCGCCGATCTGGACGAACGCCTCAACCGCGCGGCGTCGCAGATCGCGGCCACCGCGCTGGCCGCGCTGCCGCCGCCGGTGGCGTTTCCCGCCGCCAGGCAAACAGAATGGCCGCAACTGCTGGCCGGCAAGCGCATCGCCATCGCCCGCGACGCGGCCTTCGCCTTCGTCTATCCGGCAAACCTCGAAACCCTGGTCCAACTGGGCGCGGAGCTGGCCTTCTTCTCTCCGCTGGCCGACGCCGCCCTGCCCGATTGCGACGCCGTCTACCTGCCCGGCGGCTACCCTGAGCTGCATCAGGATACGCTGTCCGCCAATACTGCGCTGAACGCGGCGCTGCACGGGCACATCGAGGCCGGCAAGCCGCTGTACGCCGAGTGCGGCGGCATGCTCTACCTGCTGGACAGGCTGACCAACCGCGATAACGACAGCGCGGCGATGCTGGGGCTGCTGCCCGGCCACGCCACGCTGCAAGCGCGGCTGTGCGGGTTGGGCCTGCAGCAAATGGACTTCCCCGGCGGCGCGCTGCGCGGCCATACCTTCCACTACACCCGGCTGGAAACGGCTCTGGAACCGATCGCCCGCGCCGCGCGCGCCAGCGGCGCCGGAACCGGCGAGGCGCTGTACCGCCGCGGTAGCCTGCTGGCCAGCTATTTCCATGCTTACTTCCCGTCCAATCCCCTAGCCGCAGCGAGCCTGTTTCTGCCATGAACCGTTACCCGCAAGCCGATATCGACGCCGTATACCGCGCCATCCGCGAACGCCGCGACATGCGCCACTTCAAGCCGGACCCGGTAGATCCCGACACCCTGCAGCGGCTACTCGCCGCCGCCCACTTCGCGCCCAGCGTCGGCTTCATGCAACCCTGGCGCTTCATCCGCATCCGCGGCGCGGAGCTGCGCCGCCAGTTGCATGCCTTGGTGGAAGAGGAGCGCGTCCAGACCGCCCGCGCGCTGGGCGAGCGCGAGGATGAATTCATGAGGCTGAAGGTAGAGGGCCTGCTGGATTGCGGCGAAGTGCTGGTGGCGGCGCTGATGGACGGCCGCGAGCGGCACGTGTTCGGCCGCCGCACGCTGCCGGAGATGGACCTGGCCTCGGTGGCCTGCGCGATCCAGAACATGTGGCTGGCCGCCCGCGCCGAAGGCCTGGGCCTGGGCTGGGTATCCATCTTCGATCCCGCCAAGCTGGCCGCGCTGCTGGCCATACCGGCCGGCGCGCGGCCGGTGGCGATACTGTGCATCGGCCACGTCGAAGCCTTTTACGAGAAACCGATGCTGGAACAGGAAAACTGGGCGCGGCGGCAAAACCTGGCCGATCTGGTCTACGACGAGCGTTGGCCGGAAGCCTGAAATCATGCGCCGGCGCTAAGCGGCCGTCACGCCGGCACGTCCCACTCCGGATTCCACGCCACTTCCCACAAATGGCCGTCCGGGTCCTGGAAATACCCGGCGTAGCCGCCCCAGAACGTATCCTGGGCCGGCTTGACGATGGCCGCGCCGGCTATGCTGGCCTGCGCCATCACCGCGTCCACCTCCGCTCGGGAAGCGACGTTGTGGCCTATCGTCAATTCGGTGGCGCTGGCCGGCTGCCGCGGCAGGCCGGCGTCGCGCGCCAGGCTATCCCGCGGAAACAGCGCCAGCCTCAATCCGCCTTCCAGCTCGAAAAAGGCGACGGCGCCGTGCTCGAACTCGGCGCCGATGATGCCCTCGCTCGCCAATCCCAGCCCGTCGCGGTAAAACGCCAGCGAGCGTTCCAGATCATCGACGCCCAGCGTCAGCAAGGTGATGCGCGGCTTCATGATCGCCTCCTCACCGCCCCTTGAACTTGGGCAGCCGTTTGTCCAGAAAAGCGCGGGTGCCGATGCGGAAGTCCTCGCTCTGCGCCGCCAGGCCGAAGTAGTCTGCGCCCAGCCGCGCCGATTCGTCCTCGGACAAGGACAAGCCGCGATGCATCGCTTCCCAGCTCAGCCTCACCGCCAGCGGCGATTGGGCCAGCACCTCGCCCAGCAGCGCCTCCGACTCGGTCATCAGCACTTCGGCCGCCACCACCCGGTTGACCAGGCCCAGCCGGCACGCTTCCTCGGCGTCTATCAGCCTGCCGGTCAGCAACATCTCCGCCGCCCTGCCCTTGCCGATCAGCCTGGGCAAACGGGTGGTGCCGCCGAAACCGGCCACCGCGCCTATCTTCACTTCCGGATGGCCAAAGCGGGCGTGCGAGGCCGCCACCCGCAAAGCGCATGCCTCGGAAATCTCCAGGCCGCCGCCCAGCGCGTCGCCGTTGATCGCGGCCAGCACCGGCTTGCCCAACGTCTCGATCCGCCCGGTGACCGCCACCGCCAGCCTGGCCAGCTCCCGCACTTCGGCCGCCGGCGCCCGGTTCAGATAGCGGATGTCGGCTCCTGCGGAAAACACCCGGCCATGGCCGGTGATGATCACCGCCCTCACCGCGTCATCGGCCGCCGCCCACTCCAGCGCGGCCAGCAGCTGCCGCAGCAGCTGGCGGTTCATCGCGTTCAGACAGTCCGGCCGGTTCAGCTCCAGCCGTGCGATGCCGCCCTCCGCCTTGCTGCGCACCACATCCCGTTCCAGCATCCCGCCTCCGTGCCTGCCGCGCCGCCAGGGCGCGGCATCAAGTTGTAAGATCGAGCCTTCCGAACCGCGGGCTCGTCCACGCCGAACAGGCGCGGCCTGCCTCGAATCAACCGCCGGCGAAGCTTGCGGGCGCCCGCGCCAATCTATCGGCAGCGCGGCGGCGACTGTCAGCGCGCCGCCAGCCAAGCCAGCGCCTCCTCCCGGCTCAGGAACAGCCGCGAAAAACGCCCGCGCCTCGCTTCGCGCAGGTATTCGCCGAAGCGCTCGCCATAGTCCCGCTCCGCGTCTATCACCACCGCGGTCTGCAATCGATAATTCTGCAGCTTCTGCAGGAATTCGCCGGCGAACCGGCTGCTCAGCTGGAAAAAAGCCGCCGGCAAAACCTCATGCGAAATCAGCAAGCGTTCGCAGCCTTCGCCGATGCAGGCGGAAACCAGCTCAACCGCCTGGGATGCGTCGCTCAACTCGCCACGCCATTCCAGCGCGCGGCGCTCGCCCGAAACCAACACTTGATAAGCCATATTTTTTTCCCAAGCGAAATCAGCCGGAACGGCACGCGCGCGACGCCGAAAGCACGACGGAAGAAGTGGAGCCGACGATCGCGCCGGCGAAAATCTTGGCGATGTCCAGGAAACCGGCCACCAGCGCCGAGCCCTTGCCTGCGCCGGCCACCGAGTCGGCGAACAATGGAAACAGCAGGCCAAAGCTGGCGAAAGCCAGGCACAGCAGCGCGCATACGCAGGTAAAAGGGGGAAACAGATCAAAGAAGCCGGGCCGCTCCGCCACCGAGCTCCCTTGCAGCAGCTCGTCCACCGCCCGGCCCAGCGCGCTGACATCCATCCCGGTCGCGGTCGGGCCTCCTCCAGACTGGGCGCTGGAAATCTCCTGCGCCCGCTCCCGTATTTGCCGCCTCAACATCGCCAGCCTGTCATCCAACGCCGCTTCCAAGCTGGACGGCCATGCCGCCCCCGCTTCCGCTCCGCTTGCTTTCATGGTGGGATCTCCGTTGCGATCAGCCGATCATGCCATTCTGAAACATCGCATCAAGCACAATGGCATTTAAATCCGCGCTCCGCATCCATGGCAAGCCCAAACGACACGCTCCACCGCAAAAACACGAGAGAGAACAAAGAAAACACCGCATGGCACCTGCGTCAACTGCCGGATAGCAGCCGCTTCTGCAAACACACCGCGCACAAACAGTCACTGTCCGCGCCGCTCGGCGACAGCTCCTGAGGCAGATCGGCGCACCAACAGCCGCCGCTCTCTCCCCCCGCGCCGCAGGTGAAGCCATTGCCGCATTGCGGACAGGTCTTGGCTTGCACCGGCAGCGGCAAGGCCAACAACCGCTGCCATACCTGCTCCTTCTGTTCCTTGTCGTAGCTGGACCAGCCGGCGATCTCGTCCAGCGTGCGGCGGCAACCGGTGCAGACCTGCCCGCCGTCGTCCAGACGGCATACGCCGATGCAGGGCGACGGCGGCGGCGTTTCCATGCTTGCCCGTTTCATGCGCCTCTCCCTTTGAATGTGTCGTTGACGATATTAGCGCGGGCCTCGCCGCTTGTCCGCGCAAACAAAAACGGCGCGGATATCCGCGCCGTTTGCCATGAAGCGAATCCGCTTACTTGGCTGCGGAAGCGTCCTTGGCCGCCGCGCCGCCGCCCACGGTTTCCATCACGGTCCACTGGCCGTTCTGGACCTTGTAGACGGTGATGCCGCCATCCTTCAGATCGCCCTTGTCGTCATAGGTCCAGTTGCTGGACGTCACGCCTTGGTGGGTGATCTTGGCCAGCACCGGCAGGTAGGCCTTCGGATCGGCCGAGTTGGCTTGCTCCATCGCCTGGATCAACGCGCGGGTGGCGTCGTAACCGTACGGCGAGTAAGTGGCCACGTCGGCCTTGAAGCGGGCCTTGTAGCGGGTTTCGTAGTCCTTGCCGCCCGGCATCTGCTCCAGCGGCAGGCCCGCCAGCGAGGCGATGGTGCCGTCGGCTTCCTTGCCGGCCAGTTGCAGGAAGGTCGGGGTCTTGGTCATTTCGCCGGAAATCAGCGGAGCCTTGAGACCCAGGCGCTTCATCTGCTTGACCATCGGCGCGGACTGCGCGTCGGCGCCGCCGTAGAACACCACGTCCGGATTCGCGCCCTTGATCGAGGTCAGGATGGCGGTGAAGTCGGTGGCCTTGTCGTTGGTGAACTCGCGCTTAACCACGTCGCCGCCGGAAGCGCGGGCCGCCTTTTCGAACTCGTCGGCCAGACCCTGGCCGTAAGCGGTGCGGTCATCGACGATGACGATCTTCTTCGCGTGCAGCTTCTCAACCGCGAACTTGCCCATCACGCTGCCCTGCTGGGTGTCGGAGGTCATCGAGCGGAAGGTGTTCTTGAAGCCCTGCGAGGTGAACACCGGCGAAGTCGCCATCGCGATCATCGGAATGCCGGCGTCGGAATAGATCTTGGAAGCCGGAATGGCGGTGCCGGAGTTGAAGTGGCCGATGATGCCGGCGACTTTCTCGTCGACGAACTTCTGGGCCAGCTGGGTGGCGGTTTTCGGATCAGCCTGGTCGTCTTGGGCGTCCAGTTCGAAGGTCACCGGCTTGCCGGCGATGGTCGGCTTGGCGGCGTTGGCGTCTTCGATGGCCAGGGTCACGCCATTCTTGTATTCCTCGCCGTAGTGCGATTGCGGGCCGGTCAGCGGAGCGGCAAAGCCGATCTTGATCACGTCGCCGCCTGCGCTGGCCTGGGCCGGAGCGGAGGCGCCGGCCGCGGGCGCGGCTTCTTCCTTCTTGCCGCAAGCGGACAGGGCGACAGCGGCTGCAACCGCCAGGGTCAGGGTGGACAGCTTGGATACTTGCATCTCTTCGTTCCTCTTCCTTGTTGCTTCAACTTCGCGCTTCTACACAACCGGCTTGGGGCCGGATCCCAGTCTTGCTCTTAAAGTAAAAACTCTGGCCGCATTATTCCAACGCGGCCAGAGGCTGGCAAGTTGATCATTCGGTCATGCTCATCAGGCTGGCATTGCCGCCTGCCGCCGTGGTATTGACGCTGAGCGCGCGCTCCACCACCAGCCGATGCACATTGTAGCCATTTTCGCCGCGCAGGATCAGCGGAACCAGCGCGCCGTCGCGGGCGGCCAGCTCGCGCCGGGCCTCCTCGGCCTTGGCGCCGGCGTACAACACCGCTTCGACATCCGCTTCCAGCACATCGGCCACAACAGATACATGGCCGTTCAAGGCGGAGGCGAATCGACGGCCCAGTTCGCCATCGGCGACCACCGCGCGGTTGCCTGCTGCGAAGACGGCGGCCAATTGCTCGGCCAGCGCCTGCGCGTCGTCGGCGACGCAGCCGACGCGGCCGCGGCCCGCGAAGGACAAGACATTGTTCTCGCCGGTCGGGCCCGGCAAGATTACGTTATGCGCCAGCGGGCTTTCCTTGCGCGCGGCGGCGATGACGCCGTCCAGCGACAGACTCTGCGCCTTGGCGGCGGCGGCCAGCGCATCCAGCGCGGACAGATCGGCGGTCTGATGCGCAGCCGCCAGCTTGGGCTGCCAGGCGGCGCGGGTCAGACGGTACAGGTAGTACGGGCCGCCGGCCTTGGGACCGGTGCCGGACTTGCCTTCGCCGCCGAACGGCTGCACGCCCACCACCGCGCCGACGATGTTGCGGTTGACGTAGATGTTGCCCACCTTGATCTTGCCGCAGATGTCGGCAATGGTTTCGTCGATGCGGCTGTGGATGCCGTGGGTCAGGCCGTAGCCGGTGGCGTTGATCTCGGCCACCACCTTGTCCAGATCCGACGCGGCGTAGCGCAGCACATGCAGCACCGGGCCGAACACCTCGCGCTTCAGTTCCGACAAATTGTCGATCTCGAACAGCGTCGGCGCGACGAAAGTGCCCTGCTCGCACTCGGCGGACAGCTTGGTCTGGTGCATCGCGCGGGCGGAGTTCTTCATCCTGGCGATGTGGGCCAGCAGGCCAGCCTGGGCTTCGGCGTCGATCACCGGGCCGACGTCGGTGGTGATCTTGGCCGGATTGCCGACTTCCAGCTCATCCATCGCGCCCTTGATCATCGCGATCACCTTATCGGCGATATCATTCTGCAAATACAGCACGCGCAGCGCGGAACAGCGCTGGCCGGCGGAATCGAAAGCCGAGCTCAGCACATCGGTGACGACCTGCTCCGGCAGCGCCGAGCTATCGACGATCATTGCGTTCATGCCGCCGGTTTCCGCCACCAGTACTGGATCATCGTGGCGCTTGGCCAGCGTGCGGTTGATGATCTGCGCCACTTCGGTGGAGCCGGTGAAGATCACGCCCTGGATGCGCGCGTCGCCGGTCAATGCGGCGCCGACCACCTCGCCGCGGCCCGGCAGGAACTGCAGCGCGGCGCGCGGAACGCCGGCCTCGTGCAGCAGGCGCACCGCGTAGGCCGCGATCAGGCTGGTCTGTTCGGCCGGCTTGGCCAGCACGGTGTTGCCGGCGGCCAAAGACGCGACAACCTCGCCGATGAAGATGGCCAGCGGGAAGTTCCACGGGCTGATGCATACCACCGGACCCAGCGGCTGGTGGCTGGCGTTGTCGAACTCGGAAACGATCTGCGCCGCGTAATAGCGGCAGAAGTCCACCGCCTCGCGCACTTCGGCGATGGCGTTGTTCAGCGTCTTGCCCGCCTCGCGCACCGCCAGCCCCATCAGCGCCGGCATATTGATTTCCATCAGATCGGCCATGCGCTTGATGCTGGCGGCGCGTTCGGCCACCGGCGTAGCGGCCCAGGCTGCGGCGATGGCCGCCGACTGCGCCAGCGCTCGGTCCACGTCGGCGGCAGTGGCTTCCAATACCTTGCCGACCACGTCGCCATGATCGGCCGGGTTGCGCACTTCCAGCAGCTCGCCATCGGTGACGTCGCCGTCGCCCAGCATCGGGAACGCCGCCCAGCGCTGCTGCTCCGACGTCTGCAGGCCCAGCTGCAACGTGGCCAGCACGTGCTCGCTGGACAAATCCAGGCCCTTGGAATTGCGGCGGCCGTCGCCGTACAGCGACTCCGGCAGCGAAATCTTGCTGTGCGGCATGCCGGCGGAGGCGGCCGCTTCGGCCACCGGATCGGTCACCAGCTCGTCAAGGGATACGCTTTCGTCGACGATGCGGTTGACGAAGGAGGAGTTGGCGCCGTTTTCCAGCAGGCGGCGCACCAGGTAAGCCAGCAGCGTCTCATGCGAACCCACCGGCGCGTAGATGCGGCAGGCCTTGCCCAGCTTGTCCTTGCCGACCACCTGGTCGTACAGGGTCTCTCCCATGCCATGCAGGCACTGGAATTCGTAATCCTTGCCGGCGGCCAGGTTGTAGACCGCGGCCAGGCTGTAGGCATTGTGGGTAGCGAACTGCGGATAGATCGCATCCTGGGCGGCCAACAGCTTCTTGGCGCAGGCGAGGTAGGACACGTCGGTGTACACCTTGCGCGTATACACCGGATAGCCCGGCAGGCCGTCCACCTGGGCGCGCTTGATTTCTGCATCCCAGTAGGCGCCCTTCACCAGCCGCACCATGAAGCGGTGGCCGGTGCGGCGCGCCAGGTCGATCAGGAAGTCGATCACGAAGGGACAGCGTTTCTGGTAGGCCTGCACCACGATGCCGATGCCTTCGAAGCCGTTCAGCTCCGGATCGTTGGCCAGCGCCTCGACCAGGTCCATCGAGATTTCCAGACGGTCGGCCTCTTCGGCATCGATGTTCAGACCGATATTGTACTGCTTGGCCAGCAGGAACAATCCCTTCAGCCGCGGCAACAGCTCGGCCATCATCCGCTCGTGCTTCAGGCGGCTGTAACGCGGGTGGATGGCGGACAGCTTCACCGAGATGCCGGGGCCGTCGTAAATGCCGCGGCCATTCGATTCTTTGCCAATCGCATGGATGGCGGTGACATAGTCCTTTAGATAACGCTGCGCGTCGGCCTCGGTCATCGCCGCCTCGCCCAGCATGTCGTAGCTGAAGCGGTAGCCGCGCGCCTCGCGCTCGCGGCCGTTGGCCAGCGCCTCTTCAATCGTTTCGCCGGTGACGAACTGCTTGCCCAGCATGCGCATCGCCATGTCGACGCCCTTGCGGATCAGCGGCTCGCCGCCCTTGGCGATCAGCCGCGTCATCGCGGCCGACAGGCCGTTGGCGCTGTGCGAGGAAACCAGCTTGCCGGTCACCAGCAGGCCCCAGGCGGCGGCGTTGACGAACAACGACGAGCTGTTGCCCAGGTGGGCCTTCCAGTCGCCGCGGGAAATCTTGTCGCGGATCAGCTTGTCGGCTGTCTCGCGGTCCGGGATGCGCAGCAGCGCCTCAGCCAGACACATCAGGGCGATCCCTTCGCTGCTGTCCAACGAGAACTCGTGCATCAGCGCGTCCACGCCGCTGGAGCGGGTGCGCTCGCGGCGGACCTCGGTCACCAGTCGGCGCGCAAGGTCTTGCACTGATGCGATTTGCTCGGGACTCATCGCCGCCTGCGACAACAGCGCCTGTACGCATTCGCGTTCATCGCGCCGGTAGGCGGCGGTGATGGCGTCACGCAGAGCGGACTGCTGATGAGCAAAGGATTCGAATTGCATGGGTTTCTCCGGTATTGTTTGCAGCCCCGGCCTCGCGTCCGGGTGAACCGTCTATTGTATACAAGAGATGACAGTTTTGTTTGACAATATAAAATATTCTTTAGCACTTAAACGCTATCAAAATCAGCCAGCGCAAGGCTTTCCAAGCAGATCAAACCCATCGCGACCTCACCCCGTAGGCATGACCAAACCCACTCCTCGCCCGCAGCCTCACCCGACTAACCGCTCCGATATCCCGCCAAGCCGGCACGCATTTCAGATTTGATAGCAATCGAATACTGTCTGCATTTCATAGATCAGATTAATATACAGCGGCAGGATGCGACAAAAAATTTCACCCCCGACTCTGCCCGGAGCCAGAAATGCAAAAAGCCCCAGGCTAATGCCTGGGGCTTTTGATTGGGAATCTGGCGATGTCCTACTTTCACATGGCGAATGCCACACTATCATCGGCGCTAAGATGTTTCACGGTCCTGTTCGGAATGGGAAGGCGTGGGACCATCTCGCTATGGTCGCCAGAAAAAACGTGAACGCTGTCGCGTAATTCTGGATTCGCTTCTTTCGAAGCGAAGCGCCGAGTCGAATGGACTCGGCGCTATCGTATTGGGCGTCTGGCGGTGTCCTACTTTCACATGGCGAATGCCACACTATCATCGGCGCTAAGGCGTTTCACGGTCCTGTTCGGGATGGGAAGGCGTGGGACCACCTCGCTAAGGCCACCAGACATA
>NZ_JBTNLS010000013.1:0-87072 GCF_059047085.1 Chromobacterium sp. INPA-IVC | reverse complement strand
CAGGACCGTGAAACGCCTTAGCGCCGATGATAGTGTGGCATTCGCCATGTGAAAGTAGGACACCGCCAGACGCCCCATACGCAGAACCCCAGCTCAGACGAGCTGGGGTTTTTGCTTTGCGCGACCCGCGCTGAGTCCGCCCCCATGAAAAACCCCGCCAGTCTTCTGGCGGGGTTTTTTATTGCCGTTCGGCAGGGATGCTTACAGTCCCACCCACTTGCCTTGCTTCAGTTGGTACAGCGACACGGTGGCATTCTGGATGTCGCCCTTGGCGTCGAACTTCACCGGGCCGGTGACGCCCTGGTAGTCGGTCTTGGCGATTTCCGGCAGATACTTGGCCGGTTCGGCCGAGCCGGCGCGCTTCATCGCGGCGATCAGCACCTTGGCGGCGTCGTAGGTGTACGGCGCATAGGCCTGGATGTCGGACTGGAATTGTTGCTTGTACTTCTGGCTGAACTCGCCGTAGCCGGGCAGCTTCTCCTTGGGCGCGCCGGCGCTGGAGGCGTAGCTGCCTTCGGCGTTGTCGCCGCCCAGCTTGGCGAACTCCGGCGTGTTGACGCCGTCGGCGCCCATGAAGGCGGCCTTGAGGCCGAGCTTGGCCATCTGTTTGACCATCGGTCCTGCCTGGGCGTCCATGCCGCCGTAGAACAGCAGGTCGGGCTTCTCGCCCTTGATCGAGGTGAGCACCGCCATGAAGTCGGTGGCGGTGTTGGTGGTGAATTCGCGCTTCACCACCTTGGCGCCGGCCTGCTCGGCGGACTTGGCGAAGTCGTCGGCCAGGCCCTGGCCATAGGTGGTGCGGTCGTCGATGACGGCGACGCGCTTGGCGCCCAGCTTGTCCACCGCGTACTTGGCCAGCGCCTGGCCTTGCTGCAGGTCGTTGGCGATCAGGCGGAAGGTGTTGTGGTAGCCCTGCTGAGTGAACGACGGACTGGTTACCGACCCGGAGATCATCGGGATGCCGGCGTCGGCGTAGATGCGGGAAGCGGGGATGGCCGCGCCGGATGTCAGGTGGCCGACGATGCCGGCGACCTTGGCGTCCACCATGCGCTGGGCGACCTGGGTGGCGACTTTGGGGTCGGCCTGATCGTCTTCCGATACCACTTCGAAGGTGACCGGCTTGCCGTCCAGCGTCAGCTTCTCGGCGTTGGCTTCCTGCACCGCCAGTTTGACGCCGTTGTCGGCGTCGCGCCCCCAGTGGGCGAAGGGGCCGGTCAGCGGATTGGCGGTGCCGATCTTGACCACCGCGGAACCGGCGGCGGCCTGGTCCTGTTGCGGGGCCTGGCTGGCTGGTTTGTTACAAGCGGCGACGCCTGCCACCAAGGTGCACAGCAGCAGACTGTGTCGGGTTTTCATGATGAATCTCTCCTGATGCTCTTTGTTTATTTTGATAGTTGCGCCGGTGCTATGGCGTGAGCTTACTGTGTCGGCCGATGCCGTTTTTGTCAATCGGACGGAATCAACGCGTGGAGAGAGGCGGCGTCAGGACGCGCTGCGCGCGTTCTTGATGATCTTGTATACCCACTGCACCGAGATGCCGTGCTTCTGCGCCAGCGAGGCGTGGTTGGAGCCATTGAATTCCGCCAGGATGCAGCGGTCGCGTTCGGCTGATTTGCTGCTCTTGCCCAAGGGGAAGTAGACATTCTGGCCCCCCCAGTGCTGGGCCATGCGCCGGGTGATCTCGCGGGCGATCTTCTCCGCCTGCCTGTCCTCGGTGTTGGCCAGCTGCCGCAACGCCGCGGTGATGTGGTCGGTCAGGTCGGCCAGCAGTTCCGGTCCCTTGCTGCGAAGTTGTGCCTGCATGCGCGCTCCCGCGGTGATGTTGTTCTGATGGATGGCATTGTTCCATTTCCCCGCATCGCGGGCCGGATGACCGGTGTCAGCGCGATGTCAGTGCCGCATTTAGTAACGGCGGCTACAAGAACCCCGGCCCCTCCCTGCTGCATTCTTCGCCACATCCGGCAAGCGACCCCGCTGGCCGGCAGTCCGAGCGCGGTTTCCGCGCGTCTCTTTTCCCCTCTGCTTGGAGTTCCGCTGTGGCAAGCACTTCCCAGATTGTCGGCGCGTTGTTGGCGCGTTTGCGCGGCGCGGCGCCGCAACTGACCGTCGAGTATTACGCCGGGGCCGAGGACGACTATCCGCTGGCGCATCCGCAGGGCGCGGCGCTGCTGTGCTTGCGCGGCAGCCAGTTCGGCCCGCTGCGCGACGGCTATGGCCAGGTGCGCACGCTGCAGCTGGCGATCACGGTGCTGCTGAACCAGCGCGACGCCGGGCTGGGGGATTGCGACGCGCTGGACGCGATACGGCGGGCCTGCCTCGGTTTCGCCCCGCCGGACTGCCAGCCGGCGTGGCTGCTGTCGGAAACCTTTCTGGGCTATCGCGACGGCGTGGCGCGCTACGCCATCGCGCTGGCCACCGACACCTTGCAAGTGACGGAGGCCGACCTGGAGCCCGTGATCATGCTTAACGCAGTCTCAAACGAGGAGCAACCATGAAGTATCTGTATTCCGGTCCGATCAGCGGCGTCACCCTGGGCGACGGCCAGGAAATCATGCTGTTTCCCGGCAAGGAAGTGGAGATGCCGGAAGAACACAGCTACACCCGCACCCTGGTGGCGCTGGGCTACCTGAGCGCGCAGTCCGCGGGCGAAACCATCCCTTCCCATACCGCTGAACAAGGAGAGTAAGCATGGCGGCAAACTATCTGCATGGCGTTGAAACGATCGAAGTCGAACGCGGCCCGCGCCCGGTGCGCACCGTCAAGTCGGCGGTGATCGGCCTGATCGGCACCGCGCCGGCCGGCGCGGTCAACGTGACCACGCTGACCCTGTCGGAAAAAGACGCGGCGGCCTTCGGCCCGCAACTGCCCGGCTTCACCATCCCGCAGGCGCTGACCGGGATCTACGATCACGGCGCCGGCACCGTGGTGGTGATCAACGTGCTGGACCCGGCGGTGCACAAGAGCTCGGTCAAGGACGAGACCGTGACCCTGGACCCGGCCACCGACTCCGTGCGCCTGAAGTATCCGGCGGTGGCTAATGTGGTGGTCAAGAGCGCCGATGGCGCCACCGCTTACATCGCTGGCCAGGACTACGTGCTGGACGCGGTGTACGGCAAGATCACCCGCCTGAAGACCGGCGCCGTCACGATCGGCGCAGGCCTGAAGGTCAGCTACGACTACGCCGATCCGTCCAAGGTGACCGCCGCCGACATCATCGGCGCCGTCAACGCCGCGGGCAACCGCACCGGCATCAAGGCGCTGCAGGATACCTACAACAAGTTCGGTTTCTTCGCCAAGCTGTTGATCGCCCCGGGTTTCTGCACCCAGAACACCGTCGCCGCGGAAATGGCGGCCATGGCCGACAAGCTGGACGCCATCGCCTACGTCGACGCGCCGATCGGCACCGCCTTCGCCGACGCGCTGGCTGGCCGCGGCCCGGCAGGCACCATCAACTTCAACACCTCCAGCGACCGCGTCCGCCTGTGCTACCCGCACGTGATGGTGGCCGACGGCAACGGCGGCCTTCGCTACGAGCCGCTGTCGTCCCGCGCTGCCGGCCTGCGCGCCAAGGTGGACAACGACAAGGGCTTCTGGTGGTCCAGCTCCAATCAGGAGCTGGCCGGCGTAGTCGGCGTCGAGCGCCAGCTGACCGCGATGATCGATGACCCGAACTGTGAAGTGAACCAGCTGAACGCGTCCGGCATCACCACCGTGTTCAACAGCTACGGCTCCGGCTTCCGCCTGTGGGGCAACCGCACCGCGGCCTGGCCGACCGTCAGCCACATGCGCAATTTCGAGAACGTGCGCCGCACCGGCGACGTGATCAATGAGTCGATCCGCTACTTCAGCCAGCAGTTCATCGACATGCCGCTGAACCAGGCCACCATCGACGCGCTGGTGGAATCGGTAAACGGCTATGGCCGCAAACTGATCGGCGACGGCGCGCTGCTGGGCTTCAAGGCCTGGTTCGACCCGGCCCGCAACCCGGCAACCGAGCTGTCCGCCGGCCACTTGCTGATCAGCTACAAGTACACCGTGGCCCCGCCGCTGGAACGCCTGACCTTTGAAACCGAGATCACCTCGGAATACCTGCTCAGCCTGAAAGGAGGCAATTAATCATGGCCGGCAAGATTGAAATCAACCGCATCACCAACGCCAACATCTACATCAACGGCAACTCGCTCTTGGGCCGCGCCGAAGAGATCAAGCTGCCGGACGTGTCCGCCATCATGCAGGAGCACAAGGCGCTGGGCATGGTCGGCAAGATCGAGCTGCCGGCCGGCTTTGAGAAGCTGGAAGGCGAGATCAAGTGGAACTCGTTGTACAAGGACGTGGCCAAGATCATCGCCAATCCGTTCCAGGCGGTGCAGCTGCAAGCCCGTTCCAGCATCGAGACCTACGGTTCGCAAGGCCGCCTGCAGCAGGTGAGCCTGGTCACCTTCCTGACCGTGATGTTCAAGAAGAACCCGCTGGGCACCTTCAAGCAGCATGAAAACGCCGACTTCAGCTCCGCCTTCACCGCGACCTACGTCAAGCAGGTGGTGGACGGCGAGGACATTCTGGAGCTGGACTACATGGCCAACATCTTCCGCGTAGGCGGCAGCGACATGCTGGAGCTGTACCGCCAGAACATCGGCGGCTAATCCCGGCTCGCCCGCGGATCAGGTCCGCGGGCGCTTGGGCGCGGCTGGCGGGGAGGCTGCCTCCCGACCCCGCCAGCCGCTTTTAAAGCCAATCCCTAAAGCGCTTTCGCATACCCCGGATACGGGCTGCCGGAAAATGACGGCATCCCAACCCGCTTCAAGGAGCCATCATGCAGATCAAGCTGCAATACCCGTTCACCAACGCCGCCGGCCAACGCATCGACACGCTGGAAGTGGCGCGCCTGAAGCGCGCCGACCTGAAGGCCGCCAGCCACCACAGCCAGGACGACGCCGATCAGGAAGACTTCCTGTTCGCCCGCATGACCGGTCTGACGCTGGAAGACATCGACCAGCTGGACATCGCCGACAGCCGCGCGCTGGCCGACAGCTTTCGCGAAATGGTGGGCGGATCCGACAACGCTTAAGTCGTTCGACGAGGTCTTGCTGACGGTGCTGAACTTGCCGCCGTCGGAGATCGATGCGCTGGCGATGGACGACTACTGGTTCTGGTGCGAAGTCGCCGAGCGCGAGGTCCAGCGCCGCAACGAACGCCAGCAGCACCTGCTGGACGCCATGTAAGGCGGCTGCCCAGCCGCTCCCAGTCCGAATCTTTTCCTGATCGGCCGCCTCCCGCCCGCCGGGACGGGGCCGATCGCCCTTTCTATTCCCCAAATACAGGCAATCACCATGGTAAGCGAGTTTTTCATCGGCCTTAAGGTGGGCGCGACGCTGTCCGGGGTGTTCGACAACGCCTTCCGCTCCGCGCGTTCCGCGATGGACGATCTGCGCAAGAGCAGCTTGCGCCTGTCCGACGCGCAGAAGGACCTGGCCGGCAATGTCGAGCGCACGCGCCGGGCTTATGCCGGGCTGGACCTGGCGCGGCTGGAACGCCAGCACCGCCAGCTGGAAGCCACGCTCGGGCGTTTGACCCGCCAGCACGAAGCCTGGCAGGCCAGCCTGCGCCGCGGCCGGGCGCTGAACATCGCGCCGGGCGGCGCGCTGCAGTCGACGCTGCGCATCCAGCAAAGCCGGATCGAGATCATGGCCTCGGTCCGGCTGAGCGCATCTATCCGCCAGGTCGAGCAGAAGCTGGAAAGCCAGCGCCGCGACCAGGGCAAGGCCGAGCGCAATCTGCCGCCGGCGGGAGAGCCGCGTTCCAGCGGGCGCGGCGGCCAGGGGGGAGGGAGCAAGAGCGGCAATCGGAGCGGCGGCGGCAACGATGCCGGCGACGCGCCCGCCCAACGCCCTTCCTCCTCCTCTCCGTCCTCTTCTTCCCGCTGGCGCTGGCCCAGCATCGATCTCTCCCTTGGCAAGCTCCGCCTGCCGACCCGGCAGGAACTGATCCGCGCCGCCGATCTGGCCCAAAAAGCCGGCTCCGCCGTCGCTAAGGCCAGCGGCAAGGCGCACGCCGCGCTGTCGACGGGCGATGGACGCAAGGCGCTGGAGGCGATCCACGCCAGACTCAATCCCAAACTGGGCGGCAAGCTGCCCAGCGTCGACAAGATCCTGGGCGGCCTCAAGACCGCCGAGACCGTGGGCCAGGTGGTGTCCAAGACGGGTCAACTGGCCGGCGTGACGCTGCGCAGCCTGGATGGCGTCAAATGGGCTGATCTCAAGCTGGGCAACGCCGGCAAGAGCCTGACCGGCGCCGCCGATTACGCCAAGCGCGGCGGGGCGGTGATCGCCGACGCCAGCGGCAAGCTGCATGGCGCGCTGTCCAAGGGCGAGGGGCGCGAAGCGCTGGACTTCGTCCACGGCAAGCTCGACAAGGCCTTGGGCGGCAAGCTGCCCAGCGTCGACAAGATCCTGGGCGGCCTGAAGACCGCCGAGACGGTGGGCCAAGTGGTGTCCAAGACCGGCCAGCTGGCCGGCGTGACGCTGCGCAGCCTGGATGGCGTCAAATGGGCTGATCTCAAGCCGGGCAACGCCGGCAAGAGCCTGACCGGCGCCGCCGATTACGCCAAGCGCGGCGGGGCGGTGATCGCCGACGTCAGCGGCAGGCTGCATGGCGCCTTGTCCAAGGGCGAGGGGCGCGAAGCGTTGGACTTCGTCCACGGCAAGCTGGACAAGGCCTTGGGCGGCAAGCTGCCCAGCGTCGAAAAAATCCTCGGTGGCCTCAAGACCGCCGAGACGGTGGGCCAGGTTGTGTCCAAGACCGGCCAGCTGGCCGGCGCCACGCTGCGAAGCCTGGATGGCGTCAAATGGTCGGATCTCAAGCCGGGCAACGCCGGCAAGAGCCTGACCGGCGCGGCCGACTACGCCAAGCGCGGCGGCGCGGTGGTCGCCGACGCCAGCGGCAAGCTGCGCGCCGCCTTGTCCAAGGGCGAGGGGCGCGAAGCGTTGGATTACGTCCATGGCAAGCTCAACGCCAAGCTGGGCGGCGTGCTGCCCAGCGTCGATTCGATATTGGGCGGGCTGGGACAGCTGGAGGAACTGGGCAAGACCGTGTCCCAGGCCGGCGGGATGGCGGGCAAGGCCTTGCGCGCTTACGCCGGCGCGTCAGGCAACGGCTTCCAGAAGGCGATGGCCGCCGTCGGCTCCTTGCTGGACGGCGATGAAGCAGGCGGCGACTCCGACTCCAAAGCCGGCGGGAAGGACGGGAAGGGGAGAAAGCGCCCCGCCGCCAAATCCGCCAAATCCACTCCGAGATCCACAAGCAAGCCGGCGGCCAAGAAGGTTGAGCCTGCCGCCAAACCTAAAGCCGCGGCCAAACCGGCGGCGAAGCCCGCTCCAAAACCCGCTCCGAAGCCTGCGGTAAAGGCGCCGGTCAAGCCTGGCGGCGCGTTGAAGGAAGCGCGCGGCTTGTTGGACAAGGGCAAGGACGCTTTGGCCGGCTTGAAGCCTGGCAAGTCCGGCGGCGGCTTGCTGAACACCGGACTCAAAGCGCTGAGCAAGGGCGGAAAGGGCTTGAAGAGTTTGATCGGCAAGGCCGATCTGCTGGGCGTGGGCATGGACTTGTTGTCCACCAGCCAATCCAATCTGAGCCCGCAGGCCAAGGCGGCCGCCTACGGCAAGACGCTGGGCGGCACCGCCGGCGCCTTGGCGGGGGGCGCGGCCGGCGCCGCCATCGGCACCATGCTGCTGCCTGGCGTCGGCACCTTTGTCGGCCGGCAGGTGGGCAGCTGGCTGGGGCAGAAGGGCGGCGAGTGGCTGGGCGAGAAGATAGGCAACTGGGCAGGCAAGCCTAGCGCGGCGCCGAAACCGGTGGCGGTGCCCAAGCCGGTGACGCCGCCGAAGCCGGTGGCGGTTCCCAAGCCGGCGGCGCCAGCCAAACCTGTCCCCAAACCCGCTACCAAGCCGGCGGCCCAGGCGCAGCAGGCGCAACAACTGCAGCGCATCCAGCAGACGGCCAACAAGGCCGCAGCCAAGCCAGCCGGCCCGGCCACCGTGTTCAACATCACCTTCTCGCCGCAGATCACCATCAACGGCGCGGCGTCCGCCGGCGTCAAGCAGCAGGCGCAGCAGGCGATGCAGCAATCTTTCGCCGAGTTCGAACGAATGATGAAGCGCTACGAGGCGGACCGTCAGCGGCGCAGCTACGCGGCGCGGGGCTGAGGAGACGCATTCATGAAGAAAGGAGCAAACGATGTACGCAGTGCTGGGTGACATCGAGTTCGACCTGATCAGTTATTTCGACGGCCTGGAGCAGCGCGGCGGCAGCGATTACGCCGAGCACGCGCGGATAGGCGGCAAACCGGTGCTGCAGTTCGTCGGCGACCGTCTGGACGAGGTCCGCATCGACTTGGTGCTGCACGCCGCCTATTGCCAGCCGGACGCCGAGCTGCAGCGGCTGCACGCCGCCCGCCAGACACACCAGGCGCTGGCGCTGGTGTTGGGCAACGGCGATCACAAGGGCCATTTCGTGATCACAGAGCTGAGCAGCACCGGCCGCCAGAGCGACCGCACCGGCAATCTGCTGGCGGTGGAGGCGCAGCTGTCGCTGCGCGAATTCCGCGGCCAGGCGGCGCCGTCTCCCAAGCCCGGCCTGCTGGGCAGCGTCAGCGGTCTGCCGCAAGCCAAGCTGCAGCAGTCGCTGGCCGGCGCTGGCTTCAAGCCGGACCTGTCCGGCCTGAGCAAGGCGCTGTCCCAGGCCAAGACCATGGCGGTGCAGGCGCGCAAAGTGGTCAACGACGTGCGTGAGCTGAAAGACCTGGCTCGGCGCGATCCGTTGTCGGCGCTGGGCAGGGTGGATGGCGTGCTGAAGGACGTGCAGACGGCGGTGCCGGGCATCGCCCAGGGCGTGGAGCGACTGAACCAGTTCATCCAGCCGTATTCGCGGCTGGCTGAGAGCATCAAGCCGCTGATCCCGCAGTTTCAGGCCATGGGCCGCCAGCTTGGCGCGCTGGCCGAGACGATGCGGGGCTGCACGCTGGACAACGTCGCCGACAAGCTGGGCAAGGCGGAGGCGACAGTCCGCGACATCGACAAAAACTGGCCGGCCCGCGACATCGAGATGGCGAAGTTGGCCGCCAAAGCGGTGCTGCGCCGCATTCTGGAGTGAACCATGTTTCTCAAGCACATCTGTCAGGAAGGGGAGCGCTGGGACCAGATCGCCTGGCGCTATTACGGCGACGTCGGCCAGATGGTGATGCTGATCGCCGCCAATCCGCAGGCGCCGATCAGCGAGACGCTGCCGGCCGGCACCCAGCTGGCCATCCCGCTGTTGGAGGCGCGGGACGAGGCGGCGTTGGATGAGCTGCCGCCGTGGAGGCGCCCATGATGGACAGCCGCATCCAGGACGTGGCGGCGCCGTCCTTCGAGCTCAGCTACAACGGCAAGTCCATCACCGCCGACATCGCCCAGTACGCGCTCAACATCAGCTACACCGATCACCTGTCCGGCGAATCGGACGAGCTGGAGGTGGAGCTGGAGGACTGCGACGGCCGTTGGCTGAACGGCTGGTACCCGGACAAGGGCGCGACGCTGGACTTCAAGCTGGGCTACCGCGGCGCGGCGCTGGTGGCGCTGGGCAGCTTCGACGTGGACGAGGTCAATTACAGCGCGCCGCCGTCGGTGGTCCACATCCGCGCGCTGGCCACCGGCGTCCAGCATCCGCTGCGCACGCCGGAGGGCCGCGCCTACGACAAGCTGACGCTGCAGGCGCTGGCGCAGCGGATAGCCAAGCGCCACGGCATGAAGCTGGAAGGCAAGATCGAGGATGTCGAAATCGAGCGCCTGACCCAGTACCACGAAACCGACCTGCAATTCCTGCAACGGGTGTCCAGCCACTACGGCTATGTCTGCAAGGTGATGGACAACAACCGCAAGCTGGTGTTCTGGAAGCGCGCCGACTTGGTGGAGGCTGCCGGCGTGCGCCAGTTCGCGCCGGCGGACTTGATCGCCTGGCGCGCGCGCGACCAGCTGTCGCAAGTGCCCAGCGCGGTCGAGGTCAGCTACCACGACCCGCACAAGCGCAAGCTGCAGACGGCGCGGGTGGGCGCCGACGCGCGTTCGCCTGGCGGCAAGGCCAGCAGCGCCGACGTGGTCAAGCTCACCCGCAAGTCGGGCGGACGGGCGCAGGCGGAGCTGCAGGCCAAGGCCGAGATGGAGCGCCGCCAGCTGGCGCGCACCGAAATGAGCGTCACCGTGGACGGTTCGCCGCAGCTGGCCGCCGGCCGCAACGTCGAGCTGTCCGGCTTCGGCAAGCTGTCCGGCCGCTACCTGATCGAGCGGGCCCGCCACCGCCTGTCGCGGCAGGAAGGCTACATCTGCGAACTGGACCTGAAACGCGCGGCGCCCGCCGCGGCCAAGGAGAAAAAATGAACGATGTTTCCCTGCCCGACGCGCTGGCCACGCTGAAATTCGGCAGCGTGGCCGAGCATGACGCCCCCACCCAGCGGGTGCGGGTGCGGCTGCCGGAGCTGGGCCAGCTGCTGACTGCCTGGCTGCCTGTGCTCAGCCGCAAGAGCCTGAAGGACAAGGACTATTGGCTGCCGGACATTGGCGAGCAGGTGGCGGTGCTGATGGACGCCCGCGGCGAGGACGGCGTGGTGCTGGGCGCCATCTACTCCGAGGCGGACGCGGTGCCGGTGGCGAGCGAGGAGAAATGGCAGCGCCGCTTCGCCGACGGCGCGGTGCTGGAGTACGACCGGCAGCAGAACCAGCTGACCGTCAACGGCGGGGTCAAGCACGTGGTGGTGGATACCCAGGCCGACGTGCTGATCAAGGCCGCCTCCAGCATCACCATAGACGGCGGCCAGACCGTCACTATCAAGGCGGCAAGCAAGGTCAGCATCAACGCGCCGGCCACCGAGATCAGCGGCACCTTGACGGTGCAAGGCGCGATCACCGGCAAGGGCGGCCTGGCGGTGTCCGGCGGCGGCGGCGCCACTGTAACGGGCAGCGTCAGCGTCAGCGGCGACGTCACCGCCAGCGGCAAGAGCCTGGTGGGGCACAACCACATGGGCGCGCACGGCCCGACCAGCCCGCCGCTCTGAGCCGCGGCGCCATCTTATTCGCAGTTTGACTGGAGACCATGATGAACAACGATTTCTTCACCCTGCTCACCGCCGTCGGCAAGGCCAAGTTGGCCGCCGCGGCCAGCGGCGGCGCGCCGCTGAAGCTCAGCCAGATGGCGGTGGGCGAGGGCGACAACGGCGCGTACTACACGCCGACCGAAAGCCAGACCGCGCTGAAAAGCGAGGCCTGGCGCGCCGGGCTCAACCACCTGTCCACCGATCCGGCCAACCCCAGCTGGATCGTCGCCGAGCTGGTGATCCCGGACCAGGTGGGCGGCTTCACCATCCGCGAAGTGGGCGTGTTCGACGCCGACGGCGCGCTGTTCGCGGTGGGCAAGTTCCCTGAGAGCTACAAGCCGGTGCTGGCCGACGGCGCCAACAAGCAGCTCTACGTGCGGATGATCCTGGAAGTGTCCAACGCCGCGGCGGTGACGCTGATGGTGGACCCGAGCGTGGTGCTGGCTACCCGCGGCAGCGTCGACGCGCGCATCGCCGAGGAGCTGGCCAAGCTGGACGGCAAGCCGTCGGTCCGCGCCGCGACCACCGGCCCGGCCACGCTGACCGGCCTGCAGACGGTGGACGGCGTCGCGCTGCAGCTGGGCGATCGGGTGCTGGTCAAGAACCAGGCCGCCGGCGCCGACAACGGCATCTATGTAGCAGGTGCCGGCAGCTGGGCGCGCGCCGCCGACGCCAACATCAGCCTGGAAGTGACGCCGGGCTTGTTCGTCGCGGTGGAGCGGGGCGCGGCCAACGGCGGTTCGATCTGGCAATTGCTGGACGCCGGCGCGGCGGTGGAGCTGGGCAAGACGCCGCTTTCCTTCGAGCGGGTCTCCGGCCGCACCGGCGTCACCGCCGGCAGCTACAACCGGGTGACGGTGGGCGTGCGCGGCGAGGTGCTGGGCGGCTCGCAGCTGGTGGCTTTCGACTCGGCGCAGACCTTTCCGATCCAGGCTTACCGGCGCAACTTGCTGATCAACGGCGGCTTCGACATCTGGCAGCGTGGGTTGAGCCAGACGACAACTGGATACGGTTCTGCGGATCGCTGGCTGATGGATTTGGGTAGTGGTTTGTCTGGGGTGACGATGTCAAAGATGGATGCCAGCGTAGCGGATACCGAGGCGCTTGGCGGAGCCACTTCTTTTCTACGCTTAACCTTGGCCAAGGCCCCTTCATCCAAGGTCCGGGAATACTGCCAAATCAACCAGCGCGTCGAGAATCTGCGCCGTTTTTCCGGCAAGCAGCTGACACTGAGCTTCTGGGCTAGGGCTGACAAGCCTTGCTCCATCTTGGCTTATGTCGAGCAGTGGTTCAGCGCACCTTATATCGAGGCGGTCAAAAACCGTGCGTTGAATAGCAATGCGGCAAATTTGAGCAGTGCTTGGCAACGTTTCAGTTTCACCTTTACCTCGCCTAGTTTGCAGGGGCGTGTCATTGGTAGCCAAGGCGATGATTGCCTGAGCGTGTTTATCGGTCTTTCGTATAGCGATGCGCTTCCTGAGTTGAATGCCATTGCCACCGCGCAAACCGGCGTGTTCGATATCGCTCAGGTGCAATTAGAGGAGGGGCCGGTGGCGACGCCATTTGAATACCGGCTATTCGGCGACGAGCTGCGCTCTTGTCAGCGTTATTTCGAGAAAAGCTATCCGCTGAGCGATATACCGGGAAAAAACTATGGGCCGATTACGGCTCAGCAACCGGCAATTATGGGCCGGATGTTCCATCTGAATGCCGGCGCCGTGAGTATCGCCTCCATCAATACCACCACGCCATTCTTAGTGGAAAAGCGCATTCAGCCTAGCGTGGTGTTTTATGACGGCCTTGGCATGGCGGGGAAGATGGTGACTAATCTGGGCAATGGGATAGATATTTCCATATCAAATAGTTCGACTCGTTTCGTCAATCCGATTCCCGTTTTTGCGGCCAATACCAGCTGGATCGCTTACCACTGGACGGCAGACGCTGAAATCTGATGAAAGCCTTTGTAAGAAAGCGAGCATGCGATGTATAGACTGACCAACTCTCCTGATTTGATCATTCGTTTGGCTGACGGGGCGGCCATTCCCAGAGAGCACCGTTTCTGGGCCGATTACCAGACCTGGTTGGAGCAGGGCAACTCCCCGGAACCGGCGGAAAGTCCGGAGCAATTGCTGCCGCGCCTGCTGCGGGAGATCGACGCTGCTGCCGATTCCTCCAGCCAGTTGTACGTCGGCAGCGAGCTGCGCGCGCTGGAATACCGGCAGGCCGCCGCCGAGGCCCAGTCCTATAAAGACGGCGGCTGCAAGGGCGACGCGCCGCCGGCGGTGCAGGCCTGGGCCAGCGCCAAAGGCCTGTCCGGCAAGGACGCGGCGGACGGGATACTGGCCAAGGCCGCCGCCGGCGACCAGGCGCTGTACGCGATCCGGGCGCTGCGCCTGGCGGGCAAGGAGGCGGTGCGCAACGCTGTCGACGCCGATGCCGCGCGCGCGGCGGCCGACGACGCGCTGGCCAAGCTGCGGCAACTGGCCGAATCGCCGGACGCGCTGGCCGCGCCGGAAGGCGACGCGGCCAATGCCGGCGGCTTCTGGCGTTCCTCCCTCAAGCTGTTTTCCCGGGGCGCTTGATCCCCGGCCGGCGGCCACGGGCCGCCGGTTTTCTGTTTTTCCCATGCTCGGCCATCCCGGCCGGCGCGCCTTTCCCAAGGTTATCCGATGACCGACATCACACCCAATGTGCTGGCCGGCGACAAGCGGCTGTCGCCGCTGGCCGAGCTGAGCCGGCGCTTGCAGCGCATCGACCTGGCGCCTTTCCTGGTTTACCTGGTGGACCAGGTGGAGGCCGATTTTCTGCCCTTGCTGGCCGAACAGCTGCACGTGGCCGGCGACGAGGGCTGGCAGCTGGCCGCCGATGAAGCGCAGCGGCGCGATCTGATCAAGCAGGCGATAGAACTGCACCGCTACAAGGGCACCCGCTGGGCGTTGCAGCGGGTATTGGCCACGCTGGGCCTGGATGGCCGGATCAGCGAGTGGTTCGAATACCAGGGCCGGCCCTTCCATTTCAAGGTTGATCTCGACTTGTCCGGCCGCGGCCTGAACGAAGCCACCTACCAGGCCTTGCGCCAGATGCTGGACCAGTACCGCAATGCCCGTTCCCGGCTGGAGAGCCTGGACCTGCGGGTGGAGCTGCGCGAGCGGCTGCCCGTGGTCGCCGCCGTTTCCGCCGGCGGCGAGGTGGCCAGCGTCTACCCGCAGGCGCGGCGCGAGCTGCGCCAGCAAGGGCCGCTGAGCCTGGGCGCGGCCCATGGCGGCGTCGAAACCGTCACCGTTCTGCCTTGGCAGCGGGGGCGGCTGGATGGGCTGGTCCCGCTGCGCTGGGGCATGGGCCTGCCGTGCCGGGAGGCGGTCACGCTCTATCCTCGCCCGCTTCAACGCATTTCCTAAATCCCTTCAAAAGCCGCGTCCGCGGCGGCCTGCAAATATGACGTGACGATAACGACGGCCGGCATCCTGTCGCTGCTCCGGCAGCGGCGGCGCGCGTTTGCGCGCGCAATGGAAGTCAGCCGGCGGCTTGATCCACGAAATCGAACGTAGACCCGCTAACCAAACCCCTGATCCCGCGTTGCGCCTATGGGTAGGCACTGCTTGCGTCGGCGCGCCTTGGCTCAGGTTCTCTGCAAGGTTTTGTTAGCGGCTCTTAGGTTGTAAGCCAACCGACAAGGACCCGTCCATGAGCCCGAACCTCCCCGATCTGCCCGACTTGCCCATGGTCGATCCGGCCGCCGCCGCCAGCGCCATGGCCGACGCTTATCTGAAACTGGGCGGCCGGCAGCAGTACCCCAAGCAGATGGCGCAGCTGCTGACGGAAATGCTGGCCAACCGCCAGCCCGGACTCGCCGCCGCCGACCTGCCCAAGTTCATCGACGACGATCCCAAAACCGTCGCCGCCCAGATGGCCGCCACCTATCAGGACATGGCCGGCAAGCGGCTGTATCCGGGTCAGGTGGAGCAGCTGTTGATCGATTTGTTCGCCTACCGTGAAAGCCTGGCGCGCGCCGCCTTCAACGACGCCGGGCGGCAAAACCTGGTGGCCTTCGCCCGCGCGCCGATGCTGGATTACCTGGGCGAGCTGGTGGGCGTGGCGCGCCAGCCGTCCCAGGCGGCGACGGCGCGGGTGACGCTGACCTTTCCGGCTTATGTCGACGGCGGGCCGAAGCAAGTGATTCTGCCCGCCGGCGCGCGCATCTCCGGCAATGCCGCGGTTCAGTTCCAGACCACCGCCCCGCTGGCGGTGAGTCTGACGGACAAGCCGCAGGATCTGGCCTGCGAGGTGGAGGCCACCGTGCCGGGCGAGGCGGGCAATCTGCCGCAGGCGGGCGATCTCAACCAGCTGCTGGACGATCCCGGAGTCAAGGTGGAGGTGGCAGGGGCGGAGAAGCCGTGGGGCGGCGCCGAGGCGGAGGACGACGAGCATCTGCGCCAGCGCATCCGGCTGGCGCCCGAGGCTTATTCCTGGGGCTCGGCCAACCGCTACCGGCTGGCGGCGATGACGGCGGCGGCCGATGCGGCTGACGTGCGGGTGATTTCGCCGCGTCCGGACGGCACGGTGCAGGTGGTGGTGCTGGGGCGTGACGGCGCGCCGTCGGCGGAAACCCTGCGCCGCGTCCGGACGGCGCTGGCGGACGACAAGGCCAGGATGATCAACGACAGGATAGAGGTGGTTCCGGCCGAGGTGGTGGATTACGCGATCCGGCTGGAAGTGGACGTGCTGACCACCCGCATCCCGGATCTGGTGTGCCGGATGGCGAAGGAGCGCTGCCAGGGATACGCGGCCAATCTGGCGCGCCGGCTGGGCGGCGACATCGTGCCGTCGCAGATCAAGACCGCGCTGCACGACATCGACGGCTTGTACGACGTGCGCGTGCTGGAGCCGGCTGACAAGCGGGTGCTGTCGTCGTCTCAATGGCCGCGCTGCGCGGCGGTGGAGGTGACGCTGGGAAGGATGGTGAGCGATGGCTGAGCTGCTGGTTCCGCCGCTGGCGGGCGACGCGCGCGGCCGGGCTTTCGACGCGCTGTCGGCGCGCAGCGCCGGCTTCGACCTAGCGCCGGCGCTGATCTACCTGATCGACCAGGCCCCGGCCGAGCTTCTGCCCCTGCTGGCCGAACAATTCAACGTGGTCGGCCCGTTGTGGGCCTACCTGCCCGATGACGCCGCCAAGCGGCGCGCGATCAAGGAGTCGGCGGCGTGGCATCGGGCCAAGGGCTCGCCCTGGTCGGTGGAGGCCGCGCTGTCGTGGGCGGGTTACGCGGCCAAGGTGGAGGACGCCACCGCGCCGGCCACCCGCTGGGCGGAATTCCAGCTGGAGCTGGACGCGCCGGTGGATGGCGACGCCTTGCTGACGGTGCTGGAGTTGGCCCGCTTCGCCGCTCCGGCCCGCTCGCACCTGGCGCGGCTGTACGGCGGCTACGACCGCCGCGTGCTGAACGCGTCGAGCGGCGACCGCTGGTCGGACGCCTTCCTGTCGGACGATTCCGGCGTGTGGCGCGACGGCGTGCAGCTGAGTTTTGGCCGGCGGCGGCCGCTGTCCGCGGCTTGCCCGGCGGCGGCCACCGGGTTGGGGCGCCGGCGCGTGCATGTGTCGCGCACGCTCTACCCGGACATGCTGCGCTATGGCACCGCTCACTTTGGCGATGCGCCGGTGCTCAACCATCCGGTGATGCGCAGCCGCCTGATCGGCCTGGGCAACAAGGAGGGATTGCGCGATCCGGTCATCCTGGCCGGCAACCCGCCTTCGCCAAGCTGGACTGGCGGCTGGGACGACAGAACATGGGGCCGCTGGCTGCCGATGACGCCGCACCGGCGCACTGCCCGCGCCGCGCTGGTGCTGTCCGGCGACACGCGGCTGGGGGAGCCGAACACCCGCTTCGGCGGCTGGGCCGAGACCTCGGTCGGGCGCTTCATCTGGTCCGACTCCGCATTCAAATTGTCCGATTTCAGTCCCGGCCGAACGCGTCTGGTCATCGAGGCGGTCGAGGTGGCTACGCACGGTCTGGCGGCCATCCGGCCCGACGATGGCGACGCGATGGGCGCGCGCACCACCCGACGTTCGTTGCACACCGGCCAGATCGACTGGCGCGGCGCGATCCGGATGGACGGCGGCCTGCGCTGGTCGGACCGGCCGCTGGCCGAATCCACCGGTTGGCGGCTGGAGTACCGGCTGACTACCGGCGACACCGCCGGACTCGGCCCGCGCGCCGACCGCTATGGCTGGCGCGGCCGCTGGGATGACCGGCGCTGGCGCGGCGATCTCTCTCTCACCCACCAAACCTTAACCACCTGAGGAAAACAAGCTTATGGCAACCCTGACCCATAGCGGTCGTGCCGCGCTGGCCGCCGCGCTGGCGTCCCAGACCCTGCATTTCGCCTGGGGCATCGGCCAGGCGGCCTGGGACGACAAGCCCGTTCCCGAACCGATAGACGCCACCTCGCTGGTGTCGGAAGTGGGGCGCCGCCTGATCACCGAGGTGCGCTTCGTCGCCGAAGACCCGGCCGGCGAGATCGTCGTCCCCACCGGCCGCTACCGCGTTTCCGCCGATCCATCGCGCCATCTGCTGCTGCGCATCGCCTTCGAGTTCGGCGACGCGCCGGCCTCGGTGATCCGCGAAGTCGCCGTTTTCGCCGGCAGCAAGACCCAGCCTGATCTGCCGGCCGGCCAGCGCTACTTCACGCCGGACCAGATCGCCGCCCCCGGCATTTTGGTCGCGCTGGAGCGCATCACCCCCATCCATCGTTCGCCGGCTACCCGCGAAACCTTCGAACACGTCATCTCCCTGTAAGGATTGCAGCCATGTCCAACATGCCAGACGGTTACTACAACCGTTTCGATCCGGCCAAGCATTTCGACGCCCACCTGTTCCGGGCGAGCTATGCGGTGCAAGCGGCCGAGTTCAATGAAGTCCAGTCCAGCCTGTCCGCCCGCATCCAGGGCGTTGCCGACGCGATGTTCCGCGACGGCAACGTGGTGCGCGACGCCCGCGTGGTGGTTCACGCCGACAGCGGCCAGGCGGTGTGCGAGGCCGGCGCCGTTTATCTGAAGGGCGCGGTGCGCGGCGTGGCGCCGAAACAGCTGACGATTCCCGTCGTCGGCGTGGTCGCCATCGGCCTGTATCTGCAGGAATCGGTGGTGACCGAGCTGGAAGACCCCAGCCTGCGCGATCCGGCAGTGGGCGCGCGCAACTATCAGGAAGCCGGCGCCGCGCGGCTGAAGGTGGAGGCGGTTTGGGGCTTCGCCGGCGACGGCCAGGCCGGCGAGTTCTTCCCGGTCTACCAGGTGGAGAACGGCGTGCTGCGCGCCAAAGAGCCGCCGCCGCAGCTGGACGGCGTCACCCAGGCGCTGGCGCGTTACGACCGCGACAGCTCGGGCGGCTCCTATGTAGTGTCCGGCCTGGCCGTGGCCGCCGCCGCCGATCTGCCCGGCGGTGAGCAGGTCTACACCGTCAGCGAGGGCCGCGCCCGCGTCAACGGCTACGGCGTGGAGCTCAGCACCTCGCGGCGGGTGGTCTATCCGGCCGCGGCCGATCTGCGGCCCATCGACAGCGAGCCGCATACCAGCGCCAGCGCCGGCGTCCAGCGCGTCAATGTCGACCGCGCGCCCATCGCCGTGATCAGCCAGGTGCGCATCACCAAGGAAGTCACCGCCACGCTGACCCATGGCGGCTATACCGGCGCTCAGGACCCGCTGCCGGACACCTCCGTGATCTCGGTGCTGGAAGTGAAGCAGGGCGGCACCGTCTACGCCGCCGGCACCGATTACAAGCTCAGCGCCGGCAAGCTGGACTGGAGCCTGCCGGGCAACGAGCCGGCGCCGGGCAGCACCTACACGGTCCGCTACCAGTTCATCGCCGCGGCGCAGCCCACTCAGTCCGACGCCACCGGCTTCACCGTGGAGGGCGCGGTGGCCGGCACGCTGGTGCTGGTCAGCTACAGCCAGAAACTGCCGCGAATCGACCGCCTGGCCATCGGCGCGGACGGCGAGCTGGTGTGGATCAAGGGCGTCGCCGCCGACTGGAACCCGCAGCCGCCGGCGGTGCCGGCGTCCTTGCTGCCGCTGGCCTCCATTGTCCAGACTTGGACCCGTGACCGCGCGGTCAGCAACGACGGCGTGCGGGTGGTGCCGATGTCCGACCTGGCCGGGCTGCAAGGCCGGCTGGACCGCATGGCCGAGCTGATCGCCCAGCAGCGGCTGACTTCAGACGCCCAGCTGCGCGAAGCCGGCGCCAAGAAAGGCTTGTTCGTCGATCCCTTCCTGTCCGACGGCATGCGCGACGCCGGCATCGTCCAGGCCGCGGCCATCGTCGGCGGCGAGCTGACCCTGCCCATCGCCGCCAGCGCCGCTTCAGTGCCCAACGATGTGTCCGACCGGACCAGCCTGGCCTTCAGCCTGGTGCCGGCGCTGGAGCAGCCGATGCGCACCGGCAGCATGAAGATCAACCCCTATCTCGCCTTCGACCCGCTGCCGGCCGCAGTGACGCTGACCCCGGCGCTGGACCGCTGGACCGAGCTGCAGACCAGCTGGGCCAGCCCGCTGACCGAGCGCCTGACGATAGGCAGCGGCAACCGCTCCAGCGTCAGCCAGACCACCACCGACGCGCTGCTGTCCACCAGCCGCAAGCCGATCGAAACCCTGCGCTCCATCGAGGTGCGTTTCAACGTGTCCGGTTTCGGTGCCAACGAAGCCCTGTCCAGCCTCAAGTTCGACGGCATCAGCGTCGCGCCCGCCGCCCAGTAAGGAGAAACCATGCCTCTCAATGCCAATAGCGCCGGCCTGCTCGCCGGCAAGTTCACCATCCCGCCCGGCGTGCCGGCCGGCGTCAAGCGCGTCGAGTTCGTCGGCGCCGGCGGCAGCCGCGGCGAGGCGGTCTTCGTCGGCCAGGGCGAATTGCAGACCGAGCTGCGCCGGCAGATCACCCGGATCACGGAAACCCGCTGGCAGGTGGACCCGCTGGCGCAGACCTTCACGCTGAACGCCGACACCCAGCTGGGCGGCATTGAGCTGTGGTTCACCGCCAAGGGCGCCAGCCCGGTGGCGGTGCAGATCCGCGAAACCACCACCGGCGTGCCGTCGCGCTCGGTGCTGGCCGAAGCGCATCTGCAGCCGGCCGACATCGTCCTGTCCGGCCCCACCCGCATCCAGTTCGCCGCGCCGGTGAACCTGCAGGGCAGCGTCGAATACGCGCTGGTGGTGCTGTGCGACGACGCCGACGCCGCGCTGGCCATCGCCGAGCTGGGCAAGTGGGACAACAGCGCCAGCCGCTGGGTGACCAGCCAGCCCTACCAGGTGGGCGTGCTGCTGTCGTCCAGCAACGCCAGCAGCTGGACCGCGCACCAGGACCGCGACATGGCCTTCCGTCTGCTGGCCGCCAGCTACGCGGTGACCGCCAGAACGGTAGACCTGGGCAAGATCGACGTGAAGAACGCCACCGATCTGATGCTGCTGTCGCTGTCCGACAGCCCATCGGCCGCCGCCCGCGTCGAATACAGCCTGGGCCTGCCCGACGGCAGCGCGGTGCAGGTGGCCGACGGCCAGCCGGTGCGGCTGCCGGCCCCGCTGAGCGGACAGGTGGGCGTTTCGGCCCGCCTGCTCGGCACCGAGAGCGCGTCGCCGGTGCTGTTCCCCGGCACCCAGCTGGTCAGCGGCCAGATCGCGCAGAGCGCCGACTACGTCAGCCGCGCCATTCCGGCCGGCGTCAACGCCCGGGTGCGGGTGGTGTTCGACGCGCTGATCCCGGCCGGCGCCAGCGTGACGGCATCGGCCTCCGGCATCGACGACGGCGATGTTTTCCAGACCGTGGCCTACCAGGGCAGCAAGCCGCTGGGCGATGGCTGGATGGAAATGACGCACGAGCTGGCTTCCCTCAGCGAGGCGATGGTCCGAGTCAAGCTGACCTTGTCCGGCAACAGCGCCGCCCGGCCGCGCGTGCGCAATCTGCGCGTGATCGTGCTGTAAGGAGGGGGCGATGGACAATCAGACCCCCCATTTGAACCTGCCCTTGCCGAACCCCGGCAACAGCCTGGCCGAGGACGTGCTGCGGATACGCGACGCCTTCACGGCGCTGGACCAGAAGATGGCCAGCCTGGACGCGCTGCTGTCCAGTGATGACCTCAACCTGGACACCGTGCAGGAACTGGTGGCCGCCTTCAAGCGCGCCCGCAGCGACATCGATGCCGCCGCCGCCCAGTTCGTCGATCGCAAAAACGCGGTCGACGCCCAGCTGTTAACTCTGACTGCGCTGGCAGGCGCGGGCCTGTAAACCCGGAGGAACCATGTCAAAAGATTTGCAGGAGTACCGCGCGCAATACCTGGCGCGGATCAAAAGCCAGCTGCTGGGCGCTGATCTCGGCAATGCCGGCGCCACCGATCTGGTGATGCAGTCGGCGCTGCTCAGGGCGCACAGCCTGGTCAGCAGCCTGGATTTGCAGGACATCGACTACTTGCGCGACATGAACGGCGCCGCGCTGGAAAACTATCTGCAGCAAGCGCCCAACCGCGCGCGCTTCGAGCAACAGCTGGCCTCCGCCGGCGTGATGCCGGCCATCGTTTCCAGCGCCGCCATCATGGCCGCCGTCGCCGATAGTCCGACAGCGATGAGCGCGGTCGCCGGCAGCGCGCCGGCGATGACGGCCATCGTCGGCAATGCGCCTATCACCAATCTGCTGCTCGGCAACGCCACCGCGATGAAGGCGGTGGCGGCCAGCGCGGTGGCCATGGTCGCCGTGATCGCCTCTCCGGCGGCGATGGCGGTCGTGGCGGTGTCGTCGACGGCGATGGCGGCGATGGCGTCGTCGCCGACCGGGATGGCCGCCTTGCTGGCGAACGCGTCGGCTTGGACGAGCGTCGTGTCGTCGCCGGCCGCGATGGCCGCGGTGATGGCATCGTCGATCGCGTTGTCCGCCTTGCTGGCGAACCTGTCGGCGTGGGCGATCGTGGTGTCGTCGGCGACGGCGATGATGGCGGTGGTCGCCTCCTCGACGGCGATGAGTGCGGTTACCGCCTCTCCGACCGCGATGGCGGCGGTGCTGGCATCCTCGGTTGCGATGGCGGCCATAGCCGCATCATCGGCTGCGATGACAGCGGTGGCGGCGTCGCAAACCTCGCTGTCTGCTTTATTGGCCAGCCCATCGGCGTGGGCGGTAGTCGTGGCGTCTTCGATTGCGATGGCGGTTGTGGCGGCGTCGACGGCGGCGATGACCACCGTGGCGGCATCATCGAGCGCGATGACTATGTTGGCGGCGTCGTCGACGGGAATGGCTGTGGTTGCGGCATCGCCATCCGCAATGGCCGTGGTGGCGGCGTCGTCGACGGCAACGACGGTGGTCGTGGCATCGCAGACGGGCATGGGAGTGGTGGTGGCGTCTCAAAACGCGATAACCGTGCTTGCGGCGTCTGCGGCCGCGATGAACCTTCTGTTGGCCAACACGTCTGCGTTGACGACGCTGGTCGCATCATCCGCCGCGATGGCGTTGGTGGTGGCGTCTCCGGTGGCCATGAACGCCGTGTTCGCCTCCTCGGCGGCGCGGCAAGCTGTGTGGGGAAGCGATGCGGCGGTGCAGGCTATCGCCAATGACGCGTCGGCGGTGACTTGGCTGGTCAATAACAAGGCGACCCTGCCGGCGGCGAGGACTGATACCGGCCCGTATACCTACTACAGCGGCCGGGCTTTGATCCTGCGCCACCAGCAGCAGTCCACGCCCAGCGCCAACCCTGGCTGGTTCCACAACTTCGCCGTCCGACGGGGAGGATCGGTCGTTGGTCAAGTGCAGACGCTGCAGCCGGCATCTACTGAGGGTTGGAAAACCAATGTGATGGCGGTCAATCCCCTGCAGTTCAATAACAACACCGGCCACTCGTCGCAGCTGCAATACGTGGTGATGGACTAAGGATAAACATGAAAATCATTGTCGATTTACAGACCAAAACAGTGGCCGGCGTCACGGTGGATGGCGACTTCCTGGCGGGAAAGAATCAGGCGCTGATTGCGCCGCCGGAAGGCTTCGATATCGATGCGATGGGCGATTACGCCTTTGACGGCGCCTCGCTTGTCCGGGATGTCCAGGCTGCGCTGTCTCGCGCCAAATCGGCCCGCAAGGCCCGCATCAAGCTGGAGGCCGCCCACCTGATCGAGTCCGACGACTGGAAGCTGCAACGCGCCCGCGAGCGCGAGGCCGCCGGCTGGGGCACCTTGGCCGAGGTGGACGCGGCGCTGGCCGAGCGCGAGTCGATCCGCCGCTCGTCCAACGCCGCCGAGCAGGCGGTGGACGCGCTGACCGACGCGGCGAGCGTCCAGGCCTTCGTCTGGGCGGTCGACGTCGCCGTCGCCGTTCCGCGCCGGATGACGCACAAGCAGTTCATGGCGCGCTTCACCGACGCGGAGATCCAGGCGATGCTCAAGGCCTTCGGCGACAATCCGGCGCTGCGGCCCTGGTGGGAGCGCTTCAGCCTGGCGCGCGACATCAGCCTGGATGACGCGGTCACCCAGAGCGGCGTTCAGGCGCTGGAGGCCGCCGGCCTGATCGGCAAGGGCCGGGCCGCCGAAGTGCTGGCCAACGCCCCGGCCGCGGTCTGATCCGACCGCCCAACTCATCTGTTCCTTCGTGTTGCCCGGCGCGCCTCTCTCAACGGGGCGCGCCACTTCCCCAGCCGGTCCGCACGCGGATGGCGGACTCAATCCACTCTCCTCCCAGCGCTGCCGCCGCCGCTGAAAACGGGCGGGTTTCCACTCCGTTCCTAATCCGGTTTAAAAGCCCCGCTGGCGGCGCTTTGGCACCATAAGGCCATGACACAGCTAACCGACATCTCATCCCTGCACTGGCAGCCGGCGCTGCAGCCGCGCGATGCCAGACCCGGCGCCAGCGTCGCCGACATCGTCGAGAATCTGGACGACATCCACCAGGCCTTGCGGATCATCCTGGGCACGCCCAAGGGCAGCGATCCGCTGCGGCCGGAGTTCGGCAGCGACCTGTTCCGCTATCTGGATTACCCGGTGGACCGCGCCCGCCCGCATGTGGTGCGGGAGGCAGTGGCGGCGATCAGCCATCCGCTGTACGGCGAGCCGCGCATCCAGCTGCTGAAGGTGCTGTTCAGCATCGAGGCCGACGGCGGCGCGCACTTGTGCGCGCAATGGAAGCTGGCCGACGGCGTGATCCGCGAAACCGAACTCAGGCTGTGAATCTAGGACAAGAGCCATGAATCAGACGACGACCGACCTTCCGAAGTTTATCGACGACGATCCGCAGCTGATCACCAACGAGCTGATCACCGCCTACCAGAACATGGCCGGCAAGACGCTGTATCCGGGCCAGGTGGAGCGGCTGCTGATCGACCTGATCGCCTACCGCGAAAGCGTGGCCCGCGCCGCCTTCAACGACGCCGGACGGCAAAACCTGGTGGCCTTCGCCCGCGCGCCGATGCTGGACTACCTGGGCGAGCTGGTGGGCGTGGCCCGGCTGCCGGCGCAACAGGCGCGCAGCAAGGTGAGCTTCACCTTCAAGGCCGGCGCGCCGCAGACCGTGATCATCAAGCCGCAGACGCTGGTGGCCGGCCGCGGCGATGTCCAGTTCCAGACCACGGAACAGGCGGTAGTGAACATCCTGCAGGATCAGGATGTGCCGGTGGCGGTGCCGGTGGTGGCGGTGGAGCCGGGCATGGGCGGCAACGGCCAGGAGCCGGGCGCCATCAATCAGCTGGTGGACGATCTGGGCGTGAACGTGACCGTCAGGAACACGGAGGTCAGCGCTGGCGGTGCCGACGCCGAGGACGACGAGCGGCTGCGCCAGCGCATCCGCCTGGCGCCGGAATCGTTCAGCGTGGCTGGTAGCGCCGCCGCCTATCGTCACCACGCGCTGCGTGCCGACCAGAGCATTGTCGATGTGGCGGTGGTCAGCGCCAACAATCTGGAAGAGGGCGGCAAGCCGGCGGATGTGCCGCAGCCGGGCGAAGTCTGGCTGTATCCGCTGGCGAGCGGCGGGCTGCCCAGCGACGACCTGCGAGCCAAGGTGGCCAACACCTGCAGCGCCGACCGTGTGCGGCCGCTGACCGACAAGGTGTCGGTGAAGCCGCCGGTGGAGTTCGCCTACCAGGTGGCGGCCAGCCTGCAGCTTTACGCCGGCTCCGACGCCAAGCAGGTGCTGCAGCGCGCGCAGGATGCGCTGCAAGCCTATCTGCAGACCCAACAGGCCAAGCTGGGCAACGACATCGTGCCGTCGCAGCTGGTGGCGGCGCTGTCGGTGCCGGGCGTGTACCAGGTGAATCTGCAGCAGCCGGCCGCCGTCCAGAAAGTGCCGTCCTACGGCTGGGCGCACTGCACCAACGGCATCGCTGGCCTGACCGTGGACAGCCTCAACAATGGCTAAGGACGCGACGCCGGGCCTGTTGGCGCGGGACGCGCGCTTCGGCCCGCTGGCCGAGCTGACCCGCCGACTGGGCGTGCTGGGCGGGGACGAGGCCAACCCGCAGACGCAGGGCCGTTTCGACACCCTGGATCTGCTGGTCAACCTGGTGGACTGCGCGCAGCCCAGGCTGCTGCCGCTGCTGGCCGAGCAGTTCCACGTGTCCGGCGACGAAGGTTGGCTGCTGGCCGCCGGCGAGACGCAGCAGCGCGAGCTGATCAAGCGCGCGATCGAACTGCACCGCTACAAGGGTACGCGCTGGGCGGTGAACGAGGTGTTCCGGGTGCTGGGCGTGCAGGTGAAATTGACCGAGTGGTGGCAGGAAAAGCAGGCCGGCCAGCCCCACACCTTCGATCTGATGGCCTGGGTCAACGACAACCTGATGCCGGGCGAACCGGTGCTGAACGCCGAGCTGTATCGCCGCCTGCGGCGCATGGTGGACCAGGTGAAGCCGGCGCGCAGCGCCTATCGCTTCCGGTTGGGCGCCGCGTTCGACCAGCCGTTGCGGTTGGCCGGCGCCTTGCAGGGCCGGGCGCTGCGGCGGGTGGAAGCCGCCTGCGAGCCGCCGCCGGCCAAGCCGCTTTTCGCAACGCTGCGCCTAGCCGGGGCCATCCAGCCGCTGGCCGTGGTGCGCGCCAATATGGAGGTAAATCGATGAGCAGCACCCCGCTGATCCCCATCATTCTGGATAGCGGCCTAGCCGCCATTCAGCTGGCCAGCCGAGACGGCGTCCAGCTGCGGATCACCCACGTCGCCCTCGGCGACGCCGGCTACGCGCCCAGCGCCGGCCAAGCCATGCTCAAGCGCGAGCGCGCCCGCTACCCGATCGCCGACGGCAAGAGCGAAGGCCCGCGCCAGCTGCATCTCACCGCGCTGGCCGACGACGACAAGGAATTCTGGATCCGCGAAGTCGCTTTCATCCTGGAAGGCGGCCAGCCGCTGGCCATCTGGTCCCACCCGACCCAGGCCCTGGCCTACAAGCAGGCCGGCATGCAGCTGCTGCTGGCCTACGACCTGGCGCTGTCCGGCGTGCCGGCCGACTGCGTGACCGTGCAGTCCACCGGCGCGGGCCTGAATCTGAGCCTGGCGGGCGAGCTGGCCGCCTTGGCAAGCGCGCAGATAGACGAAGCAGGGCGCGGCGTGGCGCGGGACGACCAGCTGCAAGTTCAGGACCGGCAACAGCAGGTGTTCAACCGCCAGCTGGACCTGCTGCAACAGCAGCTGTCCCGAATGGAGGCCCAGCAACAGGCCGCGCGCCTGGAGTGGCAGGAATGGATGGTGGCTGTCGCCGCCGCCCAGATCGACGAATCCCGGCGCGGAGTGATTCGCGACGACTGGCTGCGCAGCCAGGAGCAGGCCCAAGCCATCTTGCAACGCAAGCTGGCGTAGCAGGCAGGTTGAGTACCAATACATAAAAATGGCGAGCCGAGTTTGGATGGAGTTTTGCCGGCATCGTCAGGATATCGCACCGTTTTGATGTACCTAACCTCAGGGGATGATTATGAGTTTGGAAGGAAAAATCGCCGAGCTGGTGACGGCGACGAATGGGTTGATCAACACCTTTATCGGAAAACGGCAGGAAATTGATAAAGCGGTAGAGAGGGCTGTAGCCACTATTCCTCAGAATAAAAGAACCTACTATGTTGATGCTTTGTCAGGATCGGATAGCAATGTAGGTGGTAAGGAAAATCCGCTAGCATCAATGCAAAAAGCATTGGATTTGACTCCTGTGGGGGGTGTTTGTGATGTTGTTTTGTTGGAAGACTACGTTCTTAACAAAAGTATAAACGTTGATGGGCGATATCTGTGGCTAAGATCAATAGCAGATCGTCAGCCGAGAGTAAGGCTATTAGTAGATTATTATCCAGGGAATATGGAGTCAGTTCTGGGGCGATTTGGCTGCTTTCGAGGTGGGCAGGTGGAAATCACTTCAGTCGATATTGTATTGCCATCCGCTAAAGGAGTAACTCCCATACCTCCAAATAGTCATAGTAATTCACTCGTGAATTCTGCCATGAATGGTGGGCAGTCAATTGTGTCTTTGAAGTTGAACTTGTGTAATATCATTGCTCCCGATGATTTTATTGGGTCTTTAATCGGCTGCCCTACTAGCTTCTTGGTTTTGCAGTGTAATGGTGTTGGTTTTCCAGAAAATTTTGGTGGGAAATATATTCATCAAGTCGCAGCAAAAACAGATCCTGCGACGTTGGTGAATGCTAGAACTAATTTGAAAAATCTATAGGGAGTGGACATGAATTTTTATAATATTACCGTGACTTACGGGGATATGACTTACGCGGGTTACGAGTTCGATCAACTGCCATTCGGCGCCGCCAAGGCCGCCACGGGCGGGTTGATTGATGAGGCAGCCGATTTTGCCCGTCGGCGAATCCTGAGCGACTCGTTCCGCGTGCTGGAGTATGCCCGCGCGGCCAGCGAGGCGGCGGCATTCAAGGCGGCGGATTATCAGGGTGAGATGCCCCGCAGCGTGAAGAGCTGGGCGGAGGCGGCGAAGCTGGCGCCCAAGGAGGCTGCGGACAGCATTCTGCGCAAGGCGGCGATGTGGGACGACGCGATGTACGAAATCCGCGATCTGCGACTGAAGGGCAAGGCCCGCGCGCTGGAGACGGAGAATCATGAAGCGGCGAAAGCGGTTGTGGTCGCCACTACCGATGCGATTTACCTCTTGGCCAAGCAAAACGCAGGCATCGAGTTGTAAGCATATAAGCTTAGGCGCGCCAAGACGCTTGGCCTAAGCTTGCCCCGCGTTTCCTTCGCATCAAGTCGGCTCATCCTCCAAGCCGATTGCCGTCGGGTTTCTCTCCCGTGCCCGGCGGCTGCCCTCAATGCTTCTCAAATCTGCTTGCCCATCCTCTCCAGCTTTTTGTCTCCTGATTTCGCCGCTTGCTTCATCCCCTGGCGATGATCACGGGCTCTTTCTTTCAGTTTCTTTCTGCCGTTCTCTTTTTCGCCGTTCCGGCGACTAATCCTTCCCCGATTTGCCCCTTTCGGCTTCCAGGAGCCTATCCATGTTCCCCTCCCATTCCTCCGCGCCCGATGCGCGCGCGTCCTCCCCGTCTTCCCAATCCGATCAACCATCCCGTCCTCAAGCGCCTAGCCAGCCAGAGCCCGCTCGGCTGAGTTGCCGCTTCCGTTCGCTGGCCGTGCTGCGCGTGGCTATGCACGCCCGCTGACTTCTCTCCGGCGGCCGCTCCGCCGCCATTGCTCCCTTCCCATTCGCGGATCGCGCAGGCGCTCCGTCCCACCTCTCATCCCCGTTCAAACACAAGGAGGTCTCCATGCATCTGCAACCCGGCCTTCGCCCGCGCCGTCAAGCGGCGACGGGCGGATATCCCCAGCCAGGAGGCGCGCGCGATGACTGATGCCGTTCCCTCCATCCTGGCGCGCGACCAGCGCTTCGGGCCGCTGTCCCAGCTCACCGAGCGGGTGTCGGGCCTTGATCTGTCGGTGTTCCTGGTCAACCTGATCGACACCGTGCAGCCGGACCTGTTGCCGCTGCTGGCCGAGCAATTCCATATCCACGGCGAGGAAGGCTGGACACTGGCGGAGTCCGACGATGCCCGCCGCGCGCTGTTGCACAGCGCCAATGAGCTGCACCGCTACAAGGGCACGCCGTGGGCGATACGCGAGGTGATCCGCCGCCTGGGCCTGGGCGAGGTGGCGCTGATCGAGGGCCTGGCCGGCCAGCATCGCAACGGCCTCATCCGCCGCAACGGCTATTACGTCCATGGCGACCCGAACAGCTGGAACCAATACCGGGTGCTGCTGAACCAGCCCATCACCAACGACCAGGCCGCCCAGCTGCGCCGCATGCTGGCGTTGTACGCGCCGGCGCGCTGCCAGCTGGCCAGCCTGGAGTACCAAGCCGTGGCCAACCGCCACAACGGCGTCATCCGCCGCAACAAGCAATTCAACCGAGGAACCGCCTGATGGCCAATCTGCAAGAAAAAATCACCTGGGAACCGGGCATTTATCAACTGGAAACCTCAGATCCGGTGTTGGCCGGGCCGGATGGGGTGGACAACCTGCAAGGCAAGCAGCTGGCCAACCGCACCGCGTATCTGAAAAAACAGATCGATGATCTGGTTTCCGGCGCGCTGGTGGCGGAGTTCGCCGACCGGCTGAAAACGCCGCGCAACATTGCGATGACTGGCGACGGCAATTGGAACGTGATGTTCGATGGCAGCGGCAACGCCAGCGCGGCGATGACCCTGCGCGACAGCGGCGTGGCGCCGGGCAGCTACGGCATGGTGACCGTCGACGGAAAAGGGCGGGTCACCGCAGGCCGGCAAATGGCCGGCGACGACGTGCCGGCGCACGACTGGAACAAGGTATCCACCGGCAAGCCGACCACGCTGGCGGGGTATGGCATTAACGACGGCGCCAGCAAAACCGATCTCCAGAATGCGGTGAATGGCCTGGTGTCCAGCGCGCCGGCGAATCTGAACACGCTGCAGGAGCTGGCGGCGGCGGTGAACAACGACCCCAAGTACTCGGCGACGGTGGACGGCAAGCTGGCGGGCAAGGCGGACAAGGCGACCACGCTGGCCGGCTACGGCATTGCCGATGCCGCCAGCGCTAACGATCTGGCTAAGGTGGCGGCCAGAGTTAATAGTCGCCGGATGATACGCGTGCGGGCTGGCGGCGGTTCGGCGAAGAATGGCATCGCAGGCGTTGAGATCGACGGCGTAGCGGTGGGAACCATGGCTCGCAGTTACAACATGGTGCAGTTGGATGCTGCCGGAGCCGTGAGCCGTTCCGCTACATTCGATGTGTGCGGCGGGAATGGCCAGGACAAGGCGGCCGCGGATTGGCTCAATGCGTCTCCGGATGGCGCCACCGTAATTGTTTACACCTGGGATGAGCCGCAGGGCAATCGTCTGACTGGCGGCCTGCCGCAGGCGCTGTATCGCTGCGGCGCCAGCAGCGCGGTGTTTGCCAGCGACAAATTCCAGTATCGCAGCGCCTATTTGCTGATTGGCCGAGCTGGCTCCGGGGAGGGACAGGGCCTGGAACGCTATTGCGGCGACAAGCCCGCTAGCCCCGACGCGCAACTGGATGTGGCGTTCGAGTTGGTGAACGGCATGCCTTTGCTGGGAGGAGGGCAGGTCAGCGGCTCTGCCGCGCCGACGGGGCAAGTCGCCTATTTCTCCATGCCGAATGCTCCTGATGGTTGGCTGAAGGCCAATGGCGCCCAGGTTTCCCAGTCCACTTACGGCAATCTGTACGCGGCGATTGGCCAGACCTTCGCTCCGGTGGATCCCGCCGTTCAAGCGATGCTGAGGCTGGATGCCGCGGATACCCTGCTGGACCGCGTCTGGAACAAGCAACTGATTGTGTACGGCGGCACGGACATGTCCACCGAGCAGGCCAAGTTTGGCGGCGCCAGCCTGAAGACGGTAGCGGGGAGCGGCTATGCGACGTTGGGGCTGACTGAGGCGTTCAATGCCAATGCCTTCACCATCGAGGGGTGGCATTATCCGACTTTCGCCGGCACGGGCGGCTCCAACGGCTACAGCGCAGCCTGGCTGGTCAGCATGAATGCTTCTACCTCGATTGGTGAAATCACGATCGCCATCGATAGGGCCAGCCGCGCGCCTCTGGTATGGCTGTGCAACAGCACGAGTTTCTTTGCCAATGCATCGCTGGGGACCGCCGGCGTATTCAACTCCCCTCGCTGGTATCACGTCGCCTTCAGCTACGACGGCTCGACTTACCGCCTGTTTGTCGATGGCGCGCAGGTGTGGAGCCTGGCCAGCGCGACCCGGGTGAGCATCCCGGACAACACGCTGGTATTCGGCGTGGATGGCGGCGCACCGGGTGTCGCAGGCTCCACCACGGCTTACTATCAGGATTGGAAAATCAGCAAAATGTGTCGATATGCCGGCAATTTCGCGCTGCCGACTGCCCAGGCGGGTTATCAGCTTGCCTCGGATGCCGGGAAGTTCTATTTGCCCAATTTGTGCGGCGAATTCATCCGTGGCTGGAGCGACAGCCGCAAAGATGTGGAAAAGCGGGCATTCGGTTCATGGCAAAAGGGAACGCTGACTTTTTCGGATCCAACACTGGGCGCGATTTGCGTAGGCACGCCAATTCATGCGACCGATAACGCGCTAGATGGATATCAAGACTTAGGCGCGGATCCAGTCAGCAAGCTGTGGTATCAGATGAGCCGAGCCTGGATTCCTGGCCAGGAAGTTCATCCTGATTTGGATAGCAATGGCTGGAATTTTGGCTACGGTTCCACCCGTCCGCGCAACGTCGCGCTGCTCGCTTGCGTCAAATACTGAGGAGATTCGCCATGCAACAACAGAAAACTGTTTACAGCTATCACCCGCAAACCGGCGAGTATTTAGGCCTGGCGCTGGCTGACCGATCGCCGCTGGATGCGGAGGAGGTCTGGTTGATCCCGGGTTTTACGACCGAGCAACAGCCGCCGCAGGCAGGAGAACGTCAGGTTGCTGTTTTCTGCGATGGCGAGTGGGCCTTGCAGGTTGATTGGCGCGCTACGCCGTTGTGGAGCAAACAGACGGCTCAGCTGGTCATGCCGAAAATCGGCGATACGCCGGGCAGCCTGAACGCCACGACGCAGCAACCTCCTGCTTTCGCCGTGTGGAAGGACGATGCATGGACGGTGGACGACGCGGCGCAACGGGCGGCTCAGACGGCGGCGGCGCAATTGCGGCAACAGCAGCGTTTGGCAGCGGCCTTGCAACAGCGCAAGCCCTTGGAGGACGCGGTGGAGTTGGGTATCGCCAGCGCTGCGGAACAGGCCAAGCTGGCGGAGTGGAAACGCTACTGCGTCGATTTATCCCGCCTGCCGCAGCAAGCAGGTTGGCCGTCGCTGGCGGACAGCGCATGGCCCGCGCAGCCCGCCGCCTGAGCATCTCGCCGGATAGACGGAAGTCGTAAACCCCTTTCCTAAACCCCGTTCCAATCCGCGCGCCGCGCGCTTGGGCACCATGTCGTCCTGACCGGAAAGCCGGCCTCTGTCTTGAGGCCGGTTTTTTGCCGCGCACCTTGCGTGGCTCAGGCGCTTGGACGGGGACGCATGCGTTCATCGCCACGGTCTTGATTTCGCTTCTGCCGCCTGCGGGTCGGCAGTCCATCACTATTCATGACCGTGAGGAATGACATGGCCAATCTGCAGGAAAAGTCGTTTTGGGAACCTGGCATCTATCAATTGGAAACTTCAGATCCAGTGCTGGCCGGGCCGGACGGCATCGACAATCTGCAAGGCAAGCAGCTGGCAAATCGCACCAGTTATCTGAAGGACCAAGTCGAGCAACTGGCCAGCGGCAAGCAGCCGGCCGGCAACGCGGCCAAGCTGAGCGCCGCGCGCAAGATTGAGGCGACCGGCGACGGCAGCTGGAATGTCGTCTTCGATGGCAGCAAGGATGTCACCGGCCAACTGACACTGCGCGATAGCGGCGTGGCGCCTGGCAGCTACGGCATGGTGACCGTAGACGGGAAAGGCCGGGTCACAGCAGGCCGGCAAATGACTGGCGATGATATGCCGGCGCATGACTGGAGTAAGGTTGCCAGCGGCAAACCGACCACATTGGCGGGGTATGGCATTACCGACGCGGCAAGCAAAGATAGCCAGGGCAGGGTGTGGGGAACGACGATTCGCGCGGAAAAAGGCATCCCGGCCGGGGATGGCTCAAACGTGGGTTTCGCATTCGGTCCGGACGGAGATACCGGCTTGTTTGCGGATGCGTCGGGAGATAAACCCATTACAGGCACTAGCGTACTTGGGATGTATATCAATTCTAGCAAGGTATTGGGGGTGGATAAGACGGGAGCGGTTTGGACGCCTGCATATGGAATGTTGGATGACAAGTTTGCCTCTAAAGCCGATGCCCAGCCAGCTAGCTCCGACCTGACCGCGCTGGCCAATCTGAAAGGCGCGGCCGGCCTCTACGTCAATACTGGTCCAGGCGCGGCGACCGTGCGCAGTCTGGCCGCCGGCCAGGGCATTACCATCAGCAACGGCGACGGCAAGGCGGGCAACCCCACGGTGGCGCTGGCCAACAGCGGCGCGGCAGCCGGCACCTACGGCATGGTGACGGTGGATGCGATGGGACGGGTGACGGCGGGCAGGCAGATGGCTGCGAGCGATGTGCCACTGTTGGATTGGTCGAAGATCGCGACTGGTCAGCCGACCACGCTGGCGGGTTATGGCATTACTGATGCGGCAAGCAAAGACAGTCAAGGCCGCTTATGGGGAACAACGGTGAGAGCGGACAAGGGCCTGCCGTCAGGAGATGGCTCGAATGTGGGCTTCGCGTTTGGTCCAGATGGCGACACCGGTTTGTTTGCGGATATGTCCGGGGACAAACCTGTTTCCGGCACCAGCGTTCTCGGGATGTATATCAACTCAAGCAAAGTATTGGGCGTGGATAAGGCGGGAGCGGTCTGGACGCCTGCGTATGGAATGCTAGATGACAAGTTTGCTGCGAAGGCTGATTTCCAGGCGGCGATTGACGGGCCGGTGATGTCATTCCGTGGAGAGCTTGAGGACGATTCTGATCTTAATGTCATACAGGCAAATGGATGGGTCAGGCAGAGAATGAATGTGCGAGCGGCATCAGGGAAAAACTATCCTCCCATCAAGGATGCTGGCGCGTTGACCACCTTGAATAGCGGCAGCATGACTTTCCAGCAGTATCAGACCCACCATCCGAAAAATACTCAGTTATTTTTCCGCAGCCGTTACGACGACATATGGAGCGACTGGAAACAAGTATGGCATAGCGGAAACCTAGTTTTCTCTAGTGTGGTAGAAGGCAACGGCTACCAGAAATTGCCCAGCGGCCTGATCATCCAGTGGGGACAGGGAAGTTTATTGGCAACCTTAGGACAACCTAGTGGCTTTGGCAGCCCATTATTCGCGACGGGTGAGATCACATTCCGGACAAGCTTTCCATCGGCATGCTTTTCCATCATGGTTAATGGCAATGAGAATAGTGTCAACAGCCAGACACAAGAAGGCTATTTCTGGGTAGGGGGGCGATCAAAGGAAAAGGCGACGATTGGCTATACCCAGACATTTGGCTCTTCCGGTGTGGGTGAAAGAACCGCATTCGACTGGATCGCGATTGGATATTGATAACTGAGGAGAGCGAAATGACGATTTTTTATTCTGCCGGAACGGGTGGTTTTTACGATAGCGAGGTCCATGGACAAGACTACCCCGCGGATGCGGTCCAGGTGGAGGCTTCTGTGTATGAGACGCTGTTTCGCGGACAGGCGGCTGGCAAGCTTATTCAGGCGGATGGCAACGGTTGCCCCGTCTTGGTTGACGGCCCGGCGCTTTCCATTGAACAACTGCGCCAATCCAGAATGGCGCGTTGCCAAGGGGAGATTGGCCGTCTGGAGGCTGATCAACATCGAGCGGTCAGGGAGCTTTTGACCTCGATGCTTGGCGGCGCGGCGCCGGTGGATGCGCTCAAGACTGAGGCGGGACAGAGGCTGCAGCAGGTGGAAACGGCTATTGTCCGGTTGCGCTCAGTGCTGGAGCGTATTGCCAAGGCGCAGACCCCTGCGGAGCTGAATGAGATCGTCTGATCGCGGCTCATCGCAAGCGGACGTAAAAAAACCTGCCTGTTTCCAGGCAGGTTTTTCCATTCAAGCGGCAGGAAAGCGTTACCGCTTCTCCCCCTCCCACCCCCCGCCCAGCGCCTTGTAGACGCCGATGGTGGAGTTGAGCTTGTCCAGCTTGGCGTTGACCAGGTTCAGCTCGGCCTGGAAGCTGTTGCGCTGCGCGTCCAGCACGTCCAGGTAACTGGCGTAGCCGTTGTCGTAGCGCAGGCCGGCCAGCTTCAGCGTGCGGTTCAGCGCCGTCGCCTGGGTGGTTTGCGCCTGCAGGATGTCGCGGGAGGCGCTGTTGGCGGCCAGCGAATCCAGCGCGTCCTTGAACGCCGACTGCACCGTCTTCTGGTACTGCGCCAGCGCCTGCTTCTGGCCGGCCGTCGCGGCGTCCACGTTATAGCCGGTGGCGCCGAAGTTGAAGATAGGCGCGGCCAGGTTGCCGGCGAAGCTCCAGGTGCGGGTGGGGCCGGTGAACAGGCTGTCCAGCGACAGGCTCTGCGAGCCCAGCGCGCCGGTCAGGTTGATGCTGGGGAAGTAGGCGGCCTTGGCCACGCCGATGCGGGCGTTGGCGGCGATCAGCTGCTGCTCGCTGGAGGCGACGTCGGGCCGGCGCTCCAGCAGGCTGGAGGGCAGGTCGGCCGGCACGTCGGGCGGGCTGGCCAGGCTATTGATGTCCTTGCCGCGGACCAGGCCGCCGTCCACCAGCTGCTTGGGGCTGTGGCCCAGCAGCACGCCGAGCGCGGTTTCGGTCTGCTCCAGCGAACGGGCGAACTGCGGCACGGAAGCGCGGGCCGACGCGGCCTCCACCTCGGCCTGGCGCTGGTCCAGCTCGGAGATCAGGCCGCCGTGAAAGCGCTTGGTCTGCAGTTTCAGCGATTCCTCGCGGCTTTGCAGCGTGCGCTTGGCGATGTCCAGTTGGGCGTCCAGCGCCCGCATCTGGAAGTAGGTTTGCGCCACCTGGGCCGCCAGCGACAGCTGGGCGGCGTCGCGGTCATAGCGGCTGGCCTGGTAACTGGCGCGCGCCGCCTCGTTGCCGCGGCGCAGCTTGCCCCACAGGTCCAGCTCCCATGAGGCGGTCAGGTTGGCGGAGCGGACGTCGTTGACCAGCGGCGCGCCGGGTGTGGCGAGCTGCTGCGAGGTGCGGCCGCTCTGGTAGCCGGCGTTGGCGCCCAGCGCGGGCAGCAGCGCCGCGCGGGCGATGCCGGCCTGCGCCGCGGCCTGGTCGACGCGGGCCGCGGCAGCCTGCAGGTCGAGGTTGCTCTTGACGGCTTCCTCGATCAGCTGGTTCAGCACCGGGTCGTCGAAGCGTTTCCACCAGCCGGCGTCCACCGCCGGCGCCTGGGCGCCGGCCTGGGCCTCCGGCAGCTCGACCTTGGGCCGGCTGTAGTCGGGGCCCACCGCGCAGGCGGACAGCGCCAGCGCCAGCAAGGTGGGGATCAGGGCCCGCTTAAGCATCTGCGTTTCCTCCGGCCTCGGCGTTTTGCTGAGGCTTGTTCTGTTTGCTGAACTTCATGATCAGGATGAAGAACAGCGGAATGAAGAAGGTGGCGATGAAGGTGGCGGCCAGCATGCCGCCGATCACGCCGGTGCCGATCGAGTGGCGGCTGGCGGAGCCGGCGCCGCTGGAAATGGCCAGCGGCACGCAACCCAGCACGAAGGCCAGCGAGGTCATCACGATCGGGCGGAAGCGCAGGCGGGCGGCTTGCATCGCGGCGTCCACCGCTTCCATGCCTTCCTCCATCTGCTGCACCGCGAACTCGACGATCAGGATCGCGTTCTTGGCCGACAGGCCGATCAGCGTCACCAGCGCCACCTGGAAGTACACGTCGTTGGCCAGGCCGCGCAGCCAGTTGGCCATCAGCGCGCCGAACACGGCGAAGGGCACCGCCATCAGCACCGAGATCGGCAGGCTCCAGCGTTCGTACTGCGCCGCCAGGATCAGGAACACCATGATCATGCCGAAGCCGAACACTAGGGCGGACGAGCCGCTGGTGGATTTTTCCTGGAAGGCGGAGCCGGTCCAGGCCAGGCTATAGCCATCGGGCAGCGTTTCCTTGGCCACTTCCTCCAGCGCGGTCAGCGCCTGGCCCGAGCTGTAGCCCGGCGCCGGGCCGCCCACCAGCTTGGCCGCCGGGAACACGTTGAAGCGTTCCAGCGTTTCCGGGCCGGTGGTTTGCTGGATGTTCACCAGCGCGGTCAGCGGGATCATCTGGCCGGTCTGCGAGCGCACGTAGACGTTGCGCAGATCGTCCACCTTGGTGCGGAACGGCGCTTCGGATTGCAGCTGCACGCGGAAGGTGCGGCCGAACTTGTTGAAGTCGTTCACGTACAACGCGCCGAAGGTGCTTTGCATGGTGTCGAATACGCTGTTGATCGGCACGCCCAGCGCCTTGGCCTTGTCGCGGTCCAGCTGCACGAAGACCTGCGGCACGCTGGCGGAGAAGGTGGTTTGCACCCCCTTCAGCTCCGGACGCTTGGCGGCGGCGGCCACCATCTTCTTGGTGATGTCGCCCAGCTCGGCCGGGGTGCGGCCGGCGCGGTCCTGCACATAGGCTTCAAAACCGCCGGTGTTGGACATGCCGGAGATCGGCGGCGGGTTGAAGGCCAGCACGATGCCGTCGCTGATGCCCATCGCGCCCTTGCCGAATACATCCTTCACCACCGCCATCGACGACAGCTCCGGCGACTTGCGCTCATCCCACGGCTTGAGCACGATGAAGGACACGCCGGCGTTGGTCTTGTTGCCGCCGGATAGGATGTCGAAGCCGGCGAAGGTCATCCGGTCCTGCACCGCCGGGTTCTTGGCCATCATGGCGTCCAGCTTGTCCATGGTGGCGGCGGTGCGGGTCAGCGACGCGCCGTCCGGCAGGAAGGCCGCGGCCAGGATATAGCCCTGGTCCTCGTCCGGCGCCAGGCTGGACGGGATGATGCGGAACAGGCCGGCGGAGGCGGCGATCAGGCCGCCGAACAGCAGCACCGCCAGCATCGCGCGCTTGTTGATGAAGGCCACGCCGCCGGCGTAGCGCTCGGTCAGGCGGTCGAACCAGTTGTTGAACCAGGTGAAGAAGCGGTTCGGATGCTGGTGTTCGGCCTTCAGGATCAGCGCGCACAGCGCCGGGGTCAGCGTCAGCGCCACGATGCCGGAAATCACCACCGACACGGCGATGGTCATCGCGAACTGCTTGTACATCTGGCCGGCGATGCCGCCGAGGAAGGCCACCGGAATGAATACCGAGCACAGCACCAGCACGATGGCGACCAGCGCGCCGGACACTTCCTTCATCGCCTTCAGACTGGCCTCGCGCGGCGACAGCCCTTCCTGCGTCATCAGGCGCTCGACGTTTTCCAGCACCACGATGGCGTCGTCCACCACGATGCCGATGGCCAGCACCAGGCCGAACAGCGTCAGCGTGTTGATGGTGAAGCCGAAGGCGTACATGCCGGCGAAGGCGCCGACGATGGATACCGGTACCGCCAGGCAGGGAATCAGCGTGGCGCGCCAGTTTTGCAGGAACAGGAATACCACCAGGAATACCAGCACCATGGCTTCGCCCAGCGTCTTGTACACCTCCTCGATCGATACTTCGACGAACTTGGTGGTGTCGTACGGGATGCCGTAGGACAAGCCGGTCGGGAAGCTCTTGGACAGGCGCAGCATCTCGGTTTCCACCGCCTGCGCGGTGGCCAGCTGGTTGGCGCCCGGCGCCAGGAAGATGCCGATCGGGATGGTGGCCTTGCCGTTGTGCTTGCCGTGGAAGTCGTAGGACAGCGCGCCCAGCTCGACGCGGGCGACGTCCTTCAGCTTCACCGCGGAGCCGTCCGGATTGGCGCGCACGATGATGTTCTCGAACTCCTCAGGCTCGGACAGGCGGCCCTTGGTGGTCACGGTGTAGGTGAAGTCCAGCTTCTGCGGCGTCGGCTCGGCGCCCAGCTTGCCGGCGGCGAACTGCGAGTTCTGCTCGCGGATGGCGGCGGCAACGTCGCTGGGGGTCAGCTTCAGCTGCGCCAGCTTGTCCGGCTTCAGCCAGATCCGCATCGAGTAGTCCTGGCCGGCGAAGTTCACCACGTCGCCCACGCCCTGCACCCGCTTCAGCTCGTCCACCACGTTCAACAGCGCGTAGTTGCTGATGAACAGCGTGTCATGGCTGTTGTCGGGCGAGAACAGCGACACCACCTGCAAGATGGTGGCGGACTTCTTGCGCACGTTGACGCCCTGGCGCCGCACTTCTTCCGGCAGCTGCGACAGCACCGATTGCACGCGGTTGTTGACGTTGATGGTGGCCTGGTCGGCGTTGGTGCCGATCTTGAACGACACGGTCAGCGACAGCGTGCCGTTGCTGGCGCTGTTGGACTGCACGTACAGCATGTCGTCCACGCCGTTGATCGCCTGCTCCAGCGGCGCGGCCACGGTGTTGGCGATCACTTCGGCGGAAGCGCCCGGATAGCTGGCGGTGACGTTCACCACCGGCGGCACGATTTCAGGGTACTGCTGGATAGGCAGCGCCTTGATGGCGGCCAGGCCCGCCAGCATGATCACGATGGAGATCACGCTGGCGAAGATCGGCCGCCGGATGAAGAAAGCGGAAAACATGTATCAGGTTCCCCCTGGTTTACTGCTTGGCCGCGGCGGCCGGCGCGCTGGCGTCGGCCTGGAACGGGTGAGGCTTGACCTCGGCGCCCGGACGCAGCTTGATGATGTTGTCGACAACGACCTGGTCGCCGGCCTTCAGGCCCTGCTCGACCAGCACGTCGAGGCCCACTTCCTGCGAGGTGATGATGGGGCGCGGCGCGGCCTTGCCTTCGGCGCCGACCACCCAAACCATCTTGCCCTGCTGCGTGGTCAGCACCGCGCGCTGGGGCACGGTGATGGCCTGAGTGCGCACCGCGCCGTTCAGCTGCACGCGGACGAACTGGCCGGGCAGGATGCCGCCTTGCGGGTTGGCGAAGGTGGCGCGCGAGCGGATGGTGCCGGTGGTGGTGTCCACCAGGCTGTCGGTGAAGTTCAGATGGCCGGATTTGCCGTACATGCTGCCGTCGGGCAACTTGAGCTGGACTTCGAAACCGCCGCCGTTGGCCAGCTTCAGCTTGCCGGCGTGCTGCATCTTGCGCAGGTTCAGCATGTCGCCGTCGGACATGCTGAAGTTGACGTAGATCGGGTCCAGCTGCGAGATCTTGGTCAGCAGGCTGGCGTCGGCGCTGGTCGCCACCAGGCTGCCCTCGGAGCGGGCTTCCTGGCTGGTGATGCCGGAGATCGGCGCGGTGACGCGGGTGTAGCCCAGATTGATCTGCGCCTGTTCCACCTGCGCCTGCGCGGCGGCGGTGGAGGCCTTGGCGGCGTTATAGGCGGCCACGGAGTCGTCGCGGTCCTTCTGGCTGACCGCGTTCTCCTTGAACAGCGGCATGATGCGCTCGTAGTCCTGCTTGGTGCGGGCGAGCTGCGCCTGCTGCACCTGCAGATTGGCCTTGGCTTGGTCCAGCGCGGCCTTGAACGGCTCGGGGTCGATCTGGAACAGCAGGTCGCCGGCCTTCACCGGCTTGCCTTCGGCGTAGGCGCGCTTCTGCAGGATGCCGCCGACGCGGGCGCGCACTTCCACTTCGCGCGAACCGGCCGCCTGGCCGACGAATTCGTACGACACCGGCACGTCGGCCGGCTGCACCTTGATCACGGCCACCGGCACCGGCGGCATCGCGCCGCCGGCTTGGGCGTCGGGTTTCTGGCCGCAGGCCGCCAGGCTGGCGGCCACTACGCCCAGCATCAGCCCGCGCGCGGCGCGCGGGAACACTACACTTGCTTGCATGGTTTCGAGTCCTCGAAAGCAGAATCCGGGAAGGTTTACTGTTATTAGGGGAATGGTCTGGATTGTCATATCCCCGAGTCTGCGCATTTTACATACATACGCGTCTGTATGTAAAATGAAGAAATGTCGAGGCATGTAACAGCTTTGCGATATCGACTAGGGATAGGCGTTAAAATTCATTAATTAGTACTAGCGTAAAGAATCAGGAATGGCACGGAAAACACGTGAGGAAGCGGAACAGACCCGCCAGCAGTTGCTCGACGCCGCCGAGCAGCTGTTCAGCGAGCAGGGCGTGTCGCGCACCACGCTGGCGGAAATCGCCACCGCCGCGGGGCTGACCCGCGGCGCGGTGTACTGGCACTTCCAGAACAAATTGGATCTGTACCGCGCGATGCTGGACCGGGTGTCGCCGTCGTTCGACGATATGCGCGAGCAACTGTTGCTTGTCGCCAACACCGATCCGGCCCAGGCGTTGTGGCAGCACAGCCACCGTCTGCTGGCGCTGATCGAGCACAATCCGCAGGTGCGGCGGATTCTGCTGATCCTGTTCATGCGCAGCGAGCACGTCGGCGAATTGGCGCCGATCCACGAGGAGTGCGTCGCCCACATGCACGAGGCGCGCGGGATGCTGAGCCAGGTGGTGCTGGCGGCCAAGGATAGGGGGCAGACCTATGATTGCGTCGATCCGGACGAAGTGGCGGTGGCGCTGCAGTCGCTGCACGACGGCCTGATGAACCGGCTGCTGGTGGAGACGCCGTGTCCGGACGCCACCCTGGCCGCTAGCCGGCTGTTGCAGTATTTGTACCGCGGCATTTTCCTGCCGCCGGTGATGGAACAACTTACCACTTGCGGCTGAGCCGGCGCTATAATTGCGCTTTTTTCTCAAGCCACTAGCGCGCGTTCATCCGGACGGCATCGCCTTGGTGGCCCCATGGTTTTCATGTCCCACGCAATCGAAATCGAGGCCGTCAGCAAGCGCTACGGCCAGCTGCAGGCGCTGGACCGGGTGAGCTTCGCTGTCGAGCCCGGCGAATTCTTCGCTTTGCTCGGCCCCAACGGCGCCGGCAAGACCACGCTGATCTCGGCGCTGGCCGGCCTGGCCCGCCCCGACAGCGGCAGCATCCGGGTGATGGGCCGCGACGTGGTGCGCGACTTCCGCGACGCGCGGCGCGCGCTCGGCGTGGTGCCGCAGGAGCTGGTGTTCGATCCCTTCCTGTCGGTGCGCGAGACGCTGCGCTTCCAGTCCGGCTACTTCGGCCTGGCTCGCAACGAGGCCTGGATCGACGAGCTGCTGTTCAAGCTGGGCCTGGCCGACAAGGCCGACAGCAATATGCGCGCCTTGTCCGGCGGCATGAAGCGCCGGGTGATGGTGGCGCAGGCGCTGGTGCACCGCCCGCCCGTGGTGGTGCTGGACGAGCCCACCGCCGGTGTCGACGTCGAGCTGCGCCAGAGCCTGTGGACCTTCGTCCAGGAGCTGAACCGCGCCGGCACCACCATCGTGCTGACCACCCATTACTTGGAAGAGGCCGAGGCCCTGTGCGGCCGCATCGCCATGCTGAAGAAGGGCAGGCTGCTGGCGCTGGAGAACAAGGACAAGCTGCTGGCTCACAGCGCGCGCCGCGAAGTGGCGGTCAAGCTGTCCGGCCCGCTGCCCGACAGCCTGCTGCCGCGCAAGCTGCGGGACGACGACGGCCGCGCGGTGCTGCAACTGGCGGATCTGTCCGAGCTGGAGGGCGTGCTCGCCGAGCTGCGCCTGGCCGGCGTGGAAGTGCGCGAACTGAACGTGGTGGAGGCGGATCTGGAAAGCGTGTTCGTCAAGATGATGAATGGAGGCGCGGCATGACCGGTTTCCTGACCCTGTTCAAGAAGGAACTGGTGCGCTTCTGGAAAGTGGCGTTCCAGACCGTGGCGGCGCCGGTGCTGACCGCGCTGATGTACCAGCTGATCTTCGCCCACGTGCTGTCCAAGCATGTCGAGGCCTATCCCGGCGTCGATTACACCGCCTTCCTGATCCCGGGCCTGGCGATGATGTCGATGGCGCAGAACGCCTTCGCCAACAGCTCGTCCAGCCTGATCCAGTCCAAGATCACCGGCAACATCGTGTTCCTGCTGCTGCCGCCGCTGACCGCGGCCGAGTTCTTCTTCGCCTACCTGCTGGCCTCCATCGTGCGCGGCCTGGCGGTGGGCGCCGGCGTGCTCGCCGTCACCGCGTGGTTTGGCCTGCCGCTGCCGGCCCAGCCGTTGTGGGCGCTGATTTTCGCCGTGCTGGGCTGCGGCGTGCTGGGCGCGTTGGGCGTGATCGCCGGCATCTGGGCGGAAAAATTCGACCAGCTGGCCGCCTTCCAGAACTTTTTGATCATGCCGCTGACTTTCCTGTCGGGCGTGTTCTATTCCATCCACAGCCTGCCGCCGTTCTGGTACGCCGTGTCGCACGCCAACCCGGTGTTCTACATGATCGACGGCTTCCGCTACGGTTTCTTCGGCCAGGCCGACGTCAGCCCCTGGCTGTCGGCCGGCGTGGCGGCCGGCAGCTTCGCGCTGCTGTGCGCGCTGGCGCTGGGCATGATCCGCGCGGGCTACAAGCTGCGCCACTGAACCCTATTCGCCATTCGGACAATCAAGATGACCCCTGAGCAAGTCAAACAATATATCGAGGCCGGCCTCGACTGTGCTTTCCTGAAAGTGGAGGGCGACGGCCACCACTTTTACGCCACCGTGGTCTCGGCCGCCTTCGAAGGCAAGCGCCTGATCGACCGCCACCGCCTGGTGAAGGAAGTGATCGCCAGCCGCCTGGCCAGCAACGAAATCCACGCGCTCTCCATCGTCAAGGCGGCCACGCCGGACGAGTGGGCCAAACAGCAAGCCTGAAAGCAATACCATGGATAAACTGAAAATCATCGGCAACGGCCCGCTGAACGGCGAGATCCGCGTTTCCGGCGCCAAGAACGCCGCGCTGCCCATCCTCTGCGCCGGCCTGTTGACCGGCGACACCATGCGTTTCACCAACGTGCCGATGCTGCGCGACATCGCCACCACCCAGAAGCTGCTGCAAGGCATGGGCGTGCGGGTGATGACCGACAATGTGCACGAGGTGGAGATCACCGCTTCGCAGCTGGACAGCCTGGTGGCGCCGTACGATCTGGTGAAGACCATGCGCGCGTCCATCCTGGTGCTGGGCCCGACGCTGGCGCGCTTCGGCGAAGCCACCGTGTCGTTGCCCGGCGGCTGCGCGATCGGCAGCCGCCCGGTGGACCAGCACATCAAGGGCCTGGTGGCGATGGGCGCGGAAGTGTCGATCGAACACGGCTACGTCAAGGCGCGCGCCAAGCGTCTGCGCGGCGCCCGCATCGTGATGGATGTGGTGACCGTCGGCGGCACCGAGAACCTGCTGATGGCCGCTACCCTGGCCGAGGGCACCACCATCCTGGAAAACGCCGCCCGCGAGCCGGAAGTGACCGACCTGGCCCACTGTCTGGTGGCGATGGGCGCCAAGATTTCCGGCATCGGCACCGACCGCCTGGTGGTCGAGGGCGTGGACAAGCTGCACGGCGCAGAGTACGCGGTGATGCCGGACCGCATCGAGGCCGGCACCTTCCTGGTGGCCGGCGCGATGACCCGCGGCCACGTGGTGTTGCGCAACGCCGCGCCCAAGAGCATGGAAGCGGTGCTGGACAAGCTGCGCGAAACCGGCGCGCTGATCGAGTGCGGCGACGACTGGATCTCGCTGGACATGAAGCAGCGCCCCAAGGCCGTCAATTTCCGCACCCTGCCGTATCCGGCCTTCCCGACCGACATGCAGGCCCAGCTGATGACGCTGAACTGCGTAGCCGAGGGCGCCGGCGTGGTGACCGAGACCATCTTCGAAAACCGCTTCATGCACGTGCCCGAGCTGAACCGCATGGGCGCCAACATCGAAGTGGAAGGCAACACCGCCATCGTCAAGGGCGTGGAGAAGCTGTCCGGCGCCACTGTGATGGCCACCGACCTGCGCGCGTCCGCCAGCCTGGTAATCGCCGGCCTGGTGGCCGAGGGCGAAACCATCGTCGACCGCATCTACCACCTGGACCGCGGCTACGAGTACATCGAGAAGAAACTGGGCGCCGTCGGCGCGCTGATCGAGCGCGTCAGCTGAGCGCAGAGCCGTCGATGACGGAAAACGCCGCGGGCCTTCGGGACGCGGCGTTTTTTTGTCCGGCGCCGGCGCTTGCCGCCGCTCACTGGCCTGGGCGGGCGGCGGCGTAGGCCGGCGAGGCGCGCACTTCGGCCACGGCGTCCCATATTCGCCGGGCCAGCGCCGGCTGGCGCTGGTAGAAATCGTGCGAGAAGATCAGGTAATAGGGTTTGACCGCCAGCGGCGGCTCCAGCTTGTCCAGCGTGCCCTGCAGCGACGGGTCGGCGGCGATGGCGTCGTCCGCCGCCCGGCTTTGCAGCGCCGCGCCATCCACCCTGCCCAGCAGCACCTTGCGCAGGATGACCGCCGCGCTGCGCGAGCTGCTGTCCACCCGCAGGCCCCATTGCTGCAGCTGGGCGACGATGGAAAACCCGGCCTGGGCGGCGATGCCCCTGTCCGCATGGGCGATATGGCGGCCGTCCCAGCCCAGATGGCCGCTTCTGGCGCGATAGAGATGGTAGCTGTCGGTCAGCATGCGCAGCGCGGCGTCGGGTTGGCCGTGCTTCAGCGGAAACTCGCCCAGCGCCATCCGCTCCGGCGCGTAGCTGACCTTGTACAGGCCGTCCAGGCGGCCGGCCTTGACCTCGGCCATGCAGCGCACCCAGGGCAGCGCTTCGGTCTGGATGACGATGTCTAGCCGCTTGGCCACCATGTCCATCATGATCTGACTGAGGCCGCGGCCGTTTTCCAGCAGCCAGGGATAGGATGGCGCGTCCTCATGGCACAGGCGGACGGCGGGAGGCTGGGCGGCGGCCTGGCATAGCCACAGGCAAGCCCAAAGTCCGGACAATACGCGGATCATCGATGTCGGCGCTTGGCGATGGAGTTGTCATGAGTATAGAAGGGATGAAAAAAGGCGGCCGGAGGGCCGCCTACGTCGATCACCGGCATACGCCGCGCGGATCAGGCTTTCTTGACGAACTCTGACTTCAGGCCCATCGCGCCGATGCCGTCTATCTTGCAATCGATGTCATGGTCGCCGTCCACCAGGCGGATGTTCTTCACCTTGGTGCCGACCTTGACCACCAGCGACGATCCCTTGACCTTCAGGTCCTTGATCACGGTGACGCTGTCGCCGTCCTGCAATACGTTGCCGACGGCGTCGCGCACCACGCGGACTTCCTCGGTTGCGGCGGCCGGCTGATCGCTCCATTCATGCGCGCACTCCGGGCACACGAACAGCGCGCCGTCCTGGTAGGTGTATTCCGATCCGCATTGCGGACAGGCGGGCAATTGGCTCATGGCGGCTCCTGTGTTTTGAAAAAGAAAAACGCCGCCGTCCGGAGGACGGCAGCGGCGTGGGACGGGGCGGGCGCTTATTGCGCGGCCGAAGCGGCGACGGCCGCCGCGGGCGCGGACGCTTCCGCCGGAGCGGTTTTGCGTTCTGCGGCGGGGGCGGAGCTGTCGCCGCCGTTCACCAGATCGTCCAGATTGAAGTTGTCCACCGGCTGGGTCGGGTCCGGCTGGCCCAGCTGCTTGGCGCGGTACTGCATGTAGAGGTCACGGGTGTAGCTGTAGCGGTCCACTGCCGCGGTGTCCAGCAGATTGTCGGCGCCCAGCAGTTTGGCGCGGGTGCTGACGCCGTAGACGCTATAGAAGGCGATGGCCTCGTTGGTGTTGTGGTAGACCAGCTTTTCCGGACCGGGTCCGACCAGGGAGGTGGCGAGGCCAGTGCTGTCTCGCACCGTCGACGGGCCGAAGAAGGGCAGCACGAAGTAGTTGCTGTTCTTCCAGCCCCAGGCTGACATGACATCGCCCAGCGAGGTCTTGTTGTTCTTCAGTCCGGCCTGGTCGGCGATGTCGATCAGGCCGAACAGGCCGAAGCCGGTGTTCATCGCCACGCGCATGAAGTCGTTGGCGGCTTTTTCCGGCTCGGCGCGCAGGATGTTGAAGGCGAAGCTGTAGACATCCTTCAGGTTGTCGAAGAAGTTGCCCACCCCGGTGCGAATGGGCGAGGGCACGACGGCCTGGTAGCCCTGGGCCACCGGCTTGATCACCCATTGGTCGGCCTTGTCGTTGACCGTGAACATCGCGCGGTTGTACGGCTCGTACGGGTCGTAGGCGGTGGTGGGATGGCTGGCGCAGCCGGCCAGCAGCAGGAGCGCGGTTGCGGCCAGGAGTTTATCGGGGCGCATGGTCAGTCTCCAGCGCGAAGCAAAGGTTCGAGATTGTACAGGCCGGCCAACGTGGCGAGGCCGGCGGGGATGCCGGACAGCGTCAGCGGGTGGCCGGCGGCGGCGGCGGCGCGGCGCGCCGCCAGCAGCAGCGCCAGCGCGGCGGAGTCGGCGGTTTCCACGCCGGACAGATCCAGCCGCAGCGGCCCCTGGGCCGCCAGCTGAGCCAGCGGCCGCGCCAGCGACGCGCAGCTGGCCATGTCGATGCGGCCGGACAGGCTGGCCGCGCCGGGGGCGGTGGCGTTCAGCATCAGCCCTTGCCCTTGGCGGCCGCAGCGGCGGATGCCGGACCGGCGTTCTTGTCCTGCAGCAGCTTGATCAGGCCATCCACGCCGTTCTTGCGGATTTCCTCGGTGAAGCTGTTGCGGTACACGGTCACCAGGCTGGCGCCTTCCACGCTGACGTTGTAGATCTTCCAGCCCTTGTCGCCCTTGTTCAGCACGTAGTCGACGGACACCGGATTGGCGTTGCCCGGCAGGGTGACGCTGGACTTCACGGTGACGTCCTTGCCGTTGGCGCCGGGCACCGGGTTGGGTTGCACGTTGACCTGGGCGGTCTTGAAGCGGGTCATGGTGGTGGAGTAGGTGCGCACCAGCAGGGTCTGGAATTGCTGGGTCAGCTCATTGCGCTGATCCGGCGACGCCTGGCGCCAGCCCAGGCCGACCGCCAGCGCGGTCATGCGCGGGAAGTCGAACAGCGGCACGGCGACGGCTTCGGCCTGCTGGCGCACTTGCTTGGTGTTCTTGCCGTTGTCCTGCTTCAGGATGTCCAGCACTTGGCGCGAGCCGTCCTTGATCAGCTCGACCGGGTTGTCGGCGGCGGCCAGAACCTGGGTGGAGGACAGGCCCAGCATCAGACAGAACAGGGTAAGCAGTTTCTTCATTTGCGACATTCCATTTTTCACTAGTCGGGCGGCACGCGGTGCCGCGAGGAGGGTTGGCCCCGCTTGCGACGCTATTTGCTTGCGTCTTTGCCGGTAAATCCGGTCATGAATTTACCGATCAACTGTTCCAGCACCAGCGCCGACGAGGTGATGGTGATGGTGCCGCCGGGCGCCAGATTGGTTTCCGAACCGCCTTGCTGCAGGCCGATGTATTGCTCGCCCAAGAGGCCGGAGGTCAGGATCGAGGCGCTGACGTCATCGCTGAGCTGGTAGGTCTTGTCGATGTTCAGCGCGACGCGGGCGCGGTAGGTCTTCGGGTCCAGGCGGATGTCGGACACGCGGCCCACCAGTACGCCGGCTTCCTTGACCGGCGCCTTCACCTTCAGGCCGCCGACGTTGTCGAAGTCGGCGTAGACGACATAGGTTTGCGACGCGCTCTGCGGCGTAAGATTGGCCACTTTCAGCGACAGGAAGACGACGGCGGCGATGCCGAGGGCGACAAAGATGCCGACCCATAAATCAATGGTAGAGCGTTTCATTCGTTTTATTCCTAGAACATGAAGGCGGTCAGCACGAAATCCAGCGCCAGGATCACCAGCGCCGAGGTGACCACGGTGCGGGTGGTGGCGGCCGACACGCCGGCGGCGGTCGGGGTGGCGTCGTAGCCCTCGAACACGGCGATCAGCGTCACGGCGATGCCGAACACCAGGCTCTTGATGATGCCGTTGATCACGTCGTAGTGCAGGTCCACATTGCCCTGCATCTGCGACCAGAACGTGCCGGCGTCCAGGCCTATCATCACCACGCCGACCAGATAGCCGCCGAAGATGCCGACCACGTTGAACAGCGCGGCCAGGATGGGCATGGAGATCACGCCGGCCCAGAAGCGCGGGGCGATCACGCGGGCCATCGGGTTGACCGCCATCACGCTCATCGCGTCCAGTTGCTCGGTGGTCTTCATCAGGCCGATTTCGGCGGTCATCGCGCTGCCGGCGCGGCTGGCGAACAGCAGCGCGGCCAGCACCGGGCCCAGCTCGCGCAGCAGCGCCAGCGCCACCATCGCGCCCAGCGCGTCGGCGGAGCCGAACTTGGCCAGCGTGGTGTAGCCCTGCAGGCCCAGCACCATGCCGACGAACAGGCCGGAGACGACGATGATGATCAGCGACATCACGCCGGCGAAGTAGATCTCGCGTATCGTCATCTGCAGCCGCAGTAGGCTCTGGCCGCTGTTGAGCAGGATGGCGGCCAGGAAGCGGGCGGCGAAGCCCAGCCGCCAGACGGCGTTGATGGTGGTATGGCCGAGGCGGCGCAGCGGCGAGGTCAGAAAATCAAGCATGCCCGCCTCCTTGCAGACCCAGGTCCGCAGCCAGCGAGGTGGCTGCGGGGAAGTTGTAGTGCACCGGGCCGTCGGCCTCGCCGTTGATGAATTGCTTTACCCATGGGGAGTCGGACGCGCGGACTTCGTCCGGCGAGCCCTGGGCGATGATCTGGCCATTGGCGACGAACAGCACATGGTCGACGATGGCCAGCGACTGGTGGACGTCGTGGGTGACCATCACCGCGGTGGTGCCCAGCGCGTCGTTCAGCTTCTTGATCAACAGCGCGATCACGCCCAGCGAGATCGGGTCCAAGCCGGTGAAGGGCTCGTCGTACAGCATCAGCTGCGGATCGAGCGCGATCGCGCGCGCCAGCGCGACGCGGCGCGCCATGCCGCCCGACAGCTCGGCCGGCATCAGCTTCTGCGTGCCGCGCAGGCCCACCGCCTCCAATTTCATGGTGACGAGGTCCTGGATCATGCTTTCCGGCAGCTTGGTGTGCTCGCGCAGCGGGAAGGCGACGTTGTCGGCGACCGAAAGGTCGGTGAACAGCGCGCCGAACTGGAACAGCATGCCCATGCGGCGGCGGTGCTGGTACAGCTCGGACTGGCTCATCCGCGCGATGTCGCGGCCGTCCACCAGCACTTCGCCCGACTGCGGGCGAATCTGGCCGGAGATCAGCCGCAGCAGCGTGGTCTTGCCGCTGCCGCTGCCGCCCATGATGGCGACCAGCTTGCCGCGCGGCACGCTGAGCGTAAGGTTCTTCAGGATGGGCCGGTCGCCGTAGGCGAAGCTGACGTTCCTGAATTCGATGAAATGGTCTGTGGACACAAAAATTCCAAACAGCTTGAAAGAGGGATCCCGTATCTGACCCCGCTGCGACGGCGAAATTCAACCGGTTCGGCTGCCGGCGAGAATCAGGTCGGCCGCGGTTTATGGTAGCGTACTATCCGGTCTCGAATAGCTGGATTTTATAGCGTTGGCGACTTTGCGCCAAATCTAGCTATGTTACGGTGTGCAAAATCGCCGCAATTTGATGCCCATGTCATCGCGACCGGGGCAGGGGTGTTGCCATAATGGCACACCGGCCGCGACCGGGGATCGGTTCGCGGCCGGCGCAAAGACGCCGGGAGGCGTCTTTCAGGTCGGGATCACACGCCGCGCAGCAGTTCGTTGATGCTGGTCTTGCTGCGGGTTTGCGCGTCCACCTTCTTGACGATCACCGCGCAGTACAGGCTGTGGCTGCCGTCCTTGGACGGCAGGTTGCCGGACACCACCACCGAGCCCGGCGGCACGCGGCCGTACATCACTTCGCCGGTTTCGCGGTCGTAGATCTTGGTGGATTGGCCGATGTAGACGCCCATCGAGATCACCGAGCCCTCGCCGACGATCACGCCCTCGACGATTTCTGAGCGCGCGCCGATGAAGCAGTTGTCCTCGATGATGGTGGGGTTGGCCTGCAGCGGCTCGAGCACGCCGCCGATGCCGACGCCGCCGGACAGGTGCACGTTCTTGCCGATCTGGGCGCAGGAGCCGACGGTGGCCCAGGTATCCACCATCGCGCCTTCGTCGACGTAGGCGCCGATATTGATGTAGGACGGCATCAGCACGGTGTTCTTGGCGATGAAGCTGCCCTTGCGCGCCACCGCGCCCGGCACCACGCGGAAGCCGGCTTCCTGGAAGCGGGCCTGGCTCCAGTCGGAGAACTTGGTGTCGACTTTGTCGAAATAGCGGTTGACGCCGTCGTCCTGCACCGCGTTGTCGCGGATGCGGAAGGACAGCAGCACCGCTTTCTTCACCCACTGGTTCACCACCCAGTCGCCGCCTTGCTTTTCGGCGACGCGCAGATGGCCGTTGTCCAGTTCCGTTACGACCTGCTCAATGGCGGCCTTCAGTTCCGGCGACACGGTGGCGGGGGTGATCTCGGCGCGGTTTTCGAATGCCTGTTCGATCAGGCTTTGGATCGGATGCATCTGGTTCAGTCCTTTGGCAATGTGAATCGAAGTCGTCATCTGTAATTCTGGGTCCTGTGGCGGAGCGTCACGCCGGCGTCGCGGCGCGCTGGGTCTGGATGAATTCTACAATCCTTTGCGCGGCGGCCACGCATTCTGCTTGCTCGGCCACCAATGCGATGCGCACGTAGCCGCGGCCGGGGTTGGCGCCGTGGGCGTCGCGGGCGAGGAAGCTGCCCGGCAGCACCGTCACGTGTCGCTGCTGGAACAGCGAGCGGGCGAAGGCCGCGTCGTCGCCGTCCGGCACCTTGGCCCACAGGTAGAAGCCGGCTTCCGGCATGCCTACCTCCAGAACCGGCGAGAGCAGCGGCAGCACCGCGGCGAACTTGGCGGCGTAGGCGGCCCGGTTGGACTCGACGTGCGCCTCGTCGTTCCAGGCGGCCTGGCTTGCCGCCTGCACCGTCAGGCTCATCGCGCTGCCGTGGTAGGTGCGATACAGCAGGAACTGCTTCAGGACGGCGGCGTCGCCGGCGACGAAGCCGGAGCGCATGCCGGGCACGTTGGAGCGCTTGGACAGGCTGGTCAGCATCACCAGCCGTTCCAGGCTCCGGCCAAGCGCGCGGGCGGCGGACAGGCCGCCCAGCGGCGGCGCGTCGAAATAGATCTCGGAATAGCACTCGTCGCTGGCGATGACGAAGCCGTAGCGGTCCGACAGCGCGAACAGCTTGTCCCAGGCGGCCAGGTCCATCACCGCGCCGGTGGGATTGCCGGGGCTGCAGACGATCACCAGCTGCGCGCGCCGCCACACGTCATCCGGCACGCCGTCCCAGTCCGGCTGGAAGCGGTTCGCCGCCTCGCAATTCAGGTAGTAGGGCTCGGCGCCGGCCAGCAGTGCCGCGCCTTCGTAAATCTGGTAAAAGGGATTGGGAGACACCACTACCGGTTTTGTCGCGCCGCCGGCGTCGATCAGGCACTGGGTCAGCGAGAACAGCGCTTCGCGGCTGCCGTTGACCGGCAGCACTTCGCTGGCCGGGTCCAGCTTCACGCCGTAGCGGCGCTCGGCCCAGTCGGCGCAGGCCTGGCGCAGCGCCGGCGTGCCTTGCGTCGCCGGGTAGCCGGACAGGCCGGCGAGATTCGCGCACAGCGCGTCCTTCACCAGTTGCGGCGCCGGATGCTTGGGTTCGCCCATCGCCAGGCTGATGTGCGGCAATGCCGCCGGCGGCTTGGCGTCGGCCAATAGCGCCGCCAGGCGCTGGAACGGGTAAGGATGCAATTGGGCCAGGCGGGGATTCAAAGCGGCGTCTCCATCGAAATTCGGCACAGGCAATCGACCATCTTAAGAACAGCCATGACACCTGTAAAACAAAAAATCGTCGCCACCTCCGGCATCCTCACCACCGCGCTGGTGTGGGGGCTGATGTGGTATCCGTTCCGCAGCCTCAAGGCCCAGGGCGTCAGCGTGCCCATGGCCTCGCTGGCCACCTATCTGGTCACCATCGCCGCCGGCCTGACGCTGTTCTTCAAAGTGTACCGGCGCCAGTTCCATTTCGAACCGGTGCTGGTGCTGCTGACGCTGTTGTTCGGCTGGTGCAATTTCAGCTACACGATGGCGGTGGCCGAAGGCCAGGTGATGCGGGTGCTGCTGCTGTTCTACCTGTCGCCGCTGTGGACCGCGCTGTGGTCGCGGCTGCTGCTGCACGAGCACCTGACCCGCCGCGGCTGGGTGGTGGTGGGGTTGTCGCTGCTGGGCTGTTGCGTGTTCATCTACCGGCCGGAGCTGTTCGCCGGCGAGCTGCCGCTGACCCACCGCTACGAGTGGCTGGCGCTGTCAGGCGGCATGGCTTTCGCGCTGGGCAATGTGATCAGCCGCCGCTCGCACGGCATCCCGGTGCCGGTGAAGTCGGCGACGGTGTGGTTCGGCGTGGCGCTGATCGGCGCGTTCAGCCTGCTGCAGAGCGGCGATCTCCCCAGAATGCTGGAGATCCCGGCCGAGAGCTGGCTGGTATTGTCGATTCTGGGCGTGGTGCTGTTGTGCACCAGCGTGGTGTCGCAGTACGGCCTGTCCATCATGCCGGCCACCCAGGCGATGACGCTGATGCTGATGGAGCTGGTGTTCGCCGCGGTGTCGGCCTATCTGCTGGCCGGCGAGAAAATGTCGCTGCAGGAGTGGCTGGGAGGCGCGTTGATCGCCGGCGCCAGCCTGCTGTCCGGCGGCATGAGCCAGCCCGGCAGCAAGCCGCAGCCCACGCCTTGAGTATCGATAGTCGGGAAAACAAGATGCAGATCAGATTGATGGAGCCGCGGGATTTCGCGGCGTTCTGGCCGGTGTTCCACCAAGTGGTGGCCGCCCGCGAAACCTACGCTTTCGACCCGGACATGGACCAGGAGGCGGCGTGCCGGCTGTGGTGCGAGGCGCCGCTGGAAACCTGGCTGGCGGAAGAGGATGGCCAGTTGCTGGGCAGCTACTTCCTCAAGGCCAACGCCGCCGGGCCCGGCGGCCATGTCGGCAATTGCGGCTACATGGTGGCGCCGGCGGCGCGCGGCAAGGGCGTGGCCCGCGCGATGTGCGAGCACTCGCAGCAACGCGCGCGGGAGCGGGGATTCCTGGCGCTGCAGTTCAACAGCGTGGTGGCCACCAACGCGGCGGCGGTGGCCTTGTGGCAGAAGCTGGGCTTCGACGTCGTCGGCCGGCTGCCGCGCGCCTACCGCCACGCGGTCCACGGGCTGGTGGATTGCCTGGTGATGTACAAGTGGTTGGGCGAGGCGGAAGCGCCGGCGATGCCGGAGCCGGTCAAGCTGATCGGCCGCAAGAACATCGAGGCGACGGTGTCGCGGCGGCGCAAGCGGGATTGAGGAAGGCCGCCCCGCGGCGGGAGCCGACGGGGCGGGATGCGGGCGTTTACAGATTGTCCAGGTACTGTTGCAGCGCCCGGATATTGTTGTCGTAGGCGGCCGGGGTGCCCAGCTCGACGCCGCCGCTGCGCACGTAGTAGGCGAACGCCACGCCGCGGGTGTCGAAGAAGGGCAGGAAGTCGTCCGGCTGCAGCGTGCTGCCGTTCAGGCCGATCGCCCAATTATTGGCCTTGTAGTGGTTCAGCTGCGTGATCGCGCCGTGCACGGCGATGCCCTCGGAGCTGCGGATCAGCGCGACGTAGTGGTTCAGCGTGTCGATGTTGATCTGATAGGCCGACGGCTCGCCGACGCTGACGCCCTGCGCGCGGACGTAGTAGGCGAACGGCAGCTGGCGCTCGGTGAAGAAGGCCAGGAAGTTGTCCGGTGCCAGATTGTCGCCGTTCAGGCCGATCGCCCAGTTTTTCGACTGATACTCCTTCAGCTGTTTGACGACGCCGTCGGCGGCTTCGATTTCCTGCCTGGCGGGAACGTTCACTGCGATGCTGTGTGCCATGTCGGATACTCCTGCGTTGGGGTTGGTCAACAGCAGAAGGCGCTGGGGCGGAATAGGGTGGTCATCGCGGGTCTCCGTTGCCGGGTGGGCGCCGCAGGGGCGGCGGAAAGTGAGACCAGCCTACCGTTGGCGGCCGCGTGCGGATACTGGGATTGCGGCCAGCCGATTTATGTCGGCAAATATCCTATAAAAGCAGGTATATCGACGCATTTGTCTGCAAAATTTCGTATTTGCAAACCTGTTTTTCCGATAAGGCGACGTTTACCAGCTGATCGTGGCATGGGACAGCTTGGGATCGCCGTGGGGATTGATCTGCGCCTTGTAGCGGGTGTTGGCCTTGAGCGAGACCGGTCTGGAGATATTGCCGGGAGAGATCGATTTCTGCTGGTTCAGCAGCTTGGGCGCGCTAGCGTCCGTCATGTCGAAGACGCTGCAGTCGGCGGGGCTGCCGTTGACCAGGAATGTGAGCTTGGCGTTTTGGCTGCAGGTGAAGGTGTGTTCGAACCCATTGCCCGGATGAAGCCGGAAGGTGCGCATGGCGGTCTCCCCGAATATGGGCGGCGCGGGATGCGCTGCCCATATTCGGTGAACGGGAAGGCGCGCGCGGCGTGAAGCGCGCCGCGCTCAGTAGTGCGGCGGAATCTCGTCCCGCGGCGAGCCGCCGGGGCCGTCATCCGGCTGCGCGCTTCTGAACTGCTGGTACAGCAGGCGGATCTGCTGTTGCAGCAGGTCGATTTCCTTCTGCTGGCGCGCGACGGTGGCGTTCAGCGCGTCCAGCAGCTCGTCCTGGAAGGCGAGGCGCACTTCCAGCGCCTCGACGCGGTTTTCGTTTTCAGTATGCATGCCCGCCATTCTACAACACCATCGCCGCGATCCAGCCGGCGGTCATCAGCGGCAGGTTGAAGTGCAGGAAGGTGGGGATCACCGTGTCGCGGATGTGGTCGTGCTGGCCGTCCAGGTTCAGGCCGGAAGTCGGGCCCATCGTCGAGTCCGACGCCGGCGAGCCGGCGTCGCCCAGCGCGCCCGCGGTGCCGATGATGGCCACGGTGGCCATCGGCGAGAAGCCCAGGTGCGCGCACAGCGGCACGTAGATGGCGGTGAGGATGGGCACGGTGGAGAACGACGAGCCGATGCCCAGCGTCACCGTCATGCCGATGGCCAGCATCGCCAGCGCCGCCAGAGAACGCTGGCCCTCGAACAACGCCGCGCCGGCCTTGACCAGCGGCGCGATCTCGCCGCTGGCGCGCAGCACTTCGGCGAAGCCCTGGGCGGTGATCATGGTGAAGCCCACCATCGCCATCATCTTCATGCCCTCGTTGAACACGCCGTCGGCGTCCTTCCACTTGACCACGCCGGCGGCGAGGAACAGCAGGAAGCCGGACAGCGCGCCCATGATCATCGAATCGGTGTACAGCTGCACCGAGAACGCGGCGACGATGGCGGCGAAGGCGGTGGCCAGCGACTTGCGGCTGACACGGGCGTGAGTGCGCTCGGCGTTTTCGATTTTGCCCAACGAGTAGCGGCGCGGCTTGCGGTAGCTGACGAACACCGCCGACAGCAGGCCCGCCACCATGCCCAGCGCCGGAATCGCCATCGCGTGCATCACGTTGATGTTCGAAGTGTCCATGCCGGCCTTGGCGGCGTTGCCCAGCAGGATCTGCTTCAGGTAGATGTCGCCGAAGCCCACCGGAAACACCATATAGGGCGTCACCAGGCCGAAGGTGATCACGCAGGCCACCAGCCGGCGGTCCAGCTGCAGCCGCGCCATCACGTACAGCAGCGGCGGGATCAGCATCGGAATGAAGGCGATGTGTATCGGCACCAGATTCTGGCTGGCGACGCTGACGCAGCCGAGCAGCGCGATCAGCGTCCATTTCAGCTTGCGGTGGGCGCTGGCGTGCTCCAGCTTCTTCACCGCCAGGTCGGCCATCGCGTGCGGCAGCCCGGATTTGGCGATGGCGACGGCGAAGGCGCCCAGCAGCGCGTAGGACAGCGCCACCGAAGCGCCGCCGGTGATGCCCTGGTTGAAGGCGGCGAGGGTGGCGGGCAGCGACAGTCCGCCGGCGAGGCCGCCGACCAGGGCGCCGATCAGCAGGCTGATGACGACATGGGTGCGCAGCAAGGTCAGGGTGAGCATGGCGCCCACGGCTAGTACAACGGCATTCATTTGTATAGACAAATCAGTGGCTTATGCGCGGCTGCGCGGGGCGGGCAGGGTAACGGGTTTGCCGGGGCCTGTCTAGCAGTCTGACCTTCCATGCCATCCATATATCAAATGAATATTGAAATAAAATTTATTATTACTTTGAGAGATTAGCGGGCCGCTTTACAGTCAAACCATCACCCGATTCCGCGCGAAGCGGCAAGGAGGCAAGATGGAAGCGCTGCTGGTGGGAGCCGATAGCCTGGGCAATATTCCCGAGGTGCTGAGCCTGTACGACATCCGCATCGCCCGCCACATCTGCGGCCGCAACGTCGCGCATCAGCGCAAGGCGGCGCTGCCCGGCCGGCCGGACGTGCTGATTCTGCTCACCGATTTTCTCGGCCACAACGTGATGCGGCACTATCGCGACCGCGCCGCCGCGCTGGGCATCCCGGTGCTGGCCTGCCGCCGTTCCGCCACCGCGGTCGAGCAGCGTTTGCGCCACCACGGCTGGAGGAGGCTGTCATGATTTTTTCCGGCAACGAAAACTGGCTGGCCTGGCTGCTGGGCCGCACCGCGCTGCAGGCGCCGCCCAAGGTGGAATGGCGCCGCGTCGCGCCGCCGACAACCCCTCCCTCCCGCTGAAATCGGATGGCGGCGCTGGTTCCCCGGCCGCCTATCTGAGAAACTCCCTGCCATCGTCGGCGTCCAAGCGGCTTGTCCGCCGCGGCGGGCGCCTCATCGTTTCGAAACAGGGAACCGCTTGATGTCAGTCTTTTCCGTTGAATTCAAAGTGCGCGACTACGAGTGCGACATGCAGGGCATCGTCAACAACGGCGTCTATTTCAATTACCTGGAGCACGCCCGGCATGAGTTTTTGCTGGCCAAGGGCATAGACTTCGCCCAGCTGGCGCGCGACAAGATCAATCTGGTGGTGGTGCGCTCGGAGATGGACTACAAGGCCTCGCTGACCAGCGGCGACGCCTTCGCCGTCACCGTGGCTTTCGAAGCGGTGTCCAAGGTGCGCTTCGGTTTCCGCCAGCAGGTGGTGCGCGCGGCCGACGGCAAGGTGGTGCTGGATGGCCTGGTGATAGGCACCGCGATCAATGAACGCGGCCGCCCCGCCATCCCGGAAGGCTTCGCCGAGCGGCTGACCGCCTGAGTCTGCCGTCGCGTCTATTCCGCCAGCGTTTCCGGCCGGATGCCCCACTGCTGGCGCAGGAAGGCTTGCCCGGCCGGCGTGACGCGCAGCGCGCGGCTGTCCAGCCGCCGCTCCACCCAGTTCCGTTGCAGGAATTCCCGGCACAATGCCGCGCCTAGGGCGCCGGCCAGATGCGGCCGCCGCTCGCTCCAGTCGAGACAGGCCCGCGCCAGCGGCCGCTTGCCGCCGGCCGGGGCTGTCACTGCCAGCGTCGCGGCGAACCAGCCTCGGCCCGCTTCGGTCACCGCGAACTGCCTGTCCTCATCCAGCAATAGCAATCCGTTTTCCAGCATCGCGTCGGCGATGGCGATGCCCAGCCGGCCCGCCAGGTGGTCGTAGCAGGTGCGCGCCAGCCGCAACTCCGGCGTCACCCGGCTGGCCGCGCGCGGCCGGGCCAAGTCGTGGCCGTGGGCGGCGGCGCTCAGCGCCTCCAGCGCCTGGGCGATGGCCGCGTTGGCCAGCAGGTAATAGCGATGGCGGCCATGCTGCTCCACCTTGACCGCGCCGCCTTGCAGCAGCTTGGCCAGGTGGTTGCTGGCGGCCTGGGCGCTGAGGCCGGCGTGCTGCGCCAGCTCGCTGGCCGGGTAGCTGCGGCCGTCCAGCATCAACAGCAGCATCAGGGCGCGGCCGGGGTCGGCCAGCAGACTGGCCAGGCGGCTGATGTCGGGTAGGTTGGCGGCGGTCATGGTTCACTCCAGCGTGAAACATCGTGGTAGTTCGCCGGCTACGATACGGCTATCCGAACGACATGCCAAGGAGTTTTGCCATGCGAGCCCTGCTGGATTATCTACACACCTATTTCATGAGCGAGCCGCAGCTGCTGTTCCGCTGCGGCCTGGCGCCGGAGCGGCTGGCAGAGCTGCAGCGGGAGGGCCGCGCGCCCCTGCCTTCTTACAAGGTGCGCTGCGCCGGCACCGTCACGTCTTACTTCGGCGAGCGGGCGCTGGATGGAGAGCTGGCCTGGTATCCGCAGGCGATGGCCGAGTGGCTGATCGAGGCCGAGCATGCCGACGCGGCGACGCTGCGCGCGCGTTTCGAGCGGCGCTACCGGGCCGAGCTGGCGCGTCTGGCGGAGCAAGGGCTGCCCATGGTTGAACCAATTGGCGGTTTGGACGAAGAGTGGGCGCATTTTCTGGCCGGCACCTACGGCGTCTGCACCCGCGATGGCAGGGTGGAGCAGATCGCGGCCAAGAGCGCGCTGGTGGCCCTGATAGACCGGCTGACCGAACGCCAGACCCGAGCCTTTTTGCCGGAGGCCGAGCTGGCCTTGCTGCGCCGAGCGGTGGATCTGCTGGACGAAACGGAGGCATGGTTCGCCCCGCATGAACGCGCGGCCAGCTCCCGCGCGCGCTGCGTCGACGGCGCGCGGCGGCGATATCTGGGAGGCGGGGCATGAGCGCTTGGCCGGAACACGCGCTGGCCGCTGCCGGCCATCCAGACCCTTATCCTTATTACCGGGCGTTGGCCGAGGTCGGCTGGCGGCGCGACGAGCAGCTGGGGTTGTGGCTGGCCGCCTCGCGCCGGGCGGTGGACGCGGTGCTGGCCAGCCCCATCTGCCGTGTGCGGCCAGTGAGGGAGCCGGTGCCGGCGGGCATCGCCGGGTCGCCGCTGGGAGAGGCGTTCGGCCGCTGGCCGCGGATGAGCGAGGGCGACGCGCATGCCCGCTTGCGGACGGCGGTGGGAGAGGGCCTGGCGGCCCAACCCTGCGATGAGGCGGAACTGACTGCGCGGCGGTTGGCTCGGGCTTTCCTGGCGGCCGGCGCGGTAGATGGCCGCCGGCTGGACGCGTTGGTGGATTTTCTGCCGGTCGCCACGTTTGCTTCGCTGTTGGGCTGGCCGGAGGCCGCGTTGGCCGAGGCGGCGGAAGCGATCGCGCGGGTGTGCCGGGCCTTGGCGGCCGATGCCGACGCCGCGGCGCGAGAACGGGGCGCGGAGGCTTGCCGGATTTTGTTGGCCTATCTCGCGCATCTGCCGGCAGAGGGCTGGCTGCGGCGCTGGCGCGAGGTGTTTTCCGAATGGGACGACGCCAGCCTGAGCGCGAATCTGCTCGGCATTCTGTTCCAGAGCCGCGACGCCGGCGCCGGGCTGCTGTCGGCCGGCATCGCCTGGCGCTGCCAGGGCGAGTGGGATCATGCCGATCCCGCCGAGTGGCGCGCGCGTTTGCGGCAAGACCCGGTGCTGCATCACACCCGACGCTTCGTCGCAGCGGACGTGACGCTGGCCGGTCAGACCTTGCGGGCCGGCGATCAGGTGCTGGTGTTGCTGGCCGCCGCGGCGCGCGATCCGGCCGGGCCGGCAGAGACCATGGATTTCGGCCGCGGCCGGCATGCCTGCCCGGGCGAGACGCTGGCCCTGGCCACCGCCCGCGGCGCTTTGCATGCATTGGAGCAGAACCGTCCGGACTGGCGGGCCTTGGGCGGCGGCATCCGTTTTTCTGGTCCGCCCAATGTCAGAATGCGCCGCTTCGGCGCGGGAGAGCGAGCATGATCGCGGTGATATTCGAGGCGACGCTGGCCGAAGGCGGCCGCGAGGCTTACTTGCAATGGGCGGCGCGGTTGGCGGAGCAGTTGCGGACGATGGACGGCTTTGTCTCCATCGAGCGTTTCCAGAGCCTGAATCAGCCGGACAAGCTGCTGTCGCTGTCGTTCTGGCGCGACGAGACGGCGCTTGCCGCCTGGCGCAATCTGGAATCGCACCGGATGGCGCAGGCGGCGGGGCGGGGCGGCGTGTTCGCCGACTACCGGCTGCGGGTGGCGGCGGTGATGCGCGACTACGGCATGGGCGAGCGGGAACAGGCGCCTGACGACAGCCGCGCGGCGCACTCAGCTTGAGAGGGCTTTGATCACGTAGAGGTCGAAACGGGTGGATTTGCCGTCCAGCACCGCGGACGGCTTCACGCCGGCGATGGCCGCGCCCAGACGCGGCCGTTTCACCACCACCCGCACCTTGGCGGCGGAGATGGCGGCGGCCAGCAGCTCGGCGCTGTCCATGTCGTCGCCAATCACATGCTGGAAGGCCTGCATGTCCTTCTTGGCGGCGGCGGATTTCTTGTCGGTGTCGGGGAACATCGGGTCGACGAACACCACGTCGGGCCGCTGCGCTTCGGCGAGGCCGGCCAGCCAGTCGCGCGAGTTGGCATGCACCAGCGTCATCCGCGCGGCGATGTCGCGGGTGGTTTCGTCGCGTTCCGCGCGCTCCAGCGCGTCAGCCAGCAGCGCCGCCGCCACCGGCGAGCGCTCCACCATCGTCACCCGGCAGCCCAGCGTGGCCAGCACGAAGCTGTCGCGGCCCAGGCCGGCGGTGGCGTCGGCCACATGCGGCAGATCCTTCGCGCCCTTCAATCCCACCGCCTTGGCCACCGGCTGGCCGCGGCCGCCGCCCTGCTCGCGGCGGTGGCGCGCCGCGCCTTCGACGAATTCGGCGTACACCGCGCCGTGTTTGCCGGTGGTCAGCAGTTCCAGCCGTTCGGAGCCCAGCTCCAGCCAGTAGCCGTCGGTCGGCCGTTGCCTGATCAGGGGCAGGGCGAAGCGTTCGCTCAGGCGGAGGGCGGCGTCGAGGCGGGCGGGCTCGGCGCAATAAAGCGGTGTGGCGGTCATCGGCAGTCCTTCAAAACTGTTGCGCACGATACGGGATGCGGGACCGCGTCGCAAGCCGCCTCGTGGCCGCGCTACGTAGATTTATCTAAAGGCTCTTTACTCATACGACATTTTTTTATGCCCTCAACTAGTCTATTTCTGTAGAAGGGATAATTTTATTCAAACGCAATCGGCGGCAGCCGTAGCGCAGGCGCGGGAGCAGGAACATGGCGTGGTGGAAATCGACGGGCCGGGAATCGGCCAAACAGGCTGGACGTCCGGCCGGCCGTTTGCTGCTGCAGGCGCTGGAGCCCAGGATGATGTTCGACGGCGCGGTGGCGGCTTCGGTCGGCGAGGCCGCGCATCATGTCGACCCCGCGCACGACGCGGCGCGCGTCGACGCGCAGCAGCGACACGGCGAGGCCGCAGCCGTCGCCCCGCCGCGGGATGCCGCCAGCGCGCGCGATACCCATGCGCAGGGGCCGCAGGTGGTGTTCGTCGAGTCCAATGTCGTCAATTACCAGAGCCTGATCGCCCAGCTGCCGGCCAATTACCAGGTGGTGATTCTGGACAGCAGCAAGGACGGCCTGGCGCAGATCGCGCAGTGGGCGCAAACCCATAGCGGCTACAGCGCCATCCATATCATTTCCCACGGCCAGGAAAACGATCTGCAACTGGGCACCGCCCAGCTAACCACCGCCAATGTCGCCAGCTATCAGGCCGAGCTGGCCGCCATAGGCCAGGCGCTGCGCCCCGGCGGCGACATCCTGCTGTACGGCTGCGACGTGGCCGAGGGCAGCGACGGCGCGGCGCTGGTCAACGCCATCGCCCGCGAAAGCGGCCGGGTGACCGCCGGCTCCACCGACGCCACCGGCGCCGCCAGCTTGGGCGGCGACTGGACGCTGGAATACGCCACCGGCAAGCTGCACGCGGCGACGCTGGATCTGCCGGGCTATGTCGGCCTGCTGACCCAGCCGACCAGCGGCACCACCACCTTCGACAACCTGGACGGCGCGGTCTACAACCCGTCTGGCAGCACGGACACGGCGACCAACCTGAACGGCTGGAATTTCGTCATGCAGCTGGGCCAGACCAACAACGGCAACCAGTCCATCATCGTCGAAAAGCCCAGCACCGCGGAAACCGTGGACGGCTATTCCGACGGCACCATTCCCATCACCTATCTGAGCGTCAAGCCCAACGACGGCAGCCTGTTCACGCTCAACTCCATCGGCGTGGTGCTCAATGGCTACGATTCCGGCACCACCGGCGGCAGTGTTCAACTGGTTGGCTATTTGAATGGCTCCGCGGTGTCTGGCGCGACATTGACCCAGTCTGTGGGCGATGTGCTGCAGGGCGGCGGCACGCTGGTGACCTTCAACGTTTCCGGCAATAGCGCCTTCCAGGGCATAGACTCCTTCCGGCTGCTGGCGGCCTCGGGCCACAACATCACCGGCATGGTGGGGGTGGGCAGCATCAACGCCATCAATTTCCATTTCCCGGGGCCGACGCTGACCGCCAGCGGCGGCAGCAGCGCCTACAGCTCCGGCAACGGCAACGCGGTGGCGGTGGACAGCGGCATCACGCTCAGCGACACCGCGGCCTCGACGCAGACCAGCGCCACGGTGTCCATCACCGGCAACTTCCACAGCAGCGAGGACGCGCTGGCGTTCAGCAACACCAACTCCACCACCTTCGGCAATATCGTCGCCAGCTACAACAGCGGCACCGGCGTGCTGACGCTGACCTCCAGCGGCTCCACCGCCACCAACGCCCAGTGGCAGTCGGCGCTGGAGGCGGTGACCTATCGGGACACTTCGCTGTCGCCCAACACCAGTACCCGCACCCTCAGCTTCGCCATCACCGACGCCAGCAGCAACACGAGTTCCACTGTGACCAAGACCGTCACCGTGGCCGCCGACGCGGCGCCGGTGATCGGCAACCTGAACGGCGACAGCAATACCTACTACGCCGGCAGCGGCGCGGTGAGCCTGGACACCGGTACCGCCGCCACCGTCAGCGACAGCGATACTTCGAATTTCAACGGCGGCAACCTGACGGTGCACATCTCCGCCAACGGCCATAGCGGCGAGGACGTGCTCGGCATCAGCACCGCCGGCACCGTCACGCTCAGCAACGGCACCAATTCGGGCAGCACGGTGTCGGTGGGCGGCGTGGCGGTCGGCACCATAGACAGCAGCGGGGTGGGCAGCGGCGGCCAGGACCTGATCGTCGATTTCAACAGCAACGCCACCGCCTCCAGGGTGGGCTTGCTGGTCAACGCGCTGACCTTCAACGACACCGCCGGCACGCCCAACACCGCCACCCGCACCGTGCAGGTGACGGTCAACGACGGCCGCGGCGGCACCAGCAGCGCCGCCAGCGTGACGATGGCGATCAGCAACGCGGCGCTGCTCACCGCCAGCGGCGGCAGCGCGGCCTTCACCGCCGGCGACAACGCCACCTCGACGCCGGTGGCGGTGGACGGCGGCATCGCCATCGTCGACAACGCCAGCAGCACGCTGGCCAGCGGCACGGTGTCCGTCACCGGCAACTTCCACAGCGGCGAAGACGTGCTGGCGTTCAGCAACACCAACGCCACCACCTACGGCAACATCGTCGCCAGCTACAACAGCGGCACCGGGGTGCTGACGCTGACCTCCAGCGGCGCGACGGCCACCATCGCCCAATGGCAGGCCGCGCTGCGGGCGGTGACCTACACCGACAGCGCGGTGACGCCGAACAGCTCCACCCGAACCATCAGCTTCCAGGTGGCGGACGGCAGCAGCAACACCAGCAGCGCGGTGACGCGGACGGTGACGGTGGCCGACACCGACCAGACGCCTATCGCCACCGCCAGCAGCGGCAGCGCGGCCTTCACCGCCGGCGACAACGCCACCTCGACGCCGGTGGCGGTGGACGGCGGCATCACCGTGTCCGACCTCGACAACACCACCCTGGCCAGCGGCACGGTGTCCATCACCGGCAACTTCCACAGCGGCGAGGATGTGCTGGCGTTCAGCAACACCAGCGCGTCCACCTACGGCAACATCGTCGCCAGCTACAACAGCGGCACAGGCGTGCTGACGCTGACTTCCAGCGGCGCGACGGCTACGGTCGCGCAATGGCAGGCGGCGATGCGGGCGGTGACTTACACCGACAGCGCGGTGACGCCGAACAACGCCACCCGCACCATCAGCTTCGTGGTCAACGACGGCACCAAGAACAGCGCGGCGGCGACGCGGACGGTGACGGTAACCGACACCGACCAGACGCCGATCGCCACCGCCAGCGGCGGCAGCGCCGCCTTCACCGCCGGCAACAATGTGACGTCGACGCCGGTGGCGGTGGACGGCGGCTTTACCGTGTCCGACCTCGACAACGCCACGCTGGCCAGCGCGACGGTGTCGATTACCGGCAACTTCCACAGCGGCGAGGATGTGCTGGCGTTCAGCAACACCAACTCCACCACCTTCGGCAATATCGTCGCCAGCTACAACAGCGGCACCGGCGTGCTGACGCTGACGTCCAGCGGCGCGACGGCCACGCTGGCCCAGTGGCAGGCGGCCCTGCGCGCAACGACTTACACCGACAGCGCGATCACGCCCAACAACGCCACCCGCACCGTCAGCTTCGTCGTCAACGACGGCACCAAGAACAGCGCCGCCGCGACACGCACCGTGACGGTGGCGGATACCGATCAAACGCCGATCGCCACCGTCTCCGGCGCCAACGGCAGCTACACCATCAGCGGCACGCCGACGCCGGTGGCGGTGGACAGCGGCATCACCGTATCCGATCGCGACAACGCGACGCTGGCGTCGTCGACGGTGTCGATCACCGGCAACTTCCACAGCGGCGAGGATGTGCTGGCGTTCAGCAACACCAGCTCCAGCAGCTTTGGCAACATCGTCGCCAGCTACAACAGCGGCACCGGCGTGCTGACGCTGACCTCCAGCGGCGCGACGGCGACGGTGGCGCAGTGGCAGGCCGCGCTGCGGGCGGTGACCTACAACGACACGGCCGGCTCGCCGAATACCGCGACCCGGGTCATCAGCTTCGTCGTCAACGACGGCACGGTGAACAGCTCCGCCGTCACCCGCAACATCGCCATTCAGCTGCCGACGCCGACGGTAGCCGGCCTGACGGCGGGCACAGACACCGGCAGCAGCAGCTCCGACGGCATCACCAGCGATAACACGCCGACGGTGACCGGCACCGCCACCGCCAGCAGCACCGTCACGGTCTATGTCGACGGCGTCAGCGTCGGCACCACGACCGCCGACGGCAGCGGCGCGTGGAGCTACAACTTCGTCTCCAGCCTCGCGGACGGCAGCCACGCGATCACGGCGATGGCCAGCAGCGGCGGCGTCAACAGCGGCGTCTCCTCCGGCTACAGCGTTACCATAGACACCGCCGCGCCCAGCGCGCCGACGGTGACGGGCCTGACCGCCGCCACCGACACCGGCAGCAGCCACAGCGACGGCGTCACCAGCGTCAACACGCCGACGGTGCAGGGCACGGCCGAAGCCAACAGCACGGTGACGGTCTACATCGATGGCTCGGCGGTGGGCACGGCGACGGCGGATAATGCCGGCGCCTGGATCTACAACATCGTCAGCAGCCTGGCCGACGGCAACCACAGCATCCGGGCGACAGCGACCGACACGGCCGGCAATGTCAGCGGCCAGGCGACGGCTTACAGCGTCACTATCGATACCGCGACGCCATCGACGCCGGCGATCAGCGGGCTGAGCGCGGCGACGGACACCGGCAGCAGCCACAGCGACGGCGTCACCAGCGACAACACGCCCACTCTGCAAGGCACCGCGCCGGCCAACAGCACGGTGACGGTGTACATCGACGGCGTCCAGGTAGGCACCGCCACCGCGAATGGCAGCGGCGCTTGGAGCTACAACCTGAGCGCCAGCCTGCCGGACGGCAACCATGGCGCGCGGGTGACGGCGACGGACATCGCTGGCAATGTCAGCACGCTGTCGGCGGCTTACAGCATCACCATCGACACCACGGCGCCCGGCGCGCCTGCCGTCAGCGGCCTGACCGCGGCGTCGGACACCGGCAGCAGCCATAGCGACGGCATCACCGACAACAACCAGCCGACGGTGCAAGGCACGGCCGAGGCGGGCAGTACGGTGGTGGTGTACGTGGATGGAACAGCGGTGGGCACCGCCACCGCGGACGGCAGCGGCGCCTGGAGCTACAACCTGAGCAGCCCGCTGGCCGATGGCAGCCACAGCATCCGGGCGACTGCCACCGACGCGGCGGGCAACATCAGCGGCCAGTCGTCGGCGTACGGCATCACCATCGACACCGCAGCGCCGTCGGCGCCGTCCGGCCTGGCGCTTAGCGCGGCCAGCGATACCGGCAGCAGCCATAGCGACGGTATCACCGACAACAACCAGCCGACGGTGCAAGGCACGGCCGAGGCGAACAGTACGGTGACGGTGTATGTCGATGGGACGGCGGTGGGCACCGCCACCGCCAACGGCAGCGGCGCGTGGAGCTACAACCTGGCCAGCCCGTTGGCCGACGGCAATCACAGCATCCGGGCGACGGCGACCGACGCCGCCGGCAATATCAGCGGCCAGTCGAGCGGCTACAACATCACGGTGGACACCGCCGCGCCGTCTGCGCCTTCCGGACTGGCGCTTAGCACGGCGACCGATACCGGGGTAAGCCATAGCGACGGCATCACCGACAACAACCAGCCGACGGTGCAGGGCATGGCCGAGGCGAACAGTATGGTGACGGTGTATGTCGATGGGACGGCGGTGGGCACCGCCACCGCGAACGGCAGCGGCGCGTGGAGCTACAACCTGGCCAGCCCGTTGGCCGACGGCAATCACAGCATCCGGGCGACGGCGACCGACGCCGCCGGCAACATCAGCGGCCAGTCGAGCGGCTACAACATCACGGTGGATACCACGGCCCCTCAAGCCACGATCAGCGCCACCAGCCCGCTGAATACGACAGCCAGCACGCTGTCTTATCAAGTGACGTTCAGCAAGCCGGTGGCTTCGTTCACCGCGGATAACCTGAGCTTGGTCACTGGCGGCAGCGCGCGCGGCACGATTTCCAGCGTGACCGCGATCAATGCCACCACGTATGCCGTCCAGTTGACCGGCGTCGGCGGCTCCGGCTCGCTGTCGGTGGCGATCAAGAGCGGAACGGTCAGCGACAAGGCCGGCAATCTGTTGTCCGGATCGGCGACCGTGCCGTCGTATCAAGTCAGCGCGCAGCAGACGACTGACAACGTTGTGATCCCGGTATCCGCAGTCATTTCGACGCCGCCGGCCGTGGCCGCCAACACTATCCAGCTGCCGCCCATCACGCCCAATATCGTGCTGGCGGCGGTGGGGGGCACGCCGGCCGTCGCCACCGGCAACGAGCATGCCGACAACGCGGCGCAGAATCTGTTGTCTGACGCCTCGCATGCCAATGCGCCGTCGCTGGGCGTCAACGGGCTGGACAATGTCAACGGCGGCGCGCCCTCCTTCGTCAGCAACACCGCCAGCAATCCGACCATCGCCCTGCAGGTGAATCCGGACCTGGGCGTGCGTCCGGTGGCCGCGGGGCAGTCGTTCACCATCGTGTTGCCGCCGGCCACCATCATCAGCCGCGAGTCTTCAGCCAACCTCAGCATCGTGGCGCGCCAGAGCAATGGCCAGCCTCTGCCGGCCTGGCTGAAGTTCGATCCGGCGACCGGCCGTTTTTCCGGGCAGGCGCCGGCGGGATGGAACAAGCCGGTTTCGATCGACATCCGGGTGCAGGACAAGACCGGCCACCATGGCAACAGCCATATCCAGCTGAATTTCGGCAAGAGGCAGGCGACGACGCAGGCGCGCAAGGCGACGCCGGCCGCCGGCAAGCTGGCGCTCAACCGGCAGTTCGACCATCACGGCCAACGCGGCTTCCTGCAGCGGCTGGCGGCGCTTCTGGGAGATGACAAGCAGGGTTAGCTTCGCCGCTGCGGGCGGGGCTGCGGAAAATAGACAGCGATAAGGATGGCCTGGGTAAACCGACAATGCTCTAAAGGGGGCAGCGACATGCAATCCGATTATCAGGCAAGGCCGCGCTCGCGCGGACTCCGATTGGTTCCGCTGGCGTGCGCGCTGGCGCTGGCCGGCTGCGCGGTGACGCCGCAGCCGTTGAGCCTGGCCGAGCGCCAGTCCCAGATCCGCGCCGACCGGCAGACGATGTTCGGCAGCCAGGAGGCTGTCAGCGCGCCGGTGACGCTGCAGGAGGCGATGGCGCGGGCGCTCAAATACAACCTGGACTACCGGGTGAAGCTGATGGAGGAGGCGATGGCGCAGCGGCAGCTCGACCTGTCCAGTCTGGACATGCTGCCCAAGCTGGCGCTGGCCGCCGGCTACACCACCCGCAGCAAGGACAACGCGTCGTCGTCGCAGAATGTCGCCACCGGCGAGCAATCGCTGGTGCCGTCCATCTCCACCGAGAAGCGTGATCGCACCGCCGATCTGAACCTCAGCTGGAACGTGCTGGATTTCGGCGTCAGTTATTACTCCGCTCAGCAGCAGGCGGACCGTGTGCTGATTCTGGAGCAGCGCAAGCGCAAGGTGGCGCAGCAACTGATGCAGCAGGTGCGGGAGGCGTGGTGGCAGGCGGCCGGGGCCCAGCAGCTGCAGGGGCGGGTCGATGCCTTGCTGAAAGACGCGCAGTCCGCGCTGGAGGATGCGCGCCAGGTGGAGAAGCAGAAGCTGCGCTCGCCGTTGGACGCGCTCAACTATCGCCGCCAGTTGCTGGATGTGATCCGCCAGATGAGCGCGGTGCGCAACGCGCTGTCGCAGGCCAAGCCTCGATTGGCCGCGATCATGAATGTTTCGCCGGGCCAGGATTTCCAGGTGGCGACGCCGTCCGGCATGCCGGTGCCGACCTTGGGCATGGATGTCGACCGGATGGAGGAGATGGCCTTGCTGAACCGGCCGGAAGTGGTCGAGGCGCAATACAGCAGCCGCATCAGCGCGCTTGAAACCCGCAAGGCCATGGCCAAGCTGCTGCCCGGGCTGGAGTTCAGCGTCGGCCAGCACTACGACAGCAACAAATTCCTGGTCAACAACTCCTGGAGCGACGCCGGGCTGCGCATCAGCTGGAACCTGCTCAATCTGTTCAGCGCCGGGCCGATCACCCGCGCCGCGGACGCTCAGAAACAGGTCAGCGAGTCGCAGCGGCTGGCGCTGAACATGGCGGTGCTGACCCAGGTGCACGTCGCCTATCTGGACTTTCAGGGCAAGTCGCGGCAGTACGAACTGGAGCATGAGCTGAGCGGCGTCGACCAGGCGATCTACCAACAGACCCGCAACGCGGTGGAGAGCGGCGCGTCGGCGCGGCTGCAGGGCATACTCGCCGACGCCAATGCGGTGTTCTCATCGCTGCGGCTATATCAATCGTATGGCGATCTGCAGAACGCCTACGGACTGATGGGCGCCAGTCTGGGCCTGGATCCGCTGCCGTCCACTACCAAGGGCTACGACCTGGCCTCGCTGAGCCAGGCGCTGCAAGGCGCGGAAAGCCAGTGGCAGGGGACGGTCTCCGGGGGCAAGCAATGAGGTTGGCCTGGGTCGTGATGGCCGTGTCGATGGCCGCGCAGGCCGCGCCGCCGGCCACGGCTGCCGATGGACGGATACGCGTGCAACTGATGTCGCGCCACGCGGTCACCCTGTCCAGCGAGATTCCGGCCAAGATATCGGCGATGCCGGTGGTGGAGGGCGGAGGCTTTCGCCGCGGCCAGCCGCTGGTGGAGTTCGATTGCAGCAGCTACCGCGCCCAGTTGCGCAAGGCTCAGGCCTCGCTGGAGGCCGCCAGCCAGTTGTTGAAGGTGAACAACCAGCTGGCCAAGTACAACTCGGTCGGCACGCTGGAGCTGACCCAGGCCCAGGGCAAGGCCAAGGAAGCGGCCGCCGATGCCAGCTACGCGCAGACGCTGGTGTCCAAATGCAGCATCGCCGCGCCCTTCGACGGCCGGGTGGCCAAGCGCAGCGCGGCGGTGCACCAGTACGTGAATCCGGGCAATCCCATCCTGGACATCGTCGACTCCGAATCGCTCGAGCTGCGCATGCTGGTGCCGTCCAAATGGCTGGCGACGTTGAAGCCGGGCAGCCGCTTCACCGTGGCTGTGGATGAGCTGGGCGCCAGCTTCCCGGCGCGCATCGAGCGGCTGGGCGCGCAGATCGACCCGGTCAGCCAGACCATCCTGGCGATAGGCGTGATAGACGGCAAAGCCGCCAACCTGCTGCCCGGCATGAGCGGCTGGGCCAGCTTCAAGTAGCCGCCATGGGCCACGCCGACCGCAGCCGGGAACTGGCCACGCTGCTGCAGCTGCTGCATCGCGCCCGCGAGGCCGACGGCGCCGAGCGCCTGGGCTTCGTCATGGTCAACGAGACCCAGCACCTGCTGCCTTACCGCCAGGCGGTATTCTGGCGCGAAGGCCTGCGCGCCCATGTCGCCGTCTTGTCCGGACTGGCCGAGCCGGATCCCACCGCGCCCTATCTGCAATGGCTGTCCGCCTTGTTCCGCCATCTGGCGAAAGAGGACGCCGACCGGCTCAGCGTGTGTTGCGACGCGTCCATCCTGCCCGAGGCATTGGCCGAGGAATGGGCGCACTGGCTGCCGGAGCATGGACTATGGCTAAAGCTGGACGGGCACGGCGCGTTGCTGTTGGCCCGCGATCTGCCATGGAGCGAGTACGAGGTGCAGCTGGCCGAGGAGCTGGCGCATGGTTATGGCCACGCCTTGCGCCAGCATGCGCCGCGCCGCGACTGGACGGCGCTGGCGAAGACTTGGCTGCGCGAAGGCGACCGCCGCAGACGCCTGTTGATCGCCGCGCTGCTTGTCGTCTGTTTCCCGGTGCGGCTCAGCGTGCTGGCCCGCGCCGAGGTGGTGCCCAGCGATCCGATATTGTTGCGCGCGCCGGTGTCCGGGGTGATAGACAAGGTGGCGGTCTTGCCCAACCAGCCGGTCAAGCGCGGCGCGGCGCTGTTCGACCTGGACGCCACCGTGCTGTCCAGCCAGCTGGCGCTGGCGAAGGAGGAGGCCAGCGCGGCGGAGGAAAGCTTCCGCGCCAGCGCCCAACTGGCGCTGACCGACGACAAGGGCAAGCTCGCGCTGGCGCAGGACAGGGCCAAGCTGGAGGAGAAGGACATCAGCGCCGATTTCGCCGGCCGCGAGTTGAAACGCTTGCACGTCACCGCGCCGGCCGACGGCGTGGTGGTGTTTTCCGACCGGAATGATTGGCAGGGCAAGGCGGTGGCCCTGGGCGAGAAAGTGATGACGCTGGCCGATCCGGCCAAGGTGGAGCTGGCCGCCTGGCTGCCGGCGGCGGAGGCGATCGACCTGGAGCCGGGCGGCAAGGTGACGCTGTACCCGAACGCCACGCCGTTCCAGTCGTACGAGGCCACGCTGCTGCGGGTGGCCTACAAGGCCGAGGCCGGCGAGGGCAATCTGCTGGCCTACCGGCTGCAGGCCCGCTTCGCTGACGGCCAGCGGCTGCCGCTGTTGGGGCAGATGGGCACCGCCAGGGTATACGGCGATTGGGTGCCCCTCGCATATTACGCGCTGCGCCGGCCGCTGACCGCCGCGCGGCAATGGCTGGGCTGGTAGCGTGGCCGCCCGCGCGCTGCCGTCGCTGCGCCAGGAGCTGACGCTGCACGCCGGCCCCGATCTGGCGGACGGATCGCCCAGCTGGATGCTGCACGACCCGGCGGCCAACCGTTATTACCAGCTGGGCTGGGCGAGCTTCGAAATGCTGTCGCGGTGGTCGCTGGGCAGCGGCGCTGCGCTGCTGGAGGCAGTCAACGCCGAAACCACGCTGCGCCTGGACGAGGACGATCTGGCCGAACTGCTGCAGTTCCTGTCGCAGCATCAGTTGCTGCAGGCCGTGGACAGCGATTGGCTGTGGCGGGTGCGCCAGGCGGGCCGGCCGAGCCACGCGATGTGGTTGTTGAAGAACTACCTGTTTTTCCGCATTCCGCTGCTCCGGCCGGAGGCCTGGCTCAACCGCCTGCTGCCCTGGTGCGGATGGCTGTTCCGGCCCGCGTTCTGGTGGGCGATGGCCGGCGTCGCGCTGCTGGGGCTGGCCTTGGTTTCGCGCCGCTGGGACGAATTCACCCATACGTTTTCCGGCTACGGCGGCTGGAGCGCGGCGCTGGGCATCGCGGCGTCGCTGAGCCTGGCCAAGATGTCCCACGAATTGGGCCACGCGCTGACCGCCCGCCATTTCGGCTGCCGAGTGCCGGCGATGGGCGTGGCTTTCCTGGTGATGGTGCCGGTGCTGTACACCGACACCAACGACGCCTGGAAACTGCCTTCGCGCCGCCAGCGGCTGCTGATCGGCGCGGCCGGCATGCTGACCGAGCTGACCCTGGCCGCCTGGGCCACGCTGGCTTGGTGCGCGCTGCCGGAGGGGCCGCTGCGCGCCGGCGTCTTCCTGTTGGCCACCACCACTTGGCTGGCGACCCTGGCCATCAATTCCAGCCCTTTCATGCGCTTCGACGGCTATTTCCTGTTGTCTGATTGGCTGGGCGTGCCCAATCTGCATGCCCGCTCTTTCGCGCTGGCGCGCTGGCAGCTGCGGCGCTGGTTGCTGGGCTTGGACGATCCGGTGCCCGAGCGTTTTCCGCCGGCTCGTCAGCGCGGCCTGATCCTGTTCGCCTGGGCGACCTGGCTGTACCGCCTGGTACTGTTCACTTCGATCGCGCTGCTGGTCTACCACATGTTTTTCAAAACGCTGGGCCTGCTGTTGTTGTTCGTCGAGTTGGGATGGTTCATCGCCAGGCCCATCGTCGGCGAGGTTTCGGCATGGTGGCGCCGCCGCGCCGATCTGCGCTGGCGGATGGAAACCCGGCGCAGCGCCGCCCTTCTGGCCCTGCTGTTGCTGTTTTTGATCCTGCCGTGGCAGAACGAGCTGTCCAGCCCGGCGGTGATGGGCGCGGCGCAGTCCCAGGGGCTTTACGCGGCGGAGGCTGCCGTGGTTGCAGGGGTGAGCGCGCGCGAAGGGCAAAGAGTGAGGGCGGGACAGGCGCTGGCGCAGCTGGCTTCGCCGCAACTCGACCAGCGTCTGGCTTTGGCCAAAGTGCTTGAGGCCGATCTGGCCTGGCAGGTCGCGCAGCAGTCTTTCAACAGCGAGCTGCAGAGCAAGGGCACGGCCTTGCAGCAGCAGTGGCAGGCGGCGCGGCAACAAGTGGCGGGCTTGCAGAGCCAGCGGGACCGGCTGGCGCTGATCGCGCCCTTCGCCGGCCGGGTGGCCGATGTGAGCGAGGCGTTGAGGCCCGGCACGGTGGTGGCCCAGGGCGAGCGCCTGCTGCAGGTGGTCGGCGCCGATGGCGTGAGGGGCGAGGCGTATGTCGATGAGGACGGCCTGGCGGACCTGCGGCGCGGCGATGTCGCCCGGTTCGTGCCGGACAGCGGCGAGACCTGGGCCATCGTCTGCCGGCTGGGGCCGATAGACCGCTTGAACCAGGCGGCGCTGGAGCAGCCGTTGCTAGCTTCCGTGTATGGCGGGCCGATTCCGGTCGAGTTGAGAGACCATGATCTGGTGCCCTTGCGCGCGATTTTCCGGGTTCGGCTGGAAGACTGCGGCCGGCGGGCCCCGCCGCTGCGGGAAATGCCCGGCTGGGCGCGTCTGAGCGGCGAGCGCTACAGCCTGCTGTCGCAGGGTTGGCGCAAGCTGGCGGCGGTGCTGGAGCGCGAGGCGGGGCTGTAGCGGCCCGGGCGGCGAGGCGCGCGCGGGGTTCCGATTTCCATCAACTGGCAAGGAGACATGTGTGTCTGCCGAACTTCATTTTTCCTCGTTATGCCCGTCCTTGTCGCTGCGTCCGGCGCGTCAGGCCGACGCGCCTTGCATCGACCGCATTTACCGCAGCGCGCGGCCCGACTTGCAGTGGATAAACGGCGACGCCGAATTGATCGACACGGTGCAGCGCCAGCAATTGCAGGTGTTGCAACAGGGAACGGGGCAAAACTACCCGAACGCCATGCATTTCATCGTGGAAAAGGCCGGCGGCGCGGTCGGCGCGGTGATGGTCGATTTCGGGCCCAACGAGGTGCGCATCATTTTCCTGGCCATGCTGCCGGAAGCGCGCGGCCAGGGTTACGGCAAGACTGTGCTGCAAGGGCTGCAGCAGGCGGCGAAGCAGGTGGGCGCGCCGTTGGCCGCCGTGGTCTGGCACAACAACGGCGAAGCGCGCCGGGTCTACCAGTCGCTGGGTTTCGTGCTGGAAGAGGCCGGCGCGATGGCCGACAAGCTGGTTTGGCATCCGGATGGCCGGGCCATCATGGCCGGCGCGGTCTGAGGCCGCCAGCCGGTCCCGGCTGGCGGAGCGGCGCTAGTTGAACGGCAACTGGAAATAACAGTAGCGCCGGTCGCGGCCCATCGCGCCGGTGCGGCTGATCCACACATTGTCCAGCGTGCGCGCCGGCAGCTCCCCGGCCGCCGGCAGTTGCAACTGGCCGACGGCATCGACCAGTTCGGTATCCGCGGTGGCCACCAGCTCCACCACGAACGGCGTGCGTTCGCTCCCCTCCCGTCCCGGCACCTGGGACAGAGGCTTTTGCCGTATCGATTGCACCTGCAGTTCCACCTCCGGCCACGGCGCCGCGCGAAAGCGGCAGCATTGCCCCAGAAGCGGCGTGAAATCCTCGCTGCTCAGCGTGTCCAGCATGGCATTCCCCTTGCATGGCAATACCGGCGGACGTATCCGCTCCGCCGGCAGGTTTGTGTTTTATTGTCGTGTCGGGAACAGGCCTTGAACCGCGATGCAGAAGTTCAGCGCCAGGAAGGGGTTGAGCACGCTGACCGGGGTGGTGCCGCCGGCCACGTCGGTGTTGCCGCTCAGGCCCAGGCCCTTGACGGTGACCGGGCTTTCCAATTGCTGGCTCCAGATGGTGGCGAGGCCGGTGCCGCCGCCGGAAGCGCCCAGATAGGGATTGCTGGCGCTGGGCGAGCTGGCAGGGGTGGACGGGTTTGGAATCGTCGACGCCTGAAAGCTGACATTGACCGCCGAGGTGCCGTGGGCATGGAGCGGCATATTGGAGGTGAGCAGGGCGACGGTTTGCTGGCCGCCGAAATTGCCGATCGCGTAGGACGGCAGGTTATAGGTGGGTTGGGCCGGCCCGATGCTGATCGGCATCCGGCCACACAAATTGGGCAGTTGGAAGTTGGTGCTGCCGTTGCCGCCGTAATGATTGCCGATGACGGCGAACAGCGCCTGGTTTTGCGAGACTTGCAGCGTCTGGCCCTGGCATTGCGCCCAGTCGATCGGGGGATAGTCAAAGGCAAAGGGGATAATGCTGCCGATATAAGCTTCCACGTTCGCTCCTTCGTCAGATGATCCCGTCGGCGGGGTGCCGGCAGGGGGAAAAAACCCATCCGTTGACATAGGTTTAGTCCATGGGGTTTTAAATTCAATCGACATTGCCCGTTGTTTTGCCAGGTAGTTTTACCTAGGAACCGTAGGCCGGGACGCTGGCCATGGCCGGCGGGGCCGCAGAGTCGGAGGAAACATGTCGCAGTGGGTGGCCTGGGTGGCCGGCGTCGTCGCTTGCGCTTTCCTGCCGGCGCTGCCTGGCTTGTGGTGGATAGGTTTGGCGGCGGGCCTGGCCGTGGCGGCGGCTGCCGGATGCCGCGGGCGGCCACGGCTGCGGCAGGGGGCTGTCTGCGCGCTAGCCTTGCTGCTGGGCTTGGGTTACGCCGCCCAGCGCGCGCAGTGGCGGCTGGAGCAATCGCTGCCGCCGGCGTGGTGGCAGAAGCCGGTCGAGCTGGTCGCCACCGTCCGGGGCTTGCCTGACCCCGGCGAGTACGGCGTCCGGCTGACGTTGGAGGTGGAGAAAACGCTGACGCCGGGCATCGCGCTGCCGGAGCGGGTGCAGCTGCACGACTACCAGCGGCGCGACTGGCCGCCGGGCAGTCGCTGGCAGTTGAGCGCGCGTTTCAAGCCGCGGCGAGGCAGCGCCAATGCCTTCGGTTTCGACGCCGAACGCTGGCTCTGGTCCGAGGGGCTGCTCGCCAGCGGATCGGCGGGCAAGCCGCGCCAGCGGCTGCCGGACCGGAGCGATCTGATGGCCTGGGTGGACCGCTGGCGGGGTGCCCAGGTGGCGCGCATCGAGCGCGCGCTGGGCGAGGGGCGCGAATCGGCGCTGGTGGCGGCCTTGACCGTGGGCGCGCAGCAGCGGATCGCGAGAGAGGATTGGCAGCTGTTCGCCGCCACCGGCTTGACCCATATCGTTTCGGTGTCCGGGCTGCACATCACGATGCTGGCGGCGCTGGTGGCATGGGTTTGCGCCAGGCTGGTGCGGCGCATTCCAGGGCTGCGCGCGCCCCGAGTGGCGACGGCGATGCTGGCCTTGTCGGCGGCGGCGCTGTATTCGTTGCTGGCGGGCTTCACGGTGCCGACCCAGCGCACGCTGTTCATGCTGGCGGCGGGCAGCGCCTGCCTGCTGTGGCGGCGCCAGCTGTCGCCGTTCCAGGCCTGGTGGCTGGCTTTGGCGCTGGTGTTGCTGTTGGACCCGTTCGCGGCGCTGACGCCCGGCCTGTGGCTGTCTTTCGGCCTGGTGGCGGCGTTGATGTGCAGCTCGCTGGCGAGGCGGCGGCCGGCCTCGGGTTGGCGCGCGGCGGCGGCGGGACAGTGGGCGGCCGGCATCGCCAGCCTGGCGCCGCTGGCGGCGCTGTTCGGCGGCTTTCCGCTGTTGTCGCCGCTGGCCAATGCCTTGGCCATCCCTTACGTCTCTGTCTTGCTGACTCCCCTGTCGCTGCTGGCCGTCGCCCTGCCCTGGGACGGCGTGCTGCCGCTGGCGGGCTGGCTGGCGCGCGGATTCTACTGGATGGTCGGCATGCTGGCGCATGGGCCGGCCTGGCACGTGGCCGGCGCGCCATGGCCGTTGCTGGCGCTGGCCGGCATCGGCAGTGTCTGGCTGATCGCGCCGCGCGGCGTGCCCGGCAAGGTGTTGGGCGGATTGCTGTTGCTTCCCTTGCTGGTCTACCGGCCGCCGGGGCCGGAGTGGGGCGCCGCGCGCGCCACGGTGCTGGACGTGGGGCAGGGCTTGTCGGTGCTGGTGCAGACGGCCGACCATGCGCTGCTGTTCGATACCGGCGCGGGCGAGGCCGGACGCGTGGTGCTGCCGCAGCTGCGCGGCTTGGGCGTTGACCGGCTTGACGCGTTGCTGCTGTCGCATCACGACAGCGACCACGACGGCGCGGCGGCGGGCGTGAGGGCCGCGCTGCCGGTGGGGCGGGTGTTGGCGGGGCAGCCGGAATCCGCGCCGGACGCGGCGGGATGCGCGCAAGGGCAGGGCTGGGAATGGGACGGCGTCCGTTTCGACATGCTGGGCCCGCCGCCGGGATGGCGGGCTGACGAGGATAATGCCCGCAGCTGCGTATTGAGGGTGGCCACGCGACGGCAGGCGTTGCTGCTGAGCGGCGACGCGCCGGCGCGGATGGAGGAGGCGCTGGCGGCCCAGCCTGGCCTGCGTCTGGCCAGCAGCGTGCTGGTCGCCGGCCATCACGGCAGCCGCACCGCCAGCAGCGAGGCCTGGCTGGCGGCGGCGAGCCCCAGGCTGGCGGTGGTCAGCGCCGGGCACTTGAACCGTTACCGCCATCCGCACCCGCTGGTATTGGAGCGCTTCCGGCGCGCGGGGGCGGCGGTTTTGCGCACCGATCTGGACGGCGCGCTGACGCTGGAGATGGGGGACGCGCTGGCCTGGCGCTGCCTGCGCCGCGAAGCGCCACGCTATTGGCGCGATGCGGGCTCCTGCGGCGATGAGGCCGTCATTCCCCCTGATTGACCAGCGCCACCACGCGGTTGCCCTTGTCCTGGTAGCGAAGATCGTCGAACGATAGCTTGCGCGCGATCAGGATGCCGCGGCCGTGGCTGTTCATCAGCGAGGACGGCTCGGCGTTCTGGTAGTACTCCCAGTCGAAGCCCGGCCCCATGTCTTCGATGACGAATTGCAGCTGCTTGCCCTGCTGCGAGAACGCCACCGTGATCTCCCGATCGCGGTAGGTCGGCGCGGACAGCCGGTTTTCCAGCTCCTGCTCCCATGTGCCGGCGGCGATCAGCTGGCTTTTCTGTTCGTAGCTGATTTCCAGGTTGCCATGCTCGATGGCGTTGACCAGCAGCTCGAACAGGCCGGTGGCCACCCGTTCCGGCTGCGGGCAGGTTTTGGCCAGCAGCGCGGTGATCGCCTGGGCCTCGCGGTGGCTGCGGCAGCGGAAGGTGGCGGCGTTCAGGTGCTTGAGCGCGTCGACATGGAGGTTGGCCAGCTCCCGGAAATGGGCATAGCGGTCCCAGTGGCCGACCGCGGCGCCGACGATGGCCAGCAGCATGTCGCGCGAGAACGGCTTGGTCAGGTAGTAGAAGGCGCCCGCGGCCAGGCCCTCCTGCACGCTGGAGGCGGCGCCCATCGCGGTCTGCATGATCACAGGCAGGAATTCCAGCCGGGGTTCCGCCTTGATCTTCTTCAGCACGTCGAAGCCGCTCATGCCCGGCATCATCTTGTCCAGCAGCACGGTGGAGTACTGCTCGCCTTCGCTGGACAGGATGTCCCAGGCGACTTCCCCGTTTTCCGCCTGCCGGGTTTCATAGCCGGCATCCTGAAGCAGTTCCGTCATCAGCTCCAGATTGAAGGGCTCGTCGTCGACGAGCAGGAGTTTATGAGACATCGGAGTCGTCCTCCTTTATCTGAAAATGGCAGGGGATCGCGAAAGTGAAGATGGCGCCGCCCTGGGGCAGGTTGCCGGCGGTGATCCAGCCGTGGTGCGCATGCACGATTTCCCGGCTGATGGCCAGGCCCAGGCCGGTGCCGCCGGCGCCGGTTTTGGTGGTGCTGCTCTGGATGAACTTGTCGAAGATGGTTTCCAGCTCCTTGTCCGGGATGCCGGGGCCGCCGTCTTCGACGCTGGTCATGATCCAGTCGGCGCCGTCCCGCTCGGTCAGGCACGCCTTCACCTGGATTTCCGAGCCGGCCGGGCTGAATTTGATCGCATTGGACAGCAGATTCCGTATCACCTGCCCCAGGCGGAAGGGGTCGATGTCGGCCGCCAGCATCTCTGGTTCGCAGCTCAGCTTCAGCTGGATCTGGTTGCGGCCGGCCATCGGCGTCATTTCTTCGTACGCCTCGCGCAGGCATTGCGTCAGATTGCCGCGGCCGATCGAGTATTCCATCCGTCCCACTTCCATCTTAGCCATGTCCAGCAGATCGTTGAGCAGCGTCAGCAGCCGGCTGCCGCTGGTATTGATGCGGGCGAAGTATTGCTCCGCCTTGGCGTCGCCCAGACCCTGGGCGCGCAGCTGGCCCATCTCTGTGAAGCCTAGGATGGCGTGCAGCGGAGTGCGAAGCTCATGCGACATATTGGCCAGGAACTCGGTCTTGGCGCGGCTGGTTTCCTCGGCCAGGATCTTGGCGTGGCGCAGCGTTTCCTCCACTGCGCGCTGGGCGGAAATGTCCTGGTATACCCAAATGGTGCCCAGCTTGGGCACCGAGGGGTTGACCGCGCGGCCGTGCAGCCGGCACCAGAACAGCTGGCCCTTGCCGGTGCGCAGCCTCACTTCGGTTTGTACTACCTTGCCGTCGTTGAGCAGGCTGTACAGCGCCTTGCCGGTGCGCTCCCATTGTTCTGGGTTTTCGAAATAAGGCATGGTGGGCTGGCCTATCACGTCCAGGCCCTGTTGCTGGAACAGCTCGAGGAAGGCGTGGTTCACCTGGCGCAGGCGGCGATCGACGATGTAGGCCATCGCCAGCGGGCTGGCGTCCAGCAGGGCCGCCAGCTGCCGGCTCTGCACCTCGACTTGCTCGGCCAGACTGTTCTTCAGCCGGATCAGCGCTTCTTCCTGCTCCTTGCGGCGCGAGATGTCGCGGCACACGGTGACGTAGAACCAGTCGTCCGGCATCACCACCCGGCTCAAGGACAGCTCCACCGGCAGGCGCTGGGCGTCGCTGCGCAGCAGGCTGGCCTCGAACGGCCGGCCTTCGTGGCGCTGGGCGGTCTGTTCGAACGGGGGGCTGGGCTCTGAGGTGTACAGTTCCGGAAACAGCACGCCGACGGGCAGGTTTTCCAGCGACTGGGCGCTTTGCTCCACCAGTTTGGCGGCGGCCGGATTGGCCTGGATGATGTGGCCGTCGCGGTGAATCAGGATGATGGCGTCCGAACTGGCCTGCAATATCGCGCGTTGTCGAGCCTCGCTTTGCGCCAGGGCCTGCTGTGATTGCTCGCGATCGCTGATCTGTTCGCGCAGCGTGCGGTCGAGCTCCTGCAACTGCAGGCGCAGACTCGCCGCGATCCTCTCCAGCAGCAAGCCGCCGCGCAGCTGCCGTTGCTGCGCCAGCAGGAACAGGGCCAGCACCAGCGCGGATGCCGCCAGGATGATCCAGGCGACCGGGCCTAGCTGGGGGCGCACCGGTTGCAGCGCGTAGGCGCCCAGCTGCAGATCGGTGCCGCCGACCGGGCTGAGGCGGGAGAATATCGGCGAATCGGTCGGCAGCGGACGGCCGGGCACCGAGTCCAGCAAGGGCGTGTCAGGCTGGTTTTTGCCCCAGGCCAGCAGCCGTACATGGTGCAGGGGATTGCCGCTGATCAGCTCGTTGTTGATCGGCTGCATCAGTTTGTCCTGGCGCAGGTGCAGCAGCAGCAGCGTATGGTCGTTGCCCAGGCGGGTGACGATGTCCAGGCGCGGCATGCCGGTATCCAGCGGCTGGCCGGACAGCAGCATGGGCTGGTCGCTGCGGCGGGCCAGGTCCAGCACCCATTTGGAGTTGCCCCGGTGGCTGAGATCCAGGCCTTGCGGCAGCGCGTTGGCGTCGTCGGGCAGGTAGCTGGCCACCGGATAGTATTGCAGTTGAACCGGGCTGGCCTGCAGATGCTGGTTCTGTAGGAAGCGGATGCTGGTGGCGATGCGGTTTTCAAACGCGGCGCGGCGGTTTTGCTCCACCAGCTCCACCGTGCCGATGCCGGCGAACACGCTGTCATCGCGGACGACGCGGCGCGCCAGATCGGTCAGGCTGTGGGGGGCGTCGGCGCCGGCCAGCTGTTGCGCCAGCATGCGGGAATGCTCCAGCGCGTTCTGTATCTGCAGGACCACGATGCCGGTGCCCAGCGCGCCCCAGTGCTGCAGCTGCTGCTGGCGCTCTTCCCGGTCATGCTCCAGCAGCAGCCAGTATTCGCCCAGCAACAGGCCTAAGCCCAGCAGGCCGCACAACAGCAGCGAGGTGAGGCGGTTCAACCTCGGCATGGAGTCCCTCGTCAGCGATCGCTCAACTCTTGGTACAGCGCCTCGAATTCACGGGACAGCTTGTGGCGCGGATCCAGATAGATCATGGGCCGAGCGGCCTGGTGCGATTCGCGGATCTTGACCGAAGCCGACAGCGGGGATGCCAGCACGGGCAGGCCCTCCGCCTTCAATTCGTCCACCAGTCGCACCGGCAGGCTGGCGCGCGGCTGGAACTGGTTGACCACGATGCCCTCGATGAACAGATCGGGATTGTGGTCGGCGCGAATCTCGTCGGCGCTTTCTTTCAGGTTATAGAGGGCGTGGCGCGAGAACGCATCGCAATCGAAGGGGATCAGGCAGCGGTCGGCCGCGATCAGCGCCGAGCGGGTGTAGAAATTGAGCGCAGGCGGGGTGTCTATCCAGATTTCGTCGTACTGCGGCGCCAGCTGGTCCAGCGCCTCTTTCAGCTTGAACATCTTGTAGCGCGATTCCAGCTTGGCCATCAGCTCGGACAGCTCGGGATGCGAGGCCAGCAGCGACAGGCCATCGATGCCGGAGCCGCGGACGAATTCGTGCGGTTCCTTGGAAAACAGCGAGATGTTCAGCATCTGCTGGAACAGGTCGGCCAGGCTGGGGCCGGTTTCGCCGCCGGCGGCGCCGAGCAGGTAATGGCTGGCGTTGCCTTGCGGGTCCAGGTCGATCAACAGCACGCGCCGGCCCCGGCTGGCCGCCACCGCCGCCAGATTGACGGCGATGGTGGATTTGCCCACCCCGCCTTTCTGATTGAATACCACGCGTCGGATAGTCATGGAGACTCCTGTAGTTGGGCGGTGCGGCGGGCGAGAGAACGGGGCGCGGCGAGGCTAGGCATCCGGCGGTTTTCAGAAACCGGGTTGTCCTTTGCAAACCAGCAGCATTTGTTGATAACTGGCGGAATTCTGCACCACCGGCATGGATTTTATCTGACCGTCATTATAGGAGAAGCTGGCGATCTGGCGGCCGTTTTCGTCGAACAAGGTCATGTCCAGCAAACGGAAGGTGTGTTGCGCGCAATCGATCTGCCAGGTGTTGAGCGAGGTCTTGTGCCGCGGGGTGGTCAGGAAGTTTTCCTTCTTCAGATTGAAGATGGTTTTGCGGTCGCGGAAGGTCGTCACCGCTCCCTGGCGCTTGATCGACAGCAGGTCCAGCTCGTTCAGGATATTGCCGTTGGGCGAGACGCCCAGATTCTGCCAGTCGGCGCTGGCCTGGGCCGGCGCGGGGGCCGAAGGCTTGATGGCTTGGGTCGGCGTGGTTCGCTGCGGCGCGGCGGCGCAGCCGGCCAGCAAAATCGCGGCGGCCAGGGTGGTGAGCAGGGTGCGCATGAATGTCTCCAGAAGATGGCGCCAGTGTCGCATAGCCGGGAGCGCGGGAAAACCGTTTGCGGCGCCGTGGCAGATTTTTGCAGAAAGTCCGGAACTTTATCGCGGCGAGGCCGGTCTTTCGTAGTGCGAGAGCATTTTTCCTCTTCGTTTCACATTGTCTCCATCCAACTTGAGGCCGCCATTACCTGGCGGCCATTTTTTTGCCCGGCTCGTCCCGGGGGCCTCCTTGCCGTACAATGGCGTTTTCTCCCGCGCCATCCTGTCCCGCTCATGCACGATGCAGTCTCCATCCTCAATCATATTTTCGGCTACCCGGAATTCCGCGGGCAGCAGCAGGAGATCGTCGAGCAAGTGGCCCACGGCGGCCATGCGCTGGTGCTGATGCCCACCGGCGGCGGCAAAAGCCTGTGCTACCAGATCCCGGCTTTGTTGCGCGACGGCGTCGCCATCGTGGTGTCGCCGCTGATCGCGCTGATGCAGGACCAGGTGGCCACACTGCAGGAGCTGGGCGTCGCGGCGGCCTGCCTCAATTCCGCCACCTCGCAGGACGAGGCGCGCGATATCTCGCGCCAGGCGCGCGCGGGCACGCTGGACTTGCTCTATGTGGCGCCGGAGCGCTTGCTGACGCCGCGCTTCCAGGAATTCATCGCCAGTCTGAAGATCGCCTTGTTCGCGATCGACGAGGCGCACTGCGTCAGCCACTGGGGCCACGATTTCCGGCCGGAATACCAGCAGCTGGGCATGCTGGCCGAGCAGTTCCCGCAGGTGCCGCGCATCGCGCTGACCGCCACCGCCGACGAGCAGACCCGGCTCGACATCATTCATTATCTGAAGCTGGCTGAGGCCAGGGTGTTCCTGTCCAGCTTCGACCGGCCCAACCTGTTCTACCAGGTGGTGGAAAAGCACAACGCCAAGAAGCAGTTGCTGGATTTCATCCGCCAGGAGCATCAGGGCGCCACCGGCATCGTCTATTGCTTGTCGCGCAAGCGGGTGGAGGACACCGCCCAGTGGCTGCGGGAGAACGGCATCGAGGCGCTGGCCTATCATGCCGGCATGAGCCACGCGGAGCGCGAGGCCAACCAGCGGCTGTTTCTGCGCGAGGACGGCATCGTGATGGTGGCCACCGTCGCCTTCGGCATGGGCATCGACAAGCCGGACGTGCGCTTCGTCGCCCACATCGACATGCCCAAGAGCCCGGAAAACTTCTATCAGGAGTCAGGCCGCGCCGGCCGCGACGGCCTGCCGTCGGCCAGCTGGCTGTGCTATGGCCTCAACGACGTGGTGCAGCTGCGGCAAATGATAGAAGGCGGCGAGATGGCCGAGCTGCAGAAACAGGTGGAGCTGTCCAAGCTCGACGCGATGCTGGCCTTTTGCGAAACCGCCGGCTGCCGCCGCCAGCACATCCTGGCGCACTTTGGCGAGGCGAGCAAACCATGCGGCCATTGCGACAACTGCCTGCATCCTCCCATCACCTACGACGCTACCGAGCCGGTGCGCAAGCTATTGTCCTGCATCTATAGAGTGGGACAGCGTTTTCCTACCGGCCACGTCATCGACGTGCTGCTGGGGCGGCAGAACCCCAGCATCGGCCATCATCGCCACGACCAGCTCAGCACTTACGGCATCGGCAAGGACATGAACCAGCGCTGGTGGCGTTCCATCGTCCGCCAGCTGGTGGCGCGCCAGCTGGTGCAGGTGGACATCGCCCGCGGCCAGTCGCTGGTGCTGACCGACGCCTGCCGGCCGCTGCTCAAGGGCGAGCAGAGCATCTATCTGCGTCCGCTGGCCGACGAGAAGAAATCGCGCGGCAGCGGCGGCGCCGACCGCTGGCTGCGCACCGAGCGCGAAGAGCGGCTGTGGCAGGCATTGCGGCGCTGGCGCCGCCAGGTGGCCGACGAGCACAATGTTCCGGCCTACGCGGTGTTTTCCGACCGCACGCTGCGCGATCTGGTGGAAAAGCGGCCGGACAGCCCGGCCGGCCTGCAGCGCATCTACGGCCTGGGCGAGTTGAAGCTGGCCCGTTACGGCGAGGCGCTGCTGAGCTGCCTGCGCGAGGCGCAGGAGTAGGCCAAACGATTTGCCCAGCCATGAATGGCGAAATTCTTATACAATCCGTCGCATATATGTAAATGCTGGAGAATTTCATGGCTGTGAATCTGAATCCGCCGCAAGCCGGCCTATTGCCGCCGGTAGCCGGCGTTGAACTGCTGGTGGCCGAAGCCGGCATCAAGACCCCGGGCCGCAAGGATGTGCTGGTGGTGAGGCTGGACAAGGGCAATACCGTCGCCGGCGTGTTCACCCGCAACCGTTTCTGCGCGGCGCCGGTGCAGCTGTGCCAGGAGCATCTGGCCGCCGGGGTGCAGATCCGCGCGCTGGTGGTCAATACCGGCAACGCCAACGCCGGCACCGGCTTCGATGGACGCGAGCGCGCATTGTCGGTTTGCCGGGCGGTGGCGGAGCGGGACCAGCTGCAAACCGAACAGGTGCTGCCTTTCTCCACGGGCGTGATTCTGGAGCCGCTGCCGGCCGGCAAGATCGTTTCCGCGCTGCCGACGCTGCGCCAGGCGAACTGGGCCGAGGCCGCGGAGGCCATCATGACCACCGATACCCTGGCCAAGGCTGCCAGCCGCAAGCTGGACATCGGCGGCAAGCCGGTGACCATCACCGGCATCGCCAAGGGTTCGGGCATGATCCATCCCAATATGGCCACCATGCTGGGCTTCATCGCCACCGACGCGGCCGTTACCCGTCCGATGCTGAACCAGCTAGTGCGCGAAGTGGCCGACCAGTCGTTCAATAGCATCACTGTGGACGGCGACACCTCCACCAACGACAGCTTCATTCTGATTTCCACCGGGCAGAGCGGCGCGCTGTTGATCGACTCGGCGGAGCAGCCGGCTTACCAGCAGTTGAAGCAGGCGCTGCTGGATGTCGCCATCGAGCTGGCCCAGGCCATCGTCCGCGACGGCGAAGGCGCCACCAAATTCATCACTGTGGAAGTGAACGGCGGCCGTTCGGTGGCCGAATGCAAGGACGTGGCCTACGCGATCGCCCGTTCGCCGTTGGTGAAGACCGCCTTCTTCGCATCCGATCCGAATCTGGGCCGCTTGCTGGCCGCCATCGGCTATGCCGGCGTCGCCGATCTGGATGTCGACCGCCTCTCCCTGTATCTGGATGACGTGCTGGTCGCCTGCGAAGGCGGCCGTAATTCCCTATATAAGGAAGAGCAGGGCCAGGCGGTGATGAACCAGAGCGAAATCACTGTGCGGGTGGAGCTGGGACGCGGCGCCGCCAGCGCAAGGGTGTGGACCTGCGACTTCTCCTATGAGTATGTGCGGATCAATGCCGATTACCGCAGCTGAGGCGATGGAGCGCGCTGGATAAGTTTGGAAAAACATATTTCAAGAGAAAAGCCCCGGGATATCGGGGCTTTTTTCATTTTTCGAATCGGGAATCTTGGGGCGAAGAGTCAGTTTTAGCGGGTGGAGTAGAGATTTATAAAAAATACCAATGTATTAATTTGTTTGATATCAGGTGGTTGTGATGGATTTTTAGCAAACCTCTCCTTTTTCTCAAAAAACCTGTTGACCGAGGGTGAGGGCGCAGGTATAGTTCGTCTCCTCAGCTGACGCAGCGAACGAAACAGCGGAAACGAAACGGTTCCGGTGAAGACGACGCAGCGGATGGCACTGCTCTTTAACAGAACGAATAACCGATAGGT
>NZ_JBTNLS010000012.1:0-112511 GCF_059047085.1 Chromobacterium sp. INPA-IVC | reverse complement strand
GTCTGGTGGCCTTAGCGAGGTGGTCCCACGCCTTCCCATCCCGAACAGGACCGTGAAACGCCTTAGCGCCGATGATAGTGTGGCATTCGCCATGTGAAAGTAGGACACCGCCAGACGCCCCATTGTTGAGCGAATCGAAGATTCGCACACGAATGCAGAACCCCAGCTCAGACGAGCTGGGGTTTTTGCTTTGCGCGACCCGCGCTGAGTCCGCCCCCATGAAAAACCCCGCCAGTCTTCTGGCGGGGTTTTTTTACTTGGCGGCAGCCCTGAGTGATTTACAGACTGGTCCACTCTTATGACTGCGACGGTTCGGAGTCCAGCAGCCTGTGGATTTCTTCTTCATTCCAGACGACGATGCCATTTCGCTCCAGCAGGCTGGCGGCTACGCCCTGCCCATCGCGCAAGGTGGATGAAAAACTGCCATCGTAAATCCGACGGTTGCCGCAGGAGGGGCTGTTGGCTTTGAGCAGCGCCTGAGTGCAACCCTGTTGCAAGGCCGCATCCAGGGCGCGTTCCGCGCCGGCGATGAAGGCGGCGCTGACGTCATCACCGGCCGCGGTTCGAATGCGGGCCGCGCCGTCCAATGCACTGCGGCCGTCTCCGCCGACAATTTCGGCGGCGGGCCGGGGCGTAGGCAAGCCGCCCAGGCATTCCGGACAGACGGGGATCAGGTCGAAGCGTTGTCTCAAGGTTGCCCAGCGCGGATTGGACAGCGGTTTGGATTGGCCATCGTAGCGCACGGGCTGTCCCAGCAGACAGGCGCTGACCAGCAGTGGCGGTTTTGTCATTTGAGTCTCGTTTCCAGCAAGTCCGCCAATTGTTGCACGGCCGGGCGCATCGCGTGGTCGGCGATGCCGGCATAACCCAATACCAGTCCGTTGCGGTAGGGCGTATCCAGAAAATGGCGGGCCAGCGGGCGCAGCCACAGTTGGCGCTCCGCCGCCGCCGCTTGCAGCTCCCACTCATCGAAGCCATCCGGCAGCTCCGCCAGCAGATGCATGCCGGCATCGCCGCCATGAAGGGGAAGGGCCGAGCCGAGACGCTGTTCCATCGCGTGTCGCAGCAATTGCTGGCGTCGCTGGTACAGCTCGCGCATATGCCGGATATGGCGAGCGAAGTGGCCCTGTTCGATGAAGTCTGCCACAGCGGCCTGCTGGAGGTAGCTGCCCTCGCCTTGCAGCCTGGCCTGGCAGCGGCGGTAGGGATCGACCAGTTCGGCCGGCAGCACTAGGTAGGCCAGCTTCAGGCCGGGAAACATCACTTTGCTGAAGGTGCCGACATAGATCACGCGGCCATCCTGATCCAGGCTTTGCAGCGCGGCCAGCGGCGCCGAGGCATAACAGAATTCGCCGTCGTAATCATCTTCCACGATCCAGCTATCGTGGCGGCGGGCTTGCGCCAGAAGCTCCAGCCGCCGCGGCAGGCTCATCACCGCGCCGGTCGGGTATTGATGGGCGGGCGTGGCATAGATGAGGCGCGGCGGATCGGCTGCCGGATCCGGCAACAGCCCTTGCGAATCAACGCGGATGGCCTGGCAGCGCAGGCCGGCGGCCAGCATGGCGGCCTGCGCTCCGGTATAGCCAGGCTCTTCTATCCAGGCGGTGTCTCCGGGCTCGGCCAGCAGTTGGGCCAGCAAGGTCAGCGCGCTTTGGGCGCCGGGAACGATGACGACCTGTTCCGGCTGGCAGCGGACCGATCGCGTCAAATGCAGGTATTGGCTGAGTATGGCGCGCAACTCGGGCAATCCGCCTTGATGCTGATAGTGCAGCCATGCCAGCGGCGCGCTCCGTTGCCGCCGGCTCAAGCATTGTTGCCATTGCTTGTGGGGGAAGAGCTCCAGTTCAGGCTGGCCCGGCACGAAGGCGCCGAGCTTGCGGGCTGGCAATCGGCTGGCATTGGCCAGACCTTGGCCGCGGAGGGAAAGCTGGCGCGGGAGCGTATCGGCGCGGGAGAGTTGGGGCGCTGCATCGCCGAAGGCGTCGCAGACATAGGTGCCCGAGCCGTGGCGGCTTTCCAGATAGCCCTCGGCTGCCAGCTGATCATAAGCCGAAAGCACGGTATTGCGGCCCAGCCGCAGCGTCTGCGCCAGCGCGCGGCTGGCGGGCAGCGCGCTGCCGCCGGCCAGCCGGCGCAAGCGTATCAATTCGCGCAGCTGGCGATAAAGCTGACGGGACAAATGCTCCGAGCCATTGCGCGTCAGCCGGGACTGCAGATAGTCGACTAACCAATCGTCGCTCAAAGTGGTTCCATTGAATTGGTTGAAGTGGAGCTATTCGTGTGATGACTTTGAACTTAGCATAACAGTATTCCATGCATGCAGAAGGACAGGCTCCATGATCAGCCAACAGGAGTTTTACGAAGCCAAGCTGGCTTACGAGATCGATGCCGCCGATGTGGCGCAAGCGCTGGCAGAAGGCGGTGGCTCGCTGCTTCTGATCGATACCCGAAGCGCCGAAGCATTCGGCCATGAAACCATCCCTGGCGCGCTCAGCCGCCCGCACCGGCTGATGACGGTGGAGAGCACCGCCGACCTGCCGCGGGATGTCACGCTGGTGGCGTTCTGCGACGGCATCGGTTGCAACGGTTCGACCAAGGGCGCGCTGAAACTGACGCAGCTGGGATTCAAGGTGAAGGAGCTGCAGGGCGGTCTGGATTGGTGGAAGCGCGACGGCTACGCCACCACCCGCGATGCGGGTTGCGGCAAGGAGGTGTGCGATGCGTGCTGATTGGGATGCGCTGGCGCAGCCGGCGGAAGCGAACGCGAATGGCCAGATGGTAGGCATGCCGGTTGAGTGGCAGGGAGCGCGGCATCCGCCGCGCAGCCTGTTGGCCGGGCGCTATTGCCGGGTGGAGCCGTTGAGCCTGGAGCGCCATGGCGCGCAGCTGTTCGACGAGCTGCATCGGATGCCGGGCGGCGCGAACTGGACCTATCTCAGCCATGGTCCGTTTCCCAGTTTGGAAGACTGGCGGCAGTGGGTTGTGGCGAATGCGGCGCTCGACGACCCGCAGTTCTACGCGATCGTCGACGCGCGCGATGGCGCGGCGATCGGCCTGTGCAGCTATCTGCGCATCGCGCCGGCTGACGGCAGCATCGAGGTGGGCTTCCTCAATTTTTCTCCTCGCCTGCAGCGCAGCCGGCTGGCCACCGAGGCGATGTATCTGATGATGCGCAACGCGTTTGATCTCGGTTATCGCCGTTACGAATGGAAATGCGACGCGCAGAACGCGCCGTCGGTGCAGGCCGCCTTGCGCTTGGGCTTCAGCTTCGAAGGCCTGTTCCGCCAGGCCCGCGTCAACAAGGGGCGCAACCGGGACACGGCCTGGTTTTCCATCCTGGACCATGAATGGCCGGCGCGCCGGGCTGCGTTTGAGGCCTGGCTGGATGAGGGCAATTTCGACGCCGAGGGCCGGCAGCGCGCCAGTTTGGCGAGGATTGTTGCGGCGCGGGTGTAAATTGCGCGGCAGGCTTCAAGCCGGAGGATGGCGGCGCTACAATAGATGCTTGTAAACGTAGATAGTGTCGCCTGATGAAATCCCTGCCGCGCAATGCCCGTATTCGGGGCGAACCCTACCTGCCCAACCGCTTCATCTTCGGCGACGCCGTCGATGAGCAGGGCCTGGAGGGCGCCGAATACCTGGTGCATACCGAATCCCCCGCCTTTGTCTGCCGCCTGGTGGGCAATGACGATACCGACTTTCCCGGTCGCGAACGCGATGGCCTGGTGAGCGCGATGCTGTACGACGAGGAGGAGAGCCTCACCGTCTATGTCTGCAACCTGCGTTTAAGGCTGTTCGACTTCAATTTCTACGACGAGATCGAGCCCAGCGTCGGCGAGCTGCAGGATATCTGCGACGAGGCGATGCGCGTCTACCAGCGTTTGCACAAGGCTTATGCCGATCGCGACGCGGCCGGTCCGGAGCCGCGAGAAATGCGCACCGGGCCGACCAAGCCGCTGCCGCCGACGGAGCGCCAGCAGGCGGTCGGCAAGCTGGCGGAGCAGGCGCGCCAGGCGGTGGGCAAGCCGATGGAGGGCGCGCAACTGGCGGCCGCGGTGCAAATGGCGTTGTTGGCCGGCGACCAGGCGGTGTTCACCGAGGCGCAGCTGTCATTGGTGTCGGAGCCGGCTGCGCGCCAGCTGCTGGTGAACAGCGCGCGCGACGCGGTGGCCTTCCCCGAGGTGATGCGCAAGGATGGCAATGTGATGTCGTTCGAGCTGTGGGCGCTGCCGTTCGCGTTTTCCCGCAGCCAGGGCGGCGTCTGGTGGCACTTCCCGCGGCTGGAGTCGCTGGAGGTGGCGCTGGCCGATGCGCTGGAGGTGCCGGAAAAATCCATCCTGTGGATTTCGCCGACGCTGTTCACCGTGGACATGCTGAATGAGCGCGCCTGCCAGGATCTGGTGCAGCTGGCGCCGGTGATGGACGCCGGCTGCGACTTCGCGCCGCTGGATCCCGAATCGTCGCGCGCCACCTTCGACGCGGCGCGCAAGACGGCTGAGCCGCAGCTGGTGATGAGCTGGATTCCCTTTCTGGTGGAACGCGGCGCCTTGCCGCCGGAACGCGCGCGCCGCCTGGCGCGCCGCGCGCTGGACGCATCGATGCCGCTGGTTCAGCAGGCGGTCGCCGCCGAGATGGAATACGGCGAGGCCGAGCTGTTCGCGCCGCTGCCGTGGTGGGAGGCGCTATCCAGCGGCATGCGCGCCTGGAACCGCAAGCGGCTGGGCATATCGGTGGCCTTGCTGGCGACTAGCCAGGGCGGCATCGATAAGCTGGAGGCTGTGGCGGAATACCAGCCGGAGATCCAGGGCTATGAAGTGGGCCTGAGGTTGAAGGGCAGCGATGAGATCGCCGCCCGCGTGCCGTGGCTGGTGGTGCCGGACGTGGCGCCCGACCGCGACGCGAGCTGGCGCGATCTGGCCGATTGTCTGAAAGAGGCGGGCATTCCGTTGTCGCAAAGCGTGGCGCGGCTGCATTGAGCGGCGCGTTGCGGAAAACAGAAAGGGGCCAATGGCCCCTTTTTCTTTTGTCCGGCTACTTCTGCCAGTAGGTTTTGACGTTGACGAATTCGTACAGGCCGAATTCGGACAGCTCGCGGCCATAGCCGGAGGCCTTGACGCCGCCGAAGGGCAACCGCAGATCGGAACTGGTGTGGCGGTTGACGAATACGCTGCCGGCCTCGATCTGGCGGGCCAGCGTCCACGCGCGGTCATTGTCGGCGCTGTAGAGGCTGGCGCCCAGGCCGAAGGGGGTGTCGTTGGCCAGCCGGATCGCGTCGGTTTCATCCGCGGCGCGCAGGATGCCGGCCACCGGGCCGAACACTTCTTCGTGGTAGACGCGGCAGTTGGAATTGACATGGTCCAGCACGGTGGCGGGATAGTAGAAGCCTGGCGTGTGCGGCATCTGTCCGCCCAGCTTCAACTCCGCGCCATGATGACAGGCGTCCAGCACCTGGGCGTGCAGCGCTTCGCGCAAGTCGGCCCGAGTCAGCGGCGACAAGGTGGTGGCCGGATCGCGCGGATCGCCGGCGCGCAGCTTGGCCGCCTCGGCGCAGAAGGCATCGACGAAGGCATCGGCGATTTCCGGCACCACGATCATCCGCTTGGCGGCGTTGCAGCTCTGGCCGGCGTCGCGGAAGCGGGAATTGGCGGCGTCGCGCGCGGCCGTCTGGACGTCGGCGTCGGCGAGCACGATGAAGGGATTGCTGCCGCCCAGTTCCAGCACGGTTTTCTTCAGGTGCCGGCCGGCCAGAGAAGCGATCACGCGTCCGGTCTGGGTGGAGCCGGTGAAGGCGACGGCATCGCATTGGCGGATCGCCTCTTCCACCAGCTCGGTTTCGATCCAGGCCATGTCCAGGACATGGATGCCGGCTTGCAGGACGATGTCCAGCAGCAACTGGCTGCATTGCGGCACCGACGGGGCCGGCTTGACCAGGCAGGCGTTGCCCGACATCAGCGCAGGGATTGCAAAGCGGAGCACCTGCCATACCGGATAGTTCCAGGGCATGACCGCGAGCACCAGGCCCAGAGGCTCGAAGGCTACGCCGCTGCGGCTGGCCTGGGTGGGGATGTTCAGCGACTGCAGCAGTTCCGGCGCCAGCGCTGCGTAATAGCGAATCAGTTGCGCGGACTTGTCTATTTCCGCGAGGCACTCAGGCGTGCGTTTGCCCACCTCCAGCGTCACCAGATCCGCCAGCGCTTCACGTTGCTGGGACAGCAGGTCCGCCAGGCGCAGCAGCGCCGCGGCGCGTTGTTCCACTCCTTGGGCGGCCCAGCCGCGTTGAGCGGTTCGCAGCTGTCGGAGACTTTGCTCGAGGGCCGGCATGTTCCAGGATGAACGGGTGAAGCAGACTTCGCCGGAAGAGGGATTGCAACTGGTGAAGGCGGTCATGATCAGAGGAGGGCAAAGACCTTAATGTAACAAAAAATCATGGATGGGATGACGATTTGGGCGGGATTTGATTGTGGTTTCTGCGCATTCGCTAGACAAAATTTCATCAAATTTTCCTGTCCTATTTGTCAGATTCAGTTATTTCGGTCTGGTCTTACATTTCTCCTGCCTATACGAAACCATAATAGGAGGTTGAAATGAAAGAATTTTTTCCGCTGCAGCAGAATGGACTAGTACTGGAGTGGGCGGACACCGAGTCCAGAATGAAACAGTTGTGGGCGTTTCGACACAGGATTTTCCGCGAGCAGTTGCAGTGGGTGCCCTTATGCGAGGATGGCTTCGATAGGGACGCGTACGATGATTTTTCTGACAATCTGATGCTGTCTCGGGAGGGCAGAGTCGTCGGCGCGATACGGCTGACGACCGGAGACCATCCTTTCATGCTGGAAGAAGAGTTCTCACGCTTGCTGGCGCCAGGCGAGCGGATAGGCAAGGGACGCGAGTATTCGGAAATCACCCGTCTGGCGGTGGATCGGGACGCGCTAGGCGCGCGCGAGTCCATCATGGCGGCCCGGCTGCTATACCTGGGGGCATGGCTCTGGTCGCAAGCACGCGGCGTGCGCTGGATGTATTTCGTGGTGGAGCCAGTGTTTTACCGGCGATTGGTGATGATGGGCTTTCCCATCGTGCCCGTGGGCATCCCCCGCCCTCTGGACGGCGGGGTGATGTCGATGACTGGTCTGCTGGATTGGGGCCAGGCGAAAACGGAGCTTATCCGTTCACTAAATCGCGGGGTGTCAGCGCCAGGTGCATGCCAAGCACTATGGCATGAGTACGATTATTCGCATTGAGCTTGCGAATCACGTTAGCGACGTGAAACTTCACCGTCCTCTCGCTGATGTTGAGGATGGTGGCGATTTCCCAGTTGGTCTTGCCGCGGCTCATCCAGTGGAAGATGTCGTATTCCCGTTGCGACAGCGGCATATTGCTGGGAGAGGCTGGCGGCAGATTCGCGATGCGGACTGCGGCTTGGTGTAGATGGGGCGTCAGGCAATTGAGCATGGCCACCAGCGCCGCGTTGCGGCTGGGTTCCTTGCCGCCGAGAGATAGGATGCTGCCGACGTTGTTGCGATCGGACGCCGCGCTGAAGGTGATTCCGCTGGCCATGCCGTTGCTGGAGGCCTCGGCGATGAAGCGTTTTTCTTCCGCGCCTTTAGCGCGGCTGAAGCGCTCCTCCCAGATCACCGGCCCCTGTCCCAGATGGATGCGCATGATGGGGTCGTGCTGGGCGAAGTTCTCCTGAGAGTATTGGTCTAGCCAGTCCGACGGGTAGCTGACGTTCAGCACCTTCTCCATGCGCTGGATCTGATTCTGATTGTTCAGGCGGCCGAGGACCAGAATGATGCGGTCCGAGGGGGCCTGGGTCAGGATGTTGTCCAGGAAGGCCTTGAGCTCGCCTTCGGTTTCGATGTGCCCGGCCATGTGAATCCACTCCAGCAATGTCCATTGCTGCGACGCGGTGAGTCCGGCCGGGAGCGGTCTTGCATTGATGGGTTTTGAAGTCACCATGAGCGGGTCTTCCTTGTTCTTGGTTCTGTGTGCCGCAGATAGTACCCCACATGCTTGTTGCATGTAAGACCCTGCGGATTTGAATTCATATGAATTGTTGCTTTTTCGTCATTGAGTATACCAAATTTGTAAGAGCATGAATCCTAGGAAAATTACTGATAATTCATCATTTTGTTTGTCATAACGCCATTCGTTACAAATAGAAACATGCTTGCAGGGGAAAAGAATTTGACTTTTTTTGAATTGTAAAAGTGGTGAGATTGATTTGCATCAATGATGACAAGTGCATGTTTTGGCGGAGAATAATCTTCTGCTTATCTTGTCGCGGAGAACGATGGCTGATGCCTAGAAGGGTTGGAATGTCGCATTTTACATTCACCCCGATGGCATAAATTGTAAGTGATAGCTAATAAATTCTGGCAAGCGAACGCTTTAAAGCGCATAATTGGATCGCATAAAATAATTGATAAGCTGGCGGCGTTCATTCGTGGATGCGGTCAGCGAACATCGGGGATGTAGGGTAGGCAGTCGGCGTGGCCAAAGTGGTGGATAGTATATGAGATTAAACTATATTCTTTAATATCGTGCAGAATTGATGTAAGCTGTTTTAATAAATAGCTTCAATTCTGTGAACGATCCGTCTATTTGCCAGACCAATCAATCAGGCAAACAAGCATGGATCGCTTCAGGAATCGCCCCGCTTATGGATACCTTGAAAGCATTAATGGTCTTCATGACCACCGCCGAGAACGGCAGTTTTTCCGATGCCGCGCGCAAGCTCGGCGTCTCGCCGGCCGCGATCAGTCAGAGTATTGCCCGCTTGGAGCAGGAGCTGGAAGTGCGGCTATTCAACCGCACCACCCGCCAATTGACGCTCACCGAAGACGGCCGGCGCTTCTATGCGCAGTGCCGCGGGCCGGTCAACAATCTGGATTCGGCGATCAACCAGCTGAAAGCCAGCCGCGACGAGCCGGCCGGCCATCTGCGCGTCAGCATGCCCAATTCCTTTGGCCGCCGCTTCATCTTGCCCATCATGGGCGAGTTCTGCGAACGCTATCCCAAGGTGAGGGTGTTTTTCGGCCTGGATGACCATTTCAGCGATCTGATCGAGGATGGCTACGATGTCGGCGTCCGCACCGGCATGATGCCGGACAGTCGGATGGTGGCACGCAATCTGGCGCAGATGCCGTTGTACGTGGTGGCCTCTCCTGAATATTGGGACCGCCACGGCCGGCCGTCCGCTCCCGAGGAGCTGAGCGGCTACGACTGCATCAATTTCCAGTTTCCGACTTCCGGCCGCCTGTTCAAGTGGGAGTTCGACCGCAAGGGCGAGCGCATTCCGCTGGAGGTGAACGGCACCTATACGCTGAACGACATGGAGGCGGTAGCCGAGCTGGCCCGTTTGGGCATGGGCGTCGCGCAACTGCCGGGCCACGAGGTGGTGCACCTGATCCGCAGCGGCGAACTGGAGCCGGTGCTCACCGACATGGTGTCGCTGGAGCGCTCCATCTACATCTGCTTCCCGCACCGCGACCATATCGCGCCGCGCACCCGCGTTTTCGTCGATTACGTGGTGGAGAAGCTGGCGGACCATCCGGACATCATGGCGGATTTGCCGGGATTGGACCTGTCGGCCAAGCGCAGCGCCTTTCAGCAGAGCGTGGGCGCGCTCTGAGCAGCCTTTCCCCATGCGAAGAAAACCGGCGCCGCGGCGCCGGTTTTTTCATGGCTGCGTGGCGGGGGAATGGTTTTCTCCCACGACTTGGTCCCGGCCTGCCTGCTTGGCTGCGTACAGGCAGATGTCGGCGCGATGGACCAGGCTGTCGGGCGTGTCGTCGTCGGCCAGGGTCGCCACGCCTATGCTGGCGGTGACGCGGAGGGCCGGATCGAAGTCGGTTTCGCGCAGCAGCTGGTTGATGCTTTCGGCCAGCGCCAGCGCGCCGTCCTGCTCGGTTTCCGGGCAGACGATGATGAATTCCTCTCCGCCCCAGCGGGCGATGGTGTCCAGCTGGCGGGCCCGCTGGCGCAGCACCTGGCCGAAGCGCAGCAGCACCTTGTCGCCGACCAGGTGGCCATGGCTATCGTTGATGTGCTTGAAGTGGTCGAGGTCGATCAGCAGCACCGAGTAGCGCCGGTCCGAACGGCGGCTGCGTTCGGTTTCGCGCTGCAGCGCCTGATTGGCGCGCCGGCGGTTGGCCAGGCCGGTGACGTCGTCGCGCTCTGCTTGGCGGCGCAGCGCCTTCAGCAACTGGCGCGCTTCGCGCAGCCGGCGGATGGCGAACCAGGTCATCGACAGCGCCAGCGTGAAGCTGAGCAGCAAGGCTTCATCCAGCAGGGAGCCAGGATGCCGGTGCAGCCAGACGTCCAGCTTTTCGAACAGATCCCAATGAATGAACAGCAGATAGCAGCCCAGATTGAGCAGCAGGATCAGGATCAGTTCCTTGCGGATGCGGCGGGCGCTGAACGGCCAGGGATTCATGGTGCCCCTGCGTGGGTGGCGGACTATTTTCTTGCTAGCCCATCCCGCAGGCCGGGGCAAGCGGCCGCTCAGGCCGCCATCATCCGCGCCAGCGGCGTCTGGCTCCAGTCCACGCTGTCCAGCAAGTTCTTGATGATCAGCCCCAGCTCGGTATCGCCTTCAATGGAGAGCTTGCGCTGGAAGAACAGCGTGTCCGGGTCTTCCTCGCGCAGCATCATGCGGGCGAAGTCGCAGCCGCTGGCGGCGAGGCGCAGATCGGGCTCGCCGCGGCTGGCGACGAAGGCATCGCCGCTGGCGGCGACGCCCAGCCTCAAGCCGGCATCCTTGACGTGAACCTCGAAGCGCTTGCCGTCCAGCAGCGCCATGTCCACCGGCAGCACGCCGCGTTTCTTCAGCAGATTCAGGGCGGCGGCCAGCAGCCAGCTGGGCGGCGCGGAGGGCAGCCGCGACAGCAGCCGGGCGCCGGCGGCGGGGAAAGTCAATTCTGGAACGTGCATCAATGGGTTTCCTCCAGCGCTTGGATGCCGGCCTGGCCGCGCCAGTAGCCGTCGACGAGTTCGCCCGGGGCTTGGGCGCGCAGCCCATCCAGCAGACCGTCCGCATCGGCTAATCCGTCCAGCCGCTGGCGGAAGGCCTGAATTACGGCGCCGGTGCCTTGCGCCTGCGGACTGATCCGCGCCCGGCGCGCGCCGGCGGCGTGCAGCTCTTCCAGGCGCGGCAGCAGCGCGTGGCAGCCGTCGGACATGGTCTGGATGCCGTTGATGGCGAGAAAGTGCTGGCCTTCGCGGGTATCCAGCCTGAGTCCGTCGGGATGCTCCAGGCAGCGGAACTGGCAGTCGTCCTTGTTCAGGTTGTAATGGCGGGCGGTGAAGCAGCGCGAGGACAGCGCCAGCGGCAGCCGTCCCCAGGCGAATACCTCGGTGTCGATTTCCAGCCGCTGGCGGTCGGCTTCGGCCAGCAATGCGGCCAGCGTGTCGCGGCCCATTTCCACCGGCGGCAGCCAGCGGTAGGCGCCCAGGCGGCGCATCAGCGACAGCGTGTCGGCGTTATAGATGTTCAGGTGGGTGCCAGCGACGAAGGGTAGCTTCTTTTCATTGGCCAGCCGCACCGCGCCGAGGTCGTTGGCCTCGATCGCCAGCTGGCCGTTGTCGACCATCTTGCGCAGCCGCTTGAGGTCGGTCTCGCTCTCGATCAGCGCCTGGCAGGACAGCACCACCTCGCGGCCGGTCGAGGCGAGATCGGCGGCCAGCGAAATCCAGTCCTGGCTGCGCAGCTGCTGGCGGCGGCCGCACACCACTTCGCCCAGGTATAGGGTATCCAGCGGCCATTCGGCGGCTTCGGCGTAAAAGCGGAGGATGTCGTCGCGGCTCCAGAAGAACAGCACCGGGCCGAGCGACAGTTTCATGGGAATGGGATTCATGAGGGTATCCATGCGGCGGCTCACTTCCAGGGCCGGTCATAGGCGCCCAGCGTTTGCTGGCGCCCTTCGGCCACCTTGTTCAGCGCCTGTTGCCAGGCGGGCAGCACCATGAAGCGGTGCCGCTCGCGGCCGGCTGCGTCCAGCGCCTCGCGCAGCGCCCTGGTCACCTGGGCGACGTAGGCCGGGCTGCGCTGGCGGCCTTCGATCTTGATCGCGGCCACGCCCATGTCCAGCAACTGCGGCAGCACCGCCAGCACATTAAGGCTGGTGGGCTCCTCCAGCGCGTAATAGGTATCGCCCTGGACGTCGAAGCGGCCCTTGCACAGCGTCGGGTAGCCGGCGGGCTGGTCCAGGCCGTACTGGTCGATCAGGATGCCGGACAGGCGCGCGTCCAGGCTGGACGGCGTGTTCTGCCACTGCACGTATTTGGCCGGAGAGCAGACGCCGTGGCTGTTCGGCGATTCGCCGGTGGCGTAGCTGGACAGCAGGCAGCGGCCCTCCACCATCACGCACAGGCTGCCGAAGCCGAATACTTCTATTTCTATCGGGCTCTGCTCGATCACTTTCTTGACCTGCTCCAGGGTCAGCACCCGCGGCAGCACCGCGCGGCGCACGCCGAACAGTTCGTGGGCGAGGCGGATCGCCTCGTGGTTGGTGGCCGAGCCCTGCACCGACAGATGCAGCCGCAGTTCGGGATGGCGGCGGCTGGCGTAGTCGAGCAGGCCCAGGTCGGCCAGGATCACGGCGTCGACGCCGAGGTCGGCGGCCTGATCCACTGCCCGGCGCCAGCGGCTGATGTCGCCGCCCTGGGCGTAGGTGTTGATCGCCATCAGCACCTGGCGGCCGCGGTCATGCGCGTAGCGGATGCCGACGCGGGCGGTGTGTTCGTCGAAATTGAGGCCGGCGAAGTTGCGGGCGTTGGTGTCGTTTTTCAGGCCGAAGTAGACGGTGTCGGCGCCATGGTCGACGGCGGCCTTGAGCGCGGGCAGACTGCCCGCCGGGCACACCAGTTCCGGCAGTTGCTGACTGGCTGGCATCGGATAATCACGGGTAGGGGAAATGCGGCGACAGTAGCAGATGGGCGTCCGGCCGCCCTTGTTTTGGGTCAAGGAGCGCCAGACGCGCTATTTCGGAGCGGTCAGGCTCAGGGTGAGGCTTTCGCCCTCGCTGTCGGTCCAGTTCACGTCCACCTGGGCGGTGAGGCCGCTATCGTTGCTGCGGCAGCGGAAACGGGCCAGGGTGCCGCTGGCGGCGGCCGGCGCGTAATTGCTCTGGCGGCAGTCGGCGGGCTGGTTTGTTTTCCGCTGTTCCAGCGCCGCCTGGGCCAGATTGGTGGCGGTGTTGTAATCGTTGGCGGCGATCTGGCTGTGCAGCAGCTGGGTTTCCAGCCGCAGCAGGCCCAGCGCGCCGACGGCCAGCACCAAGAGGCTGATCATCATTTCCAGCAAGGTGAAACCGCGCGGGGCCGGGGTCTTCATGTGTCCATCCAGCTGTAGGGCAGCGCTTTGAAGCGGCCGCCGCCGTTCTGGCCGCCACCGTTGTCTGGCGGGCCGTCCGGCCGGAACGAGTCGGGCAGTCCGCGCAGGTCTATCGTGGTGCTGGCGCCCCATTGGTGCGGCCGCGCGCCCTGGCCGCCGGCCTGGGCCAGCGCGCTGACGTAGCCGTGTATCGTGGTGCTGCCGCTGGAAAACAGCTGGTTGCCGGCCCAGACATTGCCGAACACCCGGCTGGACGAGCCCAGCGTGATGTCGCCGCCATGGAAGCGCTTGTCGACGTAGCCGCCGGCCAGCAACACCGCGTTGCCCACCGGCCGCCCCTTGAACGCGCCGCCGCGGCAATCGTCTTCCGGATAGAGGCTGGGGAAGTCGGCGTTGGCGCAGATGCCGACGGCGCCGGCGTAATTGACCGCGTAGCTGACGTGCTGGCCGCTGGTGGCGATGTTGCCGCTGGCGATGAAGGTGTTGTGGTAGGTGCCGTTGCCAACCTCCAGGTCACCGTCGAACCACAGCACGCCCGGCGCGAAGGTGACGCCGTCCAGCTTCCATTGGCCGGGCCGGCTGCCGGCGAAGCAGTCGTTCTGCGGCGAATGCCCCTTGCAGATCAGCGTCGCCGGCGCGCGGCAGACGCCGTTGACGTCGGCGGTTCTGCACAAGTAGTTGGGCAGCCGGTTGTCCGGGTCCCGGCCCAGCCGGTATTCGCCGTCGGCCAGGCCGTGGATCTTGCGCACCGTCACCCGCACGCCGCCGTCGGCGGCATGGGTGAACACGTAGTGGGCCTGGCCGCGGTAGTCGTAGGCATCCAGGCGCGGCCGTTTCACTTCCAACGGCGGCAATGGCTGCAGGTTCAGTTGCAGGCTGGGCTGGAACGCGACGCGGATGTCTGGATTGCCCGCGTTGTAGCTGGCGGCGCCGGCGACGGTGGCGGCGATGGGCGCACCCCAGCCCTGCACGCTCAGGTGGCCTTCGGCGCGCAGCGCGTCCAGCGCGCCGATCTGGCGGATGTCGACCTTGCCTTCGGCATCCAGTTGGCCGAAGCGGGCGCCGCCCATCGCGATGTCCACGTCGCCCTTCACCTCGGCCCGAGTCACCGCCGGCGCGACGCCCGGGCTGTTGAGGAAGGCGGCTTTGCCGTTGACCCGCGCCAGCGCGCCGATCGCGGTGTCGCCGCGCAGCGTCAGGTTGCCGAGCGCCTTCACCGTCTGGTAGCGGCCGTTTCCCAGTTCGATATTGCCGTTGGCGTACAGGGTGTTGATGCTTTGCGGCCCGGTCACGATGATGTCGCCGGTGCTTTGCAGGGTGGCGATGCCGTCCACCGAGCCGCTCAGCGTCACCGTACCGTCCACCGTCATTTCCACAGGTTTGTCGCCGATCAGGTTGATGGCGCCGCTCAGGTCCAGATTGCCGACCAGGGTCAGCGCGCTGCTCGATCCGCCCTGGTTCCCGCTTTGGAGGAAGTCCCGCTGCACGGTGACGCGATGGCCGTCGTAGTTGCCGGTGCTGCGCAGCCGCATGCGGTCCGGAGGGATAGCCTGCTGCGCGAGCGAGAAGCGGTCGTCATCCGCTGGAAGAGGCTGGCCGTTTTCCAGCGCCTGGCTGCCTTGGCGGAGGCCTTCCTCGGCGTTGTCCAGCGCCTGGTGGTAGCGATGCTGGTTTTGCGCGTTGGCGTGGATCAGCACCAGCTGGCGCGAGGCCGCCAACAACACCAGGCTGGCGATCGCCAGCAACGTCAGCACCGCGAACAGCGTGGCGAGCCCGGCGTGGCGGCGGCTCATCTTGCCGCCGCCTTGGGGTGATTGCGCAGCGTCACGCTGGTGTGGATGTCCAGCCTTTCCTCCTCCGGGCCGTTGGCGGCATGGGCGCCGACGGCGATGCCGATCGCGTCGCCGCCGGCTTCCGGGCTGAAGCGCAGCTTGTCGACGACGCCGATGCCGGGTTTGCTCAGGTCGTCCCAGCCGCCGCTGGCGGAGCAGCTCCAGCCGGCCTTGTCGCTGCTGCGTCGCTGGATGCGCTGCCCTTCCAGGCGGAAGGCGAAATAACGGAGATCGGGCGTGGCGGAGGGTGTGGCCGGATTGTCGTAGCCGTAGAGCAGGCAGCTTCCGTTTCGCTCGATGAACAGCTCGCGGTAGGGATTGTCTTCCTCCGCGCCGGAGCCGTTCCAGAAACCGGCGCGGCGAAGGTCCATCGCGATCAGCGACAGCGACGCGTCCATCATCGCGCCCAGCTGCGCCTGGCGGCGTTCGCGGCTTTGTTCTCCCAGCAGGCTGACCAGCAGGCCGGACACCACCAGCAGCAACAGCAGGCCGATGGTCATGCTGATCAACAGCTCCAGCAGGCTGATGCCGCGCGCCGGTCTCATGGACATCTGGCCTCGCCGACGATGACCAGGCCGGTGGGCAGCAGTTGCAGATCCGCCGGCCGGCAGCCGGAGCGGCTGAGCCGCAGCCGCAGTCCGCCGATCATGGCGCCGCCGGGGGTTTCCGGCAGGCCGCGCAGCGGCGTGAAAACCAGCTGCAGCGGCAGCGGATCGGCCATGTCCAGCACGATGCCGGCATGCTCGGCGCTGCCGACGCACAGCAAGTCGCGGGCGGTGTCGCATGGGCCCTTTGCGTCGCTCTCCGACACCCGCAGCAGCCAGGCGGCGCCGTCGCGGCGGAAGGTCACCCAGATCTTTTTCTGTCGGGTGGCGGCGCTCTTGCGCGCCAGTTGAAGCCCGCGGTCGATGTCATCCAGCGCGCCCTGCAGCTGCTGGCGGGCGATCCAGCGGCCCAGCGCCGGCAGCGCCTGGGTCAGCAGCACTAGAGCCAGGGCCAGCACCACCAGGAGCTCGATCAGGGTGACGCCTCGCTGGCCGCCGCGCATCATCGTCCCCAGCAGGCGGGCGGCGTCAGGCTGACCGTCTGCTGCCGCTGGGTGAGCGTGATGGTCTGGCAGTCGCGGTCGCCGGCCTGGGCACCGCCGGGCTTGGCCGTGGCCTGGACGTAGAAGTCGGACGCGGGCTTGCTGCCGGTTCCGGTTTCCAGCTGGTAATGCTTTTGGCCGCTGACGCCGCTGGCGTAGAGTGTTTTCAGGTCCGTCAGTTGCGAGGCGTATTCGGCGTGAAAGCCCCGATAGCGTACTTGCGCCTGCTGCAGCTGGTACAAGGCGTCCAGCGCGTCGCTGCGGCGGCTGCGCTGCATATGGCTCTGGTAGGAGGGGATGGCGATGCCCGCCAGGATGGCCACCACCGCCAGCACGATCAACAGCTCCAGCAGCGAAAAACCGCGGTTTCGGAAGGCGGCGGGAAGGTCGCGGTTCATCTGGCGGCAGGCTCCGGGGGCAGGGACGGGATAAAGGGCTGCATCGCGCGTCCCTACTGTGTCCTAGAAGCCGCGGCCGGCGCAGTCAAGCCGGCGGGGTCGATCAGAGCAGCGGCATGACCAGTTTGGTTTTGGCCACCAGCACGATGTAGATCACGGTGAGCAAGGCGGCGATGAAGGCCGCCACGCGCCGCCGAGGCGTGGAGCCGCGCAGCGCGATGGTGCCCAGGGCCACGTAGGCGATCAGGCCGGCGATCTTGGCCAGCAGCCAGGGGCTCTGCAGAATGGGCCAGCCGCCCATCGCCACCAGCGCGATGGCACAGGCCAGCAGCAGGGTGTCGATCACGTGCGGCAGAATGCGCAGCGGCTTGTTCTGCAGCAAGTGGCCGCGGCCGCCCAGCACCAGCGCGCCGCGGGCGGCGAACAGCAGGATGGACAGATAGGCGAAGCCCATGTGGGCGTGCTTGACGATCAGGTAGGGGTACATGGCGGTCCGACGGTTGAGGCGCGCAGCGCGCCGATGCCGGCCATGGTACACGGCGCGGGCGACGTTTTGTAGCGAGCGCGGCGAGGGGCGGTGGGGCGGAAAAACGAAATGTCATCATCATCGGCGTATTGAATGTCATCCGAGCGGGGCGGGCCTTGATGGGCGTCAATCGCCGCCGGTTCCCCGGCCGGCCGCCGCGCGATGCTACAATCCGGCCATATCCGCATCCAGGCGCGCGCACTCCATTCCATGCTGTTTCTCTATCAATCCAATCGTCTCGAGCAACTGGGCGAGCTGTTCTGCGGCATGACCCAGGCGATGCCGCTGGCCGATCCGTTCGCGGCGGAGACCGTGATCGTGCAAAGCCGCGGCATGGGACGCTGGATCACGCTGGACGTGGCGCGCAAGGCCGGCATCGCCGCCAATATCGATTTCGCGCTGCCGGCGGCCTTCGCCTGGCGGTTGATGCAGCTGGTGATGCCGGATCTGCCGCGGAAGTCGGCCTTCGTACCCGAGGTGCTGGCCTGGCGGCTGCTGGCGCTGCTGCCGACGCTGGAGGGCGAGCCGTTCGGTCCGGTGCTGCATTATCTGGAAGGCGGCGAGGCCGCGGCTTTCGAGCTGGCCGGCAAGATCGCCGACATCTTCGACCAGTACCTGGTGTTCCGCCCGGACTGGATCCGCGCCTGGGAGGCCGACGAGCTATTGGGCCTGGGCGAGGACGAGGCCTGGCAGGCCGCGTTGTGGCGGCTGCTGGCAGAAAGCGATCCGGGCCGCCACCGGGTGCGGATGCTGGACCAGTTTTTCTCCGAGCTGAAACCCGAGCACCTGCCGCCGCGGGTGACGCTGTTCGGCATCGCCAGCCTGGCGCCGATGTATCTGGCGCTGGTCAAGCGCCTGGCCGAACTGACCGACGTCTGCCTGTTCACGCTGAACCCGTGCGAAGCCTACTGGGGCGACATCGTCGACGCGCGGCGCATGCTGAAGCTCAGGCAGGCCGGCGACCTTTTCGCCACCCAGGGCCATCCCTTGCTGTCGTCGCTGGGCAAGCAGGGGCGCGACTTTTTCGAGCTGATCGCCGAGGACGCCGAACTGGACGCCAGGCCGCTGTTCGCCGCGCCCAAGGGCGACAGCCTGCTGGCCCGGCTGCAGCGCGACATCCTGGAGCTCAACGATCCGTCGCAATTGCCGCGGCCTTTCGACACTGCCGACGATTCGGTGGAGGTGCATGCCTGCCATGGCCCGATGCGCGAGCTGGAGGCGTTGAAGGACAGGCTGCTGGCGATGTTCGCCGCCGACCCCAGGCTCAGCCCGGCCGACGTGGCGGTGCTGACGCCGGACATCAACGCCTACGCGCCGTACATCGACGCGGTGTTCGGCCGCCGCGACGACGCGCCCAACATCCCGTACAGCATCGCCGACCGCCGCGTCGAGCGCGAGCAGCCGCTGCTGTCCACTTTCGCCGCCGCCTTGAAGCTGGCCGATTCCCGCTTCGCCGCCGACGAGGTGCTGGCGCTGCTGGATTGCCCGGCGTTGCTGGCGCGCTTCGACCTGGCAGACGCCGACCTCGCCTTCATCCAGGACTGGGTGCGCGGCGCCGGCATCCGCTGGGGGCGGGACGCCGCGCATAAAGCTTCGCTGGGTCTGCCGGCCGAAGCCGCCTACACCTGGCGCTGGGGGCTGGACCGCCTGCTGCTGGGCACCGTGCTGCCGCCGGCGCTGGCCGGGGACGACGCCGGCCTGTTCGCCGGCCTGCTGCCGCACACCGCCGCCCAGGGCCAGCTGGGCGAGGCGCTGGCGCGTTTCGCCGATTTCTACGACGCGCTGGACGCGCTGGCCGGCGAATGGTCGACGCCGGCCGCGCCGCAGCAGTGGGCGCAGCGCTTCCACCTGGCCTGCGACAGCCTGTTCCTGACCGACGGCGACGACGAGGCGGCGCTGGAGCTGCTGCGGGAAACCTTCGCCGAGCTGGCCGAGGACGCCGATCTGGCCGGCTTCGGCCAGCCGGTGGGCCTGGCGGTGGCGCGCGACTGGCTGCTGCGCAAGCTGTCCTCGTCGTCGGCGCAGGGCTTTCTGTCCGGCGGCGTGACCTTCTGCGCGATGGTGCCGATGCGCTCGATACCGTTCCAGGCGCTGTGCCTGGTGGGCATGAACGACGGCGCCTATCCGCGCGACGAGCGGCCGGTCAGCTTCGACCTGGTGGCGCGCAATCCGCGCCGCGGAGACCGTTCGCGCCGCTTCGACGACCGCTACCTGTTTCTGGAGGCCATTCTGTCCGCCCGCGGCCGGCTGTATCTTTCTTATGTCGGCCAGTCGGCGCGCAGCGGCGAGCCCTTGCCGCCGTCGCCGCTGGTGTCGGAGCTGCTGGACACGCTGTCGGCGATGTGCGGCGAGGACATGGCGGCGCGGCTGACGCTGCGCCATCCGCTGCAGCCGTTTTCGCCCAAATCGTTCGATGGCGGAGACGCGCGGCTGGCCAGCTTCGAGCCGGCCTTCGCCGCCGCGCTGGCCGCGCCGCCGGCCGAGCCCGCGCCCTTTGTCGCGCCGCTGCCGGACGAGACGGCGGCGACGGTGGTCAATCTGCACGATTTCATCCGCTTCTGGCAGAACCCGGCGCGGGCCTGGCTGGGCGACCGACTGGCGCTGCGCGTCGCCTATCGCGACGAGGCGCAGCCGGCGCGGGAGCCGTTCGCGATGGCGCGCGACGCCAGCCACGCGTTGCGCCGCCAGCTGGTGGAGGCGATGCTGCACCGCAAGCCGTCGGCTCCGGTGCGGCAAAGAGTGGCCGCCGCCGGCCTGCTGCCCACCGGCGAGCTGGGCCAGGCCTGGCTGCAGGAGGAGGGCCGGGCCAGCGCCCGGCTGGCCGGCCGCTTGCCGCGCGCGCTGGGCGAGGAGACGCTGCCGCCGCAGCCGGTGCATCTGGACATCGCGGGCTTCACGCTGGTGGGCGAGCTGTACGGCCTGCGGCCCGAGGGTCGGCTGGATTTCATCGTCGGCAAGCTGAACGCCGCCCAGCGCGTCGCGCTGTGGCTGAGCCATCTGATCCTGTGCGCGGCGCGGCCGGCGAACGTGATCCTGCACAGCGCCTGCTACGACGATGCCGGCAGCACGCTGCTTAACGAGGAGACCGACGCCGCCGGCCTGCTTGCGCCGTGGCTGGTCCGCTGGAAGCAGGGCCAGGCCCAGCCCTTGCCCTTCTTCGGCCGCACCAGCTGGGCTTACGCCGAAGCGCTGGCCAAGGCGCCCGAAAACCGCGAAAAAGCTTTGGCCGCCGCCTGGCAGAAGTGGGAACCCAATTTCATCCTCGGCGACGGCATCGCGCAGAAGGACGAGCCGGCGATCGCGCTGGCCTTCCGCCACCAGTCGCCGCTGGAAGATCCATTGTTCGTCCAGTTGGCGGAGACGCTGCTGCTGCCATTGGCCGAACGCCTGCAGGGAGGCGAGGCATGAACGCGCCGCAGGCGCTGGACGCGCTGAACTGCCCGCTGGCGGGCGTCAACCTGATTGAGGCCTCGGCCGGCACCGGCAAGACCTGGACCATCGCCGCGCTGTTCGCCCGGCTGCTGCTGGAGGAGCGCGACGGCGCGCCGCCGCCGGCCATCGAGCAAATACTGGTGGTCACCTACACCAAGGCCGCCACCGCCGAGCTGCGCGAGCGGCTGCGCCGGCGGCTGGCCGAGATGCTGGCGCTGCTGGACGGCAAGGCCGACGGCGACGACTTCCTGCAGGCGCTGGCCGCGCGCTTTCCCGAGGGGCCGGCGCGCGACGTGGCCCGGCAGCGGCTGACCGCCGCGGTCAACGGTTTCGACGCCGCCGCCATCTACACCATCCACGGCTTTTGCCAGCGGGTGCTGACCGACGCCGCTTTCGAGAGCGGCCAGACTTTCCAGGCCGAGTTGGTCGAGGACGACGCCGCGCGGCTGGCCGAGATCGTCGACGACTTCTGGCGCCGCCGCATCGTCGCCGCGCCGTTGCTGGCCCAGGTGCTGGTGGAGCAGGGCGAGAGGCCGGACGCCTGGCTGGCCGAGATCCGCCCCTATCTGTCCAAGCCTTATCTCAAGCTGCGCGCGCCGGACTCGGTCAGGCTGGAAACCGCGCAGCGGCTGGCTTTCGAGCGCTGGCAGGCGCTGGCCGGGGAGTCGGCGCTGGTGGAAGAGGGCTTGGCGCTATTCCTCGCCCATCCCGGCTTCAAGGCCAACATCTACCGGCCCGACACCATGGCGCGCATCGCCGACAATCTGCGCGGCTGGTTGGCCCTGCCCGACGCGCTGCCCGAGCTGGACAGCGACAGCCGCAAGCTGTTGGATAAGCTGCGGCCGGAGATGCTGGCCAAGGGCATGAAGAAGGGCTGCGATGCGCCGGCCCACCCCTTGTTCGAACGGATGGAGGCCTGGCTCGCGGGCTGGGATGTCTATATGGACCAGGTGGCCAACTCGCTGGCCGGGCTGAAGCTGGAGCTGATCGCCTGGGCCAACGAGGAGCTGGCGCGGCGGCGCGGCGTTGAGCGCAGCCGCAGCTTCGATGATCTGCTGACCGATCTGGGCGCGGCGCTGGCGCATCCGGAAACCGGCCCCTTGCTGGCGGCGCAGGTGGCGGACAGTTTTTCCGTGGCCTTGATCGACGAATTCCAGGACACCGACCCCACCCAGTACCGGATCTTCCGCCGCTGCTTCGTCGAGGAGGCGCGGCCGGTATTCCTGGTCGGCGATCCGAAACAGGCGATCTACAGCTTCCGCGGCGCCGACATCTTCGCCTATCTGGCGGCCCGCCACGACGCCGAGCGCCAGTACACGCTGGACACCAACCGCCGTTCCGACGAGCCGCTGGTGGCCACCGTCAACGCGCTGTTCGGCCGCGAGCTGCCGTTTCTGCTCGACGGCATCGCCTACCAGCCGGTGGCGGCCAGTCCCTCGTCCGGCGGCCGGCTGGAGGTGGACGACGACCGCGCGCCGTTCAACGCGCAATGGATGCAGGCTGGCGAAAAAGAATTGAGCAAGGAGTCGGCCGAGCAGGCCGCGGCCGAAGCCTGCGCCGACGAGATCGCCCGGCTGCTGACGCTGGCGGGCGAGGACCGCGCCGCCATCGTCAAGGGCGAGTCGCGGCGGCCGCTGGCCGGCGGCGACGTCGCGGTGCTGGTGGCCACCCACAGCCAGGGCGACCGGGTGCGCACCGAGCTGCGCGCGCGCGGCGTGGCCAGCGTGGCGCTGACCCAGGAGAGCGTGTTCGCCAGCCGCGAGGCCGGCGAGCTGCTCGCGCTGCTGCACGCCTGGGCCGAACCGGCCAACGAGGGCAGGCTCAGGCGCGCGCTGGCCACCGAGCTGGCCGGCTTGGACGCCGCGCGGATCAAGGCGGAGCTGGAGGACGAGACGCGCTGGGAGCGGCAATTGCTGAAGAACGCCGGCGACCACCAGCGCTGGCGCGAGCGCGGCTTCATGGCCGCCTGGCGGCATTATTTCGCCCGCGAGCGCGCGGCGGAGCGGCTGCTGCCCTTGCCTGACGGCGAGCGGCGGCTGACCAATCTGGGCCACCTGGCCGAGCTGATCCAGCAGGAGAGCGAGAGCCGCCAGGGCATGGCGCCGCTGTTGGCCTGGTTTGCCGCCCGGGTCGCCGATCCGCCGCGCGGCGAGGACGCGGTGCTGCGGCTGGAGAGCGACGCCGCGCTGGTGAAGATCGTCACCGTGCACACCTCCAAGGGCCTGCAGTACCCGGTGGTGTTCTGTCCCTTCCTGTGGAACGGCGCGCTGGAGCGGCGGGGCGCCGGCTTCTGGAGCTATCACGACGGCGACGAGCCGTGGCTGGCGCCGGAGGCGGCCGCCGACGACGGCATCCGGCAGGCGGCGCGGAGCGAGATGCTGGCCGAAAAGCTGCGCCTGCTGTACGTGGCGCTGACCCGCGCCCAATACCGGCAGTACATCGCCTGGGGCTGGGTGCGGGAGCTGAAGACCGCCGCGCTGTCCTGGCTGCTGCACGCGCCGGGCGCGCGCGACCTGGCGGCGCTGGACGCGCTGGAGCTGGACGGCGGGATGGTGGAGGCGCAGCTGCGGGCCTTTCTCGACCAGCGCGGCGACGCGGCGCGCTGGCTGGCCGGCGAGGGGCGACAGGCGCTGGCCGGCGGCCGCGATCCTGGCCGCGCCTACGCCGCGCGGCCGTTCGAGCGCAAGTTGTACACGCCGTGGAAGATCGCCAGTTTCACTTCGCTGACCCATGACGCCGGCAGCCATCTGGCCGAAGCGCCGGACTATGACCGCGCGGCGGCGTCGGCGCCGGCGGCCTCGCAGGAGGACCCGATCCGGAATCGCTTCAGCTTCCCGCGCGGCGCCAAGGCCGGCGTCTGCCTGCACGAGATTTTCGAGAACATCAGCTTCGGCGCCGGCGAGGACGATATCCGCGCGGCGGTGGCGCGCGCGCTGGCGCGGCACGGCTTCGGCGAGGAGTGGCTGGACGCCGGCTGCGAGTTGATCCTGGACGCGCTGAACGCGGAGATCGCCCCCGGCGCGCGGCTGCGCGGCGTCGCCGACCATAAGCGGCTGATCGAGCTGGAGTTCACGCTGCCGGTGAAGAAATTGGACGTGGCGGCGCTGATCGCCGCGCTGCAAAAGCCGGAGCACGGCCTGGCCGAGCCGTTCCGGCGCGCCGCCGGCGCGCTGGATTTCGCCAGCGTGCAGGGCTTTTTGAAAGGCTTCGTCGATCTGGTGTGCGAAGCGGACGGCCGCGTCTACCTGATCGACTACAAGTCCAACCATCTGGGCGACGCCTACGACGATTATCGCGACGACAGTCTGGTCCATGCGGTGGCGCGCGAGCATTATTACCTGCAGTACCTGATTTACCTGGTGGCGCTGCGGCGCTACTTCGCCGCGCGCGGCGCGGATTGGGACGGCCGCTTCGGCGGCGTGCGCTACCTGTTTTTGCGCGGCATGGGCGAGCCGGGCTGCGGCGTGTGGGCCGATGCGCCGTCCGCGGCGCTGCTGGACGCGCTGGACGCGCTGCTGGCGGGATCTGGAACCAAGAGAGGCCCTGGTAGTTCTACGCAGTGATGGCGACCGGGGATGGCAACTAAGCTAAGCAAGTGGACAAGGATGTGAAACATGTTTGAATCCGCCGAAATCGGCCACAGCATAGACAAAGACACTTTCCGCAAGATGATGCCGGCGTTGCGCGAGGCGCTGCTGGACGTGCAGTACGACTTGAAGGAAAAAGCCGATTTTCCGGTGCTGATCCTGATCCACGGTTTCGACGGCGCGGGCCGCGGCGAAACGATGAATTTGATCAACGAGTGGCTGGACCCGCGGCTGATCCACACCGTCGCCTTCGACAAGCCCAATGACGAGGCGCGCGCCCGGCCGTGGATGTGGCGCTATTGGAACGAGCTGCCGGCCACCGGCCGCATCGGGATGTTCTTCGGCTCCTATTATTCCGATACCTTGTTCGAGCGGGTATTCAACCGCAGCGACCGCGACGCCTTCGACCGGCAGATTTTCGACATTCTGCGCTTCGAGCGCATGCTGACGCTGGACGGGGCGGTGGTGCTGAAGTTCTGGTTCCATCTGAGCCGCGACAAGCAGAAGGCGAGGCTGAAAACGCTGGAGCAGGACCCGGCCACCAGCTGGCGCGTGACCAAGACCGACTGGGAGCACTATGAGCGCTACGACAAGATACGCAAGTACGGCGAACACATGCTCAGGCTGACCAATACCGCGCACGCGCCGTGGATCGTCATCGACGGCGAGGACGCCAACTACCGCAGCTTGACGGTGGCCAACACCATACTGGAGGCGATACGCAACCGTCTGGGCCAGCCGATGCTGAGCACCGACCGCGTCGAGGCGCCGCCGCTGCTGGCGCCGATAGACAACAAGCTGGTGCTGGACACGCTGGAGCTGGAGCAGAAGCTGGACAAGGCCAGCTACCAGAAAAAGCTGGACCAGCTGCAGGGGCGGCTGAACAAGCTGACCCGCGATCCGCGCTTCGGCAACCACTCGCTGGTGCTGGCGTTCGAGGGCAACGACGCGGCCGGCAAGGGCGGCAGCATACGCCGCATCACCCAGGCGCTGGACGCCCGGCGCTACCGGGTGGTGCCGGTGGCCGCGCCGACCCAGGAGGAAAAGGCCAAGCCCTGGCTGTGGCGCTTCTGGCGGCATCTGCCGGGCAAGGGCGGCATCACCATCTTCGACCGCAGCTGGTACGGCCGGGTGCTGGTGGAGAGGGTGGAAGGCTTCGCCGCCGAGGCCGACTGGATGCGCGCCTATTACGAGATCAACGACTTCGAGCATCAGTTGACCGAGAACGGCGCCATCGTGCTGAAGTTCTGGCTGGCGATCAGCAAGGATGAGCAGCTGGCGCGCTTCAAGGGTCGGGAGGAGACGGGCTTCAAGCGCTTCAAGATTACCGACGAGGATTGGCGCAACCGCGACAAATGGGACCTCTACCGCCAGGCGGTCAGCGACATGGTGGACCGCACCAGCACCAGCAAGGTGCCGTGGACGCTGGTGGAGGCCAACAACAAGTATTTCGCGCGCATCAAGATACTGTCCACCATCTGCGACGCGCTGGAGGCCAGGCTGAGTGAATAGGCTGTGGTGGGGACTGATGCTATTGCTGTGCCTGCCGGCGCTGGCCCAGACCACGCTGCGCGCAGGCCTGGCCAACGACAGCGGCGAGTCGCTGCGCGCGAACGCCGACGACGGCCTGACGCTGGCCTACCGCGACGCGCTGGCCCTGATCGCCCGGCAAAGCGGCATCCGTTTCCAACTGGACTACTATCCCTCGCAGCGGCTGGAGCAGCTGTTTCAGGTGGGCAAGCTGGACGTCGAGGTCGGCGTCAACGCGTCATGGCGCGCGCTGTCCCCGGTGGCCGGCTTCTACACCCAGCCCATCGCCGACGAGGAATTCGTGCTGTGCCTGCCGCCGGGCGGGGGCAAGCGGCCGGCCACCCTGGCCTCGCTGAAGGGCGGCACCATAGGCACGCTGCTGGGCCAGCGCTTTCCGTCGCTGGAAAGCGCGTTCGCCAGCCGCAAGCTGCGGCGCGACGGATCGGCCAACGAGGACGAAATGCTGGACAAGCTGCGGCAGGGCCGGGTCCAGGCCGTGGTGCTGGAGCGCCGCCGCGCGCAGTACTGGAGCCGGCGCGACGAGGGCGGCCGTTGCCTGCCGGGCGAGTCGCTGGGCAGCCTGCCGGTGGCGCTGCGGCTGCACCCGCGCTATCGGGACCTGCTGCCGGGCTTGAACCAGGCCATCCAGCAACTGCATGAGCAAGGCCGCTTGCGGCCGCTGTTCGCCCGCCACTGAGCGGCGTCCGATTTATCCGGAAGTCCCATCGATGAAACCCGATATCCCGCTGCTGCCCGGCCAATTGGTCCGGCTGTTCCAACGCCTGGCGCCCGGAGCCGATGATAGGGTGCTGGCGCTGATAGGCGAATTGAGCAACGCCAATCTGGCTGGCCACGTTTGCCTGCCGCTGGCTCACCGCGGCGAGGCGGCGGCGCTGCGCGGCAGCCCGCTGGTCGGCCGGCCGGGCGATTACGCGCCCTTGATCCTGGACGAGGCTGGGCGGCTGTATTTCGCCCGCCACTGGCACGACGAGGACAGGCTGGCCGAAGGGCTGGCTCGGCTGGCCCAGCCGCTGCCCCCGCCGGACGAGGCGCGGCTGGCCGATCTGCTGGCCCGGCTGTTTCCCGGCGCGGCCGACGGCGAGCCGGACCGGCAGAAGCTGGCGGCGGCGTTGGCGGCGCGGCAGCGGTTGATGGTGATTTCAGGCGGTCCCGGCACCGGCAAGACCACCACCGTGGTGCGGCTGCTGGCGCTGCTGGCGGCGATGTCGCCGCGTCCGCTGGTGATGGCGATGGCGGCGCCGACCGGCAAGGCGGCGGCGCGGCTGTCCGAGTCGGTGCGGGCGGCGCGCGACCGGCTGGACGTGGATGACGCGGTGCGCCGCCAGCTGCCGGCCCAGGCGGAGACGCTGCACCGGTTGCTCGGCCTGCGCCCCGGCGTGGAAGCGCCGCGCCACCACGCCGGCAATCCGCTGCCGCTGGACGTGCTGGTGGTGGACGAGGCGTCGATGATAGATCTGGCGCTGATGGCGCGCACGGTGGCGGCGCTGCCGTCTCAGGCCAGGCTGATCCTGCTGGGCGACCGCGACCAGCTGTCGTCGGTGGAGGCCGGCGCGGTGCTGGGCGAGCTATGCGGGCGCATCGCCTATCGCGACGAGACCTCGCAATGGCTGCAGCGGGTCGCCGGGGCCAGCCTGCGGGGCGACGCCGCGCCCGGCGGCGCGCTGACCGACTGCGTGGCGCTGCTGACGCGCAGCCACCGTTTCGGCGCGGACTCCGGCATCGGCGAGCTGGCGCGGCGGGTCAACGCCGGCGAAGGGCGGGACTCGCTGCAAGTGCTGGACGATGCCGGACGGCCCGATGTCTGGAGGCAGGACGCGGCCGACGACGCGGCGCTGCTCGCGCGCCGGCGCGGCTATCTGGACGCGGTGGCCGCCGGGGCCGGCGCGGACGAGGCGCAGCGCGAGTTTTCCGCCTTCATGCTGCTGGCTGCCGAGCGGCGCCAGGTGGCCGACTGCAATCGCCGCATCGAGCGCGAGCTGGAAGCGGCCGGGGTCAAGCAGGAGGGCCGCGACTGGTATCCCGGCCGGCCGGTGATGATAGGCGAGAACGATTACGGGCTGGGCCTGTTCAACGGCGACATCGGCTTCGCCTTGCAGCGGCCGTCCGGCCTGAGGGTGCTGTTTCCATCGGACGACGGCGGCTGGCGTGAGTTCGCGCCCGGGCGGCTGCCGGCGCATGAAACGGTATTCGCGATGACGGTTCACAAGAGCCAGGGCTCGGAGTACGACGAGGTGTGGCTGCAGTTGCCGCAGCAGGCCGGCGCGCTGCTGAACCGCGCGCTGTTGTATACCGCCATCACCCGCGCCCGCTCCCGTTTCGCCGCGGTGGGGGACGCCGAGGTCTGGCTGCGCGGGGCGGAATTGGCGCTGCGGCGGGATTCCGGACTCGGCGATCGATTGCGTTGAAATCGCGGGAATGCAACAGTCTCCGGCTTTGTGCGACGAAGGATAGTCAAGCGTTGGCAGACATCCTAATATGCAGCCTTCCCGGAACAACGCAGGGGGAGTGGTCATGCAGGTGGACGCCGTACTCGGCTATCTGGACAAGGTCAGCCGCTTCGATGCTCAGCAGTTCACGCCGCTGTTCATCGGCACCGAAAGAATGGGGTGCGTCAATGCCCAGTGGAAAGAGCGCCTGCTGCAGCATGAGCCGCAATTGTTCGAGGAAACCTTCCAGGGCCTGCGTTGCAAGGTGAAGGGCAGCTACCGCAGCATCAGCCACGCGCTGGCCCATGCCGCGCGGCGCTGGCAACAGGCTGGCTGGCTCAACGGCTGGCGCAACGAGAACTTCACCGCCTTCCGCCAGGACGGCAGACCCTATTTCGAATTGGAGCGCGCGGCCTTCCGCCCGCTGGGCCTGACCAGCCGCGCTGTGCACGTCAACGGCCTGTGCCGGCTCGACGACGGCGAGGTCCGGATGTGGGTGGGACGGCGCAGCCCGCACAAGGCGGTGGACCCGAACCGGATGGACAACCTGGTCGGCGGCGGCGTCGCCGCCGGCGAAACGCTGGCGCTGGCCTTGGAGCGCGAGTCGTGGGAAGAGGCAGGCGTCGCGCGCGAGCGGGTGGACGGGCTGACGCCGGCGTCGCTGCTGTTGGCGCAGCGGCCGGTGGCGCGGGGCCTGCACCGCGAATGGCTGTACGCCTACGATCTGTGGCTGTCGCCGGGAGAGTCGCCGGCTTGCCAGGATGGAGAAGTGGCCGAGCATCTGCTGCTGCCGTTCTCCGAGGTGGAGCAACTGCTGGTGGACGAGCGCTTCATGATAGACGCGGCGCTGGTCAGCATGGATTGTCTGTGTCGGCATGGCTACTGGGAGAACCACAACCCGAAGCTGGCCGACGCGCTCTCGCGGATCCGCTACGCGCAGGGGCAGGAAATGGGCGTGCCAGCCTGAGCGCCGCTCTCAGCGGGACGCTGCCCGCTTATAGATGACCCGGCCTGGCCGGGTTTTTTCGCGTCGATTTTTCCCATATTCAATTTTCTCATTCAGTTGTCCAGGCTTTTTCCCGACAGTATCCGCATTTATTAGAATGTTTGCATTGAATTGTAAACATAAATGGATTTCTCCTTACATGGCGCAGCATCGATTTTCTATCAGGTAAACTCATGTAGAATCGAATGCTGGAAATGCATTCCGTATAAAAATATCCGGCAGCGCCATTTTTCGAGAAAATAATAATGTATCGGTTGAAACTGATTTCACCGGATTTCGGCATCGATGACAGCGGGCCTCTTCATCCGACCCAGGAGCAGGCGCGCAGGGCTGCCGAACTGATGTTGCATGTCTACAAGGGCAGGCTGAGGGCCGAGGTCCACAAAGTGGACGTGAAGACGCGCACGTCGGAAAAGCTGGAAGAGGTATATATCCGGCTGGAGGTGCAGAACTGAGGCAATCCGCCGGATGCCGCCAGTCTCGGCTATTTTCGTGCGCGAAAATGACTGCAAGCAAACTTTCCCATTGCAGACCTGCCGAAGATACGCTACCGTCATCGCTCCACTAAACCCCCTGTCCGGCGACCGCCTTGGTTGTCGGGAATGGAGCGATCTTTATGTTTTCCTGGTTTGAACGCCGGATATCCCCCTATCCGGACACGCCTGCCGCCCAGCCTCCACGCGGCTTTTTCTCCTTTATCTGGTTCTGTACCCGCGGCATGCGCGGCCTGATCCTGTGCATGACCCTGCTCACCGCGTTGATCGGCGCCTTCGAGGCCTTGCTGTTTTCGATGCTGGGCTCGGTGGTGGACTGGCTGGCCAAGGTGCCTGCCAACCAGCTGTGGCAGCGCGAGAGCGGCCATCTGCTGCTGCTGGCCGGGATTCTGCTGGCCAGCGTGCTGCTGGTGTCGCTGCAGGCGATGAGCAAGTACCAAGGCCTGTTTTCCAACTTTCCGATGCGGCTGCGCTGGAATTTCCACCGCCACTTGCTGGGGCAGAGCCTGAGTTTCTATCAGGACGAGTTTGCCGGACGGGTGTCGGCCAAGGTGATGCAGACCGCGCTGGCGGTGCGCGACACCGTGCTGATCATCACTGACATCCTGGTGTTTGTCGTCATCTACTTCGTCACCATGATCGCGGTGCTCGGCCATTTCGATGTCATGCTGCTGCTGCCTTTCCTGGCCTGGCTGGCGCTTTACGTCGCGACGCTGTGGTTTTTCGTGCCCAAGCTGGGCAAGGCTGCCACCCTGCAGGCCGACGCGCGCAGCCTGATGACCGGCCGCATCACCGACGCCTACACTAATATCGCCACGGTCAAGCTGTTCTCGCACGGCCAGCGCGAGGCGCGCTTTGCCAAGGGCGCGATGCAGGAGTTCCTATCCACCGCCTATCGCCAGATGCGGCTGGTCAGCGGCTTCGAGGTCGTCAACCAGCTGACCAGCATGCTGCTGATCGGCATCACCACCGGTTCCGCGTTGTGGCTGTGGAGCCAGGGCCAGGTCAGCATCGGCGCGGTGGCGGCGTCCACCGCGATGGCGTTGAGGCTGAATGGCATTTCGCACTGGATCATGTGGGAGATGTCCAGCCTGTTCGAGAACATCGGCACGGTGCAGGACGGCATCACCACGCTGTCGCGCACGGTGGCGGTGGTGGACAAGCCGGACGCGGCCAAGCTGGAAGTGCCGCGCGGCGAGATCCGCTTCGACAATGTCGATTTCGCCTACGGCGGCGCCAAGAAGGTGATTTCCGGCTTGGATCTGACGATACGCCCGGGCGAGAAGATCGGCCTGGTAGGCCGCTCCGGCGCCGGCAAGTCCACCATCGTCAACCTGCTGCTGCGCTTCTATGACCTGGATGGCGGCCGCATTTTGATCGATGGCCAGGATATTTCCGGCGTGACCCAAGACAGCCTGCGCTCGCAGGTGGGCATGGTGACCCAGGACACGTCCTTGCTGCACCGCTCGGTGCGCGACAACCTGCTGTACGGCAGGCCGGACGCCAATGACGGGCAAATGATTGAAGCGGCGCGCAAGGCAGAGGCAGACGATTTCATCCGCTCGCTGACCGATCCCAAGGGGCGCGTCGGCTACGAGGCGCATGTCGGCGAGCGCGGCGTCAAGCTGTCCGGCGGCCAGCGGCAGCGGATCGCCATCGCGCGGGTGATGCTGAAAGACGCGCCCATCCTGCTGCTGGACGAGGCGACCAGCGCGCTGGATTCGGAAGTGGAGGCGGCGATCCAGAGCAGCCTGTACCGGTTGATGGAAGGCAAGACCGTGGTCGCCATCGCCCACCGCTTGTCCACCATCGCGGCGATGGACCGGCTGATCGTGCTGGACCAGGGCCAGGTGGTCGAGGAGGGCACGCATCAACAGCTGCTGGCGCAGGGCGGTCTCTATGCCAGGCTGTGGGCGCACCAAAGCGGCGGTTTCCTCGGCGAGGAGGATGGCGACGAGGAGTCCAGCCTGTCCCTGATGGGCTGAGTTGGGCCTGATGATGCAAACACGCAAACCCTTCGGCATGCCGGAGGGTTTTTCATTGGAGAGGGGGCGGAAATTTTTTGAGGCGGGATGGCGTGCGTTGTTTTACCCATCGTTTTGCGGACGAGGCGTCAGAAAAGAACGACAGGCGCGGGGCGGCAAGGCGAAAGCGGCGAAGCCGGGCAATTAATGGCGGGCTTTATGAGAAGTGAGCGAAAAAGATATTAATGCGGAGAATCGGCAAAAGCAGGCAGCGACGTAAGCGCTTGTTTTGATTGGCGCACCCGACAGGGATCGAACCTGTGACCTTCAGCTTCGGAAACTGACACTCTATCCAACTGAGCTACGGGTGCGCTGATACTTGAGATCAAGTGAACGCATCATACAGCAAACATCTAATCCGAGTCCAGAGTATGGTTTTTTGCCTTGTGAACTTGCATACCGTATAATTAACCAGTTTTAATTGTCATTTTTTCAGGCGAGGCTTGGGATGAGTAATGAGAACGGAATGGCCCCCGGCCAGATCGTAAAGGTTCTGGTCAGCGTCGTTGTCTTCCTTGTCGTGGCGATTTGGCTATTGGCCAAGCTCGCCACCAGTGGTTTCAACGTGGATGCCGAGGTGATGACCAAGGAAGCCGTGGCCGCCCGCCTGAAACCGGTCGGCGAGTCAAAGGCCAGCGACGCGCCGCCGGGCATGCGAACCGGCGAGCAGGTCTACAAGGGCATCTGCATTTCCTGTCACGGCACCGGCCTGGCTGGCTCTCCCAAGTTCGGCGACGCCGGCGCCTGGGGGCCCCACCTGGCCAAGGGTTGGGACATGCTGGTCGACCATGCGCTGCATGGCTTCAATGCGATGCCGGCCAAGGGCGGCGCCACCGACCTGAGCGATGACGAAGTGAAGCGCGCGGTCGCCTATATGGGCAATGCCGCCGGCGCCAAGTTCACCGAGCCGCCGGTTGGCGGAGCGGGCGGCGCAGCCGCGGCGGCGGATCCGGCGGTGGTCGGCAAGAAGATTTACGACAGCGTCTGCGTGGCTTGCCATGCCGCGGGCGTTGCGGGCGCGCCGAAGTTCGGCGATAAGGCGGCGTGGTCCGCGCGCTTGAAGCCGGGCATGGACGAAGTGGTGAAAATCGCCACCAAGGGCCTGAACGCGATGCCGCCCAAAGGCGGTTATACCGGCAGCGACGCGGAATTCCGCTCTGCCATCGAGTACATGGTCAATAATTCAAAATAAGCAGCACTTGATATTAAAAAAGCACCCAATCGGCATTGGGTGCTTTTTTATGCCCTTGGGGTTTTGTGAAATGTCAATATCTATGACTTGCTAAAAAGGACAGGTGGCATCCTGGCCGATATCGGGCATCATTCGTTCATCTGATTGACCGATTGGCTTTCCAGCCCTTCAGTCAGGTGAGGTTCCCCAGCCTCGCTTCACCCAGAGATGTTCCTCATTCTTCTTTATGGCGCCTCGCGGCGCCATTTTTCTTGCCTGTTCACTCTGTCGGCGTTTCGCCTGATTTGTCCTTGCCGGCCAGCATCGCGGTCAGATTGGCCAGCCGGGACTTGCCCTCGCTTTTGCTGACCAGCGGCTCGGCGCCGGGTTTGCCGAAATGGCGCAGGTCATCGCCGTCGATTTCGCTGATGAAGCGCGACGGTTCGATGAACTGCCATTCGCCGGCGCGGCGGCGCTTGACGCAGTAGCTGAGCGTCAGGCTGCGCTGGGCGCGAGTGATGCCGACGTACATCAGCCGCCGCTCTTCTTCCACCATGCCGTTTTCCACCGATTCGCTGTGCGGCAGGATGCCTTCCTCGCAGCCCACCAGGAACACGTGCGGATATTCAAGGCCCTTGGACGCGTGCAGCGTCGACATTTTCACCGCGTCCACCTCGCCTTCGTCGCGGCCTTCCAGCATGGTGATCAGCGCGATGGTCTGGGTCAGCTCGATCAGGTTCTTGCCGTCGGCCTCGCCCTTCTTCGCCAGCCAGGCCACCATTTCCAGCATGTTCTTCCATTTGGTTTCGGCGATCTTGGGGCTGTCCTCGCTGTCGTACAGCCAGGCTTCGTAGCCTATCGCCTGCAGCAGCTCCATCGATAGCTTGCCGGCTTCCTCGCGGGTGGCGCGGTACTGCAGCTGGGTGATGAATTCGCAAAACTGCTCCAGCGGCGCCAGTTGCGCCTGTTGCACCTGCACCCGCAGGCCGGCGTCGTGGGCGGCGGCAAACAGGCTCTTGCCGTATTGGCCGGCCCAGGCGCCCAGCTTTTCCAGCGTGCCGGCGCCGACGCCGCGTTTGGGCGTGGTCAGCGCGCGGATGAAGGCGGGATCGTCGTCAGGGTTGGTGACCAGCCGCATATAGGCCAGCAGATCCTTGATCTCCGGCTTGTCGAAGAAACTCTGGCCGCCGGCCATCTGGTAGGGAATGCGCTGGTTGCGCAGCGCCTGTTCGAAGATCCGAGCCTGGTAGTTGCCGCGGTAGAGGATGGCGTAGTCCTTGAACTCGGTGCGGCACTCGAACTTGTGGGCCAGCAGCTTTTGCACCACCGTCTCCGCCTCGTGCTCCTCGTCCTTGCACTGGACCACGTGTATCGGCTCGCCCAGGCCCAGCTCGCTCCACAGCTGCTTTTCGAACAGTTTGGGATTGTTGGAGATCACGCTGTTGGCGGCGCGCAGGATGCGGGCGGTGGAGCGGTAGTTCTGCTCCAGCTTGATCACTTTCAGCGCCGGGAAATCCTGCTGCAGCAGGCGCAGGTTTTCCATATTGGCGCCGCGCCAGGCATAGATCGACTGGTCGTCGTCGCCCACCGCCGTAAATAGGCCGCGCACGCCGGTCAGCAGCTTCACCATCTGGTACTGGCAGGTATTGGTGTCCTGATATTCGTCCAGCAGCAGGTAGCGCAGCTTGCCCTGCCATTTGAGCAACACTTCCGGATGGGTGCGGAACAGCTGCACCGGCAGCCGGATCAGATCGTCGAAGTCCATCGCCTGGTAGGCGGTGAGGGTGTCCTGGTAGGCGAGATAGGTCTTGGCGCAGACGCTTTCCCACTGGTCCTGCGCCGCCAGCAGCATGTCGTCCGGCGTTTTCAGATCGTTCTTCCACAGCGAGATCTGGCTCTGCACCTTGCGGATCTCGTCCTTGGCCGTGGTGTTCAGGATGTCGGCGATGATCTTGCCGGCATCGTAGGCGTCCAGAATGGAGAACTGGGTCTTGTAACCCAGATGGGGCGCTTCCTGGCGCAGGATGTGCATGCCCAGCGAGTGGAAGGTGGACACCGTGATGCCGCGGATCTCGGCCGGGCTCATCAGCTTGCCCACGCGCTCCAGCATTTCGCGCGCCGCCTTGTTGGTGAAGGTGATGGCGGCGATGTGCCGGGCGGGGATGCCGCCCTCGCGCACCAGGTGGGCGATCTTGTAGGTGATCACCCGGGTCTTGCCCGAGCCGGCGCCCGCCAGCACCAGCAAGGGGCCGTCGAGATAATGGATGGCCGCGCGTTGCGGCGGATTGAGCAGGGGAGCGGACATGGCGGTCGGGCCCGGACGGGCGCAGCAAATCGGTAATCAAGGCCATGCATTGTAGCATGGGGTATCATGGCTTATCGCGGATGGAATCCCAAGCCCGATCCGCCTCACAAGGAAACAATATGGCCATCTACGCAATCGGCGACATCCAGGGCTGTTTCGAGCCGTTCCAGCAGTTGCTGCGGCTGATCGACTTCAATCCCGGCAAGGATACGCTGTGGCTGACCGGAGATCTGGTCAACCGCGGACCGCAGTCGCTGGATGTGTTGCGCTGGGTGTTCCAGCACCAGGACCAGGTGGAGATGGTGCTGGGCAACCACGACTTGCATCTGCTGGCGGTATCGGAAGGCTTCGGCAAGCTCCATCGCGACGACACCATCGAGGACATTCTCAACGCCGCCGACGGCAAGGTGCTGCTGGACTGGCTGCGCTGCCAGCCGATGATGCTGGAGGGCCAGGGCTACGCGATGGTGCACGCCGGCCTGCTGCCGGAGTGGACGATTTCCAAGGCGCTCCGGCTGGCGGAGGAAGTGGAGTTCGGCCTGTCCGGCACCCGCTACCGGGAATTTCTCGGCCGCCTGTACGGCAACAAGCCCACGCGCTGGACCGATGATCTGAAGGGCGTGGATCGGTTGCGCCTGATCGTCAACGTGATGACGCGGATGCGCTTCCTGACGCGGGACGGCGAGCTGGACCTCAGCTACAAGGGCGAGTTGGACGGCGCGCCAGCGAATCTGGTGCCGTGGTTCGAGGCGCCGGGGCGCCGCCACGGCGGCACGCCCATCATTTGCGGCCATTGGTCGGCGCTGGGGGTGCATCTGGACGAGGACATCCTGGCGATAGACTCCGGCTGTCTGTGGGGCGGCAGCCTGTCGGCGCTGAGGCTGAATGACAGGCAATTGTTTTCCTTGCCATGCCGGGCCTATCGAGAAATCGCGCTGGCGGCGGGCAGATAAATAAATTTTTATCAAAGCTGGCAAGCGGCAAGGCTTGTTGTCATAATTGCCGCCTCCGCCAGCTTGTTACCTTAGCATGAGCTATCTGTCCATTGAGTTTGCCCTGGCTTTCGTCGGTTTTTTTACCGTCTACTGGGGCTGCCGCCGCATGCCCAGCATGCAGAACCTTCTGCTCCTGCTGGCCAGTTATCTGTTCTACGCCAAGCTCGACTGGCGTTTCGCCTCCATTCTTGCCGTCTACACGCTGGTTCAGCATGGCCTGAGCCGGCGGATGAGCGCGTCCGCCAATCCGCGGCGCTGGCTGCAGGCGTCCTTGCTGCTGGCCGTGGGCAATCTGGCCTTGTTCAAGTATTTCGATTTCTTCCGCGAGAGCGCGCAGGCCGGCCTTAACGCGCTGGGGGTGACGGCGCTGTTGCCGGCGCTGGATATCCTGATGCCGGTGGGCATTTCCTTTTATACCTTCCAGTCGGTCAGCTACTTCGTGTCGGTGTACCGCAAGGAAATCAAGCCGGCGGCGCTGCCGCAGTTCGCGCTGTTCCTGGCGTTCTTTCCCACTTTGCTGGCGGGGCCGATCTGCCGCGCCGGCGATCTGCTGGAGCAACTGCGCAGCCCCGCCCGGCGGCAGGTGGCGCAGCTGGACCGCGCCTTGGGCCTGATCGCGCTGGCGTTGCTGAAGAAGCTGTGGCTGGCCGGCTGGCTGGCCAGCGCCTGGGTGGACCCGGTGTTCGCCGCGCCCGACACTTTCCATACTCTGGAGGTGTGGGCGGCGTTCTACGCCTACGCGCTGCAGATCTATCTGGACTTCTCCGGCTATACCGACCTGGTCACCGCGCTGGCGTTGCTGCTGGGCATCCAGCTGCCGCGCAACTTCGACGCGCCCTATCTGGCGCTGAACCTGCGCGATTTCTGGCGGCGTTGGCACATCTCGCTGTCCAGCTGGATCCGCGACTATGTCTACATCCCGCTGGGCGGCAACCGCGATGGCTTCGCCCGCGCGCAGATCAACCTGCTGGCGGCGATGCTGCTGTCCGGCCTGTGGCACGGCGCCAGCCTGAAATACCTGGTGTGGGGCGCGATGCACGGCCTGGGCGTGGTGGCGTTGAACGTCGGCGACAAGCTGTGGCGGCGCGACGCCGTCAGCGGCGCATCGCCGTGGCTGGCGCGGCTGATCACTTTCCATTACGTGTGCCTGGCCTGGGTATTCTTCCGCGCCCAGTCGCTGGACGAGGCGATGGATTTCCTGCGCGCGATGTTCGCCCACTCCGGCCAGGAGCTGACGCTGAACGCGCCGGGCCTGCTGCTGCTGCTGGCGCTGTGGCTGGCCGCGCTGCCCATGCTGTCCTCCCTGCCCGAGCGCTGTTTCGGCCGGCTGGCCGCGCTGCCGTGGTGGGGCAAACCGCTGCTGTTGAGCGCCATCGCGCTGCTGGTGATCTCGCTGGCGCCGTCCGGCATCCCCGCTTTCATTTACTACCAATTCTGACGATTCGACCCTCGCCATGCTCGCCGCTTATCCGCACCGCCGCATCCTCGTGATCCTGCTCAGCTGCATGCTGTTGCTGTTCTGGCTGGAACAGGCCGCAGTCAACGCTTACTGGCGGCAAACCTTCCACGCTCCCAGCCTGCTGGAGCGGCTGGACGCGCTGTCGCCGTGGCGCGAGGGAGGCTCGCTCGGCGGCGGCTTGCGCCGGCACAGCGAGGCGTTGCAACAGCAGGTAGGCAGCTGGGACCGCAGGATGATAGACCGCCTGAACGCCTGCTGCTTGAGGCCGAAGCAGGATGCGCCGACCGCCGCCGCCAAGCCGATTGCGCCCAAGCCGCAGGCATCGGCCGCCGCCGCCGTCCAGGCGGTGGACCCGCGTCTGCAACTGGAGGAGGGGCTGCCGGTGCTGCTGGCCGGCGATTCGATGATGCAGGGCGTGGCGCTGCATCTGTTGCCGCCGTTGTTCCGCCAGCACCAGGTCAAGGCGATCGACATCAGCAAGCAAAGCACCGGCCTCACCTATCCGGACTTCTTCAACTGGCCGGCGACGGTGGAGCGCCAGCTGGCGGCCAATCCCAAAGCGCAGTTGCTGGTGATGTTCATCGGCGCCAACGATACCTGGGACATGGTCAACGGCAATCATTACATCCGTTTCGCGTCCCCCGATTGGGAGCAGCGTTACCGCGAGCGGATCCGGAGCATTCTCGCCAGCGCGAACAAGCGCAAGGTCAAGGTGCTGTGGCTGGGCCTGCCCAATATGAGCCGCGACAAGATGAACGACGGCGTCCATTACCTGAACCGCCTGTACCGGGAAGAGGTGGCGGCCGGAGGCGGACGCTTCATCTCCACCCGCGAGGCGCTGGGTAGCCAGGACGACAGTTTCAATAAATTCATGACATTGCCCGACCAGGGCGAGGTGGCGGTGCGTGCAGCCGACGGCGTGCATTTCACCCGTCAGGGCCAATTGCTGCTGGCGCGCCGCGTGCTGGCGGAATTGAGGTTCGAATGACATTCAAGGCAATCGCGCGCGCGTCGCGCTGGATGATCGCGGCCGCGCTGGCGGCCCAGGCGCAGGCCGCGCCGGTGCAGGACTTCGGCGAGCCCAACCTGGCCCGTCTGGCCGCGCGTTTCAGTCTGCAGGGCGACGCCCAGCCGCCGGTGCGCGTGATCCAGTTCGGCGACTCGCACACCGCCGCCGATTATTTCAGCGGCGAGTTGCGCGCCCGGCTGCAGGCGCGTTACGGCGATGCCGGCATAGGCTGGCTGCCGCCGGTCAATGTGTCGGGGCAGCGCAACGCGCTGGCCTATATGCGCAGCGAAGGCTGGGCGCTGCGCAACAGCCGCCGCGACACCGATCCGGACTTTCCGCTGGGCGGTTTTGTCGGCGTCGCGCAACGGCCCGGAGCCAGCGTCTCGGTGCGGCCGCGCGCCGAGGACAAGGGCTTGTGGCGGGTGAGGATCTGGCTGCGGCAGAGCGTGGACGGGCAGGGGCTGATCGTGGACGACGGCAGCGGACCGCGACGGGCGCAGGCGGTTGCCGGCGCGGGCTGGCAGCGGGTGGAAATGAAGCTGAAGCTGCCGTTCACCTTGCGCGCGGACAGCCTGCCGGCGCCGGAGGTGGGGGGTTACGAGCTGGAAAAGCTGGCGCCCGGCGTGGTGCTGGACACCGTCGGCAGCAACGGCGCCGAGCTGGCCTTGTGGCGCGGCTGGGGTGGAGCCTGGGACAGGCAGCTGGCGGCGCGGGAAGCTGATCTGGTGATTCTGGCCTACGGCACCAACGAGGCTTTCGATCCCAAGCTGGATCTGGATGAATATCGCGCCACATTGCAGGGCGCGGTCAGCCTGGTGCGCAGCCAATTGCCGCAGGCGGCCATCCTGTTGCTGGGCGCGCCGGATTCGGCGCGAAGCAAGGGCGGGGCGGTCAGCCACGAGTGCGCGGCGGGTCCGCAGCGGCCGCTGATGCTGAGCGCGGTGCAGCAGACGCAGCGCCAGTTGGCGCGCGACAACCATTTGCTGTATTGGGATTGGCAACAGGCGATGGGCGGGCCGTGCAGCATGCGGGTTTGGCGGCAACAGCAACTCGGCCGTCCGGACATGGTCCACTTCACCGGCCCAGGCTATGTCCGCCTGGGCGACGACCTCTACGAAGGCCTGAGCCAGCGGCTGGCGCGCTGAGCGATCAGGCGCCGGTTTCCGCCGCCGGCGCCGACTGCGGCTTTTCCTCCAGTTGCAGGCGCAGGCCGCGCGCCACTTCAAGCCTGGCTTGCTCCGCCAGCAGGAAGCGGTTGTCCAGGCTGGCGTCGCCGGCCTTCAGCGGCTGGCCGTAGCTGATTTCCACCTCGATCTGCGGCACGCTCAACACCTTGCCTATGCTCTGAAATAGCGAAATGTCGTCGATGTAGGCGGCCTCGCGCAGCAGGCTGCCGTCCGGACGCTGATAACGCAGCGATACCGGCTGCACGGTGCCGCCGGCGAGCAGCGCGGCCTCGAACAGGGAGGCCTTGAACGGCAGCAGGCCGCTGCCGTCCGAGGTGGTGGATTCCGGGAATACCGCCATGCAGCCGCCGTTCTTCATCGCCTCGGCCAGGATCTGATTGACGCGGCTGGCGTCGCGGCGGTTGCCGCGGTCGATGAACAGCGTGCCGGCCACGTAGGCCAGCCAGCCTATCAGCGGCCACTTGCGGATTTCGCGCTTGGCGACGAAGCGCGACACGGTGCAGCTGTTCAGCGCCACGATGTCCAGCCAGGACACGTGGTTGGCGACCAGCAGGGTGTTGGGCGGATAAAAGCCCGGATTGACGCCCTGCACCTTGATGCTGACGCCGAGTATCTTCAGCGCGTGCTGTGCCCAGCGGCGGGTGACCACCGCGCGTTCAGCCTGGGCCAGCCGGGAATAGCGGGTGGCTACGATGAACACGCCGACGGCCAGATGGCCAAGCAGGCGCAAGACGCGGCCGCAGCGGGTGGCGAAAGAAGTGGTGGCGTGTGACTTCAAGATCGTTACGGTTTCAAGTCTGAGGGATGACAGGCCGCCACTCTATCACGGCTGGCACAGCGGGCAATAGTAAGTGCTGCGCTGGCCCTGGCGGATGTGGCGTATGGGGGTGCCGCAACGGCGGCACGGCTCTTCCTGGCGGTTGTACACCATATAGCTTTGCTGGAAGTAGCCGGGCTTGCCTTCGCTGTCGACGAAATCGCGCAGCGTGCTGCCGCCGGCGTCGATCGCGCGCCGCAGCACGGCCTTGATTTCGGCCGCCAGCCGGTCGCAATCCGCGCGGGACAGATCGCAGGCCGGACGCGACGGCGAGATGCCGGCGTGGAACAAGGACTCGTTGGCATAGATGTTGCCGACGCCGACCACCACGTGGTTGTCCATGAGCACCAGCTTGATCGGGCTGCCGCGGCGGCGGATGGCCTGGAACAGCGCCTCGCCGTCGAGGGCGTCGGACAGCGGTTCCGGCCCCAGCGCCTTCAGCAGCGGATGCAGCTCGACCGGGCCGATATGCCACAGCACGGCGCCGAAGCGGCGCGGGTCGCGGAAGCGCAGCACCTGATCGCCCAAGAGCAGGTCCAGGTGATCATGCTTTTGCGGCGGCGAGCCGGCGGGCATCACCCTCAGGCTGCCGGACATGCCCAGGTGGATCAGCAAGGTGCCGCTCTCGCATTCCAATAGCAGGTATTTGGCCCGGCGGCGCACGGCCAGCACTTTTTCGCCGGCGACGCGCTCCGCCAGATCCGGCGGCACCGGCCAGCGCAGGCTGGGGTTGCGGACGACGGCGCCGCGCAGGATGCGGCCTTCGAGATGCGGCTCTACGCCGCGGCGGGTGGTTTCGACTTCGGGCAATTCGGGCATGGTCGGGCTGCGATTCGGTAAATGGTGCAAAGATGAAAAGCGGACATGCTATTCTACGCGTTCAACAGGCTTTGAGCAGGCAACTTAATCCATGCGAATGAAACCGCTGAAACGATCCCTCCCGTTGCTGCTGGCGCTGCTGCTGTCGGCTTGCGCCGGCGTCAAGCCTCCGGCGTCGGCGCCCGCTCAGCCCGAATCGAAACCGGCGGCCGCAGCCGATCCGGACGAGGCCAATCTGCCCAAGGTCGAACTGTCGCCCGAAATCCTCTACGGCGTGCTGGCCGGCGAGATCGCCGCCCGCCGCGGCGCGGCCGGCTCCGCCGGGCTCACCTATCTGGATCTGGCGCGCGAGACCCGCGATCCGCGGATGGCCCAGCGCGCCGCCGAATTCTGCCTGCTGTCCGGCCAATTGAAGCCGGCGACCGAGGCGCTGCAATTGTGGATAGAGCTGGATCCCAATTCCCTGCCGGCGCGCGAGCAGCTGTTCATCACGCTGATGCGCGGCGGCAAGCTCGCCGAAAGCAAACCCTTGATCGAGGAGCTGCTGCGGCTGGAGCCGCAGCGGGCGCCCGCGATCTTCGTGCAGCTGGCGCGGCTGAGCGCCAGGCAGGACGGCGGCTCTGCCCCGTCTTACCGCCTGGTGGAAGAGCTGGCCGATCGTTATCCCGATCTGCCGGAGGCCCGATTCGCGGTGCTCGCCGCCGCCGCCGACAACAATGACCAGGCCGCGGTGGACCGCGAGTTCGACCGCCTAGCGCGCATCGCGCCGAAATGGGACCTGCCGGTGGCCTGGCAGGTGGACAGGCTGCGCCGCAAGGACATCAACGCGGCGGCGGAATTTCTGCAGCGCGAGCTGGCGCGCCGCCCCGACGCCGGGCTGGAGCTGCAGACCGCCTACCCGCGGCTGCTGGTCGGCGCCAAGCGTTTCCCCGAAGCGCGCGCCGCTTTCGAAGCCTTGCTGAAGACGCATCCGGACAATGCCGACCTGCTGTACGCGACCGGCCTGCTGGCTTACCAGATGCGGGATCTGAAAACCGCCGACGACCGGCTGCAGCACGCGCTGGCCAGCCAGTATCAGGAACAGGACTTCGTCCGCTACACGCTGGGACAGATCGCGGAAGACAGCCGTGATGTCGAGCGCGCCGAAAACTGGTACCGCCAGGTCGGCCCCGGCCAGCAATACCTGCCCGCGCAATCCCGGCTGGCGATACTCGAGGCCGGGGACGATCATCTGGAAGAGGCGCTGGCGCGTCTGAACGGCCTGGGCGGCAACGACCAGGAAAAGGTTTCGGTGGCCTTGCTGCAGTCGCAGCTGGCGCGCGAGGCCAAGCAGCCGCGCCGCGCTTATGAAGTGTTGACCCAGGCGCTGCAGCGGCAGCCGCGCTCGACCGAACTGCTGTACGAGCGCTCGCTGGTGTCCGACATGCTGGGCAACACCGGCAATTCCGAGCGCGATCTGAAGCAAATTCTGAAAGACAAGCCAGGCGACGCCCAGGCCTTGAACGCCCTTGGCTACACGCTGGCCAACCGGACCACGCGCTACCAGGAAGCCTATGGCTATATCGAAAAGGCGCTGAAGGCAGAGCCGGGCAATCCGGTGATCCAGGACAGCCTGGGCTGGGTGCAGTACAAGCTGGGCCGGCTGGACGCCGCGCGGCGCAGTCTGGAAAAGGCCTACGCGGCGATGCCTGACCCGGAAGTGGCGGCGCATCTGGGCGAGGTGCTGTGGAAGCAGGGCCGGCGCGACGAGGCCATGGCGATATGGAGCAAGGAATTGGCGCAGCATCCCGGCCATGAGGTGATCACTGAGGCGATGCGCCGCTTGGGGGCCAAGCCGTGATCCGGCGCGCGCTGCTGCTGACGTCGGCGCTGCTGCTGGCCGGCTGCGCCAACGAGGCCTTGTTCCGTCCCAAGCCGTCGCTGGAAGCGGCGGCCGACGCGCCGTTCAGCGTCAGCGGCCGCCTGTCGGCCAATCTGGACGGCAAGGGCCACGTAGCCAATTTCGACTGGCGGCACCAGCCGCCGCGCGATGAAGTGGCGATCAACTCGCCGCTGGGCAACACCGTGGCCAAGGTGCTGCGCGATCCCGGCGGCGTGACGCTGCTGGCCGACGGCAAAAGCTGGCAGGCCGACGACGTGGAAAGCCTGACCCGGCAGGTGATGGGGTGGCCGCTGCCGCTGTCCAATCTGGTGTGGTGGATACGCGGCCTGTCGGCGCCAGGCCTGGAAAGCCGCGTCGATGCCGACGGCAATCTGGAGCAACAGGGCTGGCATATCCGCTTCGTCCGCGACGCCGACGTCGACGCCGACCATCCCAAACGGGTGGAAATGCAGCGCGAAGGCCTGACCGTCAAGGTGGTGGTGCAGAGCTGGCAGTAAGCCAGCGTCCCCGCGCGCTCCGAATACCCATCATTCAGATACAGAACAAGATCGATATGCGGCATCCGTTTCACACCTATCCGGCTCCGGCCAAGCTCAACCTGTTGCTGCACGTGGTCGGCAAACGGCCCGATGGCTACCACTTGCTGGAGACGGTGTTCCGGTTCATCGATTTCGGCGACACGTTGCGCCTGGCCGTCCGCGACGACGGCGGGATCGAGCTCTTGACGCCGACCGACGGCGTGCCGCCGGAGCAGGATCTGACCGTGCGCGCGGCCCGGCTGCTGCAGCAGGAAAGCGGCTGCCGGCTTGGAGCGAGCATCGAGCTGGAGAAACGCACGCCGATGGGCGGCGGCCTGGGCGGCGGCAGCTCCGACGCCGCCACCGTGCTGATCGCGCTGAACCGCTTGTGGGGGCTGGGTTGGCCGCGCGAGCGGCTGCAGGCGCTGGGCTTGAGGCTGGGCGCTGACGTGCCGGTTTTCATCTTCGGCCGCAGCGCCCTGGCGACGGGGGTCGGAGAGGTGTTGGAGCCGCTTGATTTGAGGCCTGCCTGGTATTTGGTAATTCACCCACAGGTCCACGTGCCGACTGCCGAGATATTCCGGAATTTTTCGCAAAGCATGTTGACAGAAGTAGGTCGCCTCGGCATAATGCGAATCCTCGAATCAACGCAGCAGCGCAGAAACGACCTGCAAAACGTTGTAGAGAAAAGATTTCCAGCGGTGAATGAAGTACTGAGCGAGTTAAGAAAATATGGTTCGCCGCTGATGACCGGTTCCGGCGCTTGCGTGTTTATGGAATTCGAGTCGAAAGACGAAGCCGATAAAGTTTACCGAGTGTTGTCGCAAAAATATCAGGGATTTGTAGCGGAAGGGCTGAATGTCCACCCCCTGTTCGACAGCGCTGAATAAGGTTACTGGGGAGTCGCCAAGTGGTAAGGCACCGGATTTTGATTCCGGCATTCGTAGGTTCGATCCCTACCTCCCCAGCCAGGACTTTCTCCGAATAAGAGAGAGCATGAAAAAAGCGTGTAAGAGAGCCTTACACGCTTTTTCTTTATCCAGCTAAGGCAAAGCGAATCATGGCGGCATACGACAGTTTGATGGTATTTACCGGTACGGCTAATCCGGAACTTGCTCAGAACGTAGTCAAACATTTGGATATTTCGTTGGGACGCGCCGATGTCGGCAAGTTCAGCGATGGCGAAGTGGCAGTGGAGCTGCTGGAAAATGTTCGCGGCCGCGACGTTTTCATCCTGCAATCCACCTGTGCGCCGACCAACGACAACCTGATGGAAATCCTGACCATGGCCGATGCGCTGAAACGCGCGTCCGCCGGCCGGATCACCGCGGCGATTCCCTATTTCGGCTACGCCCGCCAGGATCGCCGTCCGCGTTCCGCCCGCGTGCCGATTTCTGCCAAGCTGGTGGCCAATATGCTGACCAGCGCCGGCATCGACCGCGTGTTGACCGTCGACTTGCACGCCGACCAGATTCAAGGCTTCTTCGACATCCCGGTGGATAACGTCTATGCGACCCCGGTGCTGTTGAAGGACATCCGCGCCCAGCGCTTCGACGACCTGATCGTGGTCAGCCCGGACGTGGGCGGCGTGGTCCGCGCCCGCGCGGTGGCCAAGGCGCTGAACACGGATCTGGCGATCATCGACAAGCGCCGTCCGAAGGCCAATGTGGCCGAAGTGATGAACATCATCGGCGATGTGTCGGGCCGAACCTGCCTGATCGTCGACGACATGATCGATACCGCCAACACGCTGTGCAAGGCGGCCAGCGCTCTGAAGGAGCGTGGCGCCGAACGCGTGCTGGCCTATGCGACCCACCCGATCTTCTCCGGTCAGGCGGTGGACCGCATCAAGAATTCCGACATCGATATGGTGGTGGTGACCGACACCATCCCGTTGACCGCCGCGGCCAAGGCCTGCCCGAACATCCGGGTGGCTTCGATCGCCGGCCTGCTGGCCGAGACGCTGCGCAGGATCAACAACGAAGAATCGGTGTCCTACCTCTTCAATGAGGAACTGGTTGCGACGGGCGCTTGCCTGCCGTAAACATCTGGCCTGCTGGTCGCGGCGGGCCGGGTGCTTTTAACTGAAACTGGAGTTTTACAATGTCTTTTGAACTGATTGCTAGCAAGCGTGTTGATCTGGGTACGGGTGCGAGCCGCCGCCTGCGTCACGCTGGCCAAGTGCCGGCCGTGGTTTACGGCGCCGGCAAGGAAGCCGTTTCCCTGGTGCTGGATCACAACACCATGTACTACGCTCTGAAGAACGAATCCTTCCACGCTTCCGTGCTGGATCTGGTCATCGACGGCCAGAAAGAGCAAGTGAAAGTGGCTGCATTCCAGATGCACCCGTACAAACAGCAAGTGATGCACATCGACTTCGCTCGTGTGTGATTTCTGCTGCCGTCGCCGTTCGCGGTGACGGTGAAAAGCCCGTTGTGCGCCCAGGTGGCGGGCAGCGGGCTTTTTTCATTGGAATGAGCGATATGTCTGGCACCCGCCTGATTGTCGGCCTGGGCAACCCGGGCCCCGAATACGAAAAGACGCGCCATAACGCCGGTTTCTGGCTGGTGGACGAGTTGTGCTGGCAGTTCAAGGGCAACTGGCGCACGGAAGGCAAGTTCCACGGCGACGTCGCCAGGATCCAGATCGAGGGGCAGGACGTCTGGCTGTTGAAGCCGATGACCTATATGAACCTGTCTGGCCAGGCCGTGTTGGCGCTGGCGCATTTCTACAAGATATTGCCGGACGAGATCTTGGTCGTGCACGACGAACTGGATCTCGCGCCGGGTGTCGCCCGGTTCAAGCAGGGCGGCGGTCATGGCGGCCATAATGGCCTGAAGGACATCGCGGCGCGGCTGGGCTCGCCGGCCTTCTGGCGTCTTCGGCTTGGCATCGGCCATCCGGGGGACAAGAAGGAAGTGGCCAACTTCGTGCTGAAGAAGCCGCGCGCAGAGGAGCAGCAGGCGCTGGACGAAGCCATCCTGGCGTCCTTGCGCGAGCTGCCGCGCGCGATCGCCGGCAAGATGGCCGAGGCGATGAAGGCGCTGCACACCGAAGCCAAATGATTGCGGGCTGGCGGTCCGCCGGTCCGCCGCCATAATGGATTGAAATAGAATTTCTTTAGGAAGACAGCAATGAGTCTGAAATGCGGTATCGTCGGTTTGCCCAACGTCGGCAAGTCCACCCTGTTCAATGCGTTGACCAAGGCCGGCATCGAAGCCGCCAACTACCCGTTCTGCACCATCGAGCCCAATGTCGGCATCGTCGAAGTGCCGGATGCGCGCCTGGCTGAACTGGCCAAGATCATCAATCCGCAGAAGATCCAGCCGGCCATCGTCGAATTCGTCGACATCGCCGGCCTGGTGGCGGGCGCCTCCAAGGGCGAGGGCCTGGGCAACCAGTTCCTGGCCAATATCCGCGAGACCGACGCCATCGTCAACGTGGTGCGCTGCTTTGAGGACGACAATATCGTCCATGTCGCCGGCAAGGTAGACCCGATCGCCGACATCGAAACCATTCTGACCGAACTGGCGCTGGCCGACCTGTCCGCTGTGGAAAAAGCCATGCAGCGCGAAGGCAAGAAGGCCAAGTCCGGAGACAAGGACGCGCGCGCGCTGATCGCGGTGCTGGAAAAGCTGGTGCCGCATCTGGATCAGGGCAAGCCGGCGCGCTCGTTGGATCTGTCCGATGAGGAAAAGGCGCTGATCAAGCCGCTGTGCCTGCTCACCATCAAGCCGGCGATGTATGTCGCCAATGTGGCCGAAGACGGTTTCAGCGGCAACCCGCTCTTGGAGCGGGTGCAGGCGCTGGCCGAAAGCGAAGGCGCGCCGGTTGTCGCGCTGTGCGCGGCCATCGAGTCCGAGATCGCCGAACTGGACGACGCCGACAAGGCCGAGTTTCTGGAAACGCTGGGTCTGGAAGAGCCTGGCCTGGATCGCCTGATCCGCGCCGGCTACAAGCTCTTGGGTCTGCAGACCTATTTCACCGCAGGCGTCAAGGAAGTGCGCGCCTGGACCATCCATATCGGCGACACCGCGCCGCAGGCGGCCGGCGTGATCCATACCGATTTCGAGCGCGGTTTCATTCGCGCGCAAACCATCTCCTACACAGACTTCATCTCTTACGGCGGCGAAGCCAAGGCCAAGGAAGCCGGCAAGATGCGCGCCGAAGGCAAGGAGTATGTGGTGCAGGATGGCGATGTGATGAACTTCCTGTTCAACGTCTGATAAGCAAGTGGTGGCGATGAGCCGCCACTTTTGCTATAAAAACGCGGTTTGAAAATGGTCTGCACTGCCAGGGCGGCGGAGATTGGGGTACGGTAGTGAAGCAAGAAGAGCAAGAAGTCAGTTTTTTGCAGATTGTGCGCTTTTGCTATGGCAATTGGCGGCTGCTGTTATCTGGCTGCCTTTTGTTTGGGTTGCTGGGCTTGATGGTGGCGATGACGTTGCCGGATGTGTATTCGGCAAAGACTCAACTGCTGGTTGCTGAGCCAGTAGGGGCGAAGGGCGCGGCGACATTGGCTCAAAGCGATATAGCGCTTGATAAAATGGTAAGCAAGTTTGGCTTGATGGAGCGCTATAAAAAAGAGACTGTCCGGGAAGCCAAGCTGGAATTGTTGAATAGTAATTTGAAGGTCAATGTGAGCAAGGATCAGCCGCTGGAGATTGTTGTTTCGGACTCCAATCCGACGGTTGCGGCCCAGATGGCCAACTATTTGGCGAGTGTTTGCAAGCAGCAGATTCTAGACGCGCATATTACGGATCAGGGGCGCAGGCTGTATGTGCTGCAGGGTAGGCTGGCGGCGACAAAGGAGCGTCTGAAAGTTGCGGAAAAAGATGCGCGCGCGGATATCCAGAATGGGCGCTTGAGCCTGGGCTCAACCTCTGTGCAGATCGTAAGTGGCTTTGCCAGTCTGGAAGGCATGCTCGCCGCGGGTGACACCAGCAATCTGGATAGTGCTTTAATGCAGATTAAGATGGAGCTGGCCAAAGCCAGCGGAGAAGTCGCCGCGCTGCCGCCTGATGTGTTTACCGAAGTTCGAGACGTATATTATTACCGTGCCTTGACCAAGGAGCTGGCAAGACAGGTCCAGCAGGCAACCTTGGTGGCATCTCAAGATGTGCAGGTGCTGGTTGAAGCCACGCCGCCTTTGGTGAAGACCATGCCCAAGCGCAGCATGATCGTGCTGATGGCGGCGCTGATCGGTTTGGCGATTTCCGTCTTGTTGTCGCTGGTGTTGCAGTGGCGCAGATCGGGGGGGTTGGCTCTCTCTCCGGTGAAGTGAGTGGAGTGGTTTTCAGACCTTGCAGCCCTGTCGGTAAGCCGCCAGGGCTGTTTCGTTTAAGCAGCTAGAAAATGCTTGCGCTACCGGGTAGCAAATGCGGGCATGTCAGGCTGGGCTTTTCAATATCAACTTTTATTGATATTCTCCATAAAATTATTTATGCAGTTCAATATTGCAAAAGGTTATATTGATATGAAGAAGTTGATGCTCGCACTGATGGCCGCCGCAATCGGCAATCTCGCTCTCGCGGCGGACCTGATGGACACGGTGAAGCAGCGCGGCACGCTCAAGATCGCGTTGGAAGGCACCTATCCGCCGTTCAACTTCAAGGATGCCAAGCAGCAGCTGACCGGCTTCGACGTTGAGATTGCCACTGAGATCGCGCGCCGGATGAAGGTGAAGCCGGAGTTCGCCACCGCGGAATGGAGCGGCTTGCTCGCAGGCCTGCAGAGCGGCAAGTTCGACATCGTCGTCAACCAGGTGGGCGTGACCGCGCAGCGCCAGGCGGTATTCGATTTCAGCCAGCCTTACACCTACTCTAGCGCCCAGCTGATCGTGCGCAAGAACGAAAGCCGCGTCTTCAAGAACCTGGCCGACCTGAACGGCAAGAAGCTCGGCGTCGGCCAGGGCAGCAACTACGCCGACATGGCCAAGGCCGCGGCCGGCGTGCAGGTGAAGACTTATCCCGGCGCGCCGGAATACCTGCAGGATCTGGCCACCGGCCGCCTGGACGCGGCGCTGAACGACAGCCTGCTGATCCCGTTCGCGATCAAGCAGGCCAAGCTGCCGCTGAAGGCCGGCGCGCCGGTGGGCGACGTGGCCACGATGGCGATTCCGTTCGCCAAGGGCAATCCGCAATTCAAGTCCGAGATCGATAAGGCCCTGAGCGGCATGAAGGCTGATGGCACCTTCCGGAAGATTTCCGTGAAGTGGTTCGGCATCGACGTGTCCAAGGCGCCTGCCGCGGCGAAGAAATAAGCCGGTTTGTGATAGCATGAACCGCACGCCCCTGCTTTCGCGGGGGCGTCGGTTTTTCAGGGAAGGGATGGAATGAGCGATTGGATGGCTCTGTTCGAGGCGGCGCTGCCGGTGCTGCTGCAGGGCGCGGCGCATACGCTGCTGTTCGCGCTGGTGGCGATGGTGCTGGGTCTGGCGCTGGGTTTCGCGGTGGCGATGGTGCGGGTGGCGAAGCTGCCGGTGTTGTCGCAGCTGGCGGCGTTCTATGTCAGCGCGATGCGGGGCACGCCGCTCCTGGTGCAGATTTTCGTCATCTATTACGGCTTGCCCGGCGTCGGCCTGGAGCTGGACCCGGTTCCCGCCGGCGTGTTGGCCCTGACGCTGAATGTGGCCGCCTATCTGTCGGAAAGCCTGCGCGGCGGCATCGCCGGCGTGGCCAAGGGGCAGTGGGACGCGGCGTTCTCACTGGGCTTTACCTGGTGGCAGACGATGCGCCACATCATCGCGCCGCAGGCGCTGCGCTTGTCGGTACCCAGCCTGTCCAACAGTCTGATCTCGCTGATCAAGGACACTTCGCTGGTATCGGTGATCACCGTCACCGAGCTGATGCTGGCGACCAAGGAAGTGATCGCCCAGACCTTCCAGCCCCTGCCGCTGTATCTGGCCGCGGCCGCCATCTATTGGGCGCTGAGCGCGCTGTTCGAGCGTTTGCAGCGCCATGTGGAGAACCGGCTCAATCTGGCGCATCAGCGCTGAGCGACGCCGGTTCCGCCGCTGCTGCGGATCGCCATATGAAAAAGCCCCGCATCGCGGGGCTTTTCGTTTACGCCGGTTCCGGCATGCCGTACATGCCGTCTATCAATATGCGGCAGCGCTCGGTGATCACCTTGCGGCGCAGCTTCAAGGTCGGGGCCAGCTCGCCGGCGTCCACGCACCACGGCTTGTCCAGCAGCGAGAACTTCTTGATGTGCTCCCAGCTGCCGAAGTAGCGGTTGAAACGCTTCACCTCGCGGTCGATCAGCTCCACCACCTTGGGATGGCGGCTCATCTCGCAGTCGGTGGTGTAGGAGATGCCGTGCTCGGCGCACCATTCCTTCAGCTTCTCGAACAGCGGCACGATCAGCGCGGCCGCGTACTTCTGGCCGTCGCCCACCACCATGATCTGGTCGATGAAGGCCGACTCCTTCAGCTTGTTCTCCAGCGCCTGCGGCGCGATGTACTTGCCGTTGCTGGTCTTGAACATTTCCTTCTTGCGGTCGGTGATGCGCAGGTAGCCGTTCTCCAGCACGCCGATATCGCCGGTGTGCAGCCAGCCGTCGCGCAGCGCGTCCGAGGTCTGCTCCGGCTCCTTGTAGTAGCCGGACATCACGTTGTCGCCGCGCACCAGGATCTCGCCATCGTCGGCCAGGCGCACTTCCACGCCCGGCAGGGGCAGGCCGACGCTGCCGATGCGCACGCCGCCGGCGGTGAACGGGTTGGCGGAGATGACAGGAGAGCTTTCGGTCATGCCGTAGCCCTCGGCCACGGCGATGCCGGCGGCCCAGAACATCCGCGCCAGCCGCGGCTGCAGCGCGGCGGAGCCGACATTTATGGAGATCAGCTCGCCGCCCATCGCCGCGCGCCACTTGCTGTACACCAGCTTGTCGGCCAGCGCATGCTGGATCGCGTCCAGCGGCGAGCGGCGGCGGTTGGGGTCGAAGCTTTCGGCGCGCGCCAGCGCCCACTGGTAGATGCGGCGCTTGGCGCCGGTCAGGTCGCGCGCCTTGCCTACCAGCTTCTCGTGCACCTTCTCCAGCACGCGCGGCACGGAGCTGAAGGTGTGCGGCTTGACGTCGGCCAGCGCCGACGACAGGCACTCCACGCTGGCGAAGTAGATGCCGGTGCCGCTGTACAGGTAGTAGAACACGCCGGCGCGCTCGAAGATGTGCGACAGCGGCAGGAAGCTCAGCGCGCGGCAACGGCCCTGCGGCAGGCCGGTGAAGGCGGCGGTGGCCACCACGGTGCTCAGCACGTTGCGGTGGCTCAGCATCACGCCCTTGGAGCGCCCGGTGGTGCCGGAGGTATAGATGATGGTGTAGACGTCGTCGGCGCGCGCGGCGTCGCGCAGCGCGTCCAGCTCGGCCATCCGCTCCAGGCGCGCGCGCTCGGCGATCTCGCGCCAGGAAGGCACGCCGTCGATGTCGGCCAGGCCGTAGATCGGGCAAGACAGCTTGCCTAGCGCTTCATGCAGTTTTCGCTGCAGTGCAGCACTGCCGGCGAAAGCCAGCTTGACCTCGGCATGCGTCAGGATATAGCGTGCATCATCAAGGGTGATGGTGGGATACAGCGGCACGCTGACCGCGCCGATTTGCTGCAGCGCGATATCCACCAGCACCCATTCGATGCTGTTGTCGGCGGCGATGGCCACCTTGTCGCCGCGCTGGATGCCCATTTCCATCAGACCCAGGCTGACGCGGTTGACGGTGTCCCGGACCTCGGCCGTCGACAATTGCCGCCAAGCCTTGCCGGACTTCGCCGCCAGGCAGTCCGGGCGGGGATGATTGGCGAGCTGGTGGGACAGGATGTCAAAAACGCGTTCTAGCTTCATGCAAACGATGGTTTTAATGCGAAACGCAGCAAAATAGCCCTATTGGCCGCCGCTGTAAAGTAAAAAACGGCGCTAGCTTGGCGAAAATCAGGACAATTTGCCGATATTTGCTCGCAATTGACCTGAAATTTTGGCATCGTGATGAAATGAGCATGGCAAATGCATGATTTGCAAGGAGTTAGGGTTTGATTGTCGGGCAATTTGGCCCAAGCTCATGATTTAGAGGGATTTTTGTGAAATTCGCTACCCGCGCCATCCATGTCGGCTACGACAACGCCGAGCACAACCGCTCGGTGATGCCGCCGCTGTACCAGACCTCGGCCTTCGCCTTCGACCATGTCGGCGAAGATTTGCGCTACGCCTACGCCCGCACCGGCAATCCGACCCGCAGCGCGCTGCAGGACTGCCTGGCCAGCCTGGAGGACGCCAGGCACGGCCTGGCCTTCTCCAGCGGCATGGCGGCGATAGACGCGGTGCTGCGCGCCTGCCTGAAGCCCGGAGACGAGGTGATCGCGGTGGCCGACCTGTACGGCGGCGCTTACCGGCTGCTGACCCGGGTGATGGAGCCGGCCGGCGTCAAGGTGAGTTTTGTCGACCTGTCCGATCCGGCGCGGCTGGAGACGGCGATCACGCCGGCCACGCGGCTGCTGTGGCTGGAGTCGCCGACCAACCCCTTGCTGGGCATGGTCGACATCGCCGCGCTGTCCGCCATCGCGCGCCGCCATGGCGTGAAGGTGGCGGTGGACAACACTTTCGCCACGCCTTATCTGCAGCGGCCGCTGGCGCTGGGCGCGGACATCGTCGTGCATTCCGCCACCAAATACCTGGGCGGCCACTCCGACGTGCTGCTGGGCCTGGTGGCGGTGAGCGACGACAAGCTGCACCACGACATCCGCTTCCTGCAGAACGCCGCCGGCGCGGTGCCGGGGCCGCAGGACTGCTTTCTGACGCTGCGCGGCATCAAGACGCTGGCGCTGCGGATGGAGCGCCATTGCGACAGCGCCGAGAAGGTGGCGGCCTGGCTGCTGGAGCAGCCGGCGGTGGCCAAGGTGTTTTACCCCGGCCTGCCCGAGCATCCGGGGCATGAGCTGGCGAAGCGGCAGATGAAGCGTTTCGGCGGCATCATCAGCATCCGCCTGAAGGACAACAGCCGCGAGGCGGCCAGCCGGGTCGCGCAGAAGTTGAAGTTGTTCGCGCTGGCGGAGTCGCTGGGCGGCGTGGAGTCGCTGGTCAACCACAGCTACACGATGTCCCACGGCGGCATGCCGGCCGAGCAGAAGGCGGCGCTGGGCATCGTCGAGGGCGGCCTGCGGCTGTCGATCGGCATCGAGGATCTGGACGACATCCTGGAGGATTTGGCGCAGGCGCTGCGCGATTGATCGAACCGGGCGCGGGGCCCGGCCAGCTGGCAAGACCCTAGAACAAGGAGAATACGGATGTCTGCAGCGAAATGGCAGCAGTTGCAACTGAAGTTGCCGGTGATACAGGCGCCGATGGCCGGCGGCGCGACCACGCCGCAATTGGCGGCGGCGGTGGGCGAGGCCGGCGGTCTGGGCTTTCTGGCCGGCGCGTTGCTGTCCCCGGCGCAGATCAGGGAGGAGGCCGGCAAGATCCGCGCCTTGAGCGACAAGCCGTTCGGGATCAACTTGTTCGTCCAGGGACGGCCGCAGCCGAACCCGGATGAGCTGGCGCTGGCGCTGGACCTGCTCAAGCCCTGGCACGCGGAACTCGGTCTGGATGCGCCCGCCGCGCCGGACAGCTTCTGCCTGCCTTTCGACGAGCAGCTGGAAGCGGTGCTGGAATTGAAGCCGGCGGTGGCCAGCTTCGCCTTCGGCATCCTCGACGCGGCGCAGATGCGCGCGCTGGGCGACGCCGGCATCCTGGTGGTCGGCACCGCCACCAATCTGGCCGAAGGACTGGCCTGGGCCGCGCTGGGCGCGGACGCGGTGTGCGCGCAGGGGCGGGAGGCCGGCGGCCACCGCGGCACCTTCATTGGCGAGCAGGAGCAGTCGCTGCGGCCGATGCTGTCGCTGACCTATGAGTTGGCGCAGAACCTGCCGCTGCCGGTGATCGCAGCCGGCGGCATCATGCATGGCCGCGACATCGCGGCGGCGATGCGGCACGGCGCCGTCGCCTGCCAGCTGGGCACCGCTTTCCTGCGTTGTCCGGAGTCCGGCATCTCGCCGCTGTGGAAACAGGCGCTGGCGACGGCGACGCCGGGGTCCACCCGGCTGACCCGGGCGTTTTCCGGCCGCTACGCGCGCGGCCTGGACAACCGCTATATGGCAGAGATGGCGCAGTGGCAGGACCGGCTGCCCGCTTATCCGGTGATGAATGCGTTGACCGGCGCGATGCGCGCGGCCGCCGCCAAGGCCGGCCGCAGCGAACTGATGTCGCTGTGGGCGGGCGAGGGCGTCGCCGACGCGCGCGAGCTGCCGGCCGGCGAGCTGATCGCCCAGCTGCAGGCGGAGTGGCAGGCCGCCTATCGCTAGTCTTCGCCGCGGTAGATGGCGACGGTGCGCAGGCCTGCGCCGTCTATCGCCGCCCGGTACATGCCCTCGCAATTGAAGGGCAGCGCCACCCGGCCGTAGCGGTCGACGGCGACCACGCCACCGGTGCCTCCCATCGGCAGCAGCTGGCCGTAGATCACGGCGTCGCAGGCCTGGGACAGGGTTTCGTCCAGATGGCGGACCCGGGCCGAGATTTCATGTCCGGCGGCGGCGCGGACGAAGTATTCGCCGTGGCCGGTGGCCGACACCGCGCAATAGGCGTCGGCCCAGGTGCCAGCGCCGATCACCGGGGTGTCGCCGATGCGGCCCGGCCATTTGGCGGTGCGCCCGCCGGTGGAGGTGGCCGCCGCCAGCTGGCCTTGCGCGTCCAGCGCCACCGCGCCGACGGTACCGTGCTTGCGGTCCTCGGAGATGTCCTCGTCCGAGCCGCCGTTGGCCAGCCTGTCCTTTTCCTCCAGCAGGGCCTGCCAGCGTTTGTCGGTGTGGAAGTATTCCGGCGGCCGCATCTCCAACCCTTCCCGGCGGGCGAAATCTTCCGCCGCCGCATACCCCAGCGTCACGTGGGGCGTGCGCTCCATCACCGCTCGCGCCAGCAGCACCGGATTTCGCACGCAGGAAAGGCCGGCGACGCTGCCGGCGTCCTGGCGGCTGCCGTCCATCACGCCGGCCTCCATTTCCTGCTTGCCGTCCAGATTGAACACCGAGCCGCGGCCGGCGTTGAACAGCGGATCATCCTCCAGCGCGCAGACGGCCGCGCACACCGCGTCCAGCGCCGAGCCGCCGCCGCGCAGCACCGCGTGGCCGGCCTCCAAGGCCTGTTCCAGGCCGGCGCGGTAGGCGCGCTCCAGTTCGGCGTCCATGTCGCTGCGGCGCAGGGTGCCTGCGCCGCCGTGCAAGGCGAGGGCGATGGTCATGTGTCGATCTCCAGGGTGGCGAGTGGACTGTTAGCATGAGGCTTTTGATGGGAGTTCGCCAGAGATGCGCAACGGCGACGATGCGGCGGCCAGCGCGCTTGCCGCTGCGGCCATTGGGCGAGATGCGGCTAGGTGGCGAGCGCTGCGCGCAGCACGAGGCGCCGTTGCCCGAGTCCTGGCGGCTGGGGCCGGAGGTGGCGGAGCTGCTGGCTATGCCGTTGCAGGCCTTGCATCCGCAACTGGCGGACTGGCTTGGCAAGGCGGGCGGGCCGGGCGCATAATAGTCGAGTAAATTACTCAACAATTGGAGTGAAGATGGACGCCGCGCTGGAAGCCGAGATTCAACAGAAATACACCGTTGAAACCATCACCGACATGAAGCGCTGGACCGACAAGCTGATCAGCTTCCGGCTGACGCGGCCGGACGGCTTCCGCTTCGCGGCCGGCCAGTTCGCCCGGCTGGGCCTGCCGCTGGAGAACGGCGGCCAGGTGTGGCGCGCGTATTCGATGTGCTCGGCCGAGTACGACGAGTTTCTGGATTTCTATTCCATCGTGATGCCGGACGGCCAGTTCAGCTCCCGGCTGGCCAGGCTGCAGCCGGGCGGCGAAGTGATGCTGGACAAGCGGGCGATGGGTTTTTTCCAGGCCGAACGGCTGCCGGCAGGCCGCGACTTGTGGCTGATCGCCACCGGCACCGGCATCGCGCCCTATCTGTCCATTCTGAAACAGCCCGGCGAGTGGCAACGCTTCGAGCGCATCGTGCTGACGCATTGCGTGCGCGAGGCGGCGGAGTTGTCGTTCCAGGACGAGATCGCCGCGCTGCGCGACCATCCGCTGTGGCATGAGCATGGCCACAAGCTGCAGTACCTGCCGGTGGTCACGCGTAATGCGCCGGCCGGCATGCTGAGCCAGCGCGTGCCGGCCCTGCTGGAAAGCGGCGAGCTGGCGGCGCGCGCCGGCATCGAGATGTCGCCGGAGCACAGCCGTTTCATGTTGTGCGGCAACCCGAAGATGGTGGAAGACACCCACCGCCAGTTGATGAAGATGGGCTACCGGATGACCCGGCAGAACGCGCCGGGCCATATCGTGCTGGAGAACGGCTGGTAAGCGCTTGGCCCCGCCGGCCAAACCCTGCCGCGTCGGCGTGTCTTGCCTCAGGCGCTTTGCCGGAATGCTTAACGGTTGGAGGCGGCAAGCAGGCTGCCGAACACGAGGAAGCTGGCGCCGCTGGCCTTGTTGATCAGATGGCCGCCGCGCTCGTTGTCCAGCCAGCGCCGCAGCGAGTGCGCCAGCAAGGCGTAAGCGCTGTGGATCAGCACCAGCAGCGCGCTGTAGCTGCTGACCAGCAGCAGGAAGTCGCTGGTGTAATGGGCGCTGCCGGCGGCGATGAACTGCGGGAAGATGGCCAGGAAGAAAAAGATGGACTTGGGGTTGCTCAACTGCAGCAGCATGCCGCCGGCGAATTGCCGCCAGGGCCCGGTCCGTTTGGCTTCCGGCGCGTCGAAACGGAAGGCCGGCGCGCGCAGCAGCTTGATGCCCAGATAGAACAGATAACCGGCGCCCAGCCACTTCAGCGCGGTGAACGCCAGCGCGGAGGTGGCCAGCAGCAGGCCCAGGCCGGTGGCGGACAGCGCGGCGACGATGAAACTGCCGCCGGCGACGCCGAGTATGCCGGGCAGGCTGCCCCTGAGGCCGAAACGCAGCGCGTTGCCCAGCGAGTTGAGCACGCCGGGGCCGGGCGTCAGGATGGCGAGGCTGGCCATCAGCAGGAACAACGGATAGTGGTGCATCGGTTTTCTCCCAAGTGCCGCAAATAGAAATCCTGATGCTGCGTTGCGCCGGCCGGCTGGCCGTGCTGTCTGCGTCGGCGCGCCCTGCCTCAGGCATAAAGCAGCGTCAGCGGCGCTAAGCCGCGGCCAGCGCGCTTTCCTCGCGCAGCAGCGACAGATTGATCAGATCCTGGTAGCGGCCCAGCCAGAAGCCGGCCTGGCGGGCTCGGCCTTCCACCTTGAAGTCCAGCCGTTCCAGCAGCGTCAGCGAAGCCTGATTGTTTGGATGGACCTGGGCCTCGATCCGGTTCAGCTCCATATGTTCGAAGCCCCAGGCCAGCGCGGCGCGCAGCGCCTCGCTCATCAGACCCTGGCCTTGCCGGCCGCGCGCCAGTTCGTAGCCCAGCGTGCAGCAGCGCCAGCCCGGGTTCCATTTGAACAGGCCGATGCTGCCGATCAGGGGGCCGCCTTCGCGCGGAGCCAGTCCCCAGCGGACGCCGGGCGCGGGCAGGTTTCGCCAGCCGGCGAACTTCTCCACCATTTGCCGGGCCTGTTCCAGCGTGGTGAGCGGATCGGTGCCGAACCAGCGCATCGCGTCGGCGTCGCCGTGGATGCCCAGCAGTGCCGGCGCGTCGTCCAGCGTGATTTCGCGCAGCGCCAGCCGCGGGGTATGCAGGGTGGGGAAGTCCATTCATTCTCCTGGTCAGGACAAATAGATATACCCTAAACGCCGCGGCTCTTCAAACCTGGACGCGCGGCTGTTCGCGTCAGGATGATGCCGGTATGATGAATGCCTTCGTCACCGATAACGGAGCCCCGCGCATGCCCACCCTGTCCACCCTGCTATTGTTCTCCCTCGCCTGTCTCGCGCTGGCCGCCACGCCTGGCCCTGACATGCTGCTGATCGCCAGCCGCAGCGCGGGACAGGGTTTGCGCGCCGGCTTCGCCACGCTGTTCGGCATCCAGATCGGCACCTATTGCCACGCCTTGCTGGCGGCGCTGGGCCTGGCTCAGTTGTTCGTGCTGGTGCCGGTGGCGTACGACGCGGTGCGCATCGCCGGCGCCGCCTATCTGCTGTATCTGGCCTGGACCACCTTGCGCAGCAAGAGCGTGTTGCGCGCGGCCGAGCCCGGCTCCGACGGCAAGCCTTTGGCGCGCATTGCGTTGCAGGGGCTGACCACCAATCTGCTCAATCCCAAGATGGCGCTGTTCGTGCTGGCGCTGTTTCCGCAGTTCGTCGAGCCGCAGGCCGGCCCGGTGGCGCTGCAGATCATGCTGCTGGCCACGGTGCTCAACGTGGTGGGCTTTGGTGTCAACGCGCTGGTGATCGTTGCTAGTGGCCGCATGGGCCGAGCGTTGGCTGGCGGCAAGGGCGGACGCTGGCCGCAGTATCTGCTGGCGACGGTATTCGGCGGGCTGGCCTTGCGCCTGCTGGCGGCGGGACAGAAGTGAGCCGGACCAACTGGAGCGACGTCGTTTAATCCTGGTCCCGGTTTTGCTCTACTATGGCTTATGACCGCCGTCCGCAATGGGCGGCGGCGGGCCGGTGGACATCGGCCCGAATGCCGCCGGATGCCAGTGTATGAAGCCTGCCGATGAAGACCAAGACATCTCCTCCCGCCTGATGTCGCTGCAGCTGGACAGCCCGCTGCTGATAGCCCTGTTCGATGAACACGATGCCCTGCGCTACGCCAATCCGGCCTTCTGCGCCGCGCAGGACGTGGGGCCGGACGAGCGCATCTGCTGGGTGGAGCTGATGCGGCGCAATTACCGCAACGGTCGCGGCACTTTGATCCAGACCCGGGACTTCGAGACTTGGCTCGCCTCGGCCAAATCGCGGCGGGCCAAGCTGCCCTTCCGCGCCTTCGAAACCGATCTGGTCGACGGCCGCTGGATCTGGATGACCGAGACCACCCAGTCGGGCGGCTGGATGTTGTGCGTCGGCAGCGAGATCACCGAGCTGCACGTCGGCGAGCGCGAACTCAGGCAGGCGCGCGATTTGGCGCAGCGCGCGGCGCTGACCGACCCCTTGACCGGCATCGGCAACCGCGGCCACATCCTGCAGCAGATGGACGGCCTGGTGGAGCAATACCATGGCGGCGCCTGCCAGGCCGCCGCGGTGGCCATCCTGGACCTGGACAATTTCAAGCTGATCAACGACCTGAAGGGCCATTTGGCCGGCGACGCGGTATTGCGGGATTTCGCGCATAGGCTGCAGCCCTTGCTGAAGCCGCATGACAGCCTGGGGCGGCTGGGCGGGGAGGAGTTTCTGCTGCTGTTGCCCGGCAGCGGCCTGGAGCAGGCGGAAGCGTTGATCCGCACCATACTGGCCGATGTGCAGTCGTCGCGGCCGCTGGCGGATGACCCGGCGTTCTCCTACACCTGTTCGATCGGAATGTCCTTGCTTCGCGCCGGCGACGATCTGTCGGCGCCGCTGGGCCGGGCGGACGAAGCCTTGTATCAAGCCAAGGCCGGCGGGCGCAATACCTGGCGCGTGCGGCTTTAAGTTGGCAGCGACATGAAAAAAGGCGGGATCGCTCCCGCCTTCTTTGTTTCCGGCCCCGTGTCTTATTGCTTGACGCAGTCCACGCAGTAAACCTTGCGGTCCTGCACCTCCACCGCCACCAGGCCGTGGACGTCGGTTTCGAAGCCCGGCAGCTCGCGGTTGAAGGCCTGGGCGAAGCGCAGGTAGTCGACGATGGTCTTGTTGAAGCGCTCGCCCGGAATTAGCAACGGAATGCCCGGCGGGTACGGCGTCAGCAGCACCGCGGTGACGCGGCCTTCCAGCTGGTCCACCGGCACGCGTTCGATCTCGCGGTGCGCCATCTTGGCGAAGGCATCGGCCGGGCGCATCGCCGGCTCCATGTCGGACAGGTAGATGTCGGTGGTCAGGCGCGCCACGTCGTGCTTGGTATACAGGCCGTGGATGCGCTGGCACAGGTCCTGCAGACCGACGCGATCGTATTGCGGGTATTTGGCGACGAATTCCGGCATCACGCGCCACAGCGGCTGGTTCTTGTCGAAATCGTCCTTGAACTGCTGCAGCAGCGAGATCAGCGTGTTCCAGCGGCCCTTGGTGATGCCGATGGTGAACATGATGAAGAAGCTGTACAAGCCGGTTTTTTCCACCACCACGCCGTGTTCGGTCAGATACTTGGTGACGATGGCGGCCGGGATGCCCATTTCTTCGAAGCTGCCGTCCACGTCCAGGCCCGGCGTCAGCACGGTGGCCTTGATCGGGTCCAGCATGTTGAAGCCGTCTTCGATGCCGGCGAAGCCGTGCCAGCGCTCGTCGGGACGCAGCGTCCAGTCGGTCTGGTCGCAGATGCCGTCGTCGGACAGGTCATCCGGGCCCCACACGCTGAACCACCAGTCGCGGCCGTATTCCTCGTCCACCTTGCGCATCGCGCGGCGGAATTCCATCGCCTCCACCAGCGACTCTTCCACCAGCGACTGGCCGCCCGGCTGCTCCATCATCGCGGCGGCCACGTCGCAGCTGGCGATGATCGAGTATTGCGGGCTGGTCGAGGTGTGCATCAGGTAAGCCTCGTTGAACCAGGCGGTGTCCAGCTGGCGGTTCTGCGGATCCTGCACCAGGATTTGCGAAGCCTGGCTGATGCCGGCCAGCAGTTTATGGGTGGACTGGGTGGAGAACACCAGGCTGTCCTCGCAGCGCGGGCGGCCTTCGCCGATGGCGTGGAAGTCGCGGTAGAAGTCATGGAAGCAGGCGTGTGGCAGCCAGGCTTCATCGAAGTGCAGCGTGTCCACTTCGCCGTCGAGCAGGCCCTTGATCTCCTCGACGTTGTACAGGATGCCGTCGTAGGTGGATTGGGTCAGCGTCAGGATGCGCGGCTTGCGGTGGGGGTGCTTCTCCAGCATCTCGCGCGCGAACGGATTGGCCAGGATCTTCTTCTTGATGGTGTCCGGCTGGAATTCGGATTTCGGGATCGGGCCGATGATGCCGTAGTGGTTGCGCGTCGGCATCAGGAACACCGGGATGGCCCCGGTCATGATGATGGCGTGCAGATTGGACTTGTGGCAGTTGCGGTCCACCAGCACGATGTCGCCGGCGGCGACGCAGCTGTGCCAGACGATCTTGTTCGATGTCGAGGTGCCGTTGGTGACGAAGAACAGGTGGTCGGCGTTGAATATGCGGGCGGCGTTGCGCTCGGAAGCCGCCACCGGGCCGGTGTGGTCCAGCAGCTGGCCCAGCTCGTCCACCGCGTTGCAGACGTCGGCGCGCAGCATGTTCTCGCCGAAGAACTGGTGGAACATCTGGCCGACCGGGCTCTTCAGGAAAGCCACGCCGCCGGAGTGGCCGGGGCAGTGCCAGGAGTAGGAGCCGTCGTAGGCGTAGTCCACCAGCGCGCGGAAGAACGGCGGCGCCAGGTTGTCCAGATAGCTCTTGGCTTCGCGGATGATGTGGCGGGCGACGAACTCCGGCGTGTCCTCATGCATGTGGATGAAGCCGTGCAGCTCGCGCAGGATGTCGTTGGGGATGTGGCGCGCGGTGCGGGTTTCGCCGTACAGATAGACCGGAATGTCCGGATTGCGGCGGCGGATCTCGGCGACGAAGCCGTACAGATTGCCCAGCGACTCTTGGGCCGAATCCACGGTCTGGAATTCCTCGTCGTCAATCGACAGGATGAAGCCGGCGGCGCGGCTTTGCTGCTGGGCGAAGGAGGTGAGATCGCCGTAGCTGGTGTAGCCGATCACGCTCATGCCTTCCGCCTCCATGGCGGCGGCCAGTTCGCGGATGCCGGAGCCGCTGGTGTTTTCCGAGCGGAAATCCTCGTCGATGATCACGATGGGGAAGTGAAAACGCATACCTGAGTCCTTGTTGCTGTTAACTCGGACACTGCAGCGGAGCCGATGGCGTCACCGGACTTTGCCGCCGCAATGTCGCTAGGTGCGCGTGGGGCGCAGATCTGTACGCACGGGCAGAAGAACGGGTCTTCGCCGCCGCCCTGGAGGCTGGCCTTGAGGCGCGAAATAGTGGGCTGGGCCTTGCCTGGAGAGGGCGAGCCGTCGTGTCTGGACAACACGCGGAACACCGCATCAGGCGCGGAACAGCCGATCTAAAACAGGGTCGCTTTGCGCCGCGGTCCGTACCTGGCGACCATCGGTCGCTTCACGTCAGCCGGCCTGGAGAACATCCCAAGAAGCGCGCATTGTAGACCTTTTGCCTGTCATGTTGTTGTGCGTTGCGGTAGATGGCGTGAAAAAATCGCGCCTTGAACAATCACCCGGGGCAAGAGGAGGGGGGCGACCCTGCCCACATGCCCTTCCGGGACGGTTAAAGGGCTGTTTTCATTGGCAGTCGGCAGGCGGGTCCCGGGTGTCGTCTGAGGGGGGCTGCGCCAGGCGCAACTGTTGTTTTTTTCTCCGTTTTTCCAGATACAGGCCGGCGGCCTTGAATACCACCGCCAGGCCGCCGGCGGCCAGCAGCGCGACCAGCGGCGCGGCGGCCAGCCAGGGGAAGTAGGCGATGGCCAGCGCCAGCAGGCACAGGGCGACGCCGATGCTGAGGAAGGCCGGCGCCTCGCTGCTTTCCACCATCCGGCTGCCGCGCACCGCGGAGCCCAGCGCGTCGCCGATGCGCATCGCCTGGCGCGCCGCGGCGCTGGCGCTGCTGAGCGCCATTTCCTTGGGCGTGCCGCGCGGCCGCTTTTCCTGCTTGCCTATCGGCCGCGGCACCGGTTTGCGCCTTTCCTGACGCAGCACGATTTCGGTGGACTGCTCCAGATCCTGCAGGAAGCGGTCGGCCAGTTCCCCGGCCAGGCCGGCGTCCTCCAGCGCGATGTCCAGCTCGCGGTTGACCAGCCAGCTCGACAGATTGAGGTTGGTGGAGCCGATGCGGGCCCAGCGGCCGTCGGCGACGGCGGTCTTGGCGTGGATCATCGGCCCGTTCCATTCGAACACCCGCACCCCGGCTTCCAGCAGCGGGCGGTACTGGGTGCGGGACACGGCCGCGATCCAGCGGATGTCGCTGGAGCGCGGCACCAGCAGGCGCACGTCGACGCCGTCCCGCGCCGCCTGCTTCAGCGCGGACAGGTAGAGGCTGGTGGCCATGAAATAGGCGTCGGTCAGCCACAAGGTGCGGCGGGCGAAACTGGCCACCAAGAGGTCCAGCCGCATCATCCGCGCGGTGGACGGCGTGGTGGCGATCAGCCGCGCGGCCGCCTCGCCGCAGGGCTGCGTATCGGCAGGAGCCAGCCAGCGCGCGTCCAGGGGCTCGCCGCAGCTGGCCCAGCTGTCGGCGAAGGCGGCCAGCGCCGGCGCCAGCAAGGGGCCGCGCAGCGCCAGGCCGGTGTCGCGCCACGGCGCCAGCCCCTTGTCGGGCTGGCCTTGCCAGCTCTGGCTGACGCACAGGCCGGAGACGAACAGCTCCCGCCGGTCGACGATGATCATCTTGCGGTGGTTGCGTCCCAGCAGGGCGAGCCCGGCGCTCAGGCTGGGCGGATGATAGGCGCGCACTTCGGCGCCCGCCTCCAGCAGCGGTTTGAAGAAGCTGGACAAGTGGGCGCGCCAGCTGCCCAGCCAGTCATAGAGCAGGCAGACTTGGATGCCTTGCTTTGCTCTTTCTATAAGGATGTTTCTTATTTTCAGTCCAAATTGGTCATTGGCGAAAATATACATTTCGATAAAGACGGAATCCTGGCTGGAGGCGATGGATTTTTCCCAGGCAGGGAAGTTCTCGGCGCTGTCGTACAGCAAGCTCACCTGATTGCCGCCCACCAGCGGCGCGCCGGCGGAGCGGGAAAGCGCCTGTTCCGCCAGCTGGCGGACGAATTGCAGAGTCTGTTGCGACTGCTCGTCTCGGTTCATGATTTTTCTGAATTTTGTCTGACAGAATACAAAATATTGCTGGAATGGCTACTTTGTATCTGGTTTTCAATGAGAAACACTGTCGTTTTTTTGAAAATTTTTGTCTCAAAAACTCAAAAAAAATGCAGTAATCGAGTAGTGGAATTACATATCAAAACAAGTCATTGCGCTTCAAATGATTGAAATCAAATGATTGTTGCGCTGCGCCAAACTGTCTTGCGGCTGGCGCGATCTTGCCCGTAGAATCGAACGCATCACTACAAAGTATAAATGGGCAGAGAAATGGACAGACAGAGCCGCCTGCAAGGCACATTGTATAAACCCGAGTTCGAACAGGACAGCTGCGGCTTCGGCCTGATCGCCCAGCTGGACGACAAGCCCAGCCACTGGCTGGTGGCCACCGCCATTTCCTCGTTGGCCAAGCTGACCCACCGCGGCGCGGTGGCGGCGGACGGCAAGTCGGGCGACGGTTGCGGCCTGCTGTTCAAGAAACCGGACGGGTTTCTGCGCGAGGTGGCCGGCGAAGCCGGCATCGCGTTGAAGTCAGTGTACGCCGCCGGACTGGTGTTCCACCACTCTGACCGCGCGGTGGGCGAGCGCAGCCTGGCGCGCCTGCGCGAGCATCTGGAAGCGCAGCAACTGGAAGTGGCAGGCTTCCGAGTGGTGCCGGTGGATCTGTCCGCCTGCGGCGAAACCGCGTTGGCGTCCTTGCCGGCGATCTCCCAGGTGTTCGTGAACTGCCCGTTCGGCATGGACGAGCTGGCCTTCCAGCGCCGGCTGTACATGGGCCGCCGTCAGGCGGAAAAGGCCTGTCGCGACGACGATCCCTGTTTCTATCTGCCCACGCTGTCGCCCCACACCATCTCCTATAAAGGCCTGGTGACGCCGGACAATCTGCCGCGTTTCTTCCTGGATCTGGCCGATCCGCGCTTCGAATCCAGCCTGGCGGTGTTTCACCAGCGCTTCTCCACCAATACCTGGCCGCAGTGGAAGCTGGCCCAGCCTTTCCGTTTCCTCGCCCACAACGGCGAGATCAACACGGTGCAGGGCAACCGCAACTGGGCGCGCGCGCGCGAGCGCATCATGGCCTCGCCGCACCTCGATATGGACGCGGTCCGTCCCATCGTCCAGACCGACGGCTCGGACTCGATGAGCCTGGACAATATGCTGGAAGGCCTGCTGATGGGCGGCATTCCGCTGTTCCGCGCGCTGCGCCTCTTGGTGCCGCCGGCTTGGCAGAACGTGGACAGCACCGACAAGGACTTGCGCGCCTTTTACGAATTCAACTCGATGCATATGGAGCCGTGGGACGGCCCAGCCGGCATCGTGCTGACCGACGGCCGCTACGCCGCCTGCATGCTGGACCGCAACGGCCTGCGACCGGCGCGCTGGGTACTGACCCGCGACAACATCCTGACCATCGCTTCGGAAGTGGGCGTATGGGATTACCGCGCCCAGGACGTGGTGAGGAAGGGCCGGGTCAAGCCCGGCCAGCTGTTCGGCGCCGATCTGCTGAACGGCGAATTGCTGATGCCGGAAGACATCGACGCGCAATTGAAGAGCGCCAAGCCGTACCGGCAATGGATCAAGGACAGCGCCAAGTACCTGGAACTGTCGATAGAGGACGATGCCGGCGTCGAGCCCTTGTCCAAGGATGAGCTGGCGCGGCTGCAGAAGCTGTTCAACCTCAGCCGCGAGGAGCGCGACCAGATCCTGCGCGTGCTGGCGGCCGACGGCCAGGAGGCGGTGGGCTCGATGGGCGACGACACGCCGATGGCGGTGCTGAGCCAAAAGGTGCGCGCGCCGTTCGACTATCTGCGCCAGCAGTTCGCCCAGGTGACCAACCCGCCTATCGATCCGATCCGCGAGGCGGTGGTGATGTCGCTGAACACGGTGTTCGGCCCGGAACGCAATATGTTCGAGGAGAGCGCCGAACACGCCAAGCGCCTGGAAGTGCGCAGCCCGGTGCTGAGCCACGAGAAGTTCACCCGCGTCACCACTCGGCCGGAGCCTTATCTGAAGGCCACCAACTTCGACTTGTGCTACGACCCGGACGAAACCACGCTTAGCGAGGCGATCTCCTGTCTGGCCCGCCACGTGGTGGAGGCCGTGGAGGAGGGCACGGTGGTGGTGGTGTTGTCCGACCGCCACGCCACCGGCGAGCGGCTGCCCATCCACGCCTTGTTCGCCACCGGCGCGGTGCATCACGCGCTGATCGACGCCGGCCTGCGCTGCAAGACCAATATCGTGGTGGAAACCGCCGCCGTGCGCGACGCCCATCAGATGGCCTGCGTGATCGGCTACGGCGCCACTGCGGTCTATCCCTATCTGGCCTACCAGACCATTCTGGAGCTTGTGAGCAACGGCGATGTGAAGCTGAGGGCCAACGAGGCGCTGCAGCACTACCGCAAGGGCATCAACAAGGGCCTGCTCAAGGTGCTGTCCAAGATGGGCATCTCCACCATCGCCTCCTACCGCGGCGCGCAGCTGTTCGAAGCCGTTGGCATTCACGAGGAGGTGGTGGAATTGTGTCTGAAAGGCACGGTGTCACGCGTGTCCGGCGCCAATTTCGCGGATTTCGAGGCCGACCAGAAACAGCTGGCCAGGCTGGCGTTCAACCCGATGCGGGGCCTGAACCAGGGCGGCCTGCTGAAATACGTGCATGGCGAGGAGTACCACGCTTACAACCCGGACGTGGTGCAACTGCTGCAGAAAGCGGTGCAGAACGGCGATTACGGCGTCTACCTGCAATACGCCGAGACGGTGAATACCCGCCCGGTGGCGATGCTGCGCGACCTGATGCAATTGAAGCTGGCCGGCGAGCCGATTCCTCTCGATGAAGTGGAGCCGGTGGAGGCCATCGTCAAGCGCTTCGATTCGGCCGGCATGTCGCTGGGCGCGCTGAGCCCGGAGGCGCACGAGGCGCTGGCGATCGCGATGAACCGGCTGGGCGGGCGCTCCAATTCCGGCGAGGGCGGCGAGGACCCGGCGCGCTACGGCACCGAGAAGATGTCCAAGATCAAGCAGGTGGCGTCGGGACGTTTCGGCGTCACCCCGCACTACCTGGTCAACGCCGAAGTGCTGCAGATCAAGGTGGCCCAAGGCGCCAAGCCGGGCGAGGGCGGCCAGTTGCCCGGCGACAAAGTGTCCGGCCTGATCGCGCGGCTGCGCCACGCCAAGGAAGGCGTCAGCCTGATCTCGCCGCCGCCGCACCACGACATCTATTCCATTGAAGACCTGGCGCAGCTGATCTTCGATCTGAAGCAGGTGAATCCATCGGCGCTGGTGTCGGTCAAGCTGGTGGCCGAGCCGGGCGTCGGTACCGTCGCCGCCGGGGTGGCCAAGGCTTACGCCGATCTGATCACCATCTCCGGTTACGACGGCGGCACCGGCGCCTCGCCGCTGACTTCGGTCAAATACGCCGGCTCGCCGTGGGAGCTGGGCCTGTCCGAGGCGCAGCAGGTATTGCGCGCCAACGGTCTGCGCGGCCGGGTACGGGTGCAGACCGACGGCGGCCTGAAAACCGGCCTAGACGTGGTCAAGGCCGCCATTCTCGGCGCGGAGAGCTTCGGCTTCGGCACCGGGCCGATGGTGGCGCTGGGCTGCAAATACCTGCGCATCTGCCATTTGAACAACTGCGCCACCGGCGTGGCGACGCAGGAAGTCAAACTGCGCTCCAAGTACTTCACCGGCTTGCCGGACATGGTGGTCAATTACTTCCTGTTCATCGCCCGGGAAACCCGGGAATGGATGGCCAAGCTGGGCGTGCGCAGTATGGAAGAGCTGATCGGCCGCATGGACCTGATGGACGTCTTGGCAGGGGAGAGCGAGCGTCAGGGCCGTCTCGATCTGGCGCCGCTGCTGTCGCAAGGCACGGTGTCGGACAGCGAGCCGCGGTTCTGCGTATCGGACAGCAACCCGTCCTTCGACAAGGGCGAGCTGGCCGAGCAGATCCTGCAGGACGCGCTGCCGGCCATCCACAACAAGCAGATGCTGGAGCTGGCCTATCCGATCGAGAACACCCATCGCTCCATCGGCGCGCGGCTGTCGGGCGAGATCGCCCGCGTCCACGGCGCGGCGGGGCTGCCGTTCGGCTGCCTGAAAGTGAAGTTCAGCGGCAGCGCCGGTCAGAGCTTCGGCGTGTGGAATGCGGCCGGCTTGCATCTGGAACTGGAAGGCGACGCCAACGACTATGTCGGCAAGGGCATGGCCGGCGGCCGCGTCACCATCTATCCGCCCAAGGACGCCGGCTATGTCGCGGGCGAATCCATCATCATCGGCAACACCTGCCTGTACGGGGCCACCGGCGGCCAGCTGTTCGCGGCCGGCATCGCCGGCGAGCGTTTCGGCGTGCGCAACTCCGGCGCTTTGGCGGTGATAGAGGGCGCGGGCGACCATTGCTGCGAATACATGACCGGCGGCACGGTCATCGTGCTGGGCGAAACCGGCTACAACTTCGGCGCGGGCATGACCGGCGGCTTCGCCTTCGTCTACGACCCGGCGGAGAAGTTCGCCTACCGCTACAACAATGAACTGATCGACATCCACCTGATCAACGGCGAGGCGATGGGCATGTACCGCGCCTACTTGTTGGAGAAGATCGCTAAGCAGGTGGAGCTGACCGGTTCGGAAACCGGCCGCGCGATGCTGCAGAACTTCGATGACTACGTTGACTACTTCTGGCTGGTGAAGCCCAAGGCCGCCAAGCTGGAAAGCCTGCTCAAAGACTAAGCGCCGGCAGCCATCCAAATACAGGGCGGCGCGAGGCGCCGCCCCACCCTAGCGGGAGAGAACACGATGTCCGATGTATTTCAGTTCATGAAGCTGTCGCGCAACCCCGGCGACAAGATCGACGCTGCGGTCCGCAAGATCGAATTCAAGGAAATCTATCAGCCGCTGCACGCGGTGGACGCCGCCGACCAGGCCGGCCGCTGCTTGTCCTGCGGCAATCCGTACTGCGAGTGGGAGTGCCCGGTGCACAACTACATTCCCAACTGGCTGAAGCTGGTAGAGGAGGGGCGTTTGTTCGAAGCGGCGGAGCTGTCGCATCAGACCAACAGCCTGCCGGAGATCTGCGGCCGAGTCTGTCCGCAAGACAGGCTGTGCGAGGGCGCCTGTACATTGAACCAGGGCGGCTTCGGCGCCGTTTCCATCGGCAGCATTGAAAAGTACATCACCGACGAGGCGTTCAAGGCGGGCTGGCGGCCGGACATGTCAAAAGTGGTGTGGACGGACAAGACGGTGGGAGTGATCGGCGCTGGCCCGGCGGGTTTGGCCTGCGCCGACGTGTTGGCGCGCAATGGCGTCAAGGCTGTGGTGTATGACCGCTATGAGGAGATCGGCGGGCTGCTGACCTTCGGCATTCCGGAATTCAAGCTGGAAAAGGACGTTGTGCGTCGTCGCCGCGAGATATTGGAAGGCATGGGCGTGGAGTTTGTATTGAACACTGAAGTCGGCAAAGACATTTCCATCGATAAATTGCTGAAGAAGCACGACGCGGTGTTCATGGGCATGGGCGCATATAAGTATATGAAGGGTGGTTTCGCAGGAGAGGGCAGTTCGGGAGTCTTGGAAGCGCTGCCTTATCTCATCAACAGTGCGCGACAAGGTTTGGGAACCCTATCCAAGGAGGAGGCAGCGATATCGATGCGAGGCAAGCGGGTAGTCGTGCTTGGCGGCGGCGATACCGCCATGGATTGCAACCGTACTGCGATTCGTCAGGGAGCTAGACGAGTCATCTGCGCCTATCGTCGAGACGAAGCCAATATGCCGGGCTCCAAGAGAGAGGTTGGTAATGCCAAGGAAGAAGGCGTGGAGTTCCTATGGAACCGGCAGCCGCTGGCGATCGAGCCTATGATAGGCGGCTCGCTGGCTGTGAAACTTGCGGAAACGAAGCTTGGTGAGCCAGATTCCAAGGGACGGCGTAGCGCAGACATTATACCGGGTAGTGAAGAAATCATTGAATGTGATCATGTAATCATTGCCTTTGGATTTCAGGCTGAGCTGGCTGCCTGGCTTACAGAGCATCATGTTGCTGCCGCAGCGAATGGCCGCATATTGGCATCTGCAGCTAGCAAATTCCCTTATCAGACAAGCAATCCTAAAATTTTTGCTGGTGGTGATATGGTAAGAGGAGCGGATTTAGTCGTGAGGGCTGTATACGAAGGGCGGCAGGCTGCGGAGGGAGTTTTGAAGTATTTGGGAATGTAAGGCAAGTAAATGAAACGCAGACATTGTCTGCGTTTCATTTACTGTTCAATAAAGTAAGCTCGAGTGTTGTCGTGAATACTGAGGTTTTCGATAATTTCAGCCCTCTTTATCCATCTGTATTCAGTGTGTTGAAGGTTGGGTAATGTGGATAGCTGGAGCGAAAGCTTAATTTTGTACGCCAGGACAATATAATGCGTACCAAATCCTTCTTCTTCACAGGCATTCGTGTTGTAGAAATGTTCCCAAACACCAAAAGGTTTTGCTTCGCTTCTTTCAATGGCAATGCCTAACTCCTCATTGCTTAATCTCAAAAAAGCAGAATCAATAGATTCATTCTTTCGAATGCGACCACCAAGCGCAAACCAATATCCTGCCGCAGGTTGATTCTTTCTTAGCCCGAGCAAGCACTCGCCATCCTCGTTCTCTATAATAAAATCAATAGAGATTAAAGGCGCGTGCTTTACCACGTGCATAAAATCCGTTGATGCAAGCTTAATACTCACATTCCTCTCCTACCTAGCAGCGCCCGTAACGATCTTCAAAGCGAATAATATCATCTTCTCCAAGATAGGCGCCGGATTGTACTTCAATCAATTCAAGAGGAATTTTACCTGGATTTTCCAGAGCATGTACCACTCCAACGGGTATGTAGATGGATTGATTTTCCGTTAATAGCACTTCTTTCTCACCATTCAATACTTTTGCTGTTCCAGAAACAACAATCCAATGCTCCGCACGATGATGGTGCATTTGTACTGATAGTTTAGCTCCAGGATTTACCGTGATGCGCTTCACTTGGTAGCGAGTGCCTGAGTCAATGCTGTCATAATAACCCCACGGCCGGTAAATCATTCGATGCTGGTTTGCTTCAGGCCGCTGGGTGGATTTCAAGTGTTCAACAATTTTTTTAACATCTTGGACCTGATTTTTCTTTGCAACCAAAATAGCATCAGCGGTATCGATTACTATTAAATCATCAATGCCGACAGTGGCTAACAGACGACGTTCAGCACTACGTAAATAACAGTTTTTGGTGGCAATTGAAATAACATTTCCGATGTTGACATTATTGCATTCATCTTGCTTTGAAATTTCCCATAAAGCATCCCAAGAGCCGACATCACTCCACCCTGCATCTAATGGTACTACGACAGCTTTATCAGTTCTCTCCATGACGGCATAGTCAATAGAGTTTTCTGGGCTGGACGAGAATTTTTCAGCATCAGGCCGTAAGAAATCCAAGTCTTTCTTTGCATTGTCAATGGACTGCTGACAAGCACTCAGGATATCAGGAGAGTATTTTTTTAACTCGCTAATGAAGACAGAGGCTCGGAACATGAACATGCCACTATTCCAGAGATAGTTTCCGCTATCAAGGTATTCCTGAGCTTTCTTTTGATAAGGCTTTTCAACAAATTTTTCGATAGGGAAAACGTCAGTATCAGTTTGAGAAGGAGTCGCTGATTTCACAAACTTTATATAACCGTAACCCGTTTCAGGCTTGCTAGGAACAATGCCAAAGGTTACCAACTTGCCTGCTTCTGCCGCGGGTTTTGCAATCGAAATTGCTTTATGAAATGCAGCAGTATTTGCGATCACATGATCTGCGGCCAATATGAGCAGGATCGGATCATCGTGTAGTTGTAAAGCATTTAAAGCAGCAACTGCAATAGCAGGAGCTGTATTGCGGCCAATGGGCTCTAATATTATGGATACGGGGTTTGCATTCATTTGCCTGAGTTGTTCTGCAACAATGAAGCGATGTTCTTCATTGCATACAACAATTGGCTTTTCGCATTGTTCTAATTCAACGATTCTAGCGTAAGTATCTTGTAGCATTGAGCTATCGCTAGCAAGGGGAAGGAATTGCTTAGGAAAGCTGCTGCGAGATAATGGCCATAGACGAGTTCCAAGTCCGCCGGCAAGAATGATTGGGATCATATGAAATCTTCCGAGTATCAATAAATAAGTTTTATGCTGAAGCGCAGTATTTTTTTAATAAATCTATATATTGTTTAATTATACGAGTCTCACTGAAAGACTGGGCCATGAACTGCCTTCCCGCATCTCCCATAAGGGATCTTTCCTCATCACTCAGTCTTAAAATTTTAATACAGGACTCAGCGAGTGACTCGGCATCCTTGGTTTTACATAAAAAACCAGTTTTATTATTAATTACTAAATCGCGGCAGCCTACATTGTCTGTTGTAATTAAAGGTTTCGCCATTGCAGCCGCTTCCATTAGCGTTCTAGGAATACCTTCTCGATAAAAAGATGGGAGTACTACGCAATCGGCCTGAGAGATATATGGACGCACGTCATCAGTAGTCCCAAGGTATTCGATAATGCCCTCATTTTCCCATTCTGTTACTAAAGACCGAGAAATTGCGCTGGGGTTAGGCACATCACATGCTCCTAAAAGCTGAAATTGTGCATGTGGGTATATTTCTTTTACTTTTCGGGCGGCTTGGATGAACTCACCGACCCCTTTATCCCATAGCATTCGGGAGATCAACAAGAAACGAATATTAGTATCAAGTTTTGTTTTGGGGCGAGGAGAGTAAAACTGCATATCAACGCCTTCACTATGCAGTAAAACAGCTTGCTCGGGCTTGATCAACTTATGTGACAAAAAAGTATGCTTATCATCCTCATTTAAAAACCATACTTCCTTAGGCCAGCGGAAGGCAAGTTTATATAGTTTTTTCGCAATCTGGGCAACCCAATTTTTTCTCACGAAAGTATAACCAAGCCCAGTTGTTATGGCTATGCATGAGTTATTGGAAAAGTATGATGCAATTGAACCATATATATTAGGTTTGATAGTGTAATGGATGATAAAATCTGGGGAGATATTTTTGTAATTAACATATAGCGCCTTAATCAGTTTTAAATCTGAGATGGGATTAATTCCCTTGGGAGATAGTTTAATATCAATAACTGAGCAGCCCATTTGGCGTAGTTTCTCAGAAAATGCATCTGGCGGCGCTATAATAAAAATTTGATGCCCTTTATTTAAAAGGCATTTAATAACTCCGTTGCGGAAATTGTATAAAGACCATGCAGTATTAGAAACAAGGCAAATTTTCATTAATTTACAAGCCTTCGCATAGTTACAACAGCCATTCGTTTTATAAATTTCAGTATTGAAAAAAATTGAAAGAAGATGGCTTTCATATTTAACTGACCGAGGCATTTTCTGATGGCTCGTAGCTCGCCATATTCCATCAATAATAAATTAGCGCTAAGACCAGAATGTCCGTATGAGGGCTTGCCTAGGGTAATTAATGGAGTAGGGATATAACCCATCTGATATCCATGCTTTGCCATCAGTAACCAGCATGCGTAGTCTTCAGAGTATCGCATGCTTTCATCAAATGGGATTAAAATTTCATTTAATACCATCACTGATGGAGTTGGAAAATAGTTTTTCAGTAGCAAACTTGACAAAGATATTCTTTTTACATCGTAGCTATAGATATGATCACTGGCCGCAGTGTACGAAAATGCACTTCCTATAAAAACCAGGGAGTGCTTAATCAAAGCATCAAGTTGCAATTCGAGTTTCTGTGGATGCCACGTATCATCCGCATCTAAAAAAGCGATCCATTTCCCCTTGGCAAATTTTCGCCCATGATTACGTGCAATTGCGGGGCCTGCATTCTCAGAACTTTCAATTAGAATAATTTTAAGGTCTGAAAATTGCTCTTGAAAAGAGGTAATTACATTAATTGTAAGGTCGGTTGATTTATCATCGACACAAATTATCTCTAGTGGTCGTTTAGTCTGTTCATAAATTGACAGTAAAGCATTACCTATAAATTTCTCAGCATTGAAACAAGGAATAATTACCGAGATAGTATCAAGCATTTTTGTTTGGTGCCGAAATAAAAATTAATGGGATAAATGCAATCAAATATCTTGGATGCGCAAATGGAATAAAAGAAAGTAGCAATATAAGTAAGATAAGGTTGAATGAGTATTCTTGCTTTTCGCTGTTTGCTTTCGCAGCAATGTTATAAAGTATAAAAAGGCACCATATTCCAAAGCAAAATTGGCTAAACAAATTAAAGTCAATTTTATAGTACATGGGTAATGCCGGCAAAAAAAGTATATTGCTTGCCAATCGTATAAAATAGTTAGGCTGAGAAATACTTAATTCGTTTGAAACATCAACAATTCTTTGAAATATAAATATATATTCGCCAAGATAGTCAAAGATATATGAAGATGCTAAGCCGCCAAGTAAAACAAAAACAAAATAAGATCTATGTTTTCTCAAAAGTAAAAATAATAAAAATAATAATCCGCTGCCTCTTCGTGTCGTTTCTAAAACAAAAAAGCAAGCCAAGCCCAATATAAATAATAAGGCGTAGTTTTTAATATCTTTCTTGTACTGAATAGCAAACAAGCTCAACGCAAAAAGCATTATTGCCTCTTTGCTGTATATTACAATAAATAATGCTATGCTGGGTATTAAAAGAGTGTTTATATATTTAACATCTTTCAGGCTCAGCAAGAATTTTAAAAAGGGTATTAATAGGATAACATTAAGAATCGTGTAATTAATATATCCCATTGGGAGGCCATATAAAATCCCAGGGGTCAAAATGTCGGCATAAATTGCTATATCTTCAACTGAGTCAAAATGATTCAGATATGTAACTATATCAGAAGCATGTATAAATATGGATTCTGAATCATTGGTTAATTGAGTAATGGGATAATTTTGAATATAGCAAAACATGCTAATAATAGTTACTAAGAAACTAGTTATTATTAGAAAAGATACGCTATAAAAGCTTATCGAACGTTGAGTTATCATGGTTGCTATACCCATTCGCTATATATTAATGATTTTCGTGTGGTAGCTTTGTCGATATAATTTCACGAAACGAGCGGTTGTAACGTAGGATAATAATCATACTCAGTAACGAGATAACTGCCATCAAAGCGAGGACAAAAATATTTCCTAGTAAGCTACTAGCCTTTAGTAGCTTACTAGCGAATATTGGAAGTAGGCTTAAGAACGATGCGCCGCATAGAAGTGTAATGTTGATTTTAATTGTGACTCTTCTAGATGCTGCAATTAATGAAATTACAGAGGTAATTCCAAGCGCTAACATCAAAATTAAGGGAACATAGATAAAATCAGATTGAGATTTTAAGAGCGCTGCAAAGCCAATAACTGCGAAAATTGTCGCAATAAGATAAGGAGTGAGCATCGCTGTCATTTTTTTATCTATTTGAGCTGATTGATTCAACATGCTACTTGATGCTCTAAAAAACTCAGCAAGCATTGCAATCTGACAGAAGACAATTGAGGAATGATACTTAGAATCTACTAAAATAGAGATTAAGCTGGTACAACTGGAAACGCCGAGTCCTAGCATTAAGACATAAATAGGAAGAACAGAGTTTATCATATTGTTAAATGCAACCACGCTATGGTTTCTATTTCCATGGCTTAGTTGTTGATAATACTTAGGCAAAATAATTTGCGATGCAATTGCTTCTACAACAGACCAAAATTGGCTTGCAACTCCTAAACCTAGTATTAGTAAGCCTAAATTGTATGGCCCCCAAACAGAATCAACAATAAATCTATAGCCACTAGTTAAAGACCACAGCAAGCCTGCAGTTACTGCGATGGGTACGCAATATGTCCTAATAATACTTGGCTCTATGAAGCATGAGGTTTTTACATGTGGTATGCCACAAATTTTTACCAGTATACGAAGAGCAATCATTGAACATATAGCAAAGCCAAGCAATTGGCCATATAACCAGAATAGCGCATCTTGCTTAATTTCAACTAATAAAATCGATATGGTTAATCCAAAAACTACAGTTAAAAGTGCTAGGTTGATCGATTTTATTCGTAAGCCGAGCATATTTAGTAAAGGTACAAGAGTGTTGTTCCAAGTCCCTATCCAGATACTTATCCCAATGCCGAGGCCTAACATAAAAATATATAAATAAGATGTGTTTGGGGGGGATGTAGTATATCCCCATACAATACCAGCAAAACATCCAGAAAAAGCTAAGATGGTTATATAAAGATTAAATTTCCGCAGCTGATTTATTAAGCTTCCTTCTTGATACCATTCATGAGTATGTCGATTAATATATTGGCCAACTGGGTTTATTAAAAACAATCCAAAAAAACCAGTAAAGGCAGTAATTAGTCCAAGCTTTGCAAATTGTTCAACAGGAAGCCAGTGTGTAATTATTTTTAATGATAAAAGCCCAATTAAAGCCTGGGCTAAGCGTGAAAGAGATATCCATAACATGCTCAGGTGATTGGATTTCAATTTTCACTTTCCAAATCATTCTTTATCACATCAGTGATACATTGGGCAAAATATTCTGACGAAAATGGCTTAAATTGCTCGCTGGTTAAAAACGCATAAATATTGTTTTGATAGTGTGTATACTCTTCCTCAGGCATAAGGCTTAAATAATCATAAAGTTTTTGATAGTTTGAAAACTGCGTCTTATTTATATAGCAATTTTCAGGAATAAAATCTTGAATGTCAGGGGCTCCATAATAAATGGGCACACACCCTGAAAAGAAGCTATCAAAAATTTTCTCAGTTATATAACCATCAAAGCCAGTGACGTTTTCATAACATATATTGAAGCGAGATTTTTTTAAAACAGATGATTTCGTTTCTACACGACCTTTATAAGCAGGGAAAAAGTCATGATGAGCATAGCTGGCTAGCTTTCCCTGTAACTTTGTTAGTGCGCGCCCTATTTTCCCATAGCGCATAGCTGGTAGATTCCAACCAGTTCCATATAATTCAAAAGAATCTGGGTGGTTATCTTGAAACCAAGTAATAGCTTTCACTCTTTCAGGGTACAAGCTTCGAATATCAGGGCCTAGAGTAGTTTTATTGCCAGCGATCATGCAACATAATATATCTCTATTCAAAAAGCCTGTTATTTCTGGCAAAATCAAACTTTGGCTATAGTTGACTTTTTGAAAGCGCTTTTGAGTTTTTGTATGGTTTGACCAGCAAAAGATGGTATCAAATTGATTTACTAATTTAGCAACACCATTATTTTTATCAATTAATGGTGTTTCCATGTTGAGCAAATAATATCTGACACTATCAGCGCGAGTAATAGGCCTAGCATTGATATGAATTTCAATTGTAGGCTTAGTTTTTGGGTTAATATCCCAGGTGTTTAAATCAATACCTAATGTTGATAACTCTTTACGTAGTAGTAAAAACGGGTGATTGCAATTATCACGATTAAGGTGCGACGAAGGGGAAAATACGTTATTATTTTCCCCTGCACCATAAAGAAGTGCTGATCTCATGAACCAATAATGTTCTTCAGGTAATTAATTTGCTCGCGCAAGCTATAATGATGATTCCCAACAAAGAAGCCGTTTTGATCAATATATTCAGCATTGTCGAGTTTGTCGTGAATCTCGTAATTAAACCAGTTCAGTACTTCATTTTTAGCAAAGTTACCAGCGACAATAGGGCGAACATCTATGTTCGCTGCGGATAATTTTTCAACTAAATCTTTGCGAGAAATTGGAGCATTTTCTTTTAAAATTAAAGAAAATCCAAACCAGCTACTATTTCCAATTTCTTGTTGTATAGAAATCCATGGATGGTCGGAAAATAACTCTTGAAAGTAAAAAGCATTATTACGACGCTCTTCAATAAGAGTGGGTAATTTTTTGACCTGCTCTTGCCCAATTGCACCACTCATTTCAAGTGGTCTCAGATTATAGCCAGGCAGTACAAACCTAAAAGACTCTTCGAATGGGTTATCACTTTTTTCACTGCAAACATGGTTAAACTTAGGTAAATTTCTTGTCCAGCCATGCGCCCTGAGACAAAGTAAAATGTGATAGAGTTCTTCATCATCAGTCATAATGCCACCACCTTCCATGGTCGCAATATGATGACTGAAGAATGTACTAAAGGTGCCCATCAATCCAAATGTACCGGCTTGCTTCCCATCAATCTGAGCACCCATTGATTCGCAATTATCTTCTAGCAAAATGATATTGCGCTCTTTAATTATATTTTGAATGCGCTTAAAGTCATTAGGGTTGCCTAGCAGATTGACTGCAAGAATAGCTTTAGTATTTTCTGTAATCGATTTTTCAAGTTGCTCTAAATTAAAGTTTAGAGTCTCTTTATCAATATCAACAAACTTCAGCTTTAATCCATATTGTTGCAGCGGATAGTAGGTTGTACTCCATGAAACAGCAGGAACGATAACCTCATCGCCCGCTTTTAAAGGATTTTCTTTTCTAAAAAACAGTGCGCCAATCATGGCTAGATTAGCTGAAGATCCGGAGTTGACCATTACGACATATTTGCAACCAACCCATTCAGCAAAGGCTTGTTCAAATGCGTAAACTTCTTTCCCCATAGAAAACATGCCTGACTCAATGACTCTTTGAATCGCAGCATATTCATTCTGATCCCAAGTGGTACTTGCAAGTGGGTAATGCATTTAATGGCTCTCTTTCTGAATTTGTAAGTAGTGCTGATATGTTTTCATTAGACCGTCAGCCAAGCTTGTCTGTGGCTTCCATCCCCATTCATTTGCTAGGCTTGTATCTGTCAATTTCCTATCCATTCCAACAGGCTTGGATAGATCGTGAGTGAAGGCACCATGATATTCAATTACGTCAGCAGCAGCTTGATAGTACTCATTAACAGAGTAATCATGACCAAGCCCTACATTCATATAGCTAGGTATAGTTTCAATATCATCAATAGCTTTTAATAGTGCGCTTGCTAAGTCTTCAGCAAATAAAAACTCTCGCCGCGCCTCCCCGGATCCCCAAATTTCTACTTCACTATGACCGTGAATTTTTGCTTGATGCAATTTATGGATAATTGCAGGAATCAGGTGTGACCACTTGGGATCAAATTTATCGTATTTGCCATATAGATTGCACGGTATCACTGTTTTGTAATTAAAACTCGGATTTTCACGGCATATATATTCCGCAAGTTTTGCTACAGTGATTTTTGCTAAGGCATATCCTTCATTGGTAGGCTCAAGCTCACCAGATAGTACATCGCTTTCTTTTAATGCAGTTTGGCAACCACGAGGATACATACAAGAGCTACCAATATTTATGAGATTTTTAATACCTACAGAATAAGCTGCTTGGAGAATATTACGGCCCATATCGAGATTATCGATTAGAAATTTAACGGGTTCGCGTATATTTGCCTGAATGCCGCCGACCTTTCCCGCGGCATGAATAATGCAATCGGGCTTTTCTCTATCGATATACCTCAATGTGGCAGTAAAATCCGAAAGGTCTAGTTCTGCATGTGAGGGAGTCAGCCATTGAAATTTATCTGCAGAAGGGTGCTCTAGCAGATTATGGCCAACCATGCCAGATGCACCAGTTAATAGTATTCTCATATAGCGTGCCTTAATATATGGTTATCGTTCAATACTTACTGGTGCATAATGGCCATGCTGTTTTAGGAGTGCATGCTGTTTTGCTTGTTCAAGATCATTCTGGACCATCTCGGCGCACATTTGTTGTACAGTGATTTCTGGAACCCAGCCAAGGCGCTCTTTGGCCTTGCTTGGGTCTCCGAGCAATGTTTCAACTTCTGCTGGTCGGAAGTATCGAGGATCGACTTTAACAATAATATCTCCAACTTTTAATGCGGGAGCATTATTTCCAAATATTCTTTTAACCTTGGCATGTTCATTGATGCCTGTTCCGACGAACTCCAGCTCAATACCCAGATTCTCAGCAGCCCACGTAATGAATTGCCGCACGCTATATTGAACACCAGTCGCTATAACAAAGTCTTCAGCTTTTTCTTGCTGAAGCATCATCCATTGCATTTTCACATAATCTTTTGCATGTCCCCAGTCTCTTAGAGCATCCATATTGCCCATGTATAAGCAAGGTTCTAAGCCTTGGGCAATATTTGCTAGACCACGGGTAATTTTCCTAGTTACAAAAGTTTCACCACGGCGTGGAGATTCATGATTAAAAAGGATTCCATTACATGCGTACATGCCGTAGGACTCTCTATAATTTATAGTGATCCAGTATGCATATAGCTTTGCAACGGCATAGGGGCTTCTGGGATAAAATGGTGTAGATTCTCTTTGCGGAATTTCTTGCACTAGCCCATATAATTCTGAAGTTGATGCCTGATAAAATCGGCATTTTTTTTCTAATTTTAAAAAACGAATTGCTTCGAGTAGACGCAAAGTTCCTATTGCATCTACATCAGCAGTATACTCTGGAGCTTCAAAACTTACCGCAACGTGAGATTGAGCGCCAAGATTGTACACCTCATCAGGTTGAACCTCAGATAATATCCGAGTCAGATTAGATGAGTCGGTTAAATCGCCATAATGCAGCTTTATTCTTGCATCTTGATTGTGCGGATCTTCAAATATATGATCTATTCGTTGGGTATTAAAAGAGGATGCGCGTCTTTTGATGCCATGGACCTCATAACCCTTCTCTAATAAGAATTCAGCCAGGTAGGAACCATCTTGACCTGTGATACCGGTGATAAGAGCTTTTTTCATATGAGTCTCATCTAAAATTTAATTGGGTTTGTGAGGGTTGTTCTGAATTGGTAATTTAAAATTTCCGACGAAAGAAATAATGCAATCCTTCATCTCAAATACTTTATATGCCCAGTTATAAAGGCGTATAGTTGCAGTATGTTATGGCTAACGAAAGTGGCTGCCAGCCATAACGGTTAAATATTTAAATAATTGAGCAGGCTGCCTGAAACGGCATTGCCCGGCAGCATGTTAATAGTCGACATGCGAACGAGGGCCGCATGTGAGTTGGGCGGTACGATTATTTTTTTATAAAGCGAACGTATATAAAGGCAACAAATCCACGAGCGACTCCCAGCAAGTATTGAACATTGCCTTTTAGTAAGAACTCTCTTATTTTTAACGAACTATCAAAAGCAAAAATATTATAAGCGTTACTTTTATTTGTCGCTTGGCCTTTATGGATACGATACTTCAGCAGAGGCTCACTTATATTTGAAAATTTAAAGTTGCCGAGACGACTTGCTCGAATCCATAAATCATAGTCTTCAGAAAGAGACCCATACATATAGCCGCCTAGGGCGGTAATGACTTCTTTTTTTACCATTATGGTTGGGTGGGCCAAGTTACACCGGAAGGGAAAGCTACTCACTATTGAGGAATGATCTAACGGATAGTTTGAGTATCCGATGGATTCTGATTCCTCATTTATATATTCAACATTGGATCCTAAAATAGACAACTCAGGCATGCTGGAAAAGTAGTTTACTTGTTTTTCTATTCGATCTAAGGTTGAAATATCATCAGAATCCATGCGTGCAATGTATTCGCCTTGCGATAAGTGAACCCCAAGATTAAGAGAAAATGGTAGGTACTTGATAGATGTTCTGATGACTTTTGTTTTTTGATCCTGATGTTTCAGCAGCAATGAATAGAAACTATCCTCGCAATTGTTGGCAATAATGATTAGCTCTAATTTCTTGTATGTCTGGTTTTTAATGCTTTGTATTGCTTCTTCTAGATGAGGGTTATTTTTATTGACAGGGAAAATAACCGAGACAAGAGGGCTCTCTGTCATAATTTTATCCATTCATCCGGTATTATATTGGCACTGCTCAAATCAGTCTTAAACCATGATTTGGGGGCCACTACGATCTTATTTTCATTTTTTCCTAACCATGCGCCCCACCAACTGAAAGTGCTATTTGCAATTATGTGATTTCTGCAATTAGTCATTAAATTAAGTTCATCAATAGCAGTCGTATTGCTATCTGAGACGTAAAAGACATTTTCTTGCAAGCCAATCATCTGTTTGGCAGATTCGATATCGTCAGAGAAAATAAAAAATGTAGGATTGTTGATCTTTTTTTTCATCAATTCCATTGCGTTGAAGTAATAATCTTCATCCAAATAATGGTATATTTTTTGGGCTATTGCATTGGAGGTGTAATCGCCTCTTCTTATATGTAGGGAAACGGAGTTTACACTTTCCATCTGAGCTATAATTTTTTGAGAGTGTAAAGAGATAGGGGTAATTATTTCTAGCTCTCTAAATATAGTCTTACTATGAGTCTTGAAATAATTTTCCGACTGCCAATATCCAATATAAAGAGTGTCTAGTTTGCTACGCAATGAAATCGGGCTGTGCTTGTTGGATTTCTCATGATGAATTTTTAAAAAAAAGCGAGAAAATAATTTTATTTTTCTAGATAAAGACACTTTCCAAGATGGGAACTTCTGGCTTTGCTTTTCGTTAAGTAAGGAAGCATTGATGTTGAAATTGTTTAAACAGTAGCCAGTGTGAATTTTTTCAGCATCTAGTCTGCGCGTGTCTAGGCACAGATCTACTCCACTCTCGATGGCAAGGGCGCGTCCAAATGCATATTGGAAAAGTTGATTGCCTAAGCCGCCTGCTAATTGGATAAGTATCATATTAAATAAATCTTAAATTTCATACGTGCCCTGATTTTGATCAGGACACTGTTGCAGGTTAACTAACTTAGCTAAACAGAGCTTCTCGATGTATTGAGTTATGGGCGGGTATTTTATTGCCTGAAGATTAAGAAGATTTGTGTAGTAATAACCAACGAGGCGTACGAAAGCGGATAATCATCCGATAGAGTTGAATATATGTAGCCATAAATGCGATTACAAAACCTATTAATACTGGTGTGTTGTTCCAGAACAGCATGGCAGGCGCAACTGAAAATGATGACAATGCCCAGAGATACGGCGAAGTTAGGCTATTGCGTTGTGTCAGATGCACTGCGTCTTTTGAGCCTACCATCCAGCGAACAATACGTTTGTATACCAACATGTGTAGATGCAAGCCGTCAGGTATTCCGGGGGACATTCCGCGGAGGAATTTTTTTCTATAAATCGAGTACACTGTTTCGAAAACAGGGTAGATAACGCAAAGTAATGGAAACCATGGGGAAACTTCATGGTGTCTGCCTACGAGCAAAACGGCGACCTCAGCAACCATGAAGCCGACAAGATACGCTCCTCCATCACCGGCAAAAATTAGCCCTCGGGGAAAATTCCAAAAAAGAAAGCCAGCAATGGCTCCTATCATGGTAAAACATAAGCCCATTAATTCAATATCGTGAACCTTAAATGCGACATAGGCCATGGCTAGAAAAATAAATATGGCAACTACGCCAGATAGCCCATTGTAACCATCAATAATATTTACGGCATGAGCGACGCCCCCTACTGCAATCATTGTCAAAAGCAGGGATAGGAGCCACCAGGAACTTAAGGCTGTATCAATTCCAGGAATATCTAGTCTTGAGAGATTTGCTTGGGCTAAGAAAAAGGCCGCAGCCGCTGCTGCGAAGGTTGCCAGCAATCTCGTGCCTGGCCCAACTTTCTTGGTTATATCCTCCATGAGACCCGTGAGAAATGCGGGTAGAGACGCCAGCAGTAGTAGTGGAGTCGTCCAAGATCTTGTCAAAAAGAATATTGTGATTATGCCAACAATTAGGCCCGCCATGACTGCAATGCCGCCGATGCGCGGAACAGGGGTTGCATGAAATTTTTGGACGCCAGATAAATCATGGTCGGCAGAAAATTTCTCATGGAAGTGAGAGAAATGAATTAGAATTGCACCGATAATTAATGAAAAGAGTATCGAGTTTAACAGTGCTAGAAGCATATTTTTCTCATGATAAAAATGCTAAAAGTTTTTCAAACAATCTGAAGAAATGATTGTCTCACAACGATTGCTACAAATGAAGCTGCGCTGTTTCGTTGTGCGCAGGTCAAATTGCATAAGGCGACGCTGCGCAAGCAGGATACCACGCTCATGCTGAGTTCGGTGTTCCCTTGCGTTTTAAACGTATGATTGATTTGTGTGAATATTGTTTGAGTTCTTGTCCGGCTTTCGTATCGCACAGGGATCTTAATCATCTTATCGTTCTGAACAGCGGCGAGGGCGTTGAGCAACAGCCACGAACAATGTTACTGATAGGTGTCTTTGAGAGGCAATAAAATAGCTGCTTTTGAAGGTGGGGCGGCTCAATCGCTTGTAGCATAAATGAGGCATAACCTTGTGTCGGAAGCCTCAGGGTTGCTTTGGCGCGATGGAACGGATCCCGTTTGTGGCTATCCTGCCGTTTTACGACTTTCAATGGCCACAAGATAGCGAGTGGTTGTTATCTTTATTGAATTTTCACCTAGAAAATGCTTCAAGAAAGTTTAACAGGGTGAGAGGGTAGTGGTCGCGATTTCTGCTCCATCTTGAGCTTGTTACTCATATCGCATTGATGGCTGAAGCCTGAGGTGAGGCGAGCAGACTCGTCTTTGTAGGTAATTTCGTCCAGGATGGCACGGCGCAAAATTGACGCGCGGAGCTCTTGAAAACCCGGCTTCTCATCCCTATTATTAGCACTCGTGATGGTCGAGTGCTAAGCTCTCGATCGCAACCAACACTACCTGATGTTCCACTCTCAACAGCCAATGTAATAGGAGAGATCAATGGCAATTCGTCCCCTGCACGACCGTGTTGTTATCAAGCGCCTCGAGGCTGAAGAAAAGACTGCTTCCGGCATCGTTCTGCCGGGCGCAGCCGCCGAGAAACCGGACATGGGCGAAGTCCTGGCGGTTGGCAACGGCAAGATCCTGGAAAACGGCGAGCGCCGTTCCTTGGAGCTGAAGGTCGGCGACAAAGTGATCTTCGGCAAGTATTCCGGCCAGACCGTCAAGGTCGACGGCAACGAAGTCCTCGTGATGCGCGAGGAAGATGTAATGGGCATCGTCGAGTAATCCGACCCTTATCTCAACTTCAAAAATAGATTCTGGAGATTTCGAGCATGGCAGCTAAAGACGTAAAGTTTGGTGAATCCGCGCGTAGCAAGATGGTGGCCGGCGTCAACATCCTGGCCGACGCGGTCAAAGTTACCCTGGGCCCGAAAGGCCGCAACGTGGTGCTGGACCGCTCCTTCGGCGCGCCGACCATCACCAAGGACGGCGTATCCGTCGCCAAGGAAATCGAACTGAAGGACAAGTTCGAGAACATGGGCGCGCAGATGGTGAAGGAAGTGGCTTCCAAGACTTCCGACGTGGCCGGCGACGGCACCACCACCGCCACCGTTCTGGCTCAGGCCATCGTGCAGGAAGGCATGAAGTACGTCGCCGCCGGCATGAACCCGATGGACCTGAAGCGCGGCATCGACAAGGCCGTGGTGTCGCTGGTGGGCGAGATCGCCAAGATCGCCAAGCCGTGCGCGACCTCCAAGGAAATCGCCCAGGTGGGTTCCATCTCCGCCAACTCCGATTCCGACATCGGCGAAATCATCGCCAATGCGATGGAAAAAGTGGGCAAGGAAGGCGTGATCACTGTTGAAGACGGCAAGAGCCTGAACAACGAGCTGGACGTGGTGGAAGGCATGCAGTTCGACCGCGGCTACCTGTCCCCGTACTTCATCAACAACCAGGACAAGCAGATCGCTGCGCTGGACAATCCGTTCATCCTGCTGTTCGACAAGAAGATCTCCAACATCCGCGACCTGCTGCCGGTGCTGGAGCAAGTGGCCAAGTCCGGCCGCCCGCTGCTGATAATCGCCGAAGACGTGGAAGGCGAAGCGCTGGCTACGCTGGTGGTGAACACCATCCGCGGCATCCTGAAGGTTGTGGCTGTCAAGGCACCGGGCTTCGGCGACCGCCGCAAGGCCATGCTGACCGACATCGCCGTGCTGACCGGCGGCGAAGTGATCGCCGAAGAAGTCGGCCTGACCCTGGAAAAGGCTAGCCTGGACCAACTGGGCCAAGCCAAGCGCGTGGAAGTGGGCAAGGAAAACACCACCATCATCGACGGCGCCGGCGAAGCCACCACCATCCAGGCGCGCGTGGGCGAAATCCGCAAGCAGATCGAAGAAGCCACTTCCGACTACGACCGCGAGAAGCTGCAAGAGCGCGTGGCCAAGTTGGCCGGCGGCGTTGCCGTGATCAAGGTCGGCGCAGCCACCGAAGTGGAAATGAAAGAGAAGAAGGCCCGCGTCGAAGACGCGCTGCACGCCACCCGCGCTGCGGTTGAAGAAGGCGTTGTGCCTGGCGGCGGCGTAGCCCTGCTGCGCGCCCGCGCTACTCTGGAAAGCCTGAAGACCGACAACGTCGATCAGGAAGCCGGCGTGAAGATCGTGCTGCGCGCGATCGAAGCGCCGCTGCGCCAGATCGTCAAGAACGCCGGCGACGAGCCGTCGGTTGTCGTGAACAAGGTGCTTGAAGGCAAGGGCAACTTCGGTTACAACGCTGCCAGCGGCGAATACGGCGACATGCTGGAAATGGGCGTGCTGGACCCGGCCAAGGTGACCCGCTCCGCTCTGCAGCACGCGGCTTCCGTAGCCGGCCTGATGCTGACCACCGACTGCATGATCGCCGAGCTGCCGGAAGACAAGCCGGCCGCAGGCATGCCGGACATGGGCGGCATGGGCGGCATGGGCGGCATGATGTAAATCGAGCCGTACAGGCGGGCATGCTCTCATGTCCGCCGAAACAAACAGCCCCGCGGCGTATGCCTGCGGGGCTGTTTGCTTATGAGGCTGCGCTTCAGCTCTTCAGCGAGACGAACGGCGCGCCGGCCTGGTCTTTAGCCGACAACGTGGGCGCGCCGCTCAGCGGCCAGGGAATCGCCAAGTCCGGATCATCCCAGGCTATGCTGCGCTCCAGCTCCGGATGCCAGTAGTCGGTGGTCTTGTATAGAAACTCCACATCGTCGCTCAGCGTGAGGAAGCCGTGGGCGAAGCCGGCGGGTATCCACAGCTGGCGCTTGTTGGCGGCGCTCAACTCCGCGCCTATCCATTTGCCGAAGGTCGGAGAGCCTGAGCGGATGTCGACGGCAACGTCGAACACGGCGCCGGCGACGACGCGCACCAGCTTGCCTTGCGGGTGTGGATCCAGTTGATAATGCAGGCCGCGCAGAACATTTTTGCCGGAACGGCTGTGGTTGTCCTGCACGAAGGCGACCGCATGGCCGATGGCTTGCTCGAAGCGTTGGTGGTTGAAGCTTTCGAAGAAAAAGCCGCGCTCATCGCCGAATACCTTGGGTTCGATGATTTTGACTTCAGGGATGCCGGTGTCGATTACGTTCATGGTGCTTATTCTGCTTCGCTTGGTTTAGTTCGCGATCATCGTCAGCAAATAACGGCCGTAGCCAGTTTTCTGCAGTGGTTGAGCCAGTCGCAGCACCTGAGCCTCATCGATCCATCCATTGCGGAAGGCGATTTCCTCCGGGCAGGCGACCTTCAGTCCCTGGCGGTTTTCGATGGTGGCGATGAACTGGCCCGCCTCGAGCAACGACTCGTGGGTGCCGGTATCCAGCCAGGCATAGCCGCGGCCCATGGTCTGCACGTTCAGCTGTTGCTGCTGCAGATAGATGTTGTTGATGTCGGTGATTTCCAGTTCGCCGCGGGGCGAGGGCTTGATGCTTTTCGCGATTTCCACGACTTGCGAGTCATAGAAATACAGGCCGGTCACAGCATAGTGCGATTTGGGCTTGGCGGGTTTTTCCTCGATGGACAGGGCGCGGCCTTGTTGGTCGAACTCCACCACGCCGTAACGCTCGGGGTCGCTGACCCGGTAGGCGAAGACGGTCGCGCCATCGTTCTGGATGTTGGCGGCCTGCAGCAGATTGGAAAATTCGTGGCCGTAGAAGATGTTGTCGCCGAGCACCAGCGCCGATGGATTGCCGTTGATGAAGGTCTCGCCGATAAGGAAGGCCTGAGCCAGGCCGTCCGGGCTGGGTTGGACCGCATATTGCAGATTGACGCCCCATTGGCTGCCGTCGCCTAGCAGCTGCTGGAACCGGGGCGTGTCCTGAGGCGTGGAGATGATCAGAATATCCTGGATGCCCGACAGCATCAGCGTGGTCAGCGGATAATAGATCATCGGCTTGTCGTAGATCGGCAGCAGTTGCTTGCTGACGGCGATGGTGGCGGGATACAGCCGGGTGCCGGATCCGCCGGCGAGGATGATGCCTTTTCGTTTCATGGCTTGCTCTCCTGTTGTCATTCCCGGTGGGCCTTGCCGCAGCCAGAAGCCTGCAGCAACTGCGCAAGCACCTGATCCACGCCGCTTTGCCATTCAGGCAGCTCGATGCCGAAGGTGTTTCTCAGCTTGTCGCAACACAGCCGGGAGTTGGCGGGGCGTTTGGCGGGCAGCGGGTACTCGCTGCTGGGAATGCCCTGGATATGGGCGGGATCGATTTTAAGCGCCAGCCCGGATGCGGCGGCGCGCCGGAGCAGGTAGACCGCATAGCCGTGCCAGCTGGTTTCGCCGCGGGGCGCCAGATGGTAGGTGCCGAATGCGAATCCGGCCGGCCCGGACAAATAGCGGCGGATCAGTTCGGCGCTGACGTCGGCGATCAGGGCGGCGGATGCCGGCGCGCCGATCTGGTCGTTGACGACCTTGAGCGTATCCCGCTCCTGTCCCAGTTTCAGCATGGTTTTCAGAAAGTTGGCGCCATGCGCGCCGAACACCCAGCTGGTGCGGAGTATCAAGTGGCGGGCATCGGCCAGGCGCACGGCCTCTTCGCCTGCCAGCTTGCTGCGGCCGTATGCCGATTGCGGGCCGGTGGCGTCGTCTTCCCGCCAGGGGCGTTCGCCGTCGCCGTTGAATACGTAGTCGGTGGAGTAGTGCGCCAGCAATGCTCCGCGGCGGGCGGCCCAGCGCGCCATGACGCCGACGGCGTCGGCGTTGACGGCGTTCGCCGTCGCCTCGTCGCTTTCGGCCTTGTCCACCGCGGTATAGGCGGCTGGGTTGACGATGATGTCTGGCTGGAGGCGATCCAGGGCCTGCTCGATGCGCTCCCCGCTCTGGGCCAGGTCCAGTTCCTGCCTGTCGGTGGCGATGAGTTCGCCCAGCGGCGCCAGCGAGCGTTGCAATTCATGGCCGACCTGGCCATTTTTTCCGGTTATCAGTATGCGATGCATGGCGCTCATCCGTAGTGCTTGTCGAGCCAATCCCGATAGCTGCCGTTGCTGACATGTTCTATCCAGTCCGGATTGTTCAAATACCATTCGACGGTTTTGCGGATGCCGCTGTCGAAGGTTTCTGCGGGTTTCCAGCCCAGCTCCCGTTCCAGCTTGCGCGCGTCGATCGCGTAGCGGCGGTCGTGGCCGGGACGGTCGGCGACGAATTGGATCTGCTCGCGATAGGCCTGGCCATCCGGGCGGGGCTTCAGTTGATCCAGGATGCCGCAGATGGCGCTGACCACTTCGAGATTGGTTTTTTCGTTCCAGCCGCCAACATTGTAAGTTTCGCCTGGCTTGCCGGCCTCCAGCACGCGGCGGATCGCGCTGCAGTGGTCTTTGACGTACAGCCAATCGCGGACTTGCCGCCCATCGCCGTAGATGGGCAGCGGCTTGCCGGCCAGCGCGTTCAGGATGACCAGCGGGATCAGTTTCTCAGGGAAGTGGTAGGGCCCGTAGTTGTTGCTGCAATTGGTGGTCAGCACCGGCAGGCCGTAAGTGTGATGCCAGGCCCGCACCAGATGGTCGGACGCCGCTTTGGAGGCGGAGTAGGGGCTGTTCGGCTCGTAGCGCTTGGTTTCGGCGAAGGGAGGATCTTCAGCCTGCAGGGTGCCGTATACCTCGTCGGTGGACACATGGAGGAAGCGGAAGGCCTCGCGCTCGCCGGCCTCCAGCCCGTTCCAGTATTCGCGCGCGCATTCCAGAAGGTTAAAGGTGCCGACGATATTGGTCTGAATGAAATCGCCCGGGCCGTGTATCGAGCGGTCCACGTGGCTTTCCGCGGCAAAATTGACGATGGCCCGCGGGCGATGGTCGCGCAGCAGCTCGGCGACCAGTTTCCGGTCGCCGATATCGCCATGGGTGAAAACATGGTTGGGTTTGGTCCTGACTGTGTGCAGGGTTTCCAGATTGCCGGCGTAAGTCAGAGCGTCCAGATTGACAACGGTTTCCTCGCGGCCGGCCAGCCAGTCGAGAACGAAGTTGCCGCCGATGAAGCCGGCGCCGCCGGTAACGAGAATGGTCATTGAAGCTTCCTGTATGATCGAGTTTCCCGCCGCATGCGCTTGTATGAATCTCTGCGTGCCGGCTTTGTCGGGCTGGGGAGCGCTGAAGCGGATCGCCCGCGAAAGTGATCGCGTTAGCGCCGAATGCCATCCGCTGATGTCGAGAATAGCTCATATCGCTGCATGGCATTGCGGGGCGAAGCCGGATGGCCCATGACTGGGAACCATCGCGCGGGGCGGACAATTCCGTTGATTTTATCCACTTTAAAAACATCCGGCAAAGCGATGGGAATTCTGCGCGGAATTCGCCAGAATCGTCGCGAATAATGACAAAGCTCCGTCAGTAATCAATATTGAGGAAATGAAGGCCATGCAGATTAATGACGTACAGAATATTTTGGATGCCTGCCTTGAGCCTTGGCGCTACAAAGATTACGCGCCCAATGGCCTGCAGGTGGAAGGGCGCGGCGAGATCAGGAAGGTGGTGACCGGCGTCACGGCGTCGCAGGCCTTGATCGATGCCGCGGCGGCGCAAGGCGCGGATGCCATCCTGGTGCATCACGGTTATTTCTGGAAAGGCGAGGACGCGCGCATCTGCGGCATGAAGAAGCAGCGCATCCGCGCCTTGCTGCAGCACGACATCAGCCTGCTGGCGTATCACCTGCCGCTGGACGGGCACCTGGAGCTTGGCAACAACGCGCAGCTGGGCAAGGCGCTGGGGCTGGAGCCTGCGGGGCAAGCCGGCGAGCAGAATCTGCTCTGGCATGGCGGCTGGGCCGGAGATGGCGATGCCGCGGCGTTCGCGGAGCATGTGACCGGGGCGTTGGGACGGCAGGCGCAACTGTTGGGAAGGCCGGGCAAGCCGGTGCGCAGGGTGGCGTGGTGCACCGGCGGCGCGCAGGTTTTTTTCGCCGACGCGATCGCGCTCGGGGTTGACGTTTTCATCACCGGCGAAGCATCGGAACAGAATTACCACATGGCGATGGAAAGCGATGTGGCATTCATCGCCGCCGGACATCATGCCACGGAACGCTTTGGCATCAAGGCACTAGGCGAGCATTTGGCGCAAGTATCCGGCATAAATGTCGAATTTATTGACGTTTATAACCCTGTTTAAGCAAGTTGCTGGCGTCTCGCTCAATTTATTTGCATAGAAGCTTCAAGTCCCTACTAGTAATCGGGTAAAATCCAGCGGTTTAGGGCTCGATTTCCACGATTGAGGATGACTGTAATGAGTGAACAGCAAGTCGATACGGGGCGCCGTCGTTTTCTGACGATCGCTTCCAGCGCTGTTGGGGGGGTTGCGGTAGTCGGCGCGGCCACGCCATTTTTCATGAGCTTTTTCCCGTCCGAGAGGGCCAAGGCGGCCGGCGCGCCGGTCGAGGTCGACATCGGCAAGATCGAGGCCGGCCAGAAGATCAACGTCGAATGGCGCGGCAAGCCGGTGTGGGTGCTCAGCCGCACGCCCGAGCAGATCAAGAACCTGCCCAAGAACGATCCCAAGCTGGTGGATCCGAAATCCGAAGTCGATCAACAGCCCAAGTACTGCCAGAACGAAAATCGTTCGATCAAGCCGCAATTCCTGGTGGCGGTGGGCATCTGCACCCACCTGGGCTGTTCGCCGACCTTCCGGCCCGACCTGGCTCCCGCCGATCTGGGGCCGGAGTGGCTGGGAGGCTTCTACTGCCCCTGCCATGGTTCCAAGTTCGATCTGGCCGCCCGCGTATTCAAAGGGGTGCCGGCGCCCAAGAACCTGGAAATCCCCCCGCACAAGTATCTGTCCGATAGCCGCCTGCTGATTGGCGACGACAAATAAGCTGAGGGCGAAAAATGAGCAAAGCGCAAAAGTTGCTTAACTGGGTGGACGAGCGTTTCCCGCTGACCGCCCTGTGGGAAAGCCAATGGGGCAAGTATGTCGCGCCCAAGAACTTCAACTTCTGGTACTTCTTCGGTTCGCTGGCCATGCTGGTGCTGGTGCTGCAGATCGTCACCGGCATCTTCCTGACCATGAACTACAAGCCGGACGGCACGCTGAACGCCGCCGGCGTTCCGGTCGCCTTCGCCTCGGTCGAGTACATCATGCGCGACGTGGCCGGCGGCTGGATCATCCGCTACATGCACTCCACCGGCGCCTCGATGTTCTTCGTCGTGGTTTACCTGCACATGTTCCGCGGCCTGATCTACGGCTCGTACAAGCAGCCGCGCGAGCTGGTATGGGTGTTCGGCACGCTGATCTTCCTGTGCCTGATGGCCGAGGCCTTCATGGGCTACCTGTTGCCCTGGGGGCAGATGTCGTTCTGGGGCGCCCAGGTGATCGTCAACCTGTTCGGCTCCATCCCGGTGATCGGCCCCGATCTGTCGCTGTGGATACGCGGCGACTTCGTGGTATCCGACGCCACGCTGAACCGCTTCTTCGCGCTGCACGTGATCGCGGTGCCGCTGGTGCTGCTGGCGCTGGTGGCGGCCCACCTGATGGCCCTGCACGAAGTGGGCTCCAATAATCCGGACGGCGTGGAGATCAAGAAGCAGCCCAAGGATCCGAATACCGGCCTGTACCTGGACGGCATCTACTCCCATCCCTATTACACGATCAAGGACATCCTCGGCGTCGTGGTGTTCATGGTGGTGTTCTCGGTGATCGTGTTCTTCCTGCCGGAGATGGGCGGCTACTTCCTCGAGCACCCGAACTTCGATCAGGCCGACCCGCTGAAGACCCCGCCGCACATCGCGCCGGTATGGTACTTCACGCCGTTCTACGCGATTCTGCGCGCCATTCCGTCGTTTGCCGGCACTCAGGTGTGGGGCGTGCTGGCGATGGGCGCGGCCGTGGTGCTGATCGCCTTCCTGCCGTGGCTGGACCGTTCGCCGATCAAGTCCATCCGCTACCGTGGTCCCAAGTTCAAGGTGGCGCTGGTGTTGTTCATCGCCGCGTTCATCGGGCTGGGCATCCTGGGCGCGATGCCGCCGACCGAAGTGCGCACTTTGATCTCGCAGATATTCTCGGCGATCTACTTCGCCTTCTTCCTGGGCATGCCGTTCTACACCAAGAACGACGTGGGCAGCGTCCCGGTGCCGGAGCGCGTGACCGATACCAACGCCAAGCGCCAGATCCAGTTCGTGGCCCTGGTGGCGTTGACCGTGTTCCTGGCCGCGCTGTTCGCCATGAACGTGTAAGCAAGGGGATAAGGAAAATGAAAAACAAGATCCGTCACCTGATCGTCGCCGCGGCGCTAGCGCTGCCTGTCGCGATGCCGGTCTTCGCCAACGAGGGCGGGCCCAAGCTCGACAAGGCGAACATCGACATCCAGGATACCGAGAGCCTGCAGCGCGGCGCGCAGATCTTCGCCAACTACTGCCTGTCCTGCCACTCGGCCAGCATGATGCGCTACAACCGGCTGGAGGACATCGGCCTGACCGAGGAGCAGATCAAGGCCGACCTGATGCCGGAGGGCGCCAAGATCGGCGATCAGATGAATATTGCGATGAACAAGCAGGACGCCAAGGCCTGGTTCGGCGCGACGCCGCCGGATCTGTCGCTGATCGCCCGTTCCCGCGGCGCCGATTACCTGTACAGCTATCTGCGCGGCTTCTATCGCGATCCGTCCCGCCCGACCGGCTGGAACAACCTGGTGTTCGACAAGGTGGGCATGCCGCACATCTTCTGGGAATGGCAGGGCGATCAAGAGTTGAAGACGGTGAAGAACGCCGAAGGCCAGGAGGAGCACAAGCTCGAGTTGGTCAAGGCCGGCACGCTGACCAAGCTGGAGAACGGCAAGGCCAACACCGCCGAGTTCGACCGCCGCATGCGCGACCTGACCAACTTCCTGGTCTATATGGGCGAACCGGCGGCGGTGAAGCGGCAGCAGATCGGCTACGTGGTGGTGATGTTCCTCGGCCTGTTGTTGTTCCCGCTGGTGTATCTGTTGAAGAAGGAATACTGGCGCGACGTTCACTAAAGCGATCAGCTGGTTGAAAAAAGGCGGAAGAGATTCCGCCTTTTTCTTTTTTAAAATCATGATGTTGTGTTGAAATACTGGAATGTGTCCACCGGATGGTGCTAGAATGCGCGCTGCACTCATTTTTTAAGTTAGTCAAGGATTTTCTCCGCCATGATGACCCTCTACTCCGGAATCACCTGCCCGTTCAGTCAGCGCTGCCGTATCGTGCTCTTCGAAAAAGGGATGGATTTCGAAATCATCGATGTGGATATCCATAACAAGCCGGAAGATCTGGCTGTGATGAACCCGTACAACGAAGTGCCGGTTCTGGTGGAGCGCGACCTGATCCTGCATGAGTCGAACATCATCAATGAATACATCGACGAGCGTTTCCCGCACCCGCAGCTGATGCCTGCGGATCCGGTGATGCGCGCCCGCGCCCGCCTGTTCCTGCATCGTTTCGAGAATGAGCTGTTCATTCACGTGAAGACGCTGGAAGCCGGCGCCACCGGCAAGGAAGCGACCAAGGCGCGCGAAGCGATCCGCGACGGCCTGACCACCATCGCGCCGATCTTCTCCAAGCAGAAATTCATGCTGGGCGACGATTTCTCGATGATCGACGTGGCCATCGCCCCGTTGATGTGGCGCCTGGAGCATTACAATATCGACCTGGGCAAGAGCTCCGCTCCCATCCTCAAGTACGCCGAGCGCATCTTCCAGCGCCAGTCCTTCATCGATTCGCTGACCCCGTCCGAAAAGGCGATGCGTAAGTAAAGGAGACGCGATGAGCTCCAGCACCAAGCCGTACATGCTGCGCGCGCTGCACCAGTGGTGCGGCGACAATGGCTACACCCCGTACATCGTGGTGTGGGTGAACAGCCGCACCGACGTGCCGCTCGAATACGTGAAGAACAACGAGATCGTGCTGAACATCGCCGATGGCGCGACGAAGAACCTGCGCATCGACAATGAGTGGATCTCGTTTTCCGCCCGCTTCGGCGGCGTATCGCGCGACATCTGGGTGCCCATCGGCAACGTGATGTCCATCTTCGCCCGGGAGACCGGCGAAGGCATGGGCTTCGAGGTGGAGCCGATGAGCGAGGAGGCGGCAAGCCTGAAGCCGGTCAGCGCCGAAGAGGATGCGCCGGAGTCCGGCGGCGACGATCCGTCGCCGAACCGCCCCAGCGGGCGCCCCAGCCTGCGCATCGTCAAGTAAGCTTGTCGAATCGATCAAAACCGGCCTCTGGCCGGTTTTTCATTTTGGACCGGCGAAAAAAAAACGGGGCCGAAGCCCCGCCAAGTCCCTTACACAACAATCTTCGGTTCTGGCGTCTTATTCCACGCGTTCGCCGTGCAGCACCAGATCCAGGCCCTCGCGCTCTTCGTCTTCGGCCACGCGCAGGCCCAGCACGATGTCCACCAGTTTCAGCAGGATGAAGGTGACGATGCCGCAGTAGGCGATGGTCACGCCGACGCCCAGCGCCTGGGTGGCCAGGCTGCCGTCGGCGCCGCCGATGTCCTTGACCGCGAACACGCCGGTCAGCAGCGCGCCCAGGATGCCGCCAACGCCGTGTACGCCGAAAGCGTCCAGCGAGTCGTCATAGCCCAGCATGTGCTTGAGCCCGGTGGCGCCCCAGAAGCACACCGCGCCGGCGGCGAGGCCGATGATCAGCGCGCCCTTGACGTCGACGAAGCCGGCGGCCGGGGTGATGGCCACCAGGCCGGCGACCGCGCCGGAGGCGATGCCCAGCACGGACGGTTTCTTCTTAGTCGCCCATTCGGCAAACATCCAGGCCAGCGCGGCCATCGCGGTGGCGACCTGGGTGGTGACCATGGCCATGCCGGCGCGGCCGTCGGCGGCGCCTGCCGAGCCGGCGTTGAAGCCGAACCAGCCTACCCACAACATCGACGCGCCCATCAGGGTCAGCACCAGGTTATGCGGCGGCATCGCCTCCTTGCCGAAACCGACGCGCTTGCCCAGCACCAGCGCGGTCACCAGGCCGGCCACGCCGGCGTTGATGTGCACCACGGTGCCGCCAGCAAAGTCCAGCACGCCCTTGTCGCCCATCCAGCCGCCCGGCGCCCACACCCAGTGCGCCACCGGCACGTAGACCAGCAATGACCACAGCGCCATGAATACCAGCATCGCCGAGAACTTCATCCGCTCGGCGAAGGCGCCGGTGATCAAAGCCGGGGTGATGATGGCGAAGGTCATCTGGAAGGTCATGAACACCGATTCCGGAATGGTGCCGGCCAGAGGATGCACGGCCAGCTTGCCGGCGTCCTTCATGTACACCATGCCGTCCAGCATGAAGCGCGACAGATCGCCGATGTACGGCGTCCCCACGGTGAAGGCCAGGCTGTAGCCAACCACGGCCCACAGCACAGTCACCAGCGCGGTGATGGCGAAGCTTTGCATCAGTGTGGCCAGCACGTTCTTTTTGCGGACCATGCCGCCGTAGAACAGCGCCAGGCCGGGAATGGTCATGAACAGCACCAGGGCGGTGGAGGTCAGCATCCAGGCGGTGTCGCCGGAGTTGATCACCTTGGCGGCGACCACCGCGGGACCGGCCGGCGCGTCGGCCAGGGCGGGCAGCGAGAGGGCGGCGAGCCCGGAAGCCATTGCAGCGAGTATCTTTTTCATTATGGTTTCCCCAGTTTCACAAAGCGGTCAGACCGCGTCGGCGCCGGTTTCGCCGGTGCGGATGCGGATCACCTGCTCCAGGTCGTAGACGAAGATCTTGCCGTCGCCGATCTTGCCGGTGCGGGCGGACTTCTCGATGGCTTCCACCACCTGGTCCAGCAGCGCGTCGTCGATGGCGATTTCCAGCTTCACCTTGGGCAAGAAGTCGACGACGTATTCTGCGCCGCGATACAGCTCGGTATGGCCTTTCTGGCGGCCGAATCCCTTGACCTCGGAAACGGTGACGCCTTGTACGCCGATGGCGGACAGCGCTTCGCGGACTTCGTCAAGCTTGAACGGCTTGATCACTGCGGTAACGAGTTTCATGGCGGCTCCTTCTCGGACGATTGACAGATGGTTCTGCTGCGGATGGTTATGCAGGAATCGTGCCAGCCCGCGATGGGCGTTCTCTGAATTGTGATGCACTGCAAAAAAGGCCGCGCTGGCCGTTTTGGCACTTTCCTTGTGCGCCGGGGCTGCTTATGCTGCACAGTTTTGGTGCATCGCTGCGCCGCAACATGGCCTGGATGAAATCTGGAGACGGGCTGACATGTCCTTGCGGGCAGGAAATGCGGGAGCGCGAGGGCGCTTTTTGCTACACTCGGCTGAAGATCAAGACACTGCGGGAGCCGCCACCATGTTGAGCCAGAAACTGTTTGAAGAAATCAGCGCCAAGATCAGCGAGACCATCGCCGCCAGCCCGGCCAAGGATATCGAGAAGAATGTCCGCGCGATGATGGCTTCCACGTTTTCCAAGATGGATCTGGTCACCCGCGAGGAATTCGACGTGCAGCAGGCGGTGCTGGCGCGCACGCGGGAAAAGCTGGCCGCGTTGGAGTCGCGCCTGGCCAGGCTGGAGAACCAAGTGTTTCCGGACGAGGCCGCGGCTAAAGCGGAAGAACAGTCCGAACTCGGCCACTCCTGAGCGCCATGACGCTGGCGGTGGTAGCGAGCAGGGCGCTGTCCGGGCTTGATGCGCCAGAGGTAGCCGTCGAGGTCCACCTCGCCAACGGCCTGCCCGCGTTCAATATCGTCGGCCTGCCCGACACCGAGGTGAAGGAAAGCCGGGACCGCGTCCGCGCCGCCATCCTCACCTCGGGATTCGAATTTCCCGCCCGCAAGATCACTGTCAATCTGGCTCCGGCCGACCTGCCCAAGGATTCCGGCCGCTTCGACCTGCCTATCGCCATCGGCATCCTGCTGGCTTCCGGCCAGGTGAAGAACGACGACATCGCCCATTACGAATTCGCCGGCGAGCTGGCGCTCAGCGGCGCGGTGCGTCCGGTGCGCGGCGCGTTGGCGATGGCCTGCCAGTGTCACGCCGCGGGCCGGGCCTTCGTGTTGCCTGCCGACAGCGCGGCGGAGGCTGCTGTGGTCGGCGGCGCGGCCATTTACGCGGTGGCGTCCTTGCCGCAGGCCTGCGCCTTCTTGAACGGTTTGCAGCCGCTGGAGCCTTTCGCCGGCGCGTTGGGCGGAGAGTGGCCGAACTATCCCGATCTCGGCGATGTCAAAGGCCAGTCCATCGCGCGCGGCGCGCTGGAAATCGCCGCGGCCGGCGGGCACAGCTTGCTGCTGATGGGGCCGCCCGGCACCGGCAAGTCGATGCTGGCGGCCAGGCTGCCGGGTTTGCTGCCGCCCTTGTCCGAGCGGGAGGCGCTGGAGAGCGCGGCGGTGCAGTCGCTGGGATCCCAGGGCTTCCAACCGGGTCGCTGGCGGGTGCGGCCGTATCGCTCTCCCCATCACACCGCCTCGGCGGTGGCGCTGGTCGGCGGAGGCAGCGAGCCCCGGCCTGGCGAGATCAGTCTGGCGCATCACGGCGTGTTGTTCCTGGACGAGCTGCCGGAGTTCGATCGCAAGGTATTGGAGGTGCTGCGGGAACCGTTGGAGAGCGGAGTGATCCATATCTCGCGCGCGGCGCGGCAGGCCAGTTTTCCGGCGCGCTTCCAGCTGGTGGCGGCGATGAATCCCTGCCCTTGCGGCTACCATGGCCATCCTTCCGGTCGCTGCCAGTGCTCGCCCGAGCAAGTGGCGAAGTATCGGGGTAAAATCTCCGGCCCCTTGCTGGACCGGATCGACTTGCAGGTGGAGGTGCCGGCCTTGACGGCGGCGGAGCTGCAGCATTCCACGCCGGGAGAGGGCAGCGAGCCGGTGCGCCGGCGGGTGTTCGAGGCCAGGGAGCGCCAGTTGGTGCGTCAGGGCGGCTTGAACGCGGCGCTGCAGGGCGAGGCGCTGGAGACGCATTGCCGCGGCGACGAGCACGCGCTGGCCGTGCTGGCCAAGGCTTTGCAACAACTTGGCTTGTCGGCGCGCGCGTATCATCGGATACTGCGGGTTTCGCGCACCATCGCTGATTTGCAGGGCGTTGAAACGATAAGCCGCAACCATGTATTGCAGGCGATCCAGCTCAGGCGCGTCATGCAAGGCGGCGCTTGATAGAATTGATCAATTAAATACGGATGGCATGATGGCCGTCCGACAGACATAGCGGTAGTGGTGAATGGCTAATCGAGACCTGAAAAACTCCCCCAGACCGTCGCGCGGGCGCGGCAATTCCTCCTCGTCGCGCAGCGGCGGAGGCGGCATGATGGCGGGCATCATCATCGGCCTGATCGTCGGCGTAGCGGTGGCGGTGGGGTTGGCGATGTATCTGAACCGCTCGCCGGCCGCCTTCCAGCCCAAGAACGAGCGCAAGGCGGAAGCGCCGCAGCCGCCGACCGAGCTGCTGGCGCCGGGCACCCGCATTTCCGAGGCCGCTTCGGCCACGACGCCGGCCGCGGCGGCTCCTGCCCAGCCGCAGCAGCAGGCGACGCTGGACTCCACCGAGACGGTGCCGCTGCCTCCGCCGGCAACCCCGCACGAAGCCAAGCCCAAGCCGGCGCAGCAAGCGCCGGCAAAGACCGGCAAGGATGAGCAGCGCTTCGATTTCTACAAGATTCTGCCGGGCCAGGTGGACGCGGTGACATCCGACGCCAAGTCCTCGCGTTCGGGGGAACCTTCGGCATCGGCGCCTGCCAAAAAAGTTTATTTGCAGCTGGGCGCGTTCCAGAACCAGGACGAGGCCGACAATCTGAAGGCCAAGCTGGCTTTGCTGGGTGTCGAAGCCAAGATCCAGTCGGTCAACGTGCCTGACAAGGGGATGGTCCATCGGGTCCGAGTGGGGCCGCTAAGCCGTCAGGACGATGTGGATCGCATCCGCGCGCAGTTGAAGCAGGACGGCATCAGCGCCAATGTGGTGAAGGCCGCCGAGTAAGTCTCATCTCTCCAAATAACGGGAAAAGAACATGAAGAAATGGTTGTTGTTGGCAATGCTGGCGGTCAGCGGCATGGCGAATGCCGCGATCCAGCTGGGCAAGGACTACACGATGCTGAGCACGCCCCAGCCAGTGGCCGATCCCAAGAAGGTGGAAGTGATCGAATTCTTCTCCTACCACTGCATCCATTGCTATGACGACGATCCGGCGCTCAACGCCTGGAGCAAGACCCTTCCGGCCGACGTGAGCTTCCGCAAGGAGCAGATCGTATGGCAGAAGTCGATGGAAGGCTTCGCCCGCATGTTCGCCACCTTCAATGCCACCGGCACCTTCGACAAGCTGCACCGCCCGGCTTTCGACGCGCAGATCAAGCAGCGCATGGATTTGTCCAAGCCTGAGCAGTTCACCAGCTGGATCAAGCAACAGAAGGGCGTGGACAGCGCCAAGCTGCTGCAGACCTACAACTCCTTCGGCATCAACGCCCAGGTGGCGCGCGCGACCAAGATCACTCGCGATTACCAGATTCAGGGCACGCCGACCGTGATCGTCAACGGCAAGTACGTGGTGGTGACCAGCACGCCGGAGCGCATGATCCAGGTGATGAACGAGCTGGTGGCCAAGGCCCGCGCTGAGAAGAAGTAATCGGCTTTTTGTCCGATGCCAAAGGCGGCCCGCGGGCCGCTTTTTTGTTGCCGCTATGCTTGCGGAACGGGGGGTAAATGGGCTGGCGAGTATTTTTATGTAAAAAGTTCTTGACGCGCTTTTAGCATTGCCTTAATATGCAATCTCTCTGACGCGGGGTGGAGCAGTCTGGTAGCTCGTCGGGCTCATAACCCGAAGGTCGTAGGTTCGAATCCTGCCCCCGCAACCAAATGCCAGAAAAGCCGAATCGATAGCCGATTCGGCTTTTTGCATTTCAGCCGCCTCCGATTTTCATTCCGCGAGCTTTCCGCGACTTACAGCCCAGACTGCGCGGGGGGCTTCTGGATTCCAGATTTTCTATTTTTGTTAAGACTTTCTCCTGGTTGGCAATCTCACTAAAAGAAATATTTTTTGTAACGGTTTGCAACTGCTGACATGCCTGGGTCATGTTAATGACTTTGTCCTAAGTGGTTGTTGCTGCGGCAGAATAAGGCAGATGCCGTCGTTGATTTTTGTCAATTGAATGGCATATCGGATGCTGTCGAGGTCTTGACCATGGTCAAGACTCTTGAAATATCGGCCGGAACTGTTTCTAATACGCCCGCCCGCTACCGGGGACCGCGACGATTTGTCGCAGTTCTGCCTGAGCCGGGCGCTGATGTTTGTGCTTGCCGAATTCCTGTCTTCCCGCGCCGCGTGCGGCGTTTCACTCGGGCAGTGATCTTCAGCTGTCACGTCATCGTCCGGAAGCGATTGTGGAGTCGCTTCCCGCCGTAACCGGCGCAAGCCGCCGGTGGGGCCGGTCGTGGAATATCCGCGATCCCTAAATTTCTGGTTTGACCTGGATTCATGTGGCCGCGCCTGGCGCTGCCGCTTATGGATCCGGCAGGAAACTGTTTTCTTGGCGTTGGAGCATGGCTCGCAACGCCTGTTGCGCATCTGCGCGCCAAAGGATTTTTAACCCGAAAAGTCGTATGATGAGAAACCATAGACCCTCCCGCCTGATGCGGGGGCTGGCGCCTGTGGTGATCGCCCTGCTGTCGGGATGCCAAGGCGGCATTCTCGATCCCAAGGGCCAGATCGCCGCTGAGCAGAAGTCCCTGATCCTGACGGCAACTGCGCTGATGCTGCTGGTGGTCATCCCGGTGATCGTGATGACCTTGGTCTTCGCCTGGAAGTACCGCGCCAGCAACAAGGAAGCCGCCTACGAACCGAAATGGTCGCACTCGACCAAGATCGAAATCGTGGTCTGGCTGATCCCTTGCATCATCATCGCCTTCCTGGCGACGCTGACCTGGAAGAGCACGCACAAGCTGGATCCCTATCGTCCGCTGGAATCGGACAAGAAGGCGATCCAGGTGCAGGTGGTGGCGCTGAACTGGAAATGGTTGTTCATCTACCCCGAGCAGCAAATCGCTTCCGTCAACGAACTAGTGTTCCCGGCCGATACCCCGGTGAGCTTTAAGATCACCTCCGACGCGGCGATGAATTCCTTCTTCATTCCGCAGCTGGGCGGCCAGATCTACGCGATGGCGGGCATGCAGACCCAACTGCACTTGATCGCCAATGAGCCGGGCACCTATAAGGGCTTCTCCGCCAACTACAGCGGCGCCGGCTTCTCGGGCATGAAATTCAACGCCGTCGCCACCAAGACCCCGGCCGAGTTCGAAGCCTGGGTGGCCAAGGCCAAGGCTGCCGGCAAGGCATTGGACGCGCCTGCGTACCTGAAGTTGCTCAAGCCTAGCGAAAACAATGCGGTGGAATACTACGCGTCGACCACGCCGTATTTGTTCGAGGCCGTGCAGCACAAGTACATGGCCGCTCGCCCGTCGCTGGCCGACAGCGACGACGCCATCAAGCTGACCAAGATGACCAAAGAACTGTGCGCCGCGATCACGCCGCCGGTTGTGAAGGAGTAACAATCGATGTGGTTAGGTAAACTGACTCTGGACGCGATCCCGTTCCATGAGCCCATCATCATGGGGGCGCTGGGAGGTGCCGGCCTGATCGGGCTGATGCTGTTCGCGCTGATCACCAAGTTCGGCAAGTGGGGCTATCTCTGGAAAGAGTGGCTCACTTCCGTGGATCACAAGAAAATCGGCGTGATGTACATCATCGTCGCCATGATCATGTTGCTGCGCGGCTTCGCCGACGCGCTGATGATGCGTACCCAGCTGGCGATGGCCACCGGCGGCGCCCATGGCGTGTTCCCGCCCGAGCACTATGACCAGATCTTCACCGCCCACGGCGTGATCATGATCATCTTCATGGCGATGCCGTTCATGACGGGCCTGATGAACATCGTGGTGCCGCTGCAGATCGGCGCGCGCGACGTGGCCTTCCCGTTCCTGAACTCGCTGAGCTTCTGGCTGCTGGTGTCCGCGGTGATCCTGGTCAACCTGTCGCTGGGCGTGGGCAACTTCGCCCGCACCGGCTGGGTGGCCTATCCGCCGCTGGCCGAGCTGGGATTCAGTCCTGACGTGGGGGTGGATTACTACATCTGGGCCTTGCAGATATCAGGCATCGGGACGACGCTGACCGCGATCAACTTCCTGGTGACCGTGATCAAGATGCGCGCCCCGGGCATGAAGCTGATGGACATGCCGATCTTCACCTGGACCTGCACCTGGGCCAACGTGCTGATCGCCACTTCCTTCCCGATCCTGACCGGCGCGCTGGCCATGCTGGCGCTGGACCGCTACCTGGACTTCCACTTCTTCACTGCGGAACTGGGCGGCAACGCCATGATGTACCTGAACCTGTTCTGGGCCTGGGGCCACCCCGAGGTGTACATCCTGGTTCTGCCGGCGTTCGGCATCTTCTCGGAAGTGGTGTCCACTTTCGCCGGCAAGCGCCTGTTCGGCCACAAGTCGATGATCTACGCCAGCGGCGCGATCTCGGTGTTGGGCTTCATGGTTTGGCTGCACCACTTCTTCACGATGGGCTCCGGCGCCAACGTCAACGCCTTCTTCGGCATCGCGACGATGATCATCTCGATCCCGACCGGCGTGAAGCTGTTTAACTGGCTGTTCACCATCTACAAAGGCCGCCTGCGCTTTGAAACCCCGATCCTGTGGACCCTGGGTTTCATGGTGACCTTCTCCATCGGCGGCATGACCGGCGTGCTGCTGGCCGTGCCGGGCGCCGACTATGTGCTGCACAACAGCCTGTTCCTGATCGCCCACTTCCACAACACCATCATCGGCGGCGCCGTGTTCGGCTACCTGGCCGGCGTGTCGTTCTGGTTCCCGAAGGTGTTCGGCTTCAAGCTGAACGACAAGCTGGGCAAGGCCTCGTTCTGGTTCTGGCAAATCGGCTTCATGTTCGCCTTCATGCCGCTGTACGTGCTGGGCTTCCTGGGTATGACCCGTCGCCTGAACCATACCGACAATCCGGCCTGGGATCCGTGGCTGTACATCGCCCTGTTCGGCGCGCTGCTGATCGCCGCCGGCATCGCCTGCCAGCTGCTGCAGATCGTGGTGAGCATCCGCGACCGCAAGAAACTGGTCGACGAAACCGGCGATCCGTGGAACGGCCACACCCTGGAATGGTCCACGTCTTCCCCGGCGCCGTTCTACAACTTCGCCAAGCTGCCGCAGGTGCATGACATCGACGCCTTCACCGACATGAAGGAAAAGGGCATCGCCTACGCCGTGCCGAAGTCGTACGAGCCGATCCATATGCCGCGCAACACCGCGATGGGCATCTATATCGGCGCCTTCAGCACGGTGCTGGGCTTCGCGTTGATCTGGCACATCTGGTGGCTGGCCATCGTTGGCCTGGTGGGCATCATCGGCTGCATGCTGGCGCGCGCCTACGACAACGACCTGGACTACTACGTGCCGGTGGAGGAAGTGGAAGCGATCGAGCGCGCCCGCTTCGAGAAGCTGGGCATCGACGTCGACAACTACACCGAGCGTGATCCGGCCCAGCCGAAAAAGGCTGCGCGTCCGACCACCACCGCGTAACGGGTTGAATCTGACATGACGACTTATGTAAAAGAAGCGCACGCCGCGCACGACGACCACGAGCACCACGACAGCGGTTCGCAAACCGTTCTGGGCTTCTGGTTCTACCTGATGACCGACTGCATCCTGTTCGCGACCGCGTTCGCGACCTACGCAGTCCTGTTCCGCAACGTGGCGGAAGGCGTGTCCGGCAAGGACATCTTCGATCTGCAATACGTGCTGGTGGAAACCGGGGCCCTGCTGCTGTCCTCCATCACCTACGGCTTCGCGATGATCGCCGGCCACAAGGGCAACAAGTCCGCCGTTCTTGGCTGGCTGGCGGTGACCTTCCTGTTCGGCGCCGCCTTCATCGGCCTGGAAATCAATGAATTCCATCATCTGATCTCCGAAGGCCACGGCCCGCAGAAGAGCGCCTTCCTGTCGGCCTTCTTCGGCCTGGTGGGCCTGCACGGCCTGCACGTGACCGCCGGCCTGCTGTGGATGGGCGTGATGATGGCCGAAGTGGTCAAGACCGGCTTGACCGACCGCGCCATGACCCGCCTGAACTGCCTGTCGCTGTTCTGGCACTTCCTCGACATCGTGTGGATCTGCGTGTTCACCGTCGTCTACCTGAAAGGAGCCATGTGATGAGTCACGCGCATGACAATGCCAGCCACGGCACCGTGAAGAGCTACATGGTCGGCTTCGTGCTGTCGGTGGTCCTCACCGCCATCCCGTTCTGGATGGTGATGGGCGGCGCCTTCACCAAGCAGGCGACGCTGATCGGCATTCTGGCGATGGCGGTGGTGCAGATCGTGGTGCAGCTGAAGTACTTCCTGCACCTGGACTTCAGCAAGGAAGGCAAGCTCAATAGCTTCTCCTTCCTGTTCACCGGCATGGTGATCGTGTTGCTGGTGGGTCTGTCGATCTGGATCATCTACACCGCCGACGCGCTGATGATGCGCTGAGCGAGGCTGAGTTGAAGTTCAAGCGTTATCTTCAGGTCACCAAGCCGGGCATCATCTTCGGCAACCTGATCTCGGCCGCCGGCGGTTTCCTGCTGGCGGCGCAGGGATCGGTCGACTGGTGGCTGCTCGCGGCCACCGTCATCGGCTTGTCGCTGGTGGTGGCCTCCGGCTGCGCGATCAACAACTGCATCGATCAGGACATCGACGCCAAGATGGCCCGCACCCAGAAACGGGTGCTGGTCACCGGCGCGATGAGCACCAAGGCCGCGCTGGCGCACGGCGCGGTGCTGGGCCTGGCGGGCTTCGCCCTGCTGTGGTTCTGCACCAATCCGCTGGCCACCGGCTGCGTGCTGTTCGGCTTCGTGATCTATGTCGGCGTGTACAGCCTGTACATGAAGCGCAACTCGGTGTACGGCACCCTGGTGGGCAGCCTGTCCGGCGCGGTGCCGCCGGTGGCCGGCTACTGCGCCGTCACCGGCCGCTTCGACATGGGCGCGGCCATCCTGCTGCTGATGTTCAGCCTGTGGCAGATGCCGCACTCGTACGCGATCGCCATCTTCCGCTTCAAGGACTACGAAGCGGCCGGCATCCCGGTGTTGCCGGTGGTGAAGGGCATTTCCGCCGCCAAGCAGCAGATCGTGCTCTACATCCTGGCTTTCGCCGCGGCGACCGTGATGTTGGTGTACGGCGGCTACGCCGGCTACGGCTACCTGGCGGTGGCGGTGGCCACCAGCCTGTGGTGGCTGAAGATGGCGCTGTCCGGCTACAAGCGCGAAACCGACGACCGCGCCTGGGCGCGCCAAGTGTTCTTCTTCTCCATCATCACCATCACCTCGCTGAGCGTGATGATGGCGGTGGACGGGCAGACGCCGCCGCACAGCCGCGTGGTGATGACCGCGGACGCGGGCCACTACCGCTAAGATCGATACCGTTCCATGCCAAACGGGGAGCAGCTTGCGCTGCTCCCCGTTTTTGTTTGGCCGTGTCAGCGCGGCGGCCAGGCGGCGTTTTGCCGGCCGGCGGGTCCGTACACGCTGGGCCGGTATCCGCTTGGGGTGGGATCCAGCCGCAAGCGGGCGTAGCCGAAGAAGAAGTAAGCGTTGTCCTGCGGCTGCAGATAGGCTTTGCCCATGCCATCGATGCGATTGGCGAGGAACGCCTGAGTCAGCGCCATGCCGGACCAGGCGCGCAGCGCGCCTTGGCGGTCTCGGGCCAGGACCCACTCGTGGTTTCTCAGGTCGGCGGCGCTGACGCGCAAGCGCCGCTTGCCATCTTGCAGACGCATCTGGGCGTCGCGCAGCGCGGTGGTGAACGGGACTTGGTATGCGCCGCTGGCCGGGTCCTGGCGCGTGAAAAAGATATCGTCCAGTCCTTGGTCAGCCTGCCCGATCTGCGCCCGCGGAGCGGGGGAGGAGCAGGAGCGGTGCTCCAGCATCGGCCACGGATTCTGTGCAGAGTAGGCGAGGCACAGCTTGCCGCCATCCAGCCTGCCCAGCTGGCCATCCAGATCGCGTTCCACATATTGCGCCAGCTGATATTCCGTAGACTGGCCATGGGCCTGCCTATCCAACAGCCTCAGCTTGCCGATCGCGGTATCGGTGTACTTGGCGCCGGCTTCGATCGTGGACACGCGCAATTCCACTTTGGCAACGGCTTCGGCGCCCGGATTGATCAGCAGCAGTCGCTCGGCGGTATTGAGCGCATTGTCGGATTTGCCGGTGATGAGGTCGTCAGTCTGGTCGACAAAAGCGGTGTCGCCCAGCTCCCGATGCAACTGGGCCGCCGTATATTGGCGCGCGTGGTAGGCCAGCTTGAACAGGCGGGATTCAAACGGCTTGGCTTCGCCGGCTCGGTACAGGCTGATCTTCACCAGCTTGGGCGAGGCATTCTGAAACTGAGTGGCCGACGACTTGGCGTAGCCCGGCGTCAGCGCGATGGCGAACAGCGGGCTGGGATGTGCCAGCGTGAGCGTCAGCGCAACCGGTTTGATGTCTTCCGACTGAGGGTAGGGGCGCTCGGCGTGAAACACCCAGGCTTTGGCCGGGCTAGGATCAAACAGGTTTTTCACCGAATACTGGCCAGGATTGGCGCCAGCCAGGGTTTGATCGGCATGCAGCCGCAGCGTGTTCCAGCCGAGTGCGATGGCGACATTGCCGGGATGGACGGTGGCATGAGCATTGGGCAGGAATAAACTGAATAGGCTGCATGCTATCAATCGATAGCTGACTGCCGACACTTTACTCATTGCCTGCATACAAAGTACGAAATTTGAGCAGACCAATCTGATTGATTTTGGCTTCATTGACCCCATCGCCGATAAAGCCGGCCATGGAGTCATGGATGTATTTCTCCAGAAAATCCTCAATCGCCGGGGTCAATAGGCGGACATTCATCGTAGATGCGACCTTCTTGGGATCGGTTTCGGGTAGTACTTCGGTGGGGATGGGGATGCCTTGCTCTGGTAGAATCGGCATGATTTTTTGCAGCTCCTGGTCCTGCTTGGCAGCCTTCGCGGCGGCGCGCGCGGGGTCAAAATCAGGGGCCATTGGGTCGCCGGCGTAGAGTTTGAGCAGTCCCTTGATCAGCGATGCCTGAGTAATCTGTAAAAAGCCCTGATGCTTGGCGCTGGCGGTTCGATATGGTGCGCGCTTGGCAAAGTCATGCCGGTATTTGAATCGTTGGCTCAGGTATAGGGCCATATGCTGGTGATGCATCTTTTCCGTCGAGCCTGGAGCAATCTTGGCTTCACGCAAATAAGCGTTAAAGTCATTGATGACTTCTTGAGTGGGGGTTAGAAGGTTTTGCACCTGCTCGGTCAGCTGGCCTATGGCCAGGAGGGGTACACCTGCTTGGCGAGCGGCATCGTATAGCCGGCGTCCCGGTATCGCGCATAATTGACCATTTTGCGTGGGCAGAATGCCTAGGTCGCCGCTGGCATAACCTCCTCCCACATCCGAGTGCGAACCTGGGTACATGACTTCGATGGTATTGGCTGGATATGCGTTGCCGCGACGCACGGTGTCTAGCGGGAAGCAGGCACGCACTTCATGGCCGGCAACGTAATGCACGCATTGTTCGACTGCGGGATGAATGGTCAGATTGTTGTCCGCCCAGGCCATGTGCCCGGTTGCGGGTATGGTATTTGGCAGCAGTTGCGCGAGACCGACCGATGCTACCGTGTCCATGATCCCGAGAAACTGTGTTCGGATTGAAATGCCGGCAAAGCTCCACGCGCCATTTTGCTGATGACATAGTTGATACAACCAGTTGACGAATGCCCGGGCTTCTGTGGCTCCGCGTGAAAATCCAAATACCGATAAGTTGATCTGTGTGACTTGGGGTTTGCGTCCCTTAAGTGCCTGCTGTAGCTTTTCTTGCCAGGTATTGAAAATCACTTTGCGCATGACGCCCCCGGTCAGGCCGCCAGCATTGCTGGTAATTTTCTTGGCTAACCCGTCTGCGATCAGGGGGCTTTTGTTGACATACTGGTGGGGAGCATTTACCAATCGCGTCAGCGCCCAAAGAATGCGTGCCTCGCCGCCTGCACCGGCTCCACCACCCAAAGCTCCACCTTTGTCGTCGATTTCTGGGAATGGGGTACCGACTCCTGGCATGTAAAAACGGAAATAGCCTTCATTTGGCTTGTCTCGCGCAGTCATGAATAGGCGGGCGATATTGCTAGGGCGCTGTTTGCCGGAGGAGGCTTGGTAATAGTCAGCCTGGATGTTGTTGCCCGTTCCATCGAAGAACATCATCACGTGGATCTGACTTTGGCATTGGGCTTCCTGCTTACCGCTGACGCAGGACATGGCCTGGGCGCGTTGCAGTTGTTCGCGGGCGCTTAGTGAGCGTTGGCCTGCTGGGTAGGGGGGAGGGGTTTGCGTGCTCATTGGCGAGCCCCTTGAGTATTTTTTGGATATGCGGGGCGATAAGCGGGATGATAGGGCATGATATCGCTCAGTTTAACTAGTACCTGATCATTGGGTAAAAAGTGAACATCGAAATGCTGAATATCTTTTTCTTGATATTCTGGAATCGCTACGGTGCGAGTTTTCCAGGTTCCTTCGATGAACACCTTGTCGCCATTGCGTATTACTACATTGCCATTCGCATCGCGTTGAAAATGTCCACCTTGTAGCCAGCCAATTTTGGCAGTCAACCCTGGACGCCATTTTTTCGGCACCACGACACAGCATACTTCACCACCTCCACCTCCCATTGGGGGAACGTTAAGTACCCCTCCTTGATCATTGACAGTGACTGAGTCGATAGGTTTTTCCGTATGGTTGACTGAGAGATAGCTGATGGCTGTCGTGGCGTCATCACAGGCAGGTAGCAATAGTATGACCGTCAGCCAAGCAAAGCGAGGCAGTAAACTGTAGGGCTTTATCATTCTCATCTGACTAATTCCCGAAAATCTTTCAAAAATACCTTGTCGGTAGAAAAGTTGAGGCAATAGCTTGCTTACGGAATTGGAGGATAGTTCTGCCACAGAATAAAAAATACAAACCGCCATAGAAAAGAAATAGCAAGATTGTTGTGGCTAGTCTGAGGAATGTTCGCTGCAATCCATGGATTAGCCACGAAGACAATGCAAATGCGGTACCAATCAAAAATGGCGAAGTAAAAATGAGAAAGAAAATGTGGTTTAGTGAGGACCAGTCACCTTCTACGCTAGTCTCAAAGGGATGTAAGCATCGAAAATAAATAATCCCTACAGAAAATATCAAGAGGATGCCACCAATAATGAACATGCCTGCAAGTGAAACCACAAGCATGCCGGCGGGCCTTTTTTTCTTTTGGGAGACGTACGTTTCCATTGCTCAGCGGGCCGAAATGTCATCCAGCAAGGAGGTCAAGCTTTCGCCTAAATCGTCTCTTTGCAAAGCATGGCTCTGTAAGGCCTGTGAAAGTCTGGGGTCGTCCAAAATGCGTCCTTGACTCAGACAAATCGCCACGGCCAGCATCAATTGATCGGGTGCGTTTTCAATATGATGTTCTTCCAATGCTACGCAGGAGCGTTGCAAGCAGTCGTGGAGAAACGAGCCGGATGCAGGCAATAGTTCGGCAAAATCCTGACTGAGTCTATTGGCCAATGCATCGGGTTCCGCTAAACGCAGTAAAACTGCCAACTCCGGGTCACTGAGCTCCCAGCTATCTTTTTCATCGACAGCCAGATGTGATGGAGCAAGGTCCAGCGCCTGCAGCGTGCCTGCTCGGTCAACTATTAGCCAGTGAGTCAGGGGCGCGCATAACCGTCGCCAGGATAGGGGTGACAATGCTTGGGGCAGGGTGGCTGCGATGCGCGTGTCGGCAAAACGTAGAATGTAGGGTTGACCATCGGCCGTAGTTAGGCTCAGGCTTCGCTGCCAGATATCGCGTAATGTTTCCACATCCAGCACGCTGGCGACAAAGCCAAGCATTGGCCGACCTTGGCAGTGTCGCAGCAGCCTTGCGGGAATGGCATTGTTCTGCCTTGGGCATTCGATCAATAGCGGCGATACTGAGCGCAACTCCCCCCATTCCGGTTGAAAATAAAGTGGCCAGTTAGTGGTGGCCAATTGCAGCGGGCGATGGTTGTAATCGAAGCCAGCATCCATTAATGCGTACCAGTTCCACTCCATGGGACTGGCATCAATTTGTTCAGCCAAGGCGTTGGCCAGGGATGGCGCATCCCCTTTGTCCATTGCGAAATACATGGGACCTCTCTTATTGGCCTGCTAAGGGCGAGCCGGATTTGATTGCATTTAGCATGCACTGCAAGCAGAACTGCTTCCCCGGGAAAACTGGCATCGGGATGGTCATATTGTCCGGTCCGCTCAAGTTATGCTGAGCAGCTTTCACGCTTACCGCACCGGGGGCGTGCACTTCGATGTTGCCACTCTTTAGACGGATATAGGCTCCTCCGGCAGTAAGCAGGATTTCGTCTTTGGCATTGACGACAATCCTCTCCTTGCATGATGTGATAGTTACATCCTTATCCGCCGTCAGCTCCATCGCGTCGCTCTGCGCCTGCACCTGCACCTTGCCTTTCGCCGCGATCAGCTTCAGCGCCACCTTGTCCTTCACTCCCGCCACGAACAGGCTGATGTGCTGGCCGACGTTGTGCAGCCAGCGCCGTCCCGTCGTGTGGTTGGCGTCGCGCTGGGCGACC
>NZ_JBTNLS010000011.1:0-148720 GCF_059047085.1 Chromobacterium sp. INPA-IVC | reverse complement strand
GCCGGGGACGATCTGGCGGCTGGCGTTCCAGTCGGTGAGTCCATCCTCTTCTTCCGTCGCGTCGCTGCGGTGGAAACGCACGCGCTCGATCTCGGCCGGCGGCAGGCTGTAGGCGTCGTCGAATACCACCAGCTTGACCTGCGGCGCGTCGCCGTCGACGTGCTCGAAGCGCCAGGCGTAACCCTCTTCATGCAGCAGGCGGACGATGAAGCTGAAATCGTCCTCGCGGTACTGCAGGCAATAGCTCCGCGGCTGCGCCGGGCCGACCTTGAACTCGATGGTTTGGGCGCGGGCGAACACCGGGTTGGCCGCCTGGTGCTCGTGGACGATCTGCTGGACGATGTCCGGCACGCTCAAGTCCTGGAACACCCGCGAGGTGCGGCGGTGGCGCAGCAATGCGATCGGCGGCTCGATGGTCAGGCCGTACTGGGCGAAGCCGCCGTCGGAACCCATCAGCCGGGCCTGGCTGACCACGCCGCAGCGGATGGTCTCCTGGCCCTGGGCGTCGGCGATGCCGATGCGGGCGGACTGGCCGAGCAGGGTCTTGAGTTCGATGGCGCCGTCGGGGGACAGGCAGGTGAGTTGATAACGATAGGCCTTGGACACGCCTTCTTCGCCATCCAGGCTTTGCGGCAGCAGCTGCTCGGCGGCGACCTGTCCGCTGCCCAGCTCCAGGGTGAGCAGGCGCTGGTCTTGGTTGAAGGCGGAGGCGAAGGAGGAAAGGAGGCTGTCAAGGTCCATCGATTGTCCAAAACGAAAGCGCCCTTGAAGCAGGGCTTGAAAGTGAGAAAACCGAAAAGAACCAGCATTTTATGTGGGAGGCATCGCGTCAACAAGGCGAACATTCTGCTTCATTAGCGGACCTGAACTAAAGGACAGGTATGACTGGCGGAGGGGAGAGCGGCAAAGGGCGGCGCGATGGCCGGTGAAATGCTGATCAGGTGAAGGTTTCGAGATTATGGGCGCAATCGGCGATGCGAATCCACTTTTTCTGCAGGCGTCGCGCCTGGCGGTCAGCCGGCGAAGCCGCCGTCGCGCAGAAAAGCGGGTACCTCCGGCGTGGCGGGACAGACGGGTATCCGGTTGCCGTGGGGAAAGCGGCCGAAGCGGTGGATGATGTCGCGTTGGCCTTCCGCATGATGCCGCCAGGGCTGATCCAGGTGCCGCGCTTCGATGTGGCCGCGCACCTGGAAAGGAGAGTGCTGGTGGAGGTGATACCGGCGCATCTGGCCTACCTCAGCTGGCGGCATCTGTCGCGCCGGGCGCAGGCTTTTCTCGCCGGACTGGCGGCCTTGCTGGCGGCGCATGAGGGTGGAACGCGCTAGTTATTAGTACTAAATGAGATTTTTTCATCAGAGTCTAATCTGAAAGCCGATTCCGCCGGCGGAGGATGAGGCCATGAAAGATTCGAAGTACCACGGCATCTGGATATGTTTGCTGCTGCTGGACGGTGCTGGCGTGGGCCTGGCGTATCAACTGGTGGCGAGCGAGTTTTCCACCCTTTCCCTTAGCGGCTACATCACATTGATGCTGCTGGTTTCCGGCCTGGCGGCCGCGCCGCTGATCCGGTTTCTGGTGGTCGGCTGGGGGGCGCGCTACGAGGAGTTCCGCAACCGGCTGAACAACGGCGCGCTGGTCTTTTACCTGCGGCAATTCTGGCAGCCGCGCACCGACAGGATCCCGGCGTTGAAGGAGTGGCCGTTGCCGCCGGAGAGGAAAGGCGAAGCGGACGCGGCGGCAGATAGCCTGTTCGAGCGAATTTACCGCGAGCATTACGGCCGCTCGGCTTTCATCATGCCGCTGGCGCTGTTGCAGGTGGCCATTTTGCTCATGGTCACTTTGTACGCGTTGGCGGAAATGGAGAAGCTGAAGCTGTTGGTGAACAATCTGATCATTGTGGCGTCCATCGCTGGCGCTTATCTGTTTGTCGTCAGCGACATGGTGACGGCGGTGCGGCGGCGCAGCCTGAACGTGGCGGACGTTTACTGGTACGCGCTGCGCATGACGCTGGCCATCCCGATAGGCGCGGCGATGAGCGCCGCCACCAGCGCCGATGCGCACGCGGTGTCTGCCTTGCAGACGGTGGTGGCCTTCGCCATCGGCGCTTTTCCCATGGATGTGCTGATGAAACTGCTGCGACGCCTGGCATCGCGCAGCTTCGGGGCCAGCGAGCAGGATCAGAACAGCGACCAGCTGATCAAGCTGGAAGGGGTGACCGCCGACATCGCCGCCGGGATGGCGGCCGAGGGCGTCAATTCCATTGAGCAATTGATCGGCACCGATCCGGTACTGCTGTCCATCCGCACCGGCTTTCCATTCAAGTTCATCCTGCGTTTGAGCAGCCAGGCCATCGTCTGGCGCTATTTCAGCGACCACGGCGCCAGCCTGGCCAGATTGGGTTTGGCCGATGTGGAGGCGATTTTCAACCTGAACGAGAAGCTGGAACTGAAAGAGGACGACCCTCACCGCCAGCAGGCCGACAAGGTGGTGGCCAACGCGGCCGCCTGTCTGCAGGCCGGCGGCGGCGCGACGCCGGACGAGGCGACTTTGCGTTTCTTGTTTGGCGAAATCTGCAACCAGCCGTATACCCGTTTCCTGCTTTCGACGCTGAAGCAGAAGAACGGTTACCGCCGCCCGCGGCTGGTGAACGCCAAGCCGCCGGAGAAACCGCCGGAGGAACCGCCCGACGCCGCATGAGGCCCGGTTGGCATGGCTTTCCCTTTGGCGCAATATGCAGTTAAGGCCGGACTTTAGCGAAGTCCGGCTTTTTCCAAGGGGGAACCATGTCCGATAACCTTTTTCGATCCATCCCGGTAGGGGAGACGCCATGAGTCTGGCCGCCGACATCGTCGTCGCCCTGGTGGCGTTGCTGCACGTCTATTTCCTGATCCTGGAAATGTTTTTGTGGGACAAGCCGCTGGGGATGAAGATCTTCCGCCTGACGCAGGAGCGGGCGCGGGACACCAAGGTGCTGGCCGCCAACCAGGGCTTGTACAACGGCTTCCTCGCCGCCGGCCTGGCCTGGGGGCTGTGGCAGGGCGCGTTCGGGTTCCAGATCAAGCTGTTCTTCCTGGCTTGCGTGTTGGTAGCCGGCGTGTTCGGCGCCGCCACCGTCAACCGGCGCATTCTGTTCGTGCAGGCTTTGCCGGCGGCGCTCGGCATCGCGCTGCTGTGGCTGGCTTGAGCGGCGAGCGCGTCGCGAGGAATGCGGATGGTTCCGGAAATAAGCATCTTGGGGCGGTTTTCAGGCAGAAGGCTCAAGCCGGCGCGCATTGTGTTCGATGAGCGGGGCTTGTCCGTGCTTCGAGGCGATGCCTTGCGATGGAGAGTGCCGCTGGAGGATATCGCGTCCGTTAGCCTGAGGCGGGGGCGGCGTCTGTTCGGCCTGTTTTCGTTCGGCCGGTGGCTGGTGGCGGAGTCTCGCGGCGGCAAATTCTATCTCGAACCCACCTTGGAGTACAAAAAAGACGATCTGGAGCGCTTGGTCGCGCGAATCTGCCAGTTCATCCCTTGATTTCGCGGGATCAGCTCGTGCGCTCCAGTTCCTGCAAAAAGCGCTCCAGCACCAGGTTGGCGCGTCGGCCCTTGCGCACCGCCAGCGCCAGCGGCGCGTCGTAATGGCAGGCTGCCGGCAGCAATGGGCGCATCAGGCCTTGCATTACCCAACTGGCGGCGAAGTGCTCGGGCAGATAGCCGATGTAGCGGCCGGTGAGGATCAAAAACGCGATGCCTTCGCGGTCGGACGCGGTGGCGATGGGTTTGAGCCGTTGTTGCAGCGCCTGGGCCTGCGGCGGCAGGCGGTAGCCGGGAGCGACGGCGTCGGCGGCGGCGAGAGCCGCCTCGGTCAGGGCGTCGTCCGGCCGGCTGAACAGCGGGTGCTCGCGGCTGCAGTAAAGCTGGGAGCGTTCGTCGTACAGCGGCAGGTAGTCCAGTCCGGACAAGGGCTGGATCAGCGGCACCACGCCGGCGTGCAGCTGGCCGTCCATCAGCCCGGTCTCGATGTCGTTGGGCGTCATCATGCCGATATTGATGCGCACGTCCGGCCCTTGTTTGGCCAGTGCCCGCAGCGCCTGGGTGATGCGCATCTTGGGCAATGTGACCAGGTTGTTGATGATGCCGATGTTCAGTTCGCCGCGCAGCTGGCGGTGCAGCAGGTTCACCTCGCTGCGAAAGTCTTCCAGCGCCGCCAACAGCGTCTGGCTGGCGCGCAGCACCTCGCGGCCCTCATCGGTGAGGGCGAAGCCGGCGCGCCCGCGCTGGCATAGCCGGATGCCCAGCCGTTTTTCCAGATCGCCCATCTGCAGGCTGATGGCGGAGCGGCTGATGCCCAGCACCCCTTCGGCGGCGGAGAAACCGCCGCACTCGGCCACGGTGCGGAACAGCCGCAGCAGCCGGATATCAAAATCGCTGACTTGGCCCAGCGCCGGTTTGCGGTTCATTTAAGTTGAGATATATAGAATCTAAACATAAGAAAGATAGCATTTAACTCACGCAATGTCCGGCGCATTCTGTGTCCATATTCCCGCCTGCGAGGCTTGCGATGAACCACCCGCTCACCACCCGTTCCGAATTCTCCAATCTCGATCTGCGCGCGCACTGGATGCCGTTCAGCGCCAATCGCAATTTCCAGCGCGATCCGCGCATGATCGTCGCCGGCGAGGGCAATTATCTGACCGACGCCGACGGCCGCCGCATCTTCGACAGTCTGTCCGGCCTATGGTGTTGCGGCGCAGGCCACAGCCGCAAGGAGATCGCCGAGGCGGCCTACCGCCAACTGTCGACGCTGGACTATTCGCCTGGCTTCCAGTTTGGCCATCCGCTGTCGTTCAAGCTGGCCGAGCGGGTGGCGGCGATGGCGCCGGGCGAGCTGAACCACGTGTTTTTCACCAATTCCGGCTCCGAGTGCGCCGACACCGCGGTGAAGATGGCGCGCGCCTACTGGCGGCTGAAGGGGCAGGCATCCAAGACCAAGTTGATCGGCCGCGCTCGCGGCTACCATGGCGTCAACATCGCCGGCACCAGCTTGGGCGGCATGAATGGCAACCGCAAGATGTTCGGCCCGCTGATGGACGCGGACCATCTGCCGCACACCTTGCTGTCGGCCAACGCCTTCAGCCGCTGCCTGCCCGAGCATGGCGCGGAGCTGGCGGACGACCTGCTGCGGCTGATCGAGCTGCATGACGCGTCCAATATCGCCGCGGTGATCGTGGAGCCGATGGCTGGCTCGGCCGGGGTCATCGTGCCGCCGCAGGGCTATCTGCAGCGCTTGCGCGAAATCTGCAGCCAGCACGGCATCCTGCTGATCTTCGACGAGGTGATCACCGGTTTCGGCCGCACCGGCTCGATGTTCGGCGCCGACTATTTTGGCGTGACGCCGGACATCATGAATCTGGCCAAGCAGCTAACCAATGGCGCGGTGCCGATGGGCGCGGTGGTGGCGACGTCCGAGATCTACGACGCCTTCATGGCGCAGGCGACGCCGGAGTACGCGGTGGAGTTAGCCCACGGCTACACCTATTCCGCCCATCCGGTGGCCTGCGCGGCGGCGCTGGCGGCGCTGGACGTGCTGGAGAACGAAAACCTGGTGGCCAGGGCCGCCGAGCTGGCGCCGCATTTCGAGCGCGGCATCCACGGCCTGAAAGGCTTGCCGCATGTGGTCGATATCCGCAACTGCGGGCTGGCCGGCGCGGTGCAGATCGCGCCGCGCGGCGGCGACGCCATCGTGCGGCCGTACGAGGCGGCGATGGCGCTGTGGCGCAAGGGCTTCTACGTCCGTTACGGCGGCGATGCGCTGCAGTTCGGCCCGCCGTTCACCGCCACGCCGCAGGAGCTGGACAGCCTGTTCGACGCCGTCGGCGAGACGCTGGCCAAGCTGGCCTGAAACGATTGTCACCAATAAAACGAGATCCTGAAATGACGACTTTGCAACACCTGATCCACGGCGAGGCTTGCGACGGCGGCAGCCGCCGCGCGCCGGTTTTCAACCCCTCCACCGGCGAAGCCATCGGCGACGTCCCATTGGCGGACGCCGCCACGGTCGCGCAGGCGGTGGCGGCCGCCCAGGCGGCGTTTCCGGCCTGGCGCGACACGCCGCCGGCCAAGCGGGCGCAAGTGTTGTTCCGCTTCAAGCAGCTGTTGGAGCGGCATGAGGCCGAGATCGTGCCGCTGATCAGCCGCGAGCATGGCAAGACGCTGGAAGACGCCGCCGGCGAGCTGAAGCGCGGCATCGAGAATGTGGAGTACGCCTGCGCCGCGCCGGAGCTGCTGAAGGGCGAGTACAGCCGCAACGCCGGCCCCAATATCGACGCCTGGAGCGATTTCCAGCCGCTGGGCGTGGTGGCCGGCATCACGCCGTTCAACTTCCCTGCCATGGTGCCGCTGTGGATGTATCCGCTGGCCATCGCCTGCGGCAATACCTTTATCCTGAAACCGTCGGAACGCGATCCCAGTTCGACGCTGCTGATCGCCCGTCTGCTGCATGAAGCCGGTTTGCCCCGTGGCGTGCTCAACGTGGTGCATGGCGACAAGGAGGCGGTGGACGCGCTGCTGGCGGCGCCGGAGGTCAAGGCCGTCAGCTTTGTCGGCTCTACGCCCATCGCCGAATACATCTACGCCGAGGGCAGCCGCCGCGGCAAGCGGGTGCAGGCCTTGGGCGGCGCCAAGAACCACGCGGTGATGCTGCCGGACGCCGATCTCGACAATACCGTCAACGCCTTGATGGGCGCGGCCTATGGTTCTTGCGGCGAGCGCTGCATGGCCATCTCGGTCGCCGTCTGCGTCGGCGACCGCGCGGCCGACGCGCTGATCGCCAAACTCACGCCGCAGATCAAGGCTTTGAAAGTGGGGCCGGGCACCTCGCCGGGCCTGGATATGGGCCCGCTGGTGACGCGCGCGCATCTGGACAAGGTCAGCGGCTATATCGCCGATGGGGTGGCGGCCGGCGCGGAGCTGGTGGTCGACGGCCGCGGCATCGCGGTGCCGGGCCACGAGGGCGGCTTCTTCCTCGGCGGCTGCCTGTTCGACCGCGTGACGCCGCAGATGCGCATCTATCAGGAAGAAATCTTCGGCCCGGTGTTGTGCGTGGTGCGGGTGGACAGCCTGGAAGAGGCGATCGCGCTGATCAACGCCCACGAATACGGCAACGGCACCTGCATCTTCACCCGCGACGGCGAGGCGGCGCGGCTGTTCGCCGACACGGTGGAGGTGGGCATGGTGGGCATCAACGTGCCGCTGCCGGTGCCGGTGGCCTACCACAGCTTCGGCGGCTGGAAACGGTCGCTGTTCGGCGACCTGCATGCCTACGGCCCGGATGGCGTGCGTTTCTATACCCGGCGCAAGGCAATAACCCAGCGTTGGCCGCAGCGCGCCAGCCACGAGGCGTCGCAGTTCGCCTTCCCCAGCCTGTAAATCCCGTGATAGACGGGCCGCTCGCGAGGGCGGCCCGTTTCGCTGGCATAATGGCAATGTCCTGATCCTGTCTGCCCGCCATGAAACTGTCCGCTTCCGCAACCATTGTTTCTTCCCCTTGGTCAATCCTTCGTCTGAGCGCGGCCGATATCGGCGAAGATTGGCTGGATGGTTTCCAGCGCCGACAGGACGTAACGCTGGTATATCGCGGCGGGCCTGGCGACAGGCGCATCGCGGCCGAGCCCTTCATCGACGACTGGTCGGCGGACGAGCGGCGGGCGCTGTGCCGCGAACTCGCGGCGATGGCGGGCGCAGGGCAGGTGTGGGCGGCGATGGAAGGCGAAAGCCTGGCCGGTTTCGCCGCCATCTCGCCGGAGCCGCTGGGGCCGGATGGCGAATACCGGCAATTAAAGGAATTGCAGGTGGACGCCCGCTGGCGCGGCCGCGGACTGGGGCGCGAGTTGATGCGGGAGTGCATGGCCGGAGGCAGGGCCATGGGCGCGGGCCGGCTGTATGTCTCATCGCATTCGGCCATTGAGACAGTGTCGTTCTACGAGCGCTGCGGCTGCGTGCCGGCGCGTTGGCTGCACGGCCCGCAGATCGAACTGGAGCCGTTCGATTGGCAGATGGAGCGGGATCTGGGGTCATAGCGCAATGCCGATGTGCTATGGTGCCTCAGAGTCTGTTTTCTCGCCGACAAGGAGCCTGCCATGCCGAACACGATACGTCTGCACCGCGTGCTGAGCGCGCCGTCGGAGCGCGTCTACCGCGCCTTCATCGATCCGCTGGCGCTGGCCAAATGGCTGCCGCCGGAGGGCTTCGTCTGCCGAGTGCTGGAGCGGGATGTCCGCGTCGGCGGCAGCTACAAGATGGAGTTCGTCGCTTTCGCCAGCGGCCAAAAACATGCGTTCGGCGGCCGTTACTTAGAGCTGGTTCCGGGCGAGCGCATCCGTTACACCGACTGTTTCGACGACGCCAACCTGCCCGGTGAAATGACCACCATCATCACGCTGGCGCCGCTGTCCTGCGGCACGGACCTTTCCATTGTCCAGGAAGGCATTCCGGACGCGATCCCGCCCGAGAATTGCTATCTGGGCTGGCAGCAGTCGCTGAAGCAGCTGGCGGCGTTGGTGGAGCCGGATATAGCGGGCTAGATCGGGAGGAATCAAAAAAAGCCGGGCATATGCCCGGCTTGGCTTTTGCGCGGAGCGTCCGCTCAGTTGGACAGCGCCCACGGATCGCCGGCGGTGGGCAGATTGCCTTGGGTCCACCATTTGGCGCAGTACTTCTTGTTTTGGTACAGCGCGCAGGCACCGGAGGAATAGGCCGCGCTGGCGGACCATTGCTGTAGGCCGCCGCCCTGTTGCTGCCAAACCGAGGCCTGGCCGGGCACGTCGCCCTGGGTCCACCATTGAGCCTTCCAGGTGGCATTGGCGTAGGTGACGGTATTGCCGGTGTTGTAGACCTGGCCCGACGACCACGGCTGGCCGTTCACCGGCCCGCCGCCATTGCCGTTGTCGCCGCCGCCGTAATTCGGATCTTGGGTGACGCCGCTGCCCCAGTGGTCTTTGAAGCCCTTGAACACATTGCTGAAGGCGTAAGGCGTCTGCACGATGCCGGAGCACTGCGCGTCGACGTAGTGGCCGTTATTGGGGCAAGACTTGTCGCGGCTGATCGACCACATCGACAGCAGGCCGACGCCATTGCTGTTGGCCATGCCGTACAGATCCTTGGCGTTGTCCACGGTGAAGGTTTCCGGCTGGGTGTCGTTCAGGCCTACCATGGGCGTGACGCCCACTTTTTGCCACAGCTGGGCATCGGTCAGCGTCTGGCCGTGGGCCTTGTAGGCGGCGTCGATCTGGCCATACAGCGCCTGGGCGGCCTGTTTGGCGGCCGCGCCCATGTTCGGGTTGGATTGGCCGTAGTCCATGGCCATGATGTTGACGGCGTCCAGGGCCACGCCGTTGGCGAGCGCGGAGGCGAGCACGCGCTGGCCATCCTGAGTCAGGCCGAAGGGCATGGCCGGCAGGGTCAGCGATACATGCAGCGTCTTGCCTTTGGCTTTGTAGTTCTTCTGCAGCGCGGCCACCACCGCGAAGTTGCGATTGTTGGCGGCGGTGTCGGTTTGCGCGCCGCCTTCGATGTCGAAATCGATGCGGGACAGATTGTAGGTATCCAGCACGGTCTGGTAGGCGGTCTGCAGGCTGGCGTTGGTGGTGCAGGCCTGCTGCAGCGGGGTGCCGTTGGCGCCGCCGAAGGACACCATCACTTCGCCGCCCTTGCCGCGGAAATTATTGATGCCGCTGCGGATGGCGCTCAGTTGTTGATCGGAACTATTGCCAGGGATGGCCAGCACGCCGCCCCAAGAGGGCGAGCAGCCGCCCTTGGCGACGACGAAGGCGAGGGTGAATTGCTGGATGCCCTGATTGACGCCCAGCTTGTCGATCTGCGGCGTCGGCCACAAGGTCATGTCGACATAGGGCGCGAAGGCGCCGGCCTGGGCGGCTGGACTGGCGATACCGGCCGCGGCGGCGGCTAGCGCGGAGAGGGCGGCAAACGTTTTCATCATGAGCGGACTCCCGGGTTGCGCAGCATTCTGATGTTTTGAATGGCTGAACATATTAAATGGTTTATAAAAACGCCAACATTTGTCAGCAATTCCCAAATATACCCAGATAGAGTAAAAACTCAATAGAAAATGGTCGCTCGCTTTTGATTTTGAGCAAAGGTATTGGATTGATTGTGGAAGGCGCTGATTAAAAGAAGCGGGAAGCCCGGAACTGCGGGGCTTGGTTGGGGGAGAAAGGCCGCCGCGCGGCGGCGGCCTGGGTGGGTCAGTCCAGAGGCCAGGGCATCGATTTCGGCAGCGGCGCATCCGCTTCCGCCGCGATGGGCGCAGGCGGAGCCGCCACGCTGTCCACCTCGCGCCACCAGGGATGGGCGCGCTCTGCATGAGCCGGCTCCACCGCTTGCCCCAGCCGCGGCATCATCAGCCGGACATTCTCTTTTTCGCCGCTGGCCAGCAGGGATTCGGCCGGCGCGTCCCAGGCGTGCATCGCCAGGTTGAAGGTGCCCCAATGCACCGGCAGGAAGGCGCCGCCGCCCAGCAGGTCCAGCGCTTTGAGCGCATTGTCCGGCCCCAGATGGATGTCGCCCCAGGCGGGATGATGGGCGCCGACTTCCAGCATCACCAGATCGAACGGCCCCATGCGCTCGCGGATTTCGGCGAATTGCCCCGACAGGCCGGTGTCGCCGCTGAAGAACACCGAATGCCGGGCGCTGCGGATGGACAGCGACGACCACAGCGTGGCGTTGCGGTCTTTCAGGCCGCGTCCGGAGAAGTGTTGCGAGGGCGTGGCGGTGACGGTCAGGTCGGAATCGGGATGATGATAGCTTTCCCACCAGTCCAGCTCGGTGATCCGCTCCGGCCGCACGCCGAAGGCCTCCAGGTGGGCGCCCACGCCCAGCGCGGTGACGAAGGGGACGTCGGTCTTGGCCAACTCGCGGATGGTGGGGTAGTCGAGGTGGTCGTAGTGATCGTGGGATACCAGCACCAGATCCAGCGGCGGCAGCTGCTTCAGCTTGATCGGCACCGGCTGGAAGCGCTTGGGACCGGCCAGCCGGGTGGGAGAGGCGCGGGGGCCCCATACCGGGTCGGTCAGCAGGCGCAGGCCGTCGATTTCGATCAGCACCGTGGAGTGTCCGAGCCAGGTGGCGCGCAGGCCTGACTGGGCTGGCTTGCGCCAGGCATCCAGCGGGTTGTCGGCCGGCAGCGGCGCGGAGGGCGCCCGGCGTTCGCCGCCGCACAGGAAGTCGCGCAGGGACGGCATGGTTGCCGACGGGTCGCGCAGGGCGGGATCGATAGGGTAGACATTGCGGAAACCGCTGCCGGACCAAAGCGGCGACGCCTGCATTTTTTCCAGCCTGGGGCCGGATGCTTTCTTGCCGAGAGACTTCATCGAGATGCCTTCCTGTTCGTTGCCGACGCGGACGGGGCCGACGGGCGGTCCGTATTGATGGTAGCCGGCCGGGTTTCCGGCGCGCCAGTCCTGACAAGATGGGCGCAGGGTGTCGGGATTCAAGACGCCGCGCCACCTTGCCACCCCATCCGGGCCTGCCTAGGATTAACTGTCCGCCAAGTGATAATCATTTTCCGGCGGAGACAAGGCGCGGGCAGTCCAATAGCAGGCAAGGATAAGATGTGGGAACGCTGGAAGACATTTTGCTGCCGCTGAGCCGGAGCGAGGGGCTGCCGGATTCGGCGGTGCTGGACATGGTGGCGGTGCAGAGAAGCCTGCATCCCCGCGCCAGCCTGCTGTACTGGGCGGTGGTCGATTATGGCTTGCCGTCGACGGAAAGCCGGCTGTTCGTGTTCGACACGCTGGAGGCCAGCGTGCAGCGTTTTCTGGTCGCGCATGGCCGAGGACATGATCTGGACGCCAATCTGCTGCGGGCCAGCGCCTTTTCCAATGAAGCGGACTCAGATTTGTCCTGCCTGGGCGTGTGCCGCGCCTCCGAAACCTATTTCGGCAGCCAGGGCTTGTCGCTGTGGCTGGATGGGCTGGAGCGAAGCAATTCCAATATGCGGCGGCGCAATTTGGTGATGCACGGCTCCCTCCACGTTACGCAGCAATATATCGCCGAACATGGCGTATTGTGGCGCTCCGACGGCAGTCTGGCGGTGGAGCCCCAGTACAGCGTCGGCTTGATCAATATGCTGCAGGGCGGTTCCTACATCAACTGCATCCGCAGCCGGGGCTGAAACGGCGCCGGACCGCGCGAGCGGTCCGGCGTTTCAGCGTTTCATGCCCTTACTTTCCTCAGCATTGCACCTGCAAATGGAAGGCGTGGTCGTTGGCCGTGCCGGTGGTATCGGCTGTTCGTACGAAAACGCCGTTGGGATTGCCGCTGCGCAGCGTCACGCTGATGAAGCCCAGCGCGGGGAAGGTCGGCGAGGGGTCGCCCAGCGTCGCGGTATACACGCATTTCGAGACGTCGCTCGGGAAAAGCACTTCGAAGTAGCCGTAATTGCCGCCGAAGTTGTCGGAACTGGCGCCGGCCGGACCCGCGGCGAGCGTTCCATCGGTATTGACGATCACGCTGTAGGTCTTGGTGACGACGGGGGCGACCGCCGCGGTCACGGCCGCCCGTACGGCCCGGGAAGCGGGCTGGCTGGCGGCCAGCGCCGCGGAGGAGAAAAGGCCGGCGGCCATGACTGCCGACGCGAGCAGCGCGTAGCGAGAGATGCGACGAGTATTCATGATCTTGCTCCTGAGTAGGTATCGGATACATCAAGTTGTAATGGTTTGGGCATGCCCGCTTCTGGCGCGGACATGACGACGGCGCTCGACGCGCAGGGATGCGACGGAGAGGGAATGGCAGGGCCATCAAACAGAGGCGGGGCCGCAAGCGGCGGTCCGGAAACACGGAGGCGGCGAAACGCGCGTCGGTCAGGAGCGCGATGCCGAATTGGTATTAAGAAGAAAAGTATTTTATGTAATTGTTTTGATTGATACTTATGGGATAGCCGTCAATATAGAAGCCGAACTGGCGATTGCATCTGTTCTTAAGGACAGTTTTTGGGCGCGCGGACATGCGCGCAAAGGCGCCGCCTGGAAGAGGGAGGGAAGGGCGGACAGGAGGGGCCGGGACGCATCGGCATGGCGGAGCGGCCCGGAACGGAGCCAGCAAGGCTGCGCTCAATACTCTCCGCTCATCGTCTGCTTGCTCTGGCAATGCACATAAGGCTGGCCGGTCCGCTTGCCGGGGAAGGGGTAGCCGGCGGGGCCTCCCACCGTGCGCAACAGCGCCACGCTGTAGTCGCCCTTGAGCCGGGCTTTTTTGATCGCCGCCTGGATCGCCGCCTGGATCGCCGTCGCGTCGCCGTCCACGAACAGCGCCAGGAAGCCGCCATCGGTTTCGGAGAGCTTGACCGAGCGGATTGGCAGGCCGCCAAAGGCATAGCCGTCAGGCAAGGCCAGCTCCTGGTCCCATACCGTGTTTTCCGGCTGGCGGGTCGCTTTGCCCAGCAGGGAGGCGATGCCATTTTCTCCGAAGTTCAGCCGCTGGCAATTGAGCTGCGCCGCCAGGCGCTTGTCCTTGGCCGCAACCTGCGTCTTTTTGGCGCCCGCCTGATACAGCCCATCGAAAGGCACATCGCCGAAAACGCCGGCGCAGCGTTCGGTCTTGAGTTGCAAGGCGGACGCCTGCGGGATGAGGGTCAGCGAGCAACGGTCCTCGCGGTAGGTCCATTGCTTGCCATCCGTCGAAGCCAGCTTGCCTGCTCCCGATCCGGCATGCCGCGGGAGGGCGTTTCCTTTCTGCAGCGCTTCCAGCTCGAATCGGCCATCCGCCTGGATGGTGATGGCGCGCTCGAACTCGGCGTCGGAACCATAGTATTTGCCGGGAGCGGGATAACCGGCGGCAGGGGCTCCGGTATTGGCGTTGTCGCCTTGCAGCGCTTTATGGATGCCGTCCTTGATGATCGAGCCCAGGTCCAGGTTGAAGGTTTCCGCGCGCAGCGCCGGACTGGGCAGCGCGATGGTTGCCAGGAGCAGGGTCAGACGGATGGATGTTGTTGTTTTCATGGAAGGTCCAAGGTTAGGGGGTGATCACGGACGGATATGCCAGCTATAAGGCTTTCATTCAAACAAATCAAGATATTGGTATCTTGTTTTTATATGAAAAATGACATTATGGCTTTAGCCAGTCGGGCCGCATCACGCACGGACTCCTTGGAGTCTAACGGCGGCGCCGACAGGTTATCGAAAGCGGATCGAGCAGTCTGGGATGATTGCAGCGACTTGACTCCATGAGCGTCGCTGCTTATGGGTAAAAATCGTAGGCTGCGGGGAGCGGATGACGTCGCCATGGCAGCGGGTGGATTGAGGGGTATCATGCGGACAGGTTTATGATGGTGGTTTTGGGGGGGGCTTGGGCGCAGTATTGGACGTCGGCAATATCAACTGATATATGGACCTGCATGTCCGTATAAACCCTGTTCGGCTGCTCTCGAGGTTTAACAGCTCAGGAGAATGCATGTTTGACCATGTCGTAATCGGAGTACGCAACTATGCGGCGAGCAGGTCGTTTTTCATCCAGGCGCTCGAACCGCTGGGCGTCACCGTGGTGCATGATGGGCCGCTCGGCGTCGAGCTTTGCCGCCCTGACAGCCTTTCATCGCTGTGTATTCGTCGAGAACCCGAGGAGAACCCGGCGCATCTCCACTTGGCGTTTAGCGCCGATAATCGCCAGCAAGTAGAGGCCTTCCATCGCGCAGCCCTTGCGGCCGGCGGCATGGATAATGGCGCGCCGGGCCTGCGCGCTCAGTACCATGAGAGTTACTACGCTGCCTTCGTTATCGGCCCCGACGGGCATAACATAGAAGCTGTGTGTCATGAGGCCGAGGCCTCATGATCCATTCAAGCCGGAGCCGCTTCGTGCTCCGGCTTGATTCAGGCATTGGATTGCAATGCTCGAACTCAACCATCCGTAGATGAGCCTTGGCGCCCAGTTGCTTCGCCAGCGCTAGCCGGAACACTAGCAGCCAGCTCGGCTGATCTTTATGAATTGTCGAGTTTGCTTAGTGAGAAAAAACCATCGCCAATAAGAAAATGCCCCACGGTCAAAAGATCGTAGGGCATTGTTGTAATGCTACAGCGAAAGCGGAAAGTCTTTAGTCGCCGCTTATGCCGCTCACAACTGGAAGCTACAGGTTCTGGGCTGCTGGGCTCAGCCGCAGGCCCCCACGTGTCCGCACGCGGTGCAGAACTCGCAGCCGTCCTTTTTGATCAGCGCGTGGTTGCCGCACTCGGGGCAAGCCTTGCCGGCCAGCTGTTTCAGCGCGGCGGGCGCTTCCTGGGCGAACAGGTCGCTCTGCTCCGGCGCCATCACCCCCATTTCCTCCACCGGCACCCCTTCCTCGGTCAGTACGCCCAGCATCGCGTAGCGGTGGATGATCAGCCGCGCCAGATAGGCGACGGTGGATGGCCAGCTCTGCGATTTCTCCATGCCCGGGATGCGGGCGAAGAAGTCGCCCTGAGGCTCCGCGTAGTTCAGCAGCTTGCGCAGCTTCAGGCCGATCCAGGCTGGGTCTATCACCCGCATGTCGAGGGAGAGCATCTTGCACAGCCCGTCCAGTTCGCGCGGGTAGGCGCCGGCCAGCCATACCGAGTACGGACGACGCTGGCCGTTGGGCAGCACCAGTTCCTTGACGAACAGCACGAAGTCGTCGCCGGTTTGCGGGTTGACCACGTCCACCGACCAGCTCATAGTGCCGTCGCTGCCGGATTTGGGCTCCTTGCGGGCGAACAGCGCGTCCATCACCGGCGTGGCTTCGCCTTCCTCCAGCCGCAGCGCGCCCAGTTGCTCGACGCGGTGGAGCACCACCTGGCCCAGCGCGGCGGCGGCCGAGGTGGCGTGTATGGTCTTGTCGCCCAGCGTGAAGCGGTAGCGCTTGTCGCCGTTGGCGCGCGACAACGCGTCCAGCTTGGCGGCCAGCCAGGCGCGGTCGCGGCAGCGCATGTCCATCGACAGCGTCTTGGCGATGGCGGACAGGCCGCGTTGCTCATCCGTCGCGTTGACCCAGCACTCGAAAGGCTGGGCGCGGCCGTTTTCCATGTGGCCGACCACCACGGCGAAATCGCCGGCGTCGCCTTCCACCATGAAGGTCCACGACGGGTTGCCTTCCTTCAGCTTGGGGCGGTTCGGCCACTTCAGGCTGGACAAGGCTGGGGTCGGGGCGGTGTTCAGCGTCACGCGGCGGTCCGGGTCGCTGGCGGCGCCGGACAGGTCTTCCGGTGCGGCGGCGGCGCTTTGGGCCGGCTCCACCGACAATACCGAACCCAGCACATTGTTGGGGCGGTAGGTGGTGATGCCCTTCAGGCCGTTGCGCCAAGCTTCCAGATACAGGCTCTCGAAGTCCTCGAACGGGTAGTCGGCCGGCACGTTGACAGTCTTGGAGATGGCGGTGTCGACATAGGGCGCGACGGCGGCCACCATGCGCATGTGGTCCAGCGCGCTCATTTCCAGCGCGGAAACGAAGTAGTCCGGCAGCTTGGCGGTGTCGCCGCCCTGCATCCGCCACACGCGGTAGGCGTGGTCTTCCACCAGGTATTCCTGCTGCGAGTTGTCCGCCATCCGCTTCTTGCGGGTGTAGAACCACGAGAACGGCGGCTCGATGCCGTTGGACGCGTTGTCGGCGAAGGCCAGCGAGATGGTGCCGGTGGGGGCGATGGACAAGAGGTGGGAGTTGCGGATGCCGTGCTTGCGTATCCGGGCCTGGATCTTGGCCGGCAGCCGGCTGGCGCAGTGCGGCGCGGCCAGGTATTTCTCGGCGTCGAACAGCGGGAAGGCGCCTTTCTCGATCGCCAGGTCCACCGAGGCGTCGTAGGCGGCGTCGCGCATGCTCTCCGAGATGCGGGCGGCGAAGCGGCGGCCTTCCTCGCTGTCGTAGCGTATCTTCAGCATGATCAGCGCGTCGCCCAGGCCGGTGAAGCCGAGGCCGACGCGGCGCTTGTTCATCGCCTCGCGCTCCTGCTCAGGCAAGGGCCACACGGTCAGGTCCAGCACATTGTCCAGCATCCTGATCGATGTGCGCACCACTTTCTCGAACGATTTGAAGTCGAAATGGGCCTTGTCGCCGAACGGCGCGCGCACGTGGCGGGTCAGGTTGACCGAGCCAAGATCGCAGCAGCCGTAGTCGGGCAGCGGCTGCTCGCCGCAGGGGTTGGTGGACTCGATCACCTCGCAGTAGGACAGATTGTTGTCCTGGTTGATGCGGGTCATGAACAGCACGCCGGGTTCGGCGTGGTCATAGGTGGACTCCATGATCTGCCGCCACAGCTCGCGGGCGCGCACGGTGCGGTACACCCACAGGCCGTCTTCGCGGCGGAAGCTGTCGGGGAAGGCGTCGGACATCGGCTCCACCGCGTGGGTGAGCTGCCAGTCCGCGTCGGCCTCCACCGCGCGCATGAAGTCGTCGGACACGCCGACCGAGATGTTGAAGTTGCGCAGATCGCCCTGGTCCTTGGCGTGGATGAAGTCCTCCACGTCCGGATGGCTGACGTCCAGCACGCCCATCTGCGCGCCGCGGCGCGCGCCGGCTGACTCCACCGTCTCGCAGCTGCGGTCGAACACGCGCATGTAGGAGACGGGGCCGGAGGCGCGGCTGTTGGTGCCCTTGACCCGGGCGCCGCGCGGGCGGATGCGCGAGAAGTTGTAGCCGACGCCGCCGCCGCGGCGCATGGTTTCCGCCGCCTGCAGCAATGCCTGGTAGATGCCGGCCTTGCCGTTCTCGGTCTCGGAGACCGAGTCGCCCACCGGTTGGACGAAGCAGTTGATCAGAGTGGCCCTGAGGTCGGTGCCGGCGGCGGAGTTGATGCGGCCGCCGGGTATGAATCCGTGGTCCAGCGCCTCGAAAAACAGCGGCTCGAAGCGGGCCGGGTCTTTTTCCAATTCGGCCAGCGCGCGGGCGACGCGGTGGCGGACTTCGCTGACGCTTTGCTCGCCGTTCTTGGCGTATTTCTCCAGCAACACCTCGCGGGAGATGTCTTGTTCCGCCATGGCGGCGATGTTTTCCTGCTGCATGGAACGCTCATCCTTCTGAAACGGTGTTCAACGACGATGGCATGGCCGGCTGCGCATGAAAAATGGCGTAGCACACTATATGTTGTTACGCCGTTATGGGGTGAAACGCAAGTTGTTGTGTTCCGGCGCCGTTTCCGATTGTACTCCGGACACGGCGCCGGCGGGTCATTTCGCGCTGATTTTCACCGCCAGCTCCACGCCGTCGCGGTTGGCCGAGGTCTTCTTCGGCTCGTCCAGCGCGATGCGATCCGCCAGTTCCGGCTGATGCCGCAGCATCACCTTGCGGGCGTTGTCTCCGCGCAACTTGGCCAGTTTGACCAGGTCGGCCGCGCCGACTTTCTCCGCCGCCAGCATTTCATCGCGCAGCAGCTTGGCCAGATCGGCGCCCGACGGCCCGCCCGGCTTCAGCGTGTGGCCCAGCAGCTTCAGCCGGCCGATGCGCTGGCCGTAGACCGATTTGATCGCCGACTGGGTCTGCGCGTCTTTCAGGTCCAAGGTGGCCAGCGGCTCGTCGTCCATCGGCGGATGGCCGGCGGCGGCCAGCACCGCGGCGTCGACGCGGGCGCGGGCCAGTTGCTTGGCGTCCTCGTCGGCGTAGCCGCCGGCGATGGCCAGCTGCATTTTCGGCCGCTTGGCCATCAGCGCCGCCACCTTGTCCAGCTTCTCGCGCTCGGGCGGGCTGACGTGGGCTTCGCCGGCGACGAAGCGGATGTCGTCGAAGCCGTCGCCGCCCAACAGCGCGCCCAGCGCGCGGAACGGCGCGGTGACCACCTTGGTGACCACGTTGACGATGGCTTTCCATACCAGCTGGCCGTAGCTGAATTGCGGATCGTCCAGGCTGCCGGCCACCGGCAGGTCCAGGTCGATGCGGCCGTCGCTGTCTTCCAGCAGCGCCACCGCCAGCTTCAGCGGCAGGTGCGGCGACTTGTCGCCCTTCAGCTCGTCGCCCAGCTGGATGGAGTCGATCACGATGCGGTTTTCGCCCTTCAGTTGGCGATGGTCCAGCAGGTAGCGCAGTTCCAGCGACAGCTTGCCGTCCTTCACCTGCCAGCCGGCGAAGTTCATCGAGTACGGATTCAGGTTGTTCAGCGCCAGGTTGTGGAAGTCCAGCAGGATGTCGGTGCTGTCGGTGGGCGACATCGGCGACAGCGCGCCGCGCACCTTGACCTCGCCGTACTGGTCCACCGCGCCGTCCAGCGTGATGCGGCCGCGGCTGCCGGTGCGGGTGGACAGGTTCTGGATGCTGCCGCGCAGGTGATGCATGCGGGTGGCGAAGTCGGGCGTCATGCCGTGGTCGGCGAATTCCACCGCGCCGTTCTGCACATGGATGCTGTGCACGTCCACCTGCGGCAGCGGCCCGCTTTTGCCGCTGGACGGCTTGGCCGGCCGCTTGGCGAAGATCTTCTGCCAGTTCAGGCTGCGCTGAGGGTCCAGGATCAGGCGGGCGCGGGGCTGGTCCAGGCGAACGTCGTTGATGGAAACCTTCAGCGGCATGCCTTGCGCCTGCAACTGGCTGAGAGAGAACGTGTTCCAGCCCAGCAGCGGCAGCGGCTCGCCGGGTTCCTGCAGCGCCATCTTCGCCACTTTCAGCTGGCCGCCCAGGCTCCAGCGGCTGGCGGAAGCGGCATTGAGCTTGAGGTCGGCGCTGAGCGCGCCGCCGGACAGCTTCAGCGGCGTGCCGGCCAGCGCGTACGGCGCCAGCGGAGCCACCGGCAGCGCGTCCAGCCGTATCGTGCCGCGGGCGGAAGGCGAGGCGGCGTCGATGTCCAGCTTGGCGGCGAGCTTGCCGGGGCCGACGCGGCCTGCGAGGTCCAGCGCCAGTTGGTCGCCGCTCTTCAGCTCCAGCGTGCCGCCCAGCTGCTTCAGGCTGTATTCCAGCGGCTTGCCCAGGCTGAGATCGCGCCAGCCGACCGCGCCGTTTTCCAGTGTCACCGCCGGATAGGCCAGCTTCCAGCCCGGACCTTCGTTTCCGGGCGCGCGTTGCGCGGCGGGACGCGGCCGCTGGGCCAGCAGCTGCTGCAGTTGCAGCTGGCCGTTGCGCTCGCGTTGCAAGGAGACTTGCAGGCCGTCCAGCGAGATGCCGCCGGGCTGGATGCTGCGCTGCTTCAGATCGATCAGCGTGGGTTCCAGCTCGGCCTTGTCCAGGCTGAGCCAGGGCATGCCGCCGGCGGCGGCGAGCCTGAGATCCGAAAGGGATAGCCCGGCTTCATCCAGCCTCAGGCCGTGGTCGGGGTCCAGCGACAGCTTGCCTTGCAGCCGCGGCACTGCGGTTTCCAGCTGCATAGGCCGGACAAAGGTCTGGTCGCGCCAGGCTGCGTGCCAGTCGTTGAAGCGCAGATTGTCTATCTTGACGATCCACGGCGAAGGTTTGGCTGGCTTGGCCGTCTTGTCTTCCGGTTTGGCCGGTGGCAGCGCGCGCAGCCAGTCCAGCTGGCCGGCGGCATCGCGGCTGGCGGCCAGCTTGCCGTGGTTCAGCTCCACCTTGGCCACGGTCAGCAGCGAGCGCGACAGGTCCAGCGCGCCGCCATCCACGCGCAGTTCGGGCAGATCCAGCATGCCGTCGCCGGCCGGCGCGCGCAGCTTCAGGCCTTTCAGGTTGGCGCTCAGCGAGGAGACGGTCAGATCGGGCGAGGCGCCGCTCATGTCGAACTGGTAGCGGGCATTGACCGACAGCTCGCCTTCAGGCTTGGCCGTGGCGAAGTGGGGGCGGACATAGTCCCATACCGATGCCAGCGGCAGGCCCTGCATCCGGGCCTCGCCGCTGGATTGCAGCGGTTGCAGCCGCATGCTGCCTTGCCAATCGAAGCGTCCGCCGCCTTCCATCTCGGCGTGCAGCGTGTAGCGGCCGTTTTCTTCCAGCGTGGTCAGGTCGTTCAGACTGAGATTGATCGGCATCAGGCGGAAGTTGCCGTGCTGGCCGGCCAGGTGATCGCTGATGCGGATCTGGCCGTTGCGCAGATTGATCGCGTCCAGCTTGAGGCGCGGCAACTTTTCCGGCGCGGTGCCGTCTTCCAGCTTGGGCGGGCCGGAAACGTCGGCGACGAAGCGGGCCCAGTTCCACAGGCCGTCCTGATTGCGCTCCAGCCACAGCTCAGGGCTGTCCAGCAGGAACTCGCTGGCTTGCCAGCGGCCCATCAGCACCGCGTACAGCGCGGCGTTCAAGTAAATGCGGCGGGCCTGGAACAAGGGCTTGCCGTCGCCCTCGCGCAGCGCCACGCCGTCCAGCGTCAGCTCCATGCTCCACGGCACGATGCGGACTTCGGCGATGGCCAGCTGGCGGCCATGCTTGCGCGCCCAGTCGGCGGCGGCCTTTTGCAGCAAATGAGGCGCGATCAGGCCGAGAAAGGCCCAGAAGGCCAGCACCAGCGCGCAGGCGGCGGCGAGCCAGCGCAGCCAGCGGCGGGGTCGGCGGGGAGGAGGAGCGAGGGGGGCGGCGTCTGCCTGAACGTGGGTATCCATATCGCTTAATTCTAATGCACTTTGACGCTGCCGTCCTGTTGCGTTGTTTGTCCTATTGTTGACTAAAAATGACGACGCGGGCCCGCAGCCCGTTGCCGGCGGGGAAGAACGCTGGCTAGGATGGGCGAAGCGTTGAAAATATTGAACGCGATTTTGCCAAATCTTTATCACGAAAGGACGATGATCTTGCAGCAAAACCACCGGTTAAGCCGGCCAACAACCCATCTCATTTCCACCGCGGCCGATAGGCCGCTGCTGGCGGACCGCAGTCTGTTTCTATTGCAGGCCGCGCGCCGCCACACCCTGACCCATCACGCCCGCAGGCTGGGAAGCTCGGGCAAACACAGCTGACAGAGGATTTATGGATAGTGCCCATCTCATCAATCAATGGCTCGACGAACATCATATCACCGAGGTGGAGTGTCTGATTCCGGACATGACCGGCCTCGCCCGCGGCAAGATCGTGCCGCGCCACAAATACGACCCGGCCGTCGGACTGCGCCTGCCGGAAGCGGTGCTGTCGATGACAGTGACCGGCGACTACCCCGACCGCGACTTCACCTCCGTCGCCGACCCCGACATGAAGCTGTTGCCCGACCTCAGCACGCTGCGCCCGGTGCCCTGGAACAAGGAGCCCACCGCGCAGATCATCCATGACTGTTACAGCTTCGGCGGCGAGGCGGTGGATCTGGCGCCGCGCAATGTGCTCAAACGCATCCTGAAGCTGTACGAGGATCAGGGCTGGAAGCCGGTGATCGCGCCGGAGATGGAGTTTTACCTGGTGGAAATCCAGCCGGACGAGGACCTGCCGCTGCGGCCGCCGGTGGGACGCACCCGCCGCACCGAGGCGGGAATGCAGAGCTTTTCCATCGACGCGGTCAACGAATACGACGATATCTTCGACGTGATGTACGACTGGTGCGAGGCGCAGGGCCTGGCGCTGGACACGCTGATCCATGAAATGGGCACCGCGCAGATGGAGATCAACCTGGACCACGGCGATCCGCTGCAGCTCGCCGACCAGGTGTTCCTGTTCAAGCGCACCGTGCGCGAGGTGGCGATCCGCAACAATATGTACGCCACCTTCATGGCCAAGCCGATGCAGGGCCAGCCCGGCAGCGCGATGCACATGCACCAGAGCGTGGTGGACATCGCCAGCGGGCGCAATATCTTCAGCCTGGCCGACGGCCAGCCGTCGCCGGCCTTTCTGCACTTCATCGGCGGCCTGCAGCGCTACCTGCCGGCGGCGATGCCGTTCTTCGCGCCCTATGTCAATTCCTACCGCCGCCTCAGCCGCTACACCTCGGCGCCGATCAATCTCAGCTGGGGCTACGACAACCGCACCTGCGGCTTGAGGGTGCCGCACTCCGATCCGGAGGCGAGGCGGGTGGAGAACCGGCTGGCCGGCGTGGACGTCAATCCCTACCTGGCGATGGCGGCCAGCCTGGCTTGCGGCTACCTGGGCATGCGCGACAAGATCGACCCATCCGAGCCGCTGTCCGGCAGTGCCTACGAGCAGCCGCACCAGCTGCCGCGCCATCTGGACGACGCCATCGACATGCTGCTGCGCTGCCAGCCGTTGGCCGAGCTATTCGGCGGGCACTTCGTGGAAACCTATGCGGCTATCAAGGAGGCGGAGTACCGCGAGTATTTCGACGTGATCAGCCCATGGGAGCGCCGCTTCCTGTTGCTGCACGTATGAGGCGAGGGGCGGGCGCGGGCCCGCCCCGGAGTCAGGCGTTCTCGCCGGCCAGAACCGAGGCCAGCATCGCCACGCCGTTGTGCTGCTGAAGCGGATCGTAGAAGCTGAAGTTGAGCCGCATCGCATTCAGCCGCGGTTGGCTGTCGCGGAAGAACAGCGGCGCCGGCGCGAAGTGGATGCCCTGTTGCATCGCGGCCGGCAGGCGGGCGCGGCAGTCGCTGCCTTCGGGCAGTTCCAGCCACAGGAAGTAACCGCCCTGAGGCGTGATCTGGCGGGTGCCGGCCGGCAACTGGACCGACAGCTGCTGGCTCAGCGCCAGCCAGTTGGCCTGCAGCCGGCTGCGCAGCAGGCTGAGCATGTCCTCGTGCTGTCCGCCGGACAGCAGCCTGGCCAGCGCCATCTGGCTGGGCAGCGGCGTGGACAGCGAGCTGCACAGCTTCAGGCCCAGGATGCTGTCGCGGTAGCGGCCGGCGGCGATCCAGCCGACGCGGTAGCCGGGAGCCAGCGACTTGCTGAACGAGGAACAGTACAGCACGCTGCCTTTCTGGTCGTAGGCCTTCAGCGGCAAGGGCGCGCTTTCGCCGAAATACAGCTCGCGGTAGGTGTCGTCCTCGATGATGGGCAGGCGGTGGCGGTCGGCCAGCGCCAGCAGCGCGGCCTTGTCGTTGTCGCTCATCGTCAGGCCGGTGGGATGCTGGAAGTTGGCCATCGCCAGGATGCCGGCCGGCTGGTGCTGGAGGATCAGCTGCTCCAGCCGTTCCAGATCCAGCGGCTGGCCGGGCGGCGTGGCCAGCGTGTGCACGGTGATGCCCAGTTGGTCCAGCTGGTCGAACAGCGCCGGGAAGGCCGGCGTCAGCACCAGCATCGCCTGGCTGCCGGACAGCTTGGTCACCGCGCGTATCGCCAGGCTCAGCGCCTCCATGCCGCCGCAGGTGACCAGCAGCTCGTCGCCGTCCAGCTCCACGCCCTGGGCCAGATAGCGCAGCGTCAGTTCGCGGCGCAGGCCTTCGTAGCCGGTGCTGGCGTTGCCGGACAGCGCGTAGCGGTAGTCGCGCAGCGCGCGGGTGAGGGCGCGGTTCAGCGGCGTGGTGTTGATCAGCGCCGGGTTCATGTAGGGGCAGCCCCAGGGCATGGGCAGCGCGCTGGTCAGATGTTCGATGCGGATGCCGCTGCCGTCGCTGTTCAGCGGCAGATTGCTGGGCAGCGCGCTGCTGCGCGCCAGCACGCGGAAGCCGGAGCGCGGCAGCGACTCGATCAGCCCCAGTTTTTCCAGCTCGGCGTAGGCGCGCTGCGCGGTGGTGATGCTGATCTTGTGGTCCTGGCACACCTTGCGCAGCGAGGGCATGCGGTCGCCAGCTCGCAGATGGCCCTGCTCTATCGCATGGCGGAAGCGTTGGCTTAATTGGCCGGTTTTGTTCATATATTGTTTTCCTGAGCCGGCTTACTCGCCGATGAAGCTGGATTTTTCCCTTATGGAAACGTCATCGTTGAGCGAGCGTATCACGAAGTGGATGCGATGCGAGCCGCGCGGCGCGCTTTCCGGCTCGACCTGGACGCGTACCGGCACGGTCTCGGTCTGCGCGGGGTCCACCTCGATCACCTGGCCGGGCTTCTCCATCCGGATGCCGGGCAGGCCCTCCACCGTCACCACGTAGCGTTGCGGCTGCTCGGTGGTGTTGATCACCCGCAGGCTGTAGCGGTTTTGCAGCAGGCCGTCGTCGGACTGCTCCACCAGGCTGGCGCGGTCGCGCAGCACGTCCACCTTGAATGGTTTCTTCAGCACCAGCGCGGTGGTGGACAGGGTGATGGTGCCGGCCAGCAGGCAGGAATAGATGACGATGCGCGGCCGGTGGAAGGACGGGCCGCTCTTCGCCGGTTTGCCCTGCAGCGCTTCGGCGCTGGTGTAGCGGATCAGCCCGCGCGGCGATTTCAGCTTGTCCATCACCTGGTCGCAGGCGTCGATACAGGCGGCGCAGCCTATGCATTCGTATTGCAGGCCGTTGCGGATGTCGATGCCGGTGGGACAGACCTGCACGCAGATGCCGCAATCTACGCAGCCCTTGGTCTGCGCCTCGCTCTTGGCCTGGGTCTTGCCGCGCGGCTCGCCGCGCTTGGCGTCGTAGGAGATGACCAGAGTGTGGTCGTCGAACATCGAGCCCTGGAAGCGGGCGTACGGGCACATGTGCAGGCAGACCTTCTCCCGCAGCACGCCGGCCATCAGCCAGGTGAAGCCGCCGTAGAACAGCGTCCAGAACAGGTCCCACGGGCCCATCTGCAGCGTGGCCAGCTCGCGCATCGGCGTGAAGTAGCCGACGAAGGTCAGGCCGGTCCACAAGGAAAACGCGGCCATGACCGCTTGCGTCGAGCCTTTCTTGGCGAACTTGCCGACGCTCATCGGCGACGCGTCCAGCTTGCGGCGGGCGTTATGGTCGCCCTGGATCGCCCTTTCTATCCAGATCATGATCTGGGTGTACACCGTTTGCGGACAGCTGTAGCCGCACCACAGCCGGCCGGCCAGCGTGGTCCACAGGAACAGCCCCAGCGCCGACACCACCAGCAGCGCCGCCAGATAGATGAAGTCCTGCGGCCACAGGCTGATGCCGAAGATCAGGAAATGATGCTCCGCCAGATTGAAATGCACCGCCTGGCGGCCGTTCCACTGCAGCCAGGGCATGCCGAAGAAGGCCAGCTGCGTCAGCACCACCATGCCGACGCGGACATTGTTGAAGCGGCCGCTGGTGAGCCGGGGATGGATCTTGATGGGGATGGGTTTGATTTCAGGCTTGGACATGGCTGCCACCACGCTATGAAGATGGCTATTTTTACTGCTGAGCATCAGTACAAACAATGAACAGGCAATGATGAAAATATCAGTACAGATGCCGCTGTATATTTACAGGAACGGATAGCAATTTGGCATAATGTCCCGTGGTTGCTGGAGAATGCCGGAAAGCGGCGAGAGGCGCCGCATACAGATTATCTGGAGAAAAGATGGGAGTCGCGTGGATGGATGCCAATATGGCCGCGGCGTTCGCGGTGTATCTGGTCGGGACGGCCAGCCCGGGGCCCAGCAATCTGGCCATCATGAGCGTGGCGATGGAGCAGGGGAGAAGCCGGGCCCTGTCGCTGGCGGCGGGCGTGGCGCTGGGTTCGGTTTGCTGGGGCGCGTTCGCGGCGATGGGATTCGCGGAGCTGATGCGGAACAGCTTGGCGCTGGCATGGATGTTGAAGCTGATCGGCGGCGTCTATTTGCTATGGTTGGCCTGGCAGTCGGCCCGACAGGCGGTTTGCGCGGGCGATGCCGCGAAAGCCGGACAGGGATGGGCCGGGCTGTCGCACAAGCAGGCGCTGTTGCGGGGCCTGCTGATGCATCTGGGCAATCCCAAGGCTATCCTGGTCTGGCTATCGCTGGTGTCGTTGGCGGCGCCCGCCGCGGGCGGCGGCGGGCATGGCGTTCAGGTGGTGGCGGGCTGCGCGCTGATCGCCGTCTGCGTGTTCTCAGCCTATGCGCTGCTGTTTTCCGCCGCGGCCGCGCGGCGCGCCTATCTGAGATCGAGACGTTGGCTGCATGGCGCGCTGGCGCTGGTGTTCGCCTGGGCGGGCGTCAGGATGCTGAGGGGAGGCGTCTGATCGTTTGGAGGGCGGGGCGGCGGCGCCTGCTTCCGACGCGCGGTGGATTGTCCTCAGGGCTCCTGACTATTGGCGCCGGCCTGCACGGCTGAGAAGTGGTTGACCACATCGGCCAGCTGCGAGGTGCTGTTGCGTATCTGCTCGATCGAGTTGCTGGCCTCGCTGGCGTGTTCCTCGCCTTTCTGCGCTTTCACCAGCATTTCGTGAATGCTCTCGGTGGCGTTGCCGGTGCCGTTCTTGATGTCGTCTATCATCTCCGTCACCTCCTTGGTGGAGGAGCTGGTGCGTTCGGCCAGCTTGCGCACCTCGTCGGCCACCACGGCGAAGCCGCGGCCCTGCTCGCCGGCGCGCGCCGCTTCGATCGCCGCGTTCAGCGCCAGCAGGTTGGTCTGGTCGGCGATTTCATGGATGGTGTTGACGATGGTGGTGATGCGGTTGGTTTTCTGCTCCAGGTCTTCTATCAGTCGCGCCGACTGTCCCGCGCTGTCCGCGATCACGCTCATCGCCTGGATGGTGTCGCGGATCACCTGCTGGCCGTCGTTTGACGCGCTGTCCGACGCCGCCGACAGCCGGTGCGCTTCCTGCACCAGGCGCAGGTCCTGCTGCCGCGCGGTTTCCTGATCGGTGATGTCGGTGGCGAACTTGATGACCTTGAACACCACGCCCTCGTCGTCGAACACCGGATTGTAGCTGGCCTCCAGCCAGACCGGCCGGCCTGACTTGTGCAGGCGCTCGAACCTGCCGGTGACGAATACGCCTTGCTTCAGCTGTTGCCACAGGTGTTCATAGGCGGGGCTGTGCACGAAATCGGCGGGGCAGAAAATCCGGTGATGCTTGCCGATGATTTCCTCGGCGGTATAGCCGGTGGCGGAGAGGAAGTTGGCGTTGGCGGTCAGTATGATGCCTTCCGGGGTGAATTCGATGGCGGCCATCGAACGCTCGACGGCCTTCATGATGTTTCTCGCCTCGTGGGCGAGCTTGACCTCCTGGGTGACGTCCAGCGCGAACTTGATCACCTTGACCACCTGGCCCTGCTTGTCGTGGACCGGGTTGTAGCTGGCCTCCAGCCAGACGGTGCGGCCGTCTTTGGCGATGCGCCGGAACTGGTCCTTGATGAAGCCGCCGGTCCGCAGCACATGCCAGAAGGCCTTGTATTCCTGGCTGGCCGCGAACTGCGGCAGGCAGAACATCCTATGGTGCTTGCCGATGATTTCCTCGGCGCTGTAGCCCATGGTCTGCTCGAAATTGGTGTTGGCGGAGAGAATGATGCCGTCCGGGCTGAATTCGATGATGGCTGTCGAGCGGTCCAGCGCATCCAGCACGTTTTTTTGATTTTCCAGTTGAGCCAGGGCGTCATTCAAGGCGGATTTCAGTTTTTGATCGAACATCGGGGCATCCTCGCGGGATAGGGATGATCGGGAAGGCAAAGTGTGCGTTATCGCTTATTTGGTGTATGAAAGATGGGTGAGATTAGTCAAGGGGAGTCTGGGAGGAAGTGCGGTTTCGGACGGGAAATTGATCGGCGGCTTGCCGGGAAAGCGACGCGCCGCCGCGTATTTTCAGCGCGTCAGCTGCGGGAACAGCCGGTAAAGGCCGTCGACGATGATTTCCACCGACACCGCCGCCAGCAGCATGCCCATCACCCGGTTGACGATGTTGATGCCGGTCTGGCCCAGCAGCCGGGACAGCGGCGAAGCCAGCACCAGCGCGCCGTAGCAGGTGACGGCCACCAGGAGGCCGCTGACCAGCAGGTAGGCCACCTGTAGCCAGGAATGGGCGGTGCTGGCGTAGATGATCACGGTGGAGATGGTGCCGGGGCCGGTCATCAGCGGGATGGCCATCGGCACCACCGCGATATTGGTCTTGTGGCCGGCTTCCTCCCGTTCCTGCTTGGTGGTCTTGGTGGGCCCGGGCTTGGCGTTCATCAGCGCGATGGCGATCAGCATCACCAGGATGCCGCCGCCCACCTGGAACGAGCCTATGCTGATGCCCAAAAAACGCAGCAGCGTTTCGCCAACCACGGCGAACAGGCTGAGCACGATGGCGACGGCGATGGCGGTGGTCTTGGCGATTTTCCGCCTTTCCTCCTGGCCGGCGTTGGGCGTGAGGCTGATGAAGATGGGGATGGCGCCCAGCGGATTGACCAGGACCAGCAGGGCGATGAAGATTTTTGCGATTTCGATTTCCATGATGATGGAGCTTACCTGTTAGTTCGATCCGCAACATTCGGCGTGGAGACGCAAACAACCATGGTTGCGTCAGGGAAATGGAAATATAAAAAAACCGGCGTCGCCGCCGGTTTCAGCATAGCGGAGCGCCGGCGCTCACGCCTTGGCCAGTAACAGCTCCAGCGTGCGGCGGTAAATCTCGGACAAGGGCTCCACGTCGGCCACTTCCACGCACTCGTTCAGCTTGTGGATGGTGGCGTTGACCGGGCCGAATTCCACCAGCTCGCGCGCGATGCGCTTGATGAAGCGGCCGTCCGAGGTGCCGCCGGTGGTGGACAGCTCGGCCTTGGCGTCCGCCACTTCGGCGATCGCCTGGCCCAGGGCCTGGGTCAGCGCGCCCGGCGGCGTGATGAAGGGCAGGCCGGACAGCTGCCAGTGCAGCTCGTAACCCAGGCCATGCCTGTCCAGTATCCGGCAGACCCGTTCCTTCAGGCTGTCGGCGCTGCTTTCCGGCGAGAAGCGGAAGTTGAACAGCAGCTCGCAGTGGCCGGGGATGACGTTGGTCGCGCCGGTGCCGGCCTGGATGTTGGACACCTGCCAGCTGGTGGGCGGGAAGAAGGCGTTGCCGTCGTCCCAGCGGGTGGCGGCCAGTTCCGCCAGCGCCGGCGCTATCAGGTGGATGGGGTTCTTCGCCAACTGGGGATAGGCGATATGGCCCTGGATGCCATGCACCACCAGGCGGCCGGACAGCGAGCCGCGGCGGCCGTTCTTGACGGTGTCGCCCAGGCGCTGCTCGGACGTCGGCTCGCCGACGACGCAGTAGTCTATCGTTTCGCCGCGCGCTTCCAGCGCGTCCACCACCTTCACCGTGCCGTCCACCGCCACGCCTTCTTCGTCGGAGGTGATCAGCAGCGCCAACGAGCCTTGATGGTCTGGATGCTCGGCGACGAAGCGTTCGCAGGCAGTGACGAAGGCGGCCAAAGACGCCTTCATGTCGGCGGCGCCGCGGCCGTACAGCAGGCCGTTGCGCACGGTGGGCTCGAACGGCGGGCTGTCCCATTTTTCCAGCGGGCCGGTGGGCACCACGTCGGTATGGCCGGCGAAGCAGAACACCGGGCCGGCGTCGCCTCTGCGCGCCCAGAAGTTGTCCACGTCGCCGTGGCGCATCTTCTCCACCTTGAAGCCGATGGCCTCCAGGCGGTCTATCATCAGCGCCTGGCAGCCTTCGTCGCGCGGGGTGACGGAATCGCGGCGGATCAGCTCGCGGGCGAGATCCAGCGTCGCGCTCATAAGCCGAAGCGCTCCGTCCAGTCGGCCTCGGAGAAGCCGACGCCCACCTTGCCGTCCAGGTCCAGCACCGGGCGCTTGATCACGGAAGTCTGCTCCCGCATCAGCGCGATGGCGCCGTCCGGCGTATCGGCCGCGGCCTTGGCTTCATCCGGCAGCGCGCGCCAGGTGGTGCCCTGGCGGTTGACCAGCTTGGCCAGCGGCACCTGGGCGGTCCAGGCTTGCAGGCGCTCGGCGTCTATGCCCTGTTTCTTGAAGTCGTGGAAGATGTAATCGATGCCGTTGTCGGCCAGCCATTGCCGGGCCTTCTTCACGGTGGTGCAGTTGGGGATGCCGTACAGGGTAATCATCGGGTGGGTTTACAAGTCCAGTTTGATGCTGTCGAAGCCGGCCGCGCTGGCGGGGCCGGATTTGCCTTTGCCGCTCTCCTTCGACTGATTGACCAGCCAATACAGATTGGTGGGAGAGTCGGCGTTTTTCAGCGCTTCGTCCAGGCTGATCCGTCCGGCTTGATAGAGCTGGAACAGCGCCTGTTCGAAAGTCTGCGCGCCATCGCTCATGCTGCTTTCGATGGCCTCCTTGATTTTGTCCATCTCTCCGCCGCGAATCAACTCCGAAATGTGCGGCGTGTTGATCAATAGCTCCAGCGCGGGGGTGCGGCCGCCGTCCAGCGTCGCCACCAGGCGCTGCGAGATCACCGCGCGCAGCGAGGCCGACAGGTCCATCAGCAGCGCGCCTCTGGCCTCGGGCGGGAAGAAGTTCATCACCCGGTTGAGCATGTGGTAGCTGTTGTTGCCGTGCAGCGTGGAGATGCACAGATGGCCGGACTGGGCGTAGGTGATGGCGTGGCCCAGCGTTTCCGGATCACGGATCTCGCCTATCATCAGCACGTCCGGGGCCTCGCGCATCGCGTTCTTCAGCGCGCGGGCGTAGGACAGCGTGTCGAAGCCGATCTCGCGCTGGTTGACGATGGACTGGTCGTGGCGGAACAGGAATTCGATCGGGTCCTCGATGGTGAGGATGTGGCCCTTGGTGCTGCGGTTGCGCGCCTGCAGCATCGCCGCCACCGTCGAGCTCTTGCCGGAGCCGGTGGAGCCGACCACCAGGATCAGGCCGCGCTTCAGCTGGATCAGCTCCTCCAGCAGCGGCGGCAGCTCCAGCTCCTCCATGGTGGGGATGCTGGGCAGGATGTAGCGCACCACCATGCCGACCGAGCCGCGCTGCCAGAACACATTGACGCGGAAGCTGCCGAGGCCCGGCACCGGGTGGCCCAGGTTCATCTCGCGCTCGCGCTCGAAGACGGCGGCCTCCTCGTCGCTCATCAGGCTGTAGGCCAGCTGTTTGACCATGTCCGGCGTCAGCGGCTTTTCGTTGACCGGCATCAGCTCGCCGCCCAGTTTCAGCATGGGGGGGGAAAAGCTGGTCAGGAACAGGTCGCTGGCCTTTTTTTCGGCCATCAGCTTGAAGAACGGCAACATCAGCATGGAGCGCTCCGGCAGGACGGGATGTCGATTCAGTTTAGCCGTCCGGCGCGGGCTTGCGTTTGTTCCGGATAAAACAAAACGCCGCCCGGGAGGGGCGGCGTCGCTTGGATGCTGCGGACCGTCAGGCCGGTTTGGCGGTTTCCTGGTCGCGCAGCGCGCGGCGCAGGATCTTGCCGACGTTGGTCTTGGGCAGCTCGGTGCGGAACTCCACCAGCTTGGGCACCTTGTAGCCGGTGAGGTTTTCGCGGCAGTAGCGGATGATGTCCTTGTCGGTGAGGGCCGGGTTCTTCTTCACCACGAATACCTTGACCACCTCGCCGGACTTGTCGTCCGGCACGCCGATGCAGGCCACTTCCAGCACGTCCGGATGGCCGGCCACCACGTCTTCGATCTCGTTCGGATAGACGTTGAAGCCGGACACCAGGATCATGTCCTTCTTGCGGTCCACGAGTTTGACGTAGCCTTCCGGGGTGATCACGGCCATGTCGCCGGTGGCGAGGAAGCCGTCGTCGCCCAGCACCTTGGTCGTCTCATCCGGCCGCTGCCAGTAGCCGCGCATCACTTGCGGGCCGCGGATGCACAGCTCGCCCTGTTCGCCCATGGCTACCGGCTTGCCTTCGGCGTCGCGGATCTCGATCTCGGTGGAGGGGACCGGCAGGCCGATGGTGCCGTTGTATTCCTTCAGGTCCATCGGGTTGATGCAAGCGGCGGGGCTGGTCTCGGTCAGGCCGTAGGCCTCCACTAGCGGCACGCCGGTGACGGCCTTCCATTTGTCGGCCACCGCCTTCTGCACCGCCATGCCGCCGCCCAGGGTCAATCGCCAGGTGGAGAAGTTCAGCTTGGAGAATTCCGGGTTGTTCAGCAGCGCGTTGAACAGCGTGTTGACGCCGGTGATGCAAGTGATCTGATATTTGCGCAGCTCCTTGACGAAGCCGGGGATGTCGCGCGGGTTGGTGATCAGCACGTTGAGCGCGCCGATCTCGGTGAACACCATCAGGTTCGCGGTCAGCGAGAAGATGTGGTACAGCGGCAGCGCGGTGACGATCACTTCCTGGCCTTCGCGCACCAGCGTGCCTACCCAGGCGCTCGCCTGAAGCATGTTGGCAACGATGTTCCGGTGCAGCAGCACCGCGCCCTTGGCCACGCCGGTGGTGCCGCCGGTGTACTGCAGGAAGGCGATGTCGTCGTGGGTCAGCGCCACCTTGTCGTAGGGCTTGGCCGCGCCGATGGACAGCGCGTCGTTGAAGCGGATGTGGCCGGGAATGTGCCAGGGCGGCACCATCTTCTTGACCTTGCGCACCACAAAGTTCACCAGCGCGCCCTTGAAGACGCCCAGCATCTCGCCGATGGACGCGATCACCACGTTCTTCACCTGGGTGCGGGGCAGCACCTGCTCCAGCACGCCGGCGAAGTTCTCCAGGATGACGATGGTTTCCGCGCCGGAATCCTTGAGCTGGTGTTCCAGCTCGCGCGGGGTGTACAGCGGATTGACGTTGACCACCGCGCCGCCGGCGCGCAGCGTGCCGAACACCGCGATCGGGTATTGCAGCAGATTGGGCATCATCAGCGCGACGCGGTCGCCTTTTTTCAGGCCCAGCCTGTGTTGCAGGAAAGAGGCGAACCGGCCGCTGAGCGCGTCCAGCTCAGCATAGCTGAGCACCTTGTCCATGCAGGCCATCGCCGGCCGGCCGCTGAATTTCTTGACGCTGCGGTCGAACACCTCGGTTACCGACTGGAACTGGTTGATGTCGATCTCGTGGGCGACGCCGGGCTGGTAGTTTTTGAGCCACACCTTATCCATAAATCCGGGTTTCTCCGTCGTGCGGGTTTTAGCGAGCTTCGCCGCGGCGGGCGCGGACGAGCGTTTTTGCGAGTCGCTATTTAATAGTTGTTGTTGTCGGCCTGAAGGCCATTGCGATCAAACCGCAGTTTGATCCGCGGTAATGTATCGCAACTGAAATCGTCTCGCAAAGTTGTCTGGCATGCGGCGGCTTCCGCTCAGGGGTCGGGCGGCCGCGCCGGTTTTCTTTTTTGCGGAAATAGGTTACAATCGCAGCGGTTAGGGATGGGCGTTTCGCCCATTTTTTATTTGTGGAAAAAGCAATGGATGTTCGTTTGCTGCTGGAAAACACCCTGCAGGGTCTGGGCTATGAGCTCGTCGATTTCGAAATGACCCAAGGTGGCGGTTTCCGCGTATTTATCGATAAGCCCGGTGGCATCACCGTGGAAGACTGCGTGCTGGTGAGCAATCACCTGACTCGGCTGTTCATGGTCGAGAACGTGGATTACGAGCGTTTGGAAGTGTCTTCGCCGGGCCTGGATCGCCCGCTGAAGAAGGAGGCCGATTTTGTCCGCTTCTCCGGTCAGCTCGCCAAGATCAAGACGCGGATGCCGATCGAGCAGCAGAAGAAATTTACCGGTCGTCTTGCCGGGGTCGAGGACGGCTCCGTGAAGCTGGATGTGGATGGCCGCATCGTGGAGATTCCGTTCGCCAACATCGACAAGGCTCGTATCGAGCCTGAGTTCTGATGTCTGGACGGCGATAGCCCGCGCTAAAGGACAAAATTCGGAGAGGAATGCATGAGTCGCGAGATTTTGTTGCTGGTGGATGCCCTGGCGAGCGAAAAGAATGTCAGCAAGGATGTGGTGTTCTCCGCCCTTGAGATGGCGCTTGCCTCGGCCACCAAGAAGAAGTTTACCGATGACGAGATGGACGTGCGCGTCGAAATCGACCGCCACACCGGCCAGTACCAGACTTTCCGCCGCTGGACAGTGGTGGAAGACGAGCTTGTTGAGAGCGACAGCAAGGAAATCGGCCTGATCGACGCGCGCGACCGCGATCCGCGCATCGAAGTGGGCGCCTTCATCGAAGAGCAGATGGAAGCCGTCGAGTTCGGCCGCATCGGCGCGCAGACCGCCAAGCAGGTAATCCTGCAACGCATCCGCGACGCCGAGCGCGAACAGCTGCTGAATGAGTTCCTGCAGCGCCGCGAACACCTGGTGATCGGCACCATCAAGCGCATCGAGCGCGGCAACGCCATCGTCGAGTGCGGCAAGCTGGAAGCCGTGCTGCCGCGCGATCAGATGATTCCGAAGGAAAACCTGCGCGTGGGCGACCGCGTGAAGGCCTACCTGCTGCGCATCGATCGCCAGGGCCGCGGTCCGCAGCTGATCCTGTCGCGCACCGCGCCGGAATTCCTGGTCAAGCTGTTCGAGCTGGAAGTGCCGGAGATCGAGGAAGGCATGCTGGAAATCCGCGCCGCCGTGCGCGATTCGGGCATGCGCGCCAAGATCGCCGTCAAGGCCAACGACGCCCGCATCGACCCGCAAGGCACCTGCATCGGCATGCGCGGCTCCCGCGTACAGGCCGTGACCCAGGAACTGGCGGGCGAGCGCGTCGACATCGTGTTGTGGGCGCCGGAACCGGCCCAGTTCGTGATCAACGCGCTGTCGCCGGCTGAAGTGAGCCGCATCATGGTTGATGAAGACAATCACAGCATGGACGTGATCGTCGAGGAAGAGCAGCTGGCGCTGGCCATCGGCCGCAGCGGCCAGAACGTCAAGCTCGCCGCCGAGCTGACCGGCTGGTACCTGAACATCATGACCGTGACCGAGGCTGAAGAGAAGCACCAGGCCGAGGACGCCGCGCTGCGCCAGTTGTTCGTCAGCGCGCTGAGCGTGGACGAAGACACCGCCGCCAAATTGGTGGAAGAGGGCTTCGCCGCGTTGGAAGAAGTGGCCTATGTGCCGTTGGAAGAAATGCTGGAAATCGAAGGCTTCAACGAGGAGCTGGTGGGCGAGCTGCGTAGCCGCGCCCGTGATGCGCTCCTGACGCAGGCCATCGCGTCCGAAGAGCAGGTCGAAAATGTATCCGACGACCTGAAGGACGTTGAGGGCCTGGATGCCGAGCTGGTTCGCAAGCTGGCCGCAGGCGGTGTGGCCACCCGCGACGATCTGGCCGACCTGGCCGTTGACGATCTGGTGGACATGACCGGCATGGAAGCGGAAGCTGCACGCGCAATCATCATGAAGGCGCGCGAACACTGGTTCAACCAGTAAGGCTTTCTCGGGAAGTATTTACGGAATTTGGGAAGACGCATGGTTTTGACGAATGTAAAACAATTTGCCGGTGAGATGAATCTCACGCCGGAACGCCTGCTGGAACAGCTGAAGGCAGCCGGAGTGAGCAAGCGCTCGCCGGATGACACCCTATCGGCGCAAGACAAGTCCCAGCTCCTGGACTACCTGAAACGTTCGCACGGCGCGCGCGACGATTCCAATATCACCCTGACTCGCAAGTCGACTTCCGAAGTGAAGAAGGCCGACGGCAGCACCGTGACCGTGGAAACCCGCAAGAAGCGCGTAGTGGCTCGTCCTGACGACGCTCCGCGCGCCGAGGCCGCGAAGCCGGTTGAGGCGGCGCCTGTCGCCGCGCCGGCGGAAGCCAAGCCGGAAGCGAAGCCGGAGCCCAAGGTGGAAGCCAAGCCGGAACCGAAGCCCGAGCCGAAGCCGGAACCGAAGGTCGAGGCCAAGCCGGAACCTAAGCCGGAAGCCAAGCCCGAGCCGAAGCCGGCCGCCGCGCCGGCTCCGCGCACTGTCGCCTCCATCCTGTCGCCGGAAGAAATCGCCGCGCGCGAAGCGGAAGAAAAGCGCCAAGCCGCTTTCCGCGCCCGTCAGGAAGCGCTGATGCGCGAAAAGATCGAGCGCGAAGAGCGCCGCCAGGCAGCCAAGCTGGCCGCGTCGCAGCCGGCCCCCGCGCCGACTCCGGCCCCGGTCGCAGAACCGCAGCGCGAAGAGCGCCGCCCGGCTCCGGCTGGCGACCGCAATGCCCGCCCGGCGGGCGATCGCGGTCCGCGTCCGGCTGGCGACAATCGTGGTCCGCGTCCGGCAGGCGCCGGCGATCGCGGCCCGCGTCCGGCTGGCGATCGTGGTCCGCGTCCGGCTGGCGATAACCGCGGCCCGCGCCCGGCTGGCGCCGGCGATCGTGGTCCGCGTCCGGCAGCGCCCGGCGTGCCTGGCGCTCCGGCGATTCCGGCTACCGTTGCCGGCCGTCCGGACGCCAAGAAGGGCGGCGGCAACAAGAAGGGCGGCGACCGCTGGGACGACAACAAGAAGGGCGGCCGCGGTCTGAAGACCAAGGGCGGCGACGCCGGCAACGATTGGAAGTCGCGCGGCAAAGGCAGGCATAAGCAGGGCAACAACCAGCATGCTTTCCAGACGCCGACCGACCCCATCGTGCATGAGGTTCTGGTGCCGGAAACCATCACCGTGGCCGAGCTGGCTCACCGGATGGCGGTGAAAGCCGTTGAAGTGATCAAGACCCTGATGAAGATGGGCATGATGGTCACCATCAACCAGGTGCTGGACCAGGAAACCGCGTTGATCGTGGTTGAGGAAATGGGCCACATCGGCAAGGCCGCTCAGGCGGACGATCCGGAAGCCTACCTGGAAGTGACCGGCGGCGAGACCGTCGCGGTAGTGGAGCGCCCGCGTTCCCCGGTGGTGACCGTAATGGGCCACGTCGACCACGGCAAGACCTCGCTGCTGGACTACATCCGTCGCGCCAAAGTAGCGGCGGGCGAAGCCGGCGGCATTACCCAGCACATCGGCGCCTACCACGTGGAAACCCCGCGCGGCATGGTGACCTTCCTGGATACCCCGGGTCACGAAGCGTTTACCGCGATGCGTGCCCGCGGCGCCAAGGCCACCGACATCGTCGTGCTGGTAGTGGCTGCCGACGACGGCGTGATGCCGCAAACGATCGAAGCGATTCACCACGCCAAGGCCGCCAAGGTGCCGATGGTGGTGGCGGTCAACAAGATCGACAAGCAGGGCGCCAACGTCGAGCGCATCCGCCAGGAACTGGTATCGCATGAAGTGGTGCCGGAAGACTGGGGCGGCGACACCCAGTTCGTCGAAGTGTCCGCCAAGATGGGCACCAATATCGACGGACTGCTGGAAGCCATTCTGCTGCAAGCTGAACTGCTGGAGCTGAAGGCGCCGGTGGAAAGCCTGGCCAAGGGCATCATCGTCGAAGCCCGCCTTGACAAGGGTCGCGGTCCGGTCGCCACGCTGCTGGTTCAGTCCGGCACCCTGAAAAAGGGCGACGTGGTGTTGGCGGGTACGGCATTTGGCCGCGTCCGCGCCATGATGGACGAAAACGGCAAGCCGATCGACTCGGCCGGTCCGGCCATCCCGGTGGAAATCCTGGGCCTGTCCGACGTGCCGCAAGCAGGCGAAGACGCGATGGTTCTGGCCGACGAGAAGAAGGCGCGTGAAATCGCCCTGTTCCGCGCCGGCAAGTTCCGCGACGTGCGTCTGGCCAAGCAGCAAGCCGCCAAGCTGGAAAACATGTTCGCCCAGATGTCCGAAGGCGAAGTGCAGACCCTGTCCGTCATCATCAAGGCGGATGTGCAGGGTTCGTACGAAGCGCTGGCCGGCAGCCTGCAGAAACTGTCCACCGAAGAAGTGCGCGTATCCATCCTGCACTCCGGCGTGGGCGGCATCAGCGAGTCCGACGTCAACCTGGCGATCGCGTCCAAGGCCATCGTCATCGGCTTCAACACCCGAGCCGACGCCGCCGCGCGCAAGCTGGCGGAGAACGAGGGCGTCGACATCCGTTACTACAACATCATTTACGATGCTGTGGACGAGGTGAAGGCCGCGCTGTCCGGCATGCTGGCTCCGGAGAAGAAGGAACAGGTGTTGGGCACCGTCGAGATCCGTCAGGTGATCACGGTTTCCAAGGTGGGCAACATCGCAGGTTGTATGGTGACCGACGGCATGATCAAGCGCAGCGCTTCGATCCGTCTGATCCGCAACCACGTGGTGATCCACACCGGCGAACTGGAATCGCTGAAGCGCTTCAAGGACGACGTGAAGGAAGTGAAGCAGGGCTACGAATGCGGCCTGATGCTGAAGAACTTCAACGACATCCAGGAAGGCGACCAGCTGGAAGCGTTCGAAATCGTGGAAATCGCGCGTTCCCTGTAATCGGGACGCCAGGGGCGGGTGCCGCGTCGGCCGGATGGCCGGCGGGCGCTCGCCCTTTTTCATATCCGCCACGACGCCCGTCGAAGCGCATGCCGTGCCGCGTGCGTTTCGGCGGGCCCCGTGGCTTGGCGGCCGTTTGGGCCGCGCCAGAACAGAATTGGAAGTGACATGGCCAAAGCCAAAAAAGGTTTTTCCCGCTCGGACCGCATCGCCGAGCAGATCCAGCGCGAGCTGGCCGAGCTGACCCGCAAGGGCCTGAAAGATCCGCGCGCCGGCTGGATCACCATCACCGCGGTGGAAGTGACCCGCGACTACTCGCACGCCAAGGTGTATTACACCGTGATGGTCGAGAGCACGCGCGAGGCCACCCAGGAAGCGCTGGACAGCTCCGCCGGCTATCTGCGCAACGAGCTGGGCCGCGCGATCAAGATGTTCAGCATGCCGCAGCTGCATTTCGTCTATGACGACTCGGTGGAGCGCGGCATGCATCTGACCAGCCTGATCAACCAAGTGGCGCGCGAAGACGCGGAGAAATTTGGCGAGCAGCTTGAAGGCGACGCCGGCGAGGACGAGGGTAAGGCCGAATGAGCAAGCCGCGCAGCAACCGCCGCCAGATCGATGGCGTGCTGCTGATCGACAAGCCTTACGATATCTCCAGCAATAACGCGCTGCAGAAGGCGCGCTGGCTGCTGAACGCCGCCAAGGCGGGCCACACCGGCGTGCTGGACCCATTGGCTACCGGCCTGCTGCCGGTATGCCTGGGAGAGGCCACCAAGTTTTCGTCTTATCTCTTGGATGCCGACAAGGGCTACCGCGCCACGGTGAAGTTCGGCGTGGTGACCACCACCGGCGACGTGGAGGGCGAGGTGGTGTCCGAGCGGCCGGTGAATTTCAGCCGCGAGCAGCTGGACGCCGCGCTGGAGCGCTTCCGCGGCGAGATCAGCCAGGTGCCGCCGATGTATTCGGCGCTGAAGCACCAGGGCAAGCCGCTGTACGAATACGCGCGCGCCGGCATCGAGGTGCCGCGCGAGGCGCGCCAAGTCACCATCCGCAAGCTGGACCTGCTGTCATTCGACGGCGTGTCGGCCGAGATCGAGGTGCTGTGTACCAAGGGCACCTATATCCGCACCCTGGGCTGCGACATCGGCGAGGCGCTGGGCTGCGGCGCGCATCTGACCGCGCTGCGCCGCACCGCCACTGGCGGCTTCGGCCTGGAGCAGTCGCATGCCTTGGCCGATCTGGAGCTGCTCGACATGCCGGCGCGCGAAGCCTTGTTGATGCCGGCCGACGTGCTGGTGATGCATTTCCCGCAGCTGGAACTGGCCGACGGCGAGATCGGCAAGTTTCTTCAGGGCCAGCCCGTGCGTTTTGAACAAAAGTGTGAGAAAATGCAGCGTTTCCGGGTTTACCAACAGTCTTCCCGGAAATTCGTGGGGCTGGGCGAGGCTCGCGGCGATGGCCGCCTGCATCCGATCCGGCTCCTGGCGAACCAGGCGGCGACGCCCTGATTCGCCGCTTACCGAAGTGTGGAATGGGTTGGGCTTTCCGGCTCGCCGCACTTGTCGGGTTTTCAAACCCCTATTGAAACGGAGTAATCCAAATGGCAATGACCGCCGCTCAAAAAGCAGAAATCGTAAAGGGCTTCCAACGCGCTGAAGGCGACACCGGTTCGTCCGAAGTTCAAGTTGCCCTGCTGACCGCACGCATCAACGATCTGACCCCGCACTTCAAGGCCAACACCAAAGACCACCACAGCCGTCGTGGTCTGCTGAAGCTGGTTAGCCGTCGTCGTCGTCTGCTGGACTACCTGAAGCGCACCGACGCTGAAGGCTACCGCGCGCTGATCACCCGTCTGGGCCTGCGCAAGTAATCGGTATACGGTTCTGAAAAAGTCGCAGCTCGCTGCGACTTTTTCACACCGACAGCTGTGCGAGTTCAACTGTCGTGACAACGGGGGGAGCCTCTACAAATTCCGATCATTCATCAGGTCAGAATTTTTAGGGGTTCCCGTTGTTTTATCCACTCGCGCATTTTCATCAGTGAACCAAAAGATAGGGAAACCCTCGTGTTCAACAAGATCACCAAATCGTTCCAGCTCGGCCGCCAGACCGTCACCCTGGAGACCGGTGAAATCGCCCGCCAGGCGTCCGGTTCCGTAGTTGTCTCCGTTGACGACACCGTCGTCATGGTCAGCGTCGTAGGCGGCAAGAACGTCAAGCCGGGCCAGGATTTCTTCCCGCTGACCGTCGACTACCTTGAGCGCACCTACGCCGCCGGCAAGATCCCGGGCGGCTTCTTCAAGCGCGAAGGCAAGCAGTCCGAGAAGGAAGTGCTGACCAGCCGCCTGATCGACCGTCCGATCCGCCCGCTGTTCCCGGAAGGCTTCTACCATGACGTGCAAATCGTTGCCACCGTGCTGTCGCTGAATCCGGAAGTGGATTCCGACATCCCGGCGATGATCGGCGCGTCCGCCGCTCTGGCCATCTCCGGCCTGCCGTTCGCCGGCCCGATCGGCGCTGCCCGCGTCGGCTACGCCAACGGCGAATACATCCTGAACCCGACCAAGACCGAACTGCAAACCTCGCAGATGGACCTGGTCGTCGCTGGCACCCAACGCGCCGTGCTGATGGTGGAATCGGAAGCCAAGGAACTGCCGGAAGCCGTGATGCTGGGCGCCGTGGTGTTCGGCCACGAGCAAATGCAAGCCGCCATCAAGGCCATCAACGAGCTGGCCGACGAAGTGAACCCGGTGATGTTCGACTGGGCCGCTCCGGTCGCCAACGAAGAGCTGATCGCCCAGATCCGCGGCATCGCCGGCGAGAAGCTGGCCGAAGCCTTCCGCCTGCGCCAGAAGCAAGCCCGCACCGTGGCCATCAACGAAGCTTGGGCCGCGGTCAAGGCCGACCTGATCAACGAAGAGACCGACACCCTGAAGGCCAACGAGATCAAGGGCATCTTCAAGGGTCTGGAAGCTGAAATCGTCCGCGGCCAAATCCTGTCCGGCGACGCCCGCATCGACGGCCGCGACACCCGCACCGTGCGCCCGATCAGCATCCGCAGCAACGTGCTGCCGCGCACCCACGGCTCCGCGCTGTTCACCCGCGGCGAAACCCAGGCGATGGTCGTGACCACGCTGGGCACCAAGCAGGACGAGCAGATCATCGACGCGCTGGCCGGCGAGTACACCGAGCGCTTCATGCTGCATTACAACTTCCCGCCGTACTCCACCGGCGAAGCCGGCCGCATGGGCCCGCCGAAGCGCCGCGAAATCGGCCACGGCCGCCTGGCCAAGCGCGCGCTGGTGGCGGTGCTGCCGCCGGAAGACGAATTCGGCTACTCGATGCGCGTCGTGTCGGAAATCACCGAATCCAACGGCTCCTCGTCGATGGCTTCCGTGTGCGGCGGCTGCCTGTCGCTGCTGTCCGCCGGCGTGCCGCTGAAGGCGCACGTGGCCGGCATCGCCATGGGCCTGATCCTGGAAGGCAACCGCTTCGCGGTGCTGACCGACATCCTGGGCGATGAAGATCACCTCGGCGACATGGACTTCAAGGTGGCCGGCACCGCAGGCGGCATCACCGCGCTGCAGATGGACATCAAGATCCAGGGCATCACCAAGGAAATCATGCAGGTCGCGCTGGAGCAGGCCAAGGAAGGCCGTCTGCACATCCTGGACCTGATGAAGGAAGCCGTGGACGGCCCGCAAGAGCTGTCCGCCCACGCTCCGCGCCTGTACGTGATGAAGATCAACCCGGAGAAGATCCGCGAAGTGATCGGCAAGGGCGGCGAAACCATCCGCTCCATCACCAAGGACACCGGCTGCGAGATCAACATCGAGGAAGACGGCACCATCACCATCGCTTCGGTCAGCAACGAGGGCGCGGAAGCGGCCAAGAAGCGCATCGAAGAGATCACCGTCGAAGTCGAAGTGGGCAAGGTGTATGAAGGCACCGTGGTCAAGATCCTCGACAACAACGTCGGCGCCATCGTCTCCATCCTGCCGGGCAAGGATGGTCTGGTGCACATTTCGCAGATCGCCAACGAGCGCATCAAGAATGTGTCCGACTACCTGAAGGAAGGCCAAGTGGTGAAGGTCAAGGCCATCGAAATGGACGACCGCGGCCGCATCCGCCTGTCCATCAAGGCCCTGCTGGAAGAAGAAGCGAAAACCGCCCAGGCGACCGCTGATTCCTTTGGCCTGAAGACCCAGTAATCCTTTTCCGCCCTTGATGGGCGGATCCGGAACGACAAACCCCCGCCTTGGCGGGGGTTTTGTTTTGTTGCCGGGGTGTTGGATGGTTTCAGATCTCAGGCCACCGCGTGCCGCGCCAGGTCGGCGCTTTGCTGGGCCAGCTTGTCTTCCAGCTGCTTGACGTAGAACTGCAGGATGCCGATTTGCTGGTTGTCCGCGCCTTGCTCGCGCAGCATGGCGTTCAGCGCCTGGTCGGCCTGGGTCTTGTGCTCGGCCAGAGCTTGCTCCGCCTCGCTCTTCTGGGCGGACAATGCTTGGTTTTGCTGCAGCAGCGGCGTGGCGACGGATATCTGGCCCTGTGCCTGGGCTTCGGCTTTCTCCTGCTTGCCTTTTTCCGCCGCGCGCAGCGCCGAGCCGGCGGCGACATGCTTGCCGATCTCGCCTAGAGTGGGGGTAACCAGGGTGCCTAGCACGGCGACGACCTGCTTGGCGGTGCCGGCGGTGGTGGCCGGGTCGAGATAGGCGGTGAGCAGGCCGCCGAGCAGGTGGGCGGAGCGTATGCCCAGCGAGGTATAGGTGCCGACTTTCATCGCCGTGTCGTCAGACGCCTTGCAGCGCTTGGCGATGGCGTAGACGGCGTTGCCTATGCTGTCGCCCTCCATCGGCAGGCCGCTGCCGCCGCCGGCCTTGCTGCGCCAGTCGTGCAGCGCGCAGCAGGCGTCGGCCAGCGCCATGGCGAAACCGACGCCGGCGAAGGCCAGCAGCGGCGCGCCGGCGCCGCCGGTTAGCACGGTGACGGCGATGGCCGCGCCCAGGCCCACTGCCGCGCCGACGAAGCCCAGCGCCTTGACGATGAAGTTGCGCTTGGCCAGGTCCACGCCACAGGACTTGGCCTTGTCGGCGGCCTCCTTGGCGCTTTTATCCAGTTGCGCCAGATCCGGCGCGTCTTTGATCTCGCCAGGGACGCGCGGCGCCGAAATGCCGATGTCGTCGCACTGGACGCCGACGCTGTTGACGCGGCTGGCTTGCTCGTTGGGTTGGACGCCTTGAATCGATGAGCCGGAGATGCGTACTGAAGCTTCCATGCGGTTTCCTTTCCTTGATTCTTTGTCGGGTCAGTGGTTCAGCTTGGCCAGCAGGTCTTCGGCGCGCAGGCGCAGCGCGTGATGGCCGGGCTTGTCCGCCTGGCCGTAGCACAGGGCGATGGCGGCATCCAGCGCGTCGCGCGCGCCCTCTATCTCATCCAGCCGCAGCAGGCATTCGCCGATATGAAAGACGGCGAAGGGGTCGTCAGCCTGCATCGAGGCGGCGTAGCTGAAGAATGCCAGAGCATGATGCAACTCGCCCTGCTGTTGCAGCGCACAGGCGAAGGCGAAGTGAAAGCGGCGGTCGCGCGGCTGTTGCAGCACCAGGAAGCCGAAGTCGGAAGTGGCGGCGTCAAGATCGCCGGCGTTCCAGGCGTCGTAGCCGCGCGCGTAGATGGCTTCCAGCGCGGCGGCGTCCAGGCCGCCCAGCGAGGCGAGGCTGCTGCGTCCTTCTATGATGTCGCGGCAATGGCGGGCCAGCGCGTCGTGTTGGGGAGCATGAGCGGCGGGGTGATTCATGCGGGAATTTCCTTGGAGTGGAGGCCCCAGCATGGCGCCGGGCCAGATTGGCCGCTTTGGCAAAGCGGCTGGGAATTTGGCAAATCGGCTGCGAGCAAGCCGTAGGCGCAGACGTCATGGCGGCCGTCCGCCAGCCGCAGCATCCCGCGCAGCGTGCCTTCGTGCTGAAAGCCCAGGCTGGCCAGCAGCCGGCGCGAACGCTGGTTGCCGGACAGCACCCAGGCCTGGACGCGGTGGATGGGTTCGCCCAGCCCGCCGGCGAACAGCCAGGGCAGCAGCGGGGACAGGCACCCCGCCATCAGGCCCCGTCCCCAGAGCGTCGGGCAGAGCGTGTAGCTCAGCGTCAGGTGGCCTGCCCGATGTTCCCAGTCCGTCAGGCGCAGCACGCCGGCCAGCCGCTCCTGGCCGGCATGGCGCAGCGCGTAGGCGCGCCCTTGGCTGGGCGGAAGCGAGCGCGCGGCGTCGAACCCGCTTCGCAGCGCGTCCTCGCCGCCGCCGTCCAGCCCGCAAGGACCGGCCACGCGTGGATCGCCGTAGAGCGCGCGATAGCGCGGGTAGTCCGCGGCGGCCAGCCGGTCCAGCCGCAGGCCGGCGCCGCTCAATGGCAGCGGTAGCGCAGCCATAGCTCGTCGTCCAGCCGCACCGGCTGGGCGCCTTCGGCCAGCATCAGCTCGGCCAGCCGTTGACGGGTCTGATTCAGCTTGGGGTCGCGCGGAGCGGACAGGATCATGGCGTCGACGTAGCGCAGCGCCGGCACCGCCCGCGTCAAGCGGCGCAGCAGCGCCATCAGCGCGAGCACCGCCTGGCCGTCCGCCGCGACTGCGGCGAAATCGCACAGGATCAGGCGTTCGTCTTCCTGGCGGTAGGTGAGCGCGTAGTTTCCGGTTTCTATGCGCTGCCCCAGCAGGAAATCGCTGTCCAGGAAGCGCTGCGGCGCCGGGTTCAGGCCTTCGGCCTGGAGAAAGCGGGTGACCTCGTCCATGCTCCGTCTTCCTTACGAGAACCGCACGCTGCTGGCGATGCGCTCATGCGCCTGGTTGAGGGTGCTCAGGATCTCGCGCAGGTCGGACGACACCTTGAGCGCCTTCTCCAGCGTTTCGTCGGAGCGCTTGAGCAGCTGCTCGGACAGGCCGTGCTGGTAGTCGGCCACCGCTTGCTGCTCCTGGGCTTCGCGCGCCTGGCCATTGCTGAAGTGCAAGCCGACGTTGCCCTGGATGATGCTGTCCGCGCCGCGGCCGATCTGGGAAAACGCCTCGCTGCCCTTGGCGCCCGCCACGCCGCCCAGAAACTGGGTGACGCCGCCGGCGATCTGGGCCCAGGCTTGGGCGTTTTTCGCCGAGAAGTCCTTTTCGATGGCGTCCATCCGGGTGTTGAACGAGGTTTTCTGCATCTGGAAGGCGTTGTTCTGCTGGGTCTGGTTGTACTGGCGCAGCAGGTCGCGCAGCTTGCCGAACAGCTGGCCCAGCTGGACCATCAGGTCGTTGAGCTGGCCGATGGCGTCGCCGCCCTGGTCGCCGGCCACATTGAGCACGGGCGCGCCGCCGCTTACGCCGCTGGAGGTGATGGGGGATGTCATGATGCTTCTCCTTGTTTGATCAGGCGATGTTGGCTGCGATGCTGCTGAGCACCGCGCCGGTCTTGAGCTGGCTTTCGGAGCCGCTGGCCAACGCCTTGCCGGCGCCGTCCATCAGCTGGCCGATGTCTTCGCGGGCGCGTTTCTTCAGCTTGTCGAACTCGTCGAGCATGAATTGCATGAAGTTGCCTTCGGCGATCAGCTGCTGGACGATCTTCTGCAGCTCGGCGCGCTCCTTGGCGATGGCGCCCTGGACGATGCCGTTGGAGCCCTGCACCCCGGCCACGACCACTGTCTTGACGACATTGGGCGCGCTCTTCAGGCAGGCGCTGACCGCCGCCTGCACGATTTCGCGCTGCACCTGCTTGACGATCTGCCGGGTCAGTTCCTGCGCCGTGGCTTCGGCGCCGGACTTGAGCGCCTTGGTGGCGACGGTTTCCACGGCCTTGGAGACCATGGTTTCGATCGCCTGCTTGCTGAAGGCTTGCAGCAACTGGCCCTGGCCGAAGAAGCGGGCGGCGGTTTCGCTGAGCTTCTTCGCCACTTCCGAGGCGGTTTTCTCGGCGACTTCCGTGGCGACCTGTTGTGCCACATTCTTGATCACTTCCTGGGCCACTTCCTTGCCGGCGGCGCCGGAAGCCTGCTTGATGGTGTTTTCCAGCAGCTCGCCGGCGCCTTTCTCCACCACGGTCTTGGTGGTGTTGGCTACCGTCTTGGCCGCCATCACGCCGCGTCCCACGCTGATGAAGTCCACGCACATGCCGGCGATCTCAAACGCCAGCTGCACCTTGCCGGCCACATCGCCCACTTCCTTGTAGCGCTCGGCGTTCTTGGGATCGATCAGCGCCAGGGTGGAGCACATGGCCTTGACCAGGCCGGCGCAGCCGGCCGCCAGGTCCATCGCGCCGCCGGCCACGCTGTTGGCGGCGCCGGTCAGGCAGCCCACGGCGATCTTGAGGACGCCGCTGACGACTTCGGCGATCGCGACGATCCAGTCGACGATGGCGGAGAAAATGCCGGCCTTCTGCGCCTTCTGCGAGTCTTCTATCGCCTTGTCCACCTGTTTGCGCAGGTCTTCGTTCTGGCGCAGGCGCAGGTTTTCCGCGCCCTGGGTGCGGATTTCCAGCGCCAGGGATTTCAGGTCGGCGCTGTCGCCCAGGGCTTTGACGCCCAGCAGCGAGGCGGCCAGGCTCATCGCCTCCATCGGCGTGCGTTCCAGCTGCGCCAGGGTGATGGGCTTGCCGTTCTCGCGCGGGCCGAACACCGCCAGAATGCGGTTGAGCGCGCCTTCGGCCATGCGCAGCGTCGCCGTTTCGCGCGGCGGGGGCGGGGAGTGGAAATCGCGGTTGGCGTTGGCCTCCCGGCCGCGGGCATTGGGGGCTGACAGCGGGTCCAGCGCGCCGGCGCCTACGCGCTGGCTGGGCGCGGCGCCGTCGGTTTCGTCCGGACGGCGCAGCTCGCCGAGCGGGACGGCGGAAAAGGTTTCGGTGATGGAGTTCATGCGTGTTCCTCCTTGGGGCATGAGGCGGCTTGTTGCTGTATTTCAGCCTTGAGTTCGGCGTATTCGGGTCTGGCCGCGCACCACTTGAGCGCCGCCGCGAACGCCTTGGCCGCCTGCGGCCGATTGCCGATCAGCTGGTGGCTGAGGCCGGCCAGATAGGCGGAGCGCGGGTCGTCCAGGCGCAGCAGGCCGGCCTGGCCGAAGCAGAAGATCGCTTCGGTGTGCTCGCCCAGCCGCTGGCAGCACAGGCCAAGCGACAGCCAGTAATCGAACTGCCAGTGGCTGAGGCGGGCCAGCATCAGGTAGAAGCGTTTGGCCCCGGCGTAGTCGCCGGCGTCGAAAAGCTGGCAGGCGTAGGCGTAGACGCGGTCCAGGTCGGCGGGGTCCAGGTTCACCAGCGCCTGCAGCGTGCCGCCTTGGGCGAAGAAGTCGCGCACCGTGTCCAGATCGTCTTGCATCGGCGTGTCCTCCATGGCGTTAACGGATGTTCTGCGAGATGGATTTGTTCATCTCGGCCAGCAGCGACTGCATGCTGTTGATCAGGCTGACGCAGACGTTGTAGGACTGCATGGTTTTCTGGATCTGCAGCTGGGCCTGGGTGACGAAGTCGGAACAGCGGCCGGAGTCGGCTTCCAATGCGCCCTTGATCACGCTGAGCTGGCCCTTGTCCAATCCTCCGGACGCGGCCGCCAGGGTATCGGCGATGTGCTGCATGTGGTCCCGGCTGATGTTCTGGTAGCTGCGCTGGCCGACTTCCGGCAGCCCCCAGATGTAGTCGGAGCACTTTTTGCCGTCGACCTTGATGCCCTGCTGGTCCATATAGCTGACCACATCCTGCCAACTGTCCGACCGCATCCCTTCCGGGCCGGCCTGCGCGATGCGTTCGCGCAGCTTGTCCAGAAAGGCGGCGGCGGGGTTGCTCGCTTTCAGGTAGTCGTCGATGGACTTGCCTTCCACCGCGATGTGATGGTCCTTCAGGTACTGGATCACCTCGGGCGGCAGCGGCGACTTGTCATCGGCCTTGGCCAGCCGGGAGATGATGGCGTCCACCTGGTTGGCGGCCTGCTGCGAGTCGCGGGCGCGGTCGGCCTTGGCGCTCATCTGGTCGTAGCGGCCTTGGGCCAGGTCGGAAAACAGCGTCATGAACTTGTAGAGCACCGAGATGCCCTGGGACATGATGGAGTCGCCCTGGCCGGCCTTGTTGTCGACGTAGTTCTCGTAGTCGGCCGACGCGGCGACCGGAACGCCGCCGGCAAAGCTGGTTGCGATAGCCATGATGCGTTTCCTTAGCGGATGTTCTGGGCGATGGACTTGTTCATTTCCGCCAGCAGCGACTGCATGCTGTTGATCAGGCTGACGCAGACGTTGTACGACTGCATGGTCTTCTGGATCTGCAGCTGTGCCTGGGTGACGAAGTCGGAGCAGCGGCCGGAGTCGGCGTCCAGCGCGCCCTTGATCACGTCCAGCTGGCCCTTGTCCAGGCCCTTGCCGTCTTCGTGGCCGATGCTTTTCAGATAGGCCATGATGTCGCTGGTGGAGTTAGTGCCGTCGTTCTGCACGGTGATGCTGATGTGGTGGTCTTTCAGGTACTGGATGACTTCGGGCGGCAGATCGCCCTTGTCGTCGGCCTTGGCCAGCTTGGAGATGATGGCGTCCACCTGGTTGGCGGCCTGCTGCGAATTGCGCGCGCGGTCGGCCTTGGCGCTCATCTGGTCGTATTTGCCCTGGGCCAGGTCGGAAAACAGGGTCATGAATTTGTAGAGCACCGAAATGCCCTGGGACATGATGGAGTCGCCCTGGCCGGCCTTGTTGTCGACGTAGTTTTCGTAGTCGGTGGAGCTGGCGACGGGGTTGCTGGTGGCGAAGTTGGTGGCGAAAGACATGGCGTTATCCTCTTTAGACGGTTCAGATGAAAGTGCGGCCAAGCTGCGGGCCGGTCTTGCGCGGAGCGGCCGGCTTGCCCGGCGCCCCTTCTCCTGCGCGCTTGAGCGACTCCTCAAGCGATTTGAAATTGCCTTGCAAGCTTTCCACGCATTGCGACAGCTTCTGATTCAGCGGCGCGAGCTCGCCTTGCATGGCGCGGCCCAGGCGGTCCAGGCGCTGGCGGGCCTGGGCGTCCTGCGGCGCGCGGCGCTGCAGGGCGGCGATTTCCTCCTGCAGCGCCTGGAAGGTGCGCAGTTGCTCGCCCAGTCCTTGCTGGCGGTTTTGCAGGTCCTGCATCAGGCTCTGCAGCGGATGGGTCGACTGCTGGTTCATGCGGGCTCCTTTTCTGGAACGGGTGATGTTGGAATCGATGCTAGGCCTGGCCGCGGCGGCCGACTTTCGAAAAAAGGCCGCGTCTTTCGGTTTCCAGGCGTTTGGTCGGCGGCGGGGTTTCCGTCGCGCCGGCCGGCCTGGCGGCAACGGGAGCCGCGGAAAAAAATGGCACGCCGGGGCGTGCCATGAATGCGGGGCAGAGAGGGGTCAGACGTGCTGGCCGATCTGGCCGAGCTCCAGGCGGGTGGTCTGGATCTGCGGGGTTTCCCGCAATTCCGGATGCTCGCTCCGCAGGGCTTCCAGCGTGCTCTTGTGCGCCTCGGACAGGTCGGCCACATGGCCGGCGATGCCGGCGCCGGCATGCTGGCCGACCAGGTTGGCCAGGCGGTCGTACAGCGCGTCATGCTGCAGATTGGTGTGCGTCGGCGCGGTCAGCTCCGCGGTCGCGTAGCCGGGCAGGTCCTGCAGTTTTCCCTGCTTTTGCAACGCCTCGCCATAGGCGCTGGCGGTGCCGGAGGACGGGTTGTACTCGTCGTCGTCGTTGGCCACCGACATGCCGATCGGGATGGTTTCGGCGAAGGTGTGGTAGGCGCCGAAATTCATGAAGGCGGCGACGCCCAGCGTGGCCGGCTCCACGATGTCGGGCCGGTTGTAGATGCCTTCGTCGCTCAAGGTGTGCAGGGCGAGCAGGGTGTCGCAGGTACCGCCGGATTGCGCGCCGGCGGACGGCAGGCCGCGCAGATTGGACTCGGTGGCGAAGGTGCCGTAGGGCTGCCAGCGGTTGACGCCGGTGCCGTGCGGAAACTCATGCTGCTTGAGCAGTTCCTGGAAGCCGCCCTTGTCGCCGAATCGCAGTTTGGCGTAGGCCTCGGGCAGCTTCTCGACTTCCGCCCGCGACATGGTGAAGGGCCGGGTAGGCAGTTTGCCCGGGGCCGACTCGATAGGCGCGCCCTGGCGCGGCACGCCGTTGATGTTGGCGTAGCGCTGCCCCTCGGCCGGTTTGTGACCCAGAAGCTCATCCAGAGCCGGCTGGTTTTTCGCGTCATGGGCGGTGACCGCCACCCGGCCGAAGCCCAGGCCGTGATCGCCGGCGGACGAGTAATCCACTTGATAATCCACTTGCAGCGGCCGCTCGCTGCGCATGCGGCTGACCGCGTCGTCGAAGCGCTCGGTGCGGGTGCGGCTCTTGAATTCGTCGAAACGGGCGACGCAATCGCGCGACTGCGAGCCGCCCAGCGGCGCCAGCATGTCGCGCAGGGCCGCGCCGTTTTTCTCTCCGTGGGTCTTGTCGTTCAGCAGCTGCCAGACGGTGGTGCCGAAGGAGCTGGCGGCCTTGATCTTGGTCAGCAGGTCGTTGCCGCCTTTCTGGTCGGCGTATTTCAGCTCGCCGCCTTGCTCGCGCATCAGCGGGCTGGATAGCTGGGTGTGGAGCCAGGCTTCGCCGCTGCCATCGGGGGTTGTCTTTCTGCCGATTTGGTCGGAGGCGGGCGAGGTCAGCGGGCTGACCAGGGTGGAGCGGAACACGTCCCGCAGCGCCATCGGTTTGCCGTTGAATACCACCGCGTCGGGTTTGTTGCAGGCTTTGTCGCCATCGGCGAACAAGGGTGTCAGCACCGACGCCAGTTTGGCGCCGTAGTCGTCGAACACGCGGCCGACTTGGCCCGGGTCGTCCAGGATCATCATGCTGACGCCGGCTTCGAACAGCCGGCTGTTGCTGACCGCCGCTTCCTGGGCCGGATCCAGCGATACGCCTTTTTCCGAGGAGACGACCTTGTCCGGGCCGCCTGCGGTTTCGGCGCGGATTTCGCTGAGCTGGGCCCCGGTGGTGCAGGCTTTCAAGTTGACGCTGTTGACCATGTGGTTTCCTTTGAAAATACAGGGGGATGGCGGATGGTTGCGGCGGATTCTCCGCCGCAACCATTGAGAGGTCTTTCCGAAAAGTGGCCGATCTTTTGGATTTGGCCATTTCAGGGTGGCGGGTGTGGAGGGAAGAGGCGAGGCGGCGGGAAGGGAGAAATGAGCGCGGAAGGTGTCATCCGCGCGTCAGGATGCGGGCCGCCCAGCCATCGTCCAGCCGCAGCAGCTGCCCTTGCGCCAATAGGCGGCCTTGCGCGGTCAGGCGCAGCATGGGGTGGGCGGCGGCGTGAGCGGCGATTTCCTTGCCGGCCTCCCAATCGGCCAGCGCGTCGGCGCTCACGCGGATGGAGGCGGCTTCCACGGCCAGGCGCAGCGTGCCGGACGGGGCTTGATCGAGGCCCGGGGATGGGGCTTCCACGATCGCGCGCTCGGCGTCGAGCAGCCTCACCCGTCCCGGGCTGGCTTCCGGATGCAGCCACAGGCTGTCCAGCGCATCCGCCATGCCGTGGATGGGCAGCGCGTCGCCGACGGCGACCTTGTCCCAGTCCTGTTCCGGCAGCAGGCACCAACCCAGGCCCAGCGCCAGTTGGCGGGTTTGATCGGGCGATGGCCGCAGCGCGGCCAGCAGCGCGCGCAGCCAGCCCGGCGGCGCGTCCCGCACATGCAGCGGCAGCCGGCGCGGCCCGTCCCGCAGCGTCAGCCGCCAGCCTTCGCCGCCGGGAGGCGGGGCGGGCGCGACGGCGGGCTCCGCCAGGCCGGGCAGGCCCTGGGCGCGCAGGAAGCCATCCAGCGGCGCCAGCGTCCAGGCGGCCAAAACCGGCAGCAGCCCGGCTTCGATATCGGCAAGCTCGCCCACCGCCAGCTGAGGCTCTAGCCAGGCGCGCCAGTCGGCTTCGGCAGCCCATAGGGTAAGGGCCGCGCCATCGCACATTGTGGACAGCAGCAGGCCCTGGCTGTCGGCGCGGGCCAGATCGGCTTCGATGAGTCTGCCCTCATGTTCGGCGCGGGCGCCGATGCGGCTGAGATGGAAGGCGTCGAGCGGGGTGTCAGCGGCCATCGCCAAGCTCCACCACGACGTCCACGCCCAGCGCGGCCGACAGCGCCGCGCCCAGGTTTTCCCGCTCGCGCGCCAGCCTGCCGGCCAGTTCCGGGGCCGGGGCGGACAGCCGCAGGCTCAGGCGTGCGCCCCGCCACTCGGCCTGCACCAGCAAGCCGGCCAGCGGGCCGGTGCTGGCGCGCAAGGCTAGCGTCTGGCTGTCGACGGGGGCTGCAGGCGCGGGCGGCGGCGGCAGATCGGGATGGGCGCGAGCGCTCGCGGAGCCGGCGGGCGAGGCGTCGGGCGGGGCGGCAGGCGGCGCGAACAGCGGCCACGGCGAGAGGGAGGGCGCGGGGAAATCCTGCTGCGACGGCGCTTCGTCCAGCAGCGCGCGGAAGCGCTGCGCGCCGCGGCGGTCGGCATGGGGTTCGTCGCGGTCGCGCGATGACGCGCGGCTGGCGGCGGAAGGGGGTTGCGCTTGCATGGTCGTGCCTTCTGTTGCGGTTTAGAGCGGGCCGGCCTCAGGCATCCTTGTCGGATTCGTCGTCCAGCAGCGCGCTCAGCTTTTCCTGTTCGCGCAGATTGCGCAGCAGCATGGTTTCCTGCTCGGCGCGGGTTTGCGTCAGCCGCAACCGCTCGGCGGCCAGCTCTTCCAGCTGGCGCTGCAGGGATTGGTCTTCTCCTTCCAGCCGGGAGAGCGCGGCGCGCAGCTTTTCCAGCTCGGTCTGGTCGAACTGGCCGCTGCGCGCGGCCTGGAGCCGCCATTCGGCGTACAGCGCATGGCGGCGCTCATGGATGGCGTCCCGGCGCGCGCACAGCTTCAGCTCCTCGTCCGCCAGCCGGACCAGCGCGGCGCGCAGGCTGTTCTCGCGGCGGCGCTTGATGCACAGCAATTGGCTCAGCATGGCATCCCCGCGGCGTCGCCCAGTTCCGCCAGCGTGCGGGGAAACGCGAATCGCTCATCCACCGCTTGGCGCAGCAAGGCGTTGATCGGCGCCCGGCGCGCCATGGCGTCGTCGGCGTCGGCGTCCTGGCCCGGCCGGTATTCCCCCACCCGGACCAATAGCTCGATTTCCCGCCAGGCCGCCAGCAGCTGGCGCAGCCTGGCGGCGGCGGCGCGGTGGGGCCCGGCGCAAATCTGATGCATGACGCGGCTGACGCTGGCGAGCACGTCGATCGCCGGGAAGTGGTTGGACTCGGCCAGCTTGCGCGACAGCACGATGTGGCCGTCCAGCAGCGAGCGCACCTCTTCCGCCAGCGGGTCGGCCTTGTCTTCCATCAGCACGGTATAAAAGGCGGTGATGCTGCCGCGGGCGGCCGGGCCGGCGCGCTCCAGTAGCCGGGGCAGCCTGGCGTACAGGCTGGGCGGATAGCCGCCGCCCACGATAGGCTCCCCGGCGGCCAGCGCCACCTCGCGCACGGCGCGGGCGTAGCGGGTGAGGGAGTCCACCAGCAGCAGCACGCGCTGGCCGCGGTCGCGGAAGTGCTCGGCGATGGCGGTGGCGGTGGCGGCCGCCTTGATGCGCTCCAGCGCCGGGCGGTCGGAGGTGGCGACCACCACCACGCTCTTGGCGCGCGCTTCGGCGCTGAGCACATGGTCGAGAAATTCGCGCACTTCGCGGCCGCGCTCGCCGATCAGCGCCAGCACGACGATGTCGGCTTCGCTGCCGGCGCAGAGCATGCCCAGCAAGGTGCTCTTGCCGCAGCCGGCCGGGGCGAAGATGCCCAGCCGCTGGCCGACGCCGACGGTGAGGGTGGCGTCGATGGCGCGCACGCCGGTGGGGAGGATGGTGTCTATCACCTGGCGCTGCATGGGATCGGGAGGCTCGGCGTCGATGTCGCGCCGGGTTTCTATCCCCGGCGGCGGCAGGCCGTCCGCCGGCCGGCCCAGCGCGTCCAGCACCCGGCCCCGCAGCGCGTCGCCGACGCCGATGTCGGCGCGGCGGCCGCTGGGCTGGACCAGCATGCCGCAAGACAGGCCCAGCGGTTCGCGGTAGGGGGAGAGCAGCGCCTCGTCGCCGTCCAGCCCCACCACTTCGGCGGGGTCGCCGTCCGGCAGAAAGCATAGCTCGCCCAGTCCGGCGCCCGGCAGATGGGCGCGCAGCAGGGTGGCGCCGACTTCGGACAGGCGTCCTTCCAGGCGGCAATCGCCGCCTGCGGGCGGGGGAGGAGGCTCGATGGCGTCCAGGATGGCGTAGTAATCAGGCAGGCGCATGGCCTTCTCCTATCAGTTCGACGTGGCCCAGGATCTTCAGCTCGGCCTCGTCGCCCAGCTCCTGGAACGACAGCACCGGCACGGAGAACAGATCGCGCTCGATCAGCTTGCGCACGAAGCGCCGCACGTCGATCGCGGTGACCAGCGCGGCGCCGCCGACGCCGCTTTGCTCCAGCGCGGAACGGATTTCGCCGACGATGGCCTGGTTCTCTTCCGGCCCCAGCGCCGAGTAGGAGCCGGCCGAGGTCTGGCGGATGGATTCGCGTATGGTTTGCTCGATGTGGCCGCCGATGACCCAGGCGCTGATCCAGGGCTGGCCGCGGCGCTGGCGGCCGACGATGTGGCGGCGCAGCGCCAGCCGGGCGTATTCGGTGAGCATTACCGGGTCTTTCTCGCGGGGAGCCCATTCCACCAGGGCCTCGAATACCGCGCGCAGGTCGCGGATGGACACGCCCTCGGCCACCAGCCGCTGCAGCACGTCGGCGATGCGGCCCACCGGCAGCTGGCGCTGCAGCTCTTTCACCAGCTCGCCGTAGCGCTGCTCCATCTGGTCCATCAGATAGCGCGCCTCCTGCACGCCGATCAGCTCGGCGGCGTAGCGGTCCAGAGCCAGCGATACCAGGTGGACGACGCGTTCGTGGTCGCGGTGAACCGTCAGTCCCAGCTTGGCCAGGCCAGCGGCCTGTTCCGGCGCCACCCATTGCAGGGTGAGGCCGCCGAAGGGCAGGGCGTCGCGCGCGGCGGCCTGGGGCACGGGCGCGCTGGAGGCGTCCAGCAGCGGCAGCGGGCGCAGCTCCAGCTCCAGCACCGCTTCCTGGTAGAGCAGGAAGGACAGATGGCGCGGCGGCAGGTTGGCGTCCACTTGCAGCAGGATGTCCGGCAGCGGCAGGCCGAGCTGCTCCAGCTTCTGCTGGCGCAGCTCGGCCAGCGCCCGCGCCAGGGCGGCGTCGCGGCCAAGCTCGGGATGAACGCGCAGCAGCAGCGGAATGGCGCCGACCGGCGGCGGCGCGGCGGCGTCGCCGGCATCCTGGCCGCCGCTGTCGGCGTCGCCGCCGAAGCCGCCAGCCGTCTCGCCGGTCTTGGCCCGGCGGGTCACCCAGGCGGTGCCGGCGGCCACCATGGCGGCCATCGGCAGGAAGACCAGCGCGGGGAAACCGGGCAGGCAGGCGAACAGCACCAGCACCGCCGCCACGATCCACAAGGCCTGGTGCTGGCGCATCAGCTGCGAGGACAGCTCCTGCGCCAGGTTGCGGCGGGTTTCTCCCGGCACGCGGGTGACGATGATGCCGGCGGCGATGGAGATCAAGAGCGCCGGGATCTGGGCCACCAGGCCATCGCCCACAGACAGGATGGCGTAGGTGGCGGCGGCTTCGCCGGCGCTCATCTCATGCATGAACACGCCGACGGCGATGCCGCCGAAGATGTTGACCAGGATGACGATGATGGAGGCGATGGCGTCGCCTTTGACGAACTTCATCGCGCCATCCATCGCGCCGTAGAGCTGGCTTTCCTTCTGCACCAGGAGCCGCTGCTGCCGCGCCTGGCCGGCGTCTATGATGCCGGCGCGCATGTCGCCGTCTATGCTCATCTGCTTGCCTGGCATCGCGTCCAGCGAGAAGCGCGCGCTGACTTCGGCCACGCGTTCAGAGCCCTTGGTGATGACGATGAACTGGACGATGGTGATGATGGCGAACACGATCAGACCCACCGCCAGATTGCCGCCGACGGCGAAGTTGCCGAAGGTGTAGACCAGCTCGCCGGCGTCGTGCTGCAGCAGGATCAGCCGGCTGGTGCTGATGGTGAGCGCCAGGCGGTACAGGGTGGTGATCAGCAGCACCGAGGGAAAGGCCGAAAACTCCATCGGCTCGCGGATGTACACCGCCATCATCAGCAGCGTGATGGACAACGCCAGATTGATGGCGATCAGCACGTCCACCAGCAGCGTGGGCAGCGGCACGATCATCATGAAGATGGCCAGCAGCAGCATGGCGGCCAGCACTACGTCCTGGCGCGCCTGCAGGCCTTGCAGCCAGTTATTGAGCTTCATGGCTGCCCTCCGCGACGCGGTCCAGCAGCCGGCGCTGCTGGCGGGACATCCGGGCCCATTGTTCGGCGCCGCTGTCCCGCGGCATGGTCGCGGCCAGCCACAGGCAGCCGCGCGCGAGCCAGGCGCGCAGCGGGACGCCGTCGCCGGCTTCCGGCTGCAGCAGCGCCAGCAGGCGCAGCAAGGCGGGGCGGCGCCTGGCCTCCGGCAGCGGACGCGACAGCGATAGCAGGGCCCGCCCGTCCAGCGATTCCAGATAGAACATGTCCTGCCCCTGGCGCAGCGACAGCCGCAGCGCGGCCGGGATGGCGCTCTCGCCCATCAGGCGCAGCCAGAGCTCGGTTTGTCTTTGCCATTGCAGGTCCATCGTGCGCTTCCTCATGCTTGATGGCCGCATCTTGGGGCAGGGGCCGATGGGGGAATATCGGGTGAATACCTGAGGTCGAGCCTCGGCATCCATCCAGGCGGCGCGGCAAGGAAGCGCAACGCCGGATCAGGGGGCGGCTGCGCGGGTCTTAAGGTGTTTGCCTGAGTTGATCCTCACTTCATCAATGCAAGAATTCGAATTGCCATCTATCCCCCTCTTCGGGTCTTGCCGCCGCGAGCGGGGCCTTCTTGCCAGAGAGTTTTGAAAACAAATTAAGGATGATATGAAAGATTTGTCCGGATTTCATGGCTGCGCCATGGCCTTGATGGCGCATATCGGCTTTCAGGGACATGTCATGCTGGAAGATCAAGAAGTGATGACTTTGACGCTGGAACAGCGTTTTCTCGTTCATTTTGGCTGCGTGGATGGCAAACGGTGGTTTTTGCTGGCGGAGCTGGGCGAGTGCGTCTCGGCCCAAGAATGCGCATTGCTGCTGCAAGCCTTGCGGCATAACCAGATGACGACTCTGGCCTGGCAGCCCATTGCGTCCCTGAATGAAAAAAATTGCCTTTGTCTGCACCTGATTTTGCCTGGGAATAAATGTGATCTATCCATGGTGGTTTCGGCTTTCGATGCTCTGATGGATAGTGTGAAGCCATTGCTGCATTCAGGCTTGTCTGTAAATTCCCGTATTTGATGCGGGAGATGGAGGGAGGTGTGTCGCATGAGTGTTTTTGAAACGGGTTTGAATGTATTCAATGCCAATTTTTCCAGCCTGAATGCGCTGAAGGGAAAGGATGGCGCCAAGCTGGGGGAGGCGCATATCGGCTTGCATAAGAATGGCGACCTGGTCGTTTATACGGGCATTGATTTTTTGCTTCATCCAAATCAGGTGCGTCAGGCTAAGGATTTCCTGGCGGAAAATATGGGCGGTGATACGGCAGAAAAGTCATTTCCTCTACTGGCGGACCTGCTGGTCCAGGCGAGAAGGAAAGACGTGTCAGCAAGCTTCGTTGCAGCGGATATCCACGCAGGGGATAAGTTCAAAAATGATCCCCGCTTCAACCATATTGTGAATACCTGCACGCCTGCTGAAGCGGAACGGTTTGATTCTGATAAAAGACAAGTGCTGGATGGGTGCATTCGGCCGTTGCAGGGCTGCGGCATCGTTGCCCCTTCATCACTGCTGGATACGCTACCGGTCAAGTTTGATTTCATCATGCATGACAAGAATGTCAATATGACAGGCGGCGGCGAGTTTCCTTTGCGGAGTGAAGGTCGGCCAAAGGGGTTTTATGTCTATGATGGCGCGCATGCAAAGGCGGATGAGCAACTGCCTGGCACGCCCTATGGCAATTATTTCAACAAGCATGCGTTTGGGCCTGATTTGAAGATCATCGGGGTGGATAATGGGGATAAGGGAACGCTGGGCATCAGGATAAATTTTGACGATATTCCTGAAAATATCCCGCTGCTGATCAACGGCGGGGCGCTGTCTGGCTGCACCATGGTGTATGGCGTCAAGGATGGTCATTTTTATGCGTATCATGCCGGGAAAGCAACCAGGGAAGATGATGGCTGGACCACCTGCACCGATGGCGCCCGTTCCATCATGGAAACGCACGCTCAGTTTGCCGGAGGCCAGGCTCCTGCCGGAGTGTTTGGCAATCAGGCCTTGCTTGATTTTCTGCAAGGCAGTTTTGATTATGCGGTCATGGGCTATTGCGGTCATGATGACAGGCCGGATTCCATTGTGAAAAATAATGGCAGTCGAGTTGTAAGTTTTAACTACAACGGTCGTGATGCAGGCGGCGCTGTCCGTGTAGGAAACTCTGCGGCGCTGCTGATGAAAAAGGATGGCGTGCTCAGCTTTGAAACCCTGAATGATGATATGAGCATCGGTTTGCAGGGCGGCGATATTCAGTCTCTGGATTGCCGGACTACAAGATGGCTATCTGGGCAGTGATAGTTTTGACTGGCTCTGTTGATGGCATGGACGCGCCCTCCCGGACCCGGTAGCCCGGTGAGGGAGAGGCTTCTTTGGGGGGATATTGGATGGCGCGCTGAAATGTAAGGAACAGTTGTGAGTGGATTGTTTATTGAATGAAAGCCTGTGCATTTCAAGCTGCGCAGGCTTTTCCTTTAATGACGATGGGGATGGTCTTTGTTGTAGTTGCCTATCATGTATTTTTTAACGGATTCAGCTTCTTCGTCATCGAATGGCCCGTCGCGCGCCGGGATGGCCTGATCTGGCTGCAGCGCGGAGGGGTGAGGCATCGAGACCTGAGGTCTGGGGCGGGAGGATGCTGGTGAGAAGGCGGACGATTCGGAAAACCGGATCGCCCGGGAGCGTGGCAGAAAGAAATGGATGTCAGGGATGGTGCTTTTGGACCCAGAGCGCTAGGCCTTGATTGAACTCATCCTTGGTCAGAATGTTGTAGTTGAGCGCTCGTTCATTGAAGCCGGGTGCACTCATGATGTCGTTTATGTGGCTTTGGCCTACTTTCCACACGCCGATGGTCTGGGCTGAGGCCTGGGCGCTGGCGGCCATGGCGGCGGAGCGCTGCCTGCTGAGGTTGTCGGAATGTTCAAGAGGTTTGCCCGCTTTGACATCCGCGCAGAAGATCTGCTCGGCCTTCGCCCAGTCTTGGAGCAAGGTTTGGGCGTCGGCCTGGACATTTTGGGTGGCTGGATTTTGATATTTTTTCTCCAGCTGCTCCATAAAAGAATAGAGATGCGTCAGTTTTCCTATGGCCTTTTCGTCATTGACTTTCAGTAATTCGTGCATGGTTAATATAATTTGCTTGGTTTCTTGATTGAATCCAGTTTTTACAAAACTCTCCCATGTTTTTTCCAAGGGGTGGTGGTTTAATCCTAGCTCTGGTGGATTAACTCCCGCTGCGAATTTTTGTGCTATCGGGAGAAATTTTTCCTTGACATCGGCAAGTCTCATTTCCAGGCGAAGCATCACGGGGTCGCCGAAGGATTGAGTAGTTTCTTTGCCGAAAGATATGCCCAATATTTGGAAGCGGCTTTTTGTCGTGCTGTATTGGAATTCATTTTCATTCCAGTACTGAGAGCCCGACATGCCTAAGGATTGGAGATAAGCTTTTTCTTCATCTCGACGCGGGCCCGATTCTGGATGTGATTCTCCAACTATATTGAGTCTGTGAGGGTCCAGTGGCTTAAAGGATTGGGAGGAGGGGCCTTGAAGCGCGCTGCTTGCGATGCCGATCAATTGACCTGCCTGGCTATTTTGCCCTGTGATGCCCGTTTGTGGGGCATGGACTCCATGCATGCCATTAAAATAGGTTCCGTTCAGCATGTCATGCTCCTTTAATTTGATAGGCTTCGCAAAATCGATACAGCTGCGCAACGAAGCCCTGAAATACCTGCTTTAGGCCATGGTCGCGTTTTAACAGGTCCAATTCGACCAGCGCTTTCAATTCGTAGCCATGCTCGCTCATGCCAAGTGTAAGTTGCCCAGTTTCCACGCCTTCGATGGCGGTAGTCAGAATCGAAAGAGCCTCCGAGGCATGGAGCATCAGAGATCTTTCATCATGAATAGGCAACAAGCTCCATATCCACAGCCTGTCTTCCGCGACAGAGAGCATCACATCCGGCAGTCCCTGTACTTTCAGTGCGATGGAGGATGCTTGTCCTATGGGTTTTATTTGATCGGGCGGCAAACCAATTTGCATCGCCATTTCCAGAACGATCCTATCAATCCCTTGATGTATCTGATTCGAAAACGAGATTGGATTCATGTGTCTCCTCTTGGAAATTGAACTATGCCCCAGATTTGAGCGCTTTCTGATCATTGCTTGCTTGGAAATTTTGCTCTTTCCCCAGTGGGCGGAACGTGAGGTGTTTGAGCGTAATCGTAGAGATATGGCGTGATTGCGGCTTTTGTGAATCGTCCGAGACTTTCAAAATTTGACCTGCGGGTGTGAGGTTTGACATGCGAGTCTGGCTTGCGAGCGCCTGGCCGTCGGGTTCAGGTGTTGGCCTGATGGGGGAAGGGCCGGTCCGGGCAGACAATGGGCGCCATGATTCCTCGGGAGCGCAACCATGGCACTCACAGACCAACCGGTTCAACTGATCGCCTTGCTGGCGACGTTGTCGCTGCTGCCGCTGCTGGTGGTGATGGGCACGTCGTTTCTCAAGTTGGCGGTGGTGTTTTCCCTGCTGCGCAACGCGCTGGGCATCCAGCAGATTCCGCCCAACATCGCGCTCTATGGCCTGGCGCTGATCCTGTCCTTGTTCATCATGACGCCGGTGGGGATGGCGGTGCAGGACAAGCTGGCGGTTTCGCCGGCCCAGCCCCAGGCCAGCCTGCTGGCGCGGCTGTCTGACGACACGCTGGACCCGTACCGCCAGTTTCTGAAGAAGCACGCGGCACCGGCGCAGCTGCGCTTTTTCCGCGACACGGCGCGCAAAAGCTGGCCCGAAGCCGTCCGCGCGCGGGTGAGCGACGATTCGCTGCTGCTGCTGATGCCGGCCTTTGCCGTCAGCCAGCTGATCGAGGCGTTCAAGATCGGCCTGCTGCTGTTCCTGCCCTTCATCGCCATCGACCTCATCGTCTCCAACGTCTTGCTGGCGATGGGGATGATGATGGTGTCGCCGATGACGATATCGATGCCGTTCAAGCTGCTGGTGTTCGTGCTGGTGGGCGGCTGGGACCGGCTGCTGGGCCAGCTGCTGCTGTCCTACCGTTGAGGAGAGAGGCATGGGACAAGCCCAGATCGTTCAGCTGGCCAGCGAGTTGCTGTGGCTGGTGCTGATCCTGTCGCTGCCGGTGGTGGTGGTCGCGTCGGTGGTCGGCGTGCTGGTCGGCCTGGTGCAGGCGCTGACCCAGGTGCAGGACCAGACCGTGTCGTTCTTGATCAAGCTGGTGGCGGCCTGCATCACCTTGGCTTTGACCCACCACTGGATGGGCCAGGCGTTGTTGCGCTATGCCGAGCGCAGCTTCGATCTGATCTCGCGCATGGGGAGCTGAGCATGGACCAGCTCAATCCCTGGTGGCCGTTGCTGGGCGCGGCGATGATGCGCCCGCTGGGCGCGATGCTGCTGTTGCCGCTGTTCAGCCCGTCGATGCTGGGCAGCGCGTTGATCCGCAACGCGCTGGCGCTGATGGCCACCTTGCCGGCGCTGCCGCTGTTGGCGCAGCTGGCGTTGCCGGACCCGATCCAGGCGCCGGCCGCCTATGCGCTGCTGTTGGCGAGCGAGCTCGCCGTCGGCCTGTTGCTGGGGTTCTCCGCCGCCATCCCGTTTTGGGCGGTGGACATGGCCGGCTTCGCGCTGGACACGCTGCGTGGCGCGTCGATGGCGGGCGTGCTCAATCCGCTGATCGGCGGGCAGTCGTCGCCGATGGGCGCCTTGTTCTCGCAGCTGGCGGCGGTGCTGTTCATGGCGCTGGGCGGCTTCCACGCCTTTCTGTCGGCCTTGTACGCCTCTTATCAGCAATTGCCGCCCGGCATGGGCTGGCACTGGTCCAGCCAGTTCATTCCCTTGCTGCAGCGGCAGTGGCAGATGCTGTACACGCTGGGGCTGGGTTTCGCCATGCCGGCGCTGGTGATGATGGTGCTGGTGGATCTGGCGCTGGGCCTGATCAACCGCTCGGTGCAGCAATTGAACGTGTTTTCGCTGTCGATGCCGATCAAGAGCCTGGTGGCCTTGTTGATGCTGATCATCGGCCTGCAGTTCGGCTTGTCCGACGTCATTGCCAGCTTTGAACGCTTCGACGGCGGCCTGGCGCGCGTGCTGGAGCCGGGACGGTGAGCGAGAAGACCGAGCAGCCCACCGCCAAGCGGATACGCGACGCCCGCGAAGAAGGGCAGGTGGCCAAGAGCCAGGAAATCGGCGCGGTGGCGCAGCTGGGGCTGATCCTGCTGTGGCTGGTGGCGGAAGGTCCGGCGCTGCTGCGGGGCTTGGGCGGACTGATGACGTCCGCGGTGGCGGTGTCGAATCTGCCGCTGCAGGCGGCGCTGGCGCAACTGGTCGGCGAAACGGCGGCGCTGATGCTGCGCTTCGTCTTCGGCCTGGCCGGCTTGCTGACGGTGGCCTTGCTGCTGGTCGGGCTGATTCAGTCGGGCTTTTTGTTCGCGCCCAAGGCGCTGATGCCGTCCGGCGAGCGCATCAATCCCTTGTCCAACGTCAAGCAGATGGTGTCGGCGCGCACGCTGTTCGAGCTGGGCAAGATGCTGCTCAAGGTCGGCGTGCTGGGGCTGACCTTCGCCTACCTGATCAAGCGCTACGCCGCGTCGTTCGCCCATCTGCCGCAAGCCGGGCTGGAGGCCGGGCTGATGGTGTGCGTGCAGATGGCGCAGTGGATGTGGGCGGTGCTGCTGGCCTTCACCGCGGTGTTCGCGGTGGCGGATTACGCGATGCAGCACCACCAGCTGCGCAAGCAGCTGATGATGTCGCGCGAGGACATCAAGCAGGAGTTCAAGAACTCCGAGGGCAGCCCGGAGGTCAAGCAGCGCCGGCGCGAGCTGCACCGCGAAGTGCAGAGCGGCAGCCTGGCCGGCAAGGTGGCCAAATCCTCGGTGGTGGTGCGCAACCCTACCCACATCGCCGTCTGCCTGCGTTACGAGGCCGACGACACGCCGCTGCCCCAGGTGCTGGAGTATGGCCGCGACGAAATGGCGCGACGCATCGTGGCATTGGCCGAGGAGCAGGGCATTCCGGTGGTGGAGAACGTGCCGCTGGCGCGCGCGCTGGTGGCGTCCACCCGGCCCGGCGACTACATTCCCGAGCCGTTGTTCGCCGCGGTGGCGCAGGTGTTGAGCCTGATCCGCGACCGTTTGCAAGAGGAGGACGACGATGAAGCCCCTGTATAGCGTGCTGCTGTGGCTGCTGCTTTGCGCGCCGGCCGGCGCGGAGGCGCTGCAATGGTACGCGGTGCCGGCCGACCCCGCGCCGTCCGCGCCGCTGGCGGCGTTGCCGGAGGTTGGGAACGAGCCTGCGGCATCCGCCGCGCCGAAGCCGATGTCCTCTTCCGCCCAGCGCTATCGGCCGCTGATCGACGACGTGGCGCGCCAGCATGCGTTGGACCCCATGCTGATCCACGCCGTGGTGCAGGTGGAGTCGGCCTATCGGCCGGAGGCGGTGTCGGGCAAGGGGGCGGTGGGGCTGATGCAGCTGATGCCTGCCACGGCGGCGCGTTTCGGCCAGACGGCGCTGTACGACCCCCGCGCCAATCTGCAGGCCGGCGCCGCTTATCTGGACTGGCTGATGAATCGCTTCGGCGGCCGCCTGGACTTGGCGCTGGCGGCTTACAATGCGGGAGAGGGCGCGGTGGCGCGCTACGGCAACGCCATCCCGCCTTATGCCGAAACCCGGGATTATGTCCGCAAGGTCATGGCCCATTACGCCGGCCTCAAGGGCGAGGCCGGGACGACGCCGGCGGCGGATCCCGCGCCCGCGCCTCGCCGGCCGCGCCGCGCCGCGGGCGGCATCGGCGACATGGAACAATTCTGGCGGCTTTTCACCGGCGGCTCCCCGCGGCCCCCGGCGGCCCGACTTTGATTAGGATCAGCATGCCCAATCTGCCTTGGCGCGCCTCGCTGGCGTTTCGCTTGTCTTTGGTGCTCAGCGGCGCCATCGCCCTGTTCTGGCTGCTGGGCACCGGCGTGACCCTGTTTCTGGACTATCAGGACACCCGCCGCGAGCTGGTGGAGCGGCTGGAAGCGCAAACCGCCAACCGGGCCGCGCAGGAGAGCGCCGAGCTGCAAGGCGTGTCGCGCGACGTGCGCACCTTGCTCAGCAGCTGGCGCGGCTTGTCGGAGAGCGTGGGCAGCGGGAGCTACCTGAGCGCCTACTACATCCCATTCGATGAGAAGAACCGGGACGCGCCGCCGCGCGTCGAGCGGGCGCTGGCCTTCGTCGAGGCTTTCGGCAGCGGCGGCCTGGGCAATCTGGTCAATACCTTCGTGGTGATGGACAAGGGCATCGTGCTGTCCAGCGCCAACGGCCCCAAGCATCAAGTCGAAAGCCAGCGCCATTTGTCCCAGCTGCGCGGCCTGCGCAGCCAGCCGGTGCGCGACGGCGTGCTCTGGGGCCGCCCCTATCAGTCGTACAGCGGGAAGTGGTGCATGGTGGTGGCGGCTGAAGACGCCGCCAGCAACGACCTGATAGGCATCACGGTGCAGCTGTCGATGAATTTCGGCCTGGACAAGCTGGATGTGCTGCACGAGGGCTGGCTGGCCTGGCTGGATGGCGCGGGCCGGGCGCTGACCCCGCTGCCGCCGTGGACGCCTCCCGGCTTGCCGGCTTCGCTGCCGGATTGCGTGGCTCCGTATTCGCGGCGGGTGGAGGGCGTGCGCGCCATCTGCACCAATGTGGAGCCGCCGGGCTGGCGCATGGTGCTGCTCTATCCGGCGGACGTGCTGACCGACCGGGCATTGGCGGCGCTGCCCCGGCACTTGCCGATGGCGCTGCTGGTGCTGGTGTCCCTGGTCGGCCTGCTGTACGCGGTGCTGCAGCGCAGCCTGGGCCGGACGCTCAGCCACTTCGTCCGCACCATCAGCCCCCAGGCGGATGTCAGCGCGCAGCAGCGTTTGCCGGAAGCGGGCGAGGACGAGCTGGGGCAGATCGCCTGCGCCTACAACCGCCTGCTGGACGTGGTGCAGGCGCAGTACGCCGAACTGGAGGCCAAGGTGGCCGAGCGCACGACGGCGCTGGAGGAGGCCAGGTACCGGGCCGAGCGCGCCAGCGCCAACAAGAGCGAGCAGCTCACCAGCATCAGCCATGAAATCCGCACGCCGCTGAACGGCATCGTCGGCGCGCTGATGCTGCTCAACCGCACCGGCGGCACCGCCAGCCAGCACGATCTGGTGGACACCGCGCTGAAATGCTCCGGCCACCTGCTGGAGATCATCAACAATCTGCTGGATTTCTCGCGGATCGAGTCCGGACAGATGGTGGTGACGCCGGCCACGCTGGACCCGCTGGAACTGATAGACCAGGCCATGCTCACCGTGCAGCTGCAGGCGCTGGACAAGGGGCTGTCGCTGCAGACCGAGGCGGCGACCAGCTTTCCGCGGCAGTTGCTTACCGATGGCCTGCGCCTGCGACAGATTCTGATCAATCTATTGGGCAACGCCGTCAAGTTCACCTCGAGCGGCGGCGTCGTCCTGCGCGCCTGGAGCGTGGAGGGGCGGGTGTATTTCAGCGTCCACGACACCGGGCCGGGCATACCGGAAGAAAAGCGGACCGAGGTGTTTACCGCCTTCCATCAGTTGGACAACCATGTTTCCGGCAGCGGCCTGGGATTGCCGATCGCGCGCAGCCTCGCGCGCTTGCTGGGCGGGGATCTGTATCTGACACCGGCCAGCCGCGGCGCCTGCTTCCAGCTGGAGCTGCCGCTGGGCAAGGTGTGCGCCGACATGGTGCCGGACCTCGGCCCCATCGTCGCCCCGGAGCGCCTGCATGAGCAATTGCGCGCCTGGGGCTACCAGCCGGAGGCGGGCGCCAACCCGACGCTGGAGGCGCCGGAGCTGGCGTATCTGCCGGCGCGGCTGCGCCAGTGGCTGGACCCGGACGGGGCGCCGGGCTCGCGGCTGGACGACGGCGACGTGCCGGTTTCGGTCTGGTCGCTGCAGGTGCTGGTGGTGGATGACGTGGACACCAACCGCGACATTGTCGGGCGCATGCTGCGCCTGCAGGGCCACCACACCATGGAGGCGTCCAGCGGCGAGGACGCGCTGGCGCTGGGGCGCTCGCATGTTTTCGACGTGGTGTTGATGGACATGCGCATGCCCGGCTTGTCAGGCGGGCAGACGACGGCGCTGTGGCGCGAGGAGGCCAACGGCATGCTGGACCCGGACTGCCCCATCGTGGCGCTCACCGCCAATGCCCAGCCCGGCGAGCGGGAGCGGCTGCTGGCCGCCGGCTTCAACGAATATCTGACCAAGCCGGTTACGCCGGCCATGTTGGCGCATATGCTGGACTTCGTCGCCGATCTGCAACTGACGCGCGGCATGGAGCTGGAGCCCAACGCCGGCTGCGACCAGCCCATCCTGGCGCGGGATCCGGATTTCCTGCGGCGGCTGGAGCAGGATTTGCGCCAGCGCTATCTGCGCCTGGGCGAGGCCGTGGCCGCGCAGGATCAGGCGGCCAGCCTGGATTTGCTGCATGCGCTCAAGGGGCTGGCGGGCCAGGCCGGGCTGCATCTGGTGTGCGAGGCGGTGGAGCACTGGGAGGCGCAGCTGCAGCAGGGCGCCGGACTGCGCAAAGACGCGTGGCAGGCGCTGGGAAGATTGATAGACAGCGTGTTGTAGGGGCTCAGAACTCCAGCACGCCCAGCCGGCGGGCCCAGTTGCTCAGTTCCGCGGCGTTGTGGGCGTCCAGCTTGCGCATCAGGTTGAGGCGATGCGTTTCCACCGTTTTCAGGCTGATGGACAGCAGCTCGGCGATGTCGCGGTTGCGGTGGCCTTCGGCCACCAGTTTCAGCACCTGGCGCTCGCGCAGCGTCAGCGGCGTCTCTCCCAGCGTGCGCTCGGTGGTGTCCAGGGTTTCCAGCTTGAGGGCGGGGTCGATATAGGTCTTGTCCAGCGCCGCGTGCTGCAGCGCGGCCAGCAGCACCTGCTGCGGGCTCTGCTTGAGCACATAGGCCAGCGCGCCTGCGGTCAGCGCGGCGCGGCCGCGGTGTTCCTCGTTCGAAGCGGTGAACACGACCACGCGCAGCGCCGGCCACCTCCGGCGCAACTGGTGAATCACATCGATGCCGTCCATGCCTGGCAAGCCCAGATCCAGCAGCACCAAATCCGGATTGAGCTGTTGACAGGCTTCGTAGGCGGCCAGCCCATCGGATACGGCCCCGACGACCTCGTAACGCGGCCGGTCCGCCAGCAAAGAGCGGACGCCGTCTACCAGCAGCGAGTGGTCTTCAACGATAAGGACGCGCAGGGGGAGTGAACTCATCTGGCTAGGCCTTGTAAATAAAGTGTTAATTTTAATTGAAATTTTCTCTGCGGCTGCAGAATTCACAATAAGCCTATGGGGCAGATCATGGTCATTATTAAGTTCTTTGACATGCCCAATTAGGTTTATATCCGTGAACCATCAAGCCATCGCTCCGCCTGCGCGGCATGCCGCCGCCATTTCCCCCGCCCGGAAGCTGCATGGACAGGCGCGGCGTGAAATTCAGGTGTAGGCCGGATATTTCACGATAGCGCCTGTTGGCAGCATGGGGGCATGAAAAAAGCACTCGATCCCCATTCCGCATTGCGCAGTTTGGCCGCGCGCCTGGCACAGCCTCGCTGGTCCGCCGCCGGGTCGGTCGCCACCGGCATGCTGGGCGCGCACCGGGCGCGGGCGCGCAGCTTCGACGCGGGACTGACCGTGGCGCTGACCCTGGATCGGCCCGTGTCGCAAGCGCCGGAAGCCTGCCTGCTGCTGGCCTCCACCCCGGAAGCCTGCGACGACGCTCTATACCTGGCCGACGACAGCCTGTGGCTGCTGCGCCGTTTTCCCGAGCGGCTGACCGAGGTGGAGTTCGACCTGCTGCTCAAGCAACAACTGGCGCTGGCGGCGCTGCTGGCCGGGCGCGACCGCGCTCCCCCCCTTGTTTTGCCCATTGCCGGGAGATACGCATGAAATGCCTGCCCTTGCTGATGGCCGGTGCGCTGGCCTCCTGCGCCGCCGCGGCCCAGCCCATTCCCTGGCGCGGACAGCCCTTTTTCGTTTCCAGCCGCAATACGCCGCTGGCCTCGGTGTTGAAGGACATGGGCGCCAACTATCGCTTGCCGGTGGTGGTCAGCCCCAGGATCACAGAGGCCTATGCCGGGGAGCTGAGCGACAGTCCGCGCGGCAAGGCGCTGTCCGAGCTGTCGCGGCTGTATCAGCTGCTGCCGTATTACGACGGCAACACGCTGTACGTTTACAAGGCGCAGGAGATGGACCAGGCGCTGCTGACGCCGGCCTATCTGAGCGGGACGGAGCTGGAGGGGCTGATCCGCCAGAGCGGCCTGCTGGACGGCGCCGCTTGCCGGCTGCGCCAGGTGGGCGGCGCCAACGCGCTGCAGGTCAACGGCGTGCCGGTGTGCCTGACCCGGGTGGCGGCCTTGGCCAAGCAACTGGACGAGCAGAATCTCAACCAGGAGCAGAACAAGGAAACCATCGCCATCTATCCGCTCAAATACGCCAACGCCGGGGACAGCAGCTACGCCTACCGCAGCCAGAACGTGGTGGTGCCCGGCGTGGTGTCGGTGCTGCGCGAGATGGCGCAGGGCAGGGCGCTGCCGCTGCCCGACAACAAGACACCGGCGCCCGCCGACGCCAGCGGGCTGCCGATGTTCTCCGCCGACACGCGGCAGAACGCCGTGCTGGTCCGCGACCGCAAGAAGAACATGTCGCTGTACGCCGACCTGATTCCCAAGCTGGACCGCCGTCCGGGCCTGATCGAGATATCGGTGGCCATCATCGATGTGGACGCCGCCGACATCAACGAACTGGGCATCGACTGGTCCGGATCGGCTCGCATCGGCGGCGGCACGGTCAGCTTCAACAGCGATGGCGGCCTGGCGTCCGACAGCTTCTCGTCGCTGGTGTCCAACTCCGGCAACTTCATGCTGCGGCTTTCCGCGCTGGAGCAGAAGTCCAAGGCCAAGATCGTCTCCCGCCCGTCGGTGGTGACGCTGGACAACGTGCAGGCGGTGCTGGACCGCAGCGTCACTTTCTACACCAAGCTGGTGAGCGAAAAGAACGCCAAGCTGGAGTCGGTGACGGCCGGGGCGCTGATGCGCGTCACGCCGCGGCTGATCCACGAAACCGACGGCGACAAGGTTCTGCTCACCCTCAACATCCAGGATGGCCGCCAGGACAAGCCGATCAGCCGCGCCGAATCGCTGCCGCAGGTGCAGAACGCCGAGATCGCCACCCAGGCCAGGCTCAACCTGGGCCAGGCGCTGCTGCTGGGCGGCTTTGTCCAGGACGAAAGCGTGGAGGGCGTGCGCAAGATTCCATTGCTGGGCGATCTGCCGCTGATCGGCGGCCTGTTCCGCAGCACGACCAAGAGCGAGCGCAATGTGGTGCGCCTGTTCCTGATCAAGGCCGAGCCGCGGCAGTTGTAGGGGGAGACGATCATGGACGCCAGTTTCAAGCTCAAGCTGCTCAATGGTCCGCTGGCCGGACGCGAGCTGTTTTTGCCGCTCGGCCCGTTCTCGGTCGGCGGCGGCGACAGCGACCTCTCGCTGCCGCTGGAAGGCGGCGCCGTCGCCACGCTGGAAGTCTCGGCCGACGCGGTCAGCCTCGGCAGCCGCACGCCATGCTGGGTGGGCGGCCGCAGCCGTCCTCCCGGACCTTTGCCGCCCAATGCGGCGATAGACATGGCGGGGCTGCATTTCGTGCTGGGGCCCGCCGACGCCGAATTGGGCGCGCCGAAGGTGCCGCCGCGAGGCGGCCTGAAGCGCTCCGCCGCCGCCATCCTGGCCGCCACGCTGGCGCTGGCCGCGGCCTTGGCCTGGGCGGCGATGCCCGCGGATCCGCCGGCGGCCCCCGGACCGCGGGTCTGGCTGCCGCAGGCGCTGGCCGCCGAGCCGGGATTGTCGGCGCGCTGGCTGGACGGCGGCGGGCTGTTGCTGTCCGGGCGCTGCCGCAGCAGCGAGAAGCTGTCCGCGCTGACCGCCAGGCTGCGCGCCGCCGGCGTGCGCCTGCGCCAGGAAACGGTGTGCGACGACGAATTGCGGCGCTCGGTGCGCGCGCTGCTGGGCAGCTACGGCTATCCGGACGTCACGGTGTCGCTGGACACGCAGGGACGCGCGGATATCGATGGCCAGGTGGAGAGCGACGCCCGTTTCGCCGAGCTTTCCGCCGCGCTGGATCAATTGCCGGGCCTGCAGGGCTGGCGCTTCACCGATCGCGGCGCCGACGCCCTGGCGGCGCTGCTGGCCCGCTTGCGGCAGGCCGGGCTGCTGTCCGGCCTCAGCGCGGCCAGAACGGAGCAGGGCTGGGTCTTGTCCGGACAGCTGGACGCGGCGCGTCAGGCCGCTTTGGACGCGCTGCTGGCGCGGTTCAACGCCGAGGCCGGCAAGAGCGGGCGCTTCCGCTTCATCAGCGCCGCCAGCACCGCTCTGCCGGCCGACTACCTGCCCGCAGCCATCTCCGGGGTGGGCGGCAACGCCCGGGAGCCCTATCTGGAGCTGGCCAACGGCATGCGCTTGCAGCCTGGCAGCCCGCTCAAGCGGAGCATGCGCATCGTAGCGATCACGCCGGCCGGCGTCTCCATCGCCGGCAATCGACAACTGGTGTTCCTGCCCTTGCACGGCTGAACGGAGAGTTTCCATGCATACCTTGACCGAACTTGAAGACACGCTGGCGGCCGATCCGAACGGCCGCGATCTGGGACGGATGCTGGCCGCGCTGGCCGCGGAGGCCGCCGATCTGGGACTGAGGCAGCGCCAGCCGCAAAGCGCCGCCGCCTACGCCAAGCTGGAGCGCCAGCGGCTGGCCTGCCTGGCGGCGATGCGGGTGGTCGACACCGTCTGGCATAGACGGCATCGCGGGACCGCCCAACTCAGGTGATGACCTGATGGAGCCGGTTGGAACCCGGCGCGATGATGGCCATATGGTGAACAAAAGGAGCGCGCGATGACTTGTCTGCACATCATCCTGACAACGGAAGACGACATGGTACGCGTTGCCGGGCAAAGCTATCCGGTCCTCGGCCCCAGCCTGTTGCTGATGGCGGGAACGGGAACCCCGGAGCTGTCCGCGGCGGGACGGGCCTACCCCGTTTCCGCCATGGAACTGCAACTGGTTTACCGCGACATGCAGCAGCTGCTGCCGGGCGGGGGCCGCGGCGCGATGCTGGACATTCCCCGCAACATCCCCGCCGAAGAAGGCGTGCTGCGCGCGGCGGGGCAACTGGCCGAGGCCGACCGCTGCGCGATGCTGCGCTTCGTGCTGTCGTATTGCCTGGCGGTGGACGGCGAATACTGCGCGGCCCTGCTGCGCTATCTGGTGGCCGCCGACCTGGACCTGTTCGATTTCATCCACCGCCACCGGCTGCAGCCGTGGCCGGTGGCCCGCTACGCCGACGCGCTGGGGCTGCCGTTGCGCAAGTTCAACCAGCTGTTCAAGGAAAAGTACGGCGTGTCCGCCAAGCACTGGCTGCTGGCGCAGCGGCTGGAATACGCGAGGGGCTTGCTGGAAACCACCACCAAGAAAGTGATCGACGTGGCGCTGGAGTCGGGTTTCGGCAACCCGGCGCACTTTTCCGACAGCTTCCGCCGCCATTTCCGCATGTCGCCCAGCGACGTCAGGCGGGAAGCGCCGACCGTGCCGCTCGCGGCGTCGCTGCTGTTTTGAGCCAAGGAGCCCTTCATGAACATCGATTCCATCGTCTCCCAGATCGGCGGACAGATATCGCAGGCGGCCAACAACGCGGAGGCCGCCATGAACAGCGATGTGCAGAACAACCCGGAAAGCATGCTCAAGTCGCAGTACGCGCTGCAGCAGTACTCGGTGATGATCGGCTATGAAAGCTCGGTGATGAAGGCGGTCAAGGACATGATGATGGGCATCATCTCCAAGATCGGATGAAGAGCATGAACGCAGAACTCCCCATTTCCCGCCTGGTGATCGAGGCCGGCTTCGCCGCCGTCAACCATGGCCTGCGGGCCGAGATGCACGACATCCTGGCCGCCTTGCCCGACTGGCTGGACGAGCCCGCCCAACTGGCGCGCTGCGAGGCCGTATTGCTGTTCGGCCTGGGCCGCCGCCGGGCCGCCGCCGCCCGGCTGGCCGCCTTGCCGGATGACGATTGCGCCCCCTTGCGCGCCTTGCTGAACGCGACTTCTTCGGAGGAAAAATCATGAGCATAGAAGCCATTTCCCATGCCCTCGCCGCCCTCGCTCCGCTGGGGCAGAGCGAGGCGCCGGTCCCCGACGCCTCTTCCCAGCAGCGTTTCGCGGCCTTGCTGGACAGCCAGAAAGCGGCCGACTCGCCGGATGCGCTGTTCGCCGCCCAGAGCGCGCTCAGCGAGCTCACCGTCGGCTCCGAGCTGACCGCCAAAGTGGCGGGCTCGCTGACCCAGTCGATCAACAAGCTGGTCAGCATGCAATGAAAATCGCGCCTTGGATCCTGCTGCTGAGCGTCTTGCTGCTGGCCGGCTGCAAGAGCGAGCTCTACAGCAAGCTGGACGAGAGCGAGGCCAACCAGATGCTGGCGCTGCTGATGTACAACCACATCCCGGCCGACAAGGAGACGGCCAAGGACGGGGTGACGCTGAAGGTGGAGCGCGACCGCTTCGTCGACGCGGTGGAGGTGCTGCGCCAGAACGGCCTGCCGCGGCGCAAGACGGTGACCATGCAGGACCTGTTCCCCAGCGGCCAGCTGGTGTCGTCGCCGGAGCAGGAGGAAGCCAAGCTCAGCTATCTCAAGAGCCAGCAGCTGGAAAAGATGCTGTCCAGCATGGACGGCGTGGTGGCCGCCGAGGTGTCGGTGGCCGAGCCGCGCGGGGTGGACGGCGAAGCGCCGCCGCCGGCGTCGGCCGCGGTGTTCATCAAATACAGTCCGGAGGTCAACCTGGCCGCGCGCGAGCCGGAAATCCGCGCGCTGGTGCGGGACGGCATCCCCGGCCTGGCCGCCGATCGCATCAGCATCACCCTGCAGCGGGCGGAATATCGCTACCAGCCCGCGGCAGAGCCCAGGGCGCAAGCCATTCCCTGGCTGCCCATCGCCGCTGGAGGGGGAACCCTGTTGCTGGGCGGCCTGTGCATCGCCGCGCTGTGGTGGCGGCGCAGGCCGGAGGCCGTCGGATGAGCCCGGCCTTGCGGCGGCTGCACGCGCTGTGGCGGCGGCCGGGCCGGGAAATGGCCGATGGCTGGTGGGACAAGCTGGGCCTGGCCGGCTGGCGGTCCGCCTATGCCGCCCAGGCGCTGACGCGGCCGGCGCTGGACAGCCTGATCGCCAGCCGACTGGGCCATGCGGGCGGCGCGCCCGAGCCGTCGCCATTGGCGGAGGCGTTGCTGGAGGACGACATGCGCCGCGAGGCGCTGTGCGCGGCGCTGGGCCTGTGGGCCTTGCGCTGTCCCGATTATCTGTTGTTGAAGCCTTACCGCGAGGCGCTGTCGCCGGCGCTGGACGCGCGCGCGCAGACGCAGTTGCAGGCGCTGCTGCCCAGGGGCGCAGCCGCCGCGGAGCTGGCGCCGGCCGAGTTGCCGGATGCCGCCCGCGCGCTGGGCGCCGCCTGGCTGGCGGACGCGGCCGAACCGTCGCTGCGCTTGTGCCGCCTGCTGTGGGCGCCTTCCGCGCAGGCCGCGCCGGCGGCGCCGCTTGAACCGGCGCTGCAAAAATTGTCGAGGTGGCTATGAATAATCCGCTGCAAATCCCCGTGGCGGTTCTGCCGGGGCCATTGCCGGCGGCAACCGTGATTTCGGCCGCCGAGCTGGCGGCCAGGCAGGACATTTCCGCCGCACTAGAGGCGGAAAGGGCGGCGGCGCGCGACGACGCCGATGCCCTGCGCCGCCAGGCGCAGGCCGAACTGGAACAGGCCCGGCTCGACGCGGACGCGCTGCGCGAGGCCGCCAGGCGAGAGGGCGAGCGCCAGGCGGTCCTGGCGCGGGAGGAGGCGGTGGCCGACGCGGTGCGCTGGTTGTGCTGCGAACAGGAAATGGAAGGCTTGATCGCGCGCCAGCTGGCCCTGCGCTGGCGCGGCATCACCGCCGGAGTGCTGGAGGCATTGTTGGGAAACTGTGATCAAAGCGAGCTGCTGCTGCGCCGGGTGGAGCGCCAGGTGGCTCGGCTGCTGCCGCGCGGCAGCGTCAATCTGCATGTCGCGCCGCAAGCGTTGAGGGCGGCGGAGCAGGCCTACGCCGATGTGCCGGAGGTGGCCGTGCTGGCCGACGCCGCGCTGTCCGTCGGGCAGGCCAGGCTGGACAACGGCTTGGTGCGCATCCACCTGGACACGCCCGCGCATCAGGCGCGGGTGCTGGAGCAACTGAGGGGCGATGCCCGGGAGGCGGCCCATGCTTAGGCTGGATCAGGTTACGCCGGGAACGGCGCTGGGCGGAGTGGATGACGGCATCGGCGTCCAGCCGATGGGCAGGCCGCCGGCGGCGGAGTCGGTGCTGGCGCTGGCGCAGGCAGAGCTGCTGGAGTTTCAGAGCGATGCGCTGACCGAGACCCAGGAGGACCTGGGCTTCGCCCTGGGAGGGCGCCTGCGCGACAACCGGCGCGGCGGCATCGGCCAGGACGGCGCGCGCGGCCGGGTGCTGGCGCAGAAGCTGGTGGCGGAGCTGGCCGCCGTGGAGGCCGCCGATCTGGACAGCCTGCTGAGCGGCCCGCAAGACTGGCAGCGCGCGCCGCATTTGCTGGCCGCGATGCAGGCGCAGACGCCGGACCCGGGCCGCATGGCCCTGCAGCTGGCCGCCTGGCTGGCGAAGGGCAGGCCGGACGCCAAGCTGCGCCGCCGCATGGAAGAGGCGCTGGCGGCGCTGACCGCCGACGACACCCTGGCCTTGTCCCTGTTCGGCGCGCTGGAGTACGGCGCGCCCACGCCGGCCTTGCGCCAGGAGTTGCAGCGGCTTTACCACCGCGCCGGCGCGTCCCGGCAGAAGCTGTCGCAGTGGCTGGCGTCGTTGGGAGAGCGGGATGGGCGGCAACGCAAGCTGCGCACCATGCTGAGGGTGCTGTCCTACGAGCTGTCGGCCAGCGGCCAGGCCATCGTCGGCAGCCATCTGGCCGCGGTGATCGGCGACCTCAGACAACTGTTGCGCATCCTGGGCCTGGAGGCCCATTGCGACCAGGCCGCGGCGGCGCTGGCCTTGCCGGCTCTGGACGGAGAGACCCTGCTGCGCGGCGTGGTGTCGCTGCTGGAGCAGGTGTGGGTGAATGCGGACAGCGTGGCGGAGGCGCTGCCGCCGGTGGAGCCCGAGCAGCAGTATCGGCTGGCCCACGCCCTTGGCCGGCTGGCGCAGCTGCTGCCGGAAGACTGTTTCGGCGACGCCGAGCAGAAGGCTCAGCTGGAGGCCGCGGTGGCGGAGCTGCGCGACCGCAGTCTGGAATAGCCGGCCCGCAGGGCATCCTTGTGTCAAAAACCGAATGATATGCGGTTTTCTGAAAGCCGGTCGCCGCGCCGGCTGATATGTTGGCCGCCATTGTCTCCGCTGGCGCGCGGCGGCTCCCGGCCAAGCCGGGAGGCTGGCGGCGCGCGCCATGTCCCGTCGAGTTGTCGGCAATTTGCGAGTCCAAACCACATGACCATTCAATTCAATCGCGCGGCGATCACGCCGGGCAATGTCGGCCAATCCCAGCTGGATTCCATTTCGAACCAGGCGCCGGGCGCAAGCGGCGAACCGCTGAGCCTGGGACGGCTGGTTGAGGCGGTGAAGGACAAAACCGGGATGGTGGCCTCGCACCTGATTCCGCTGCAGCAGGTCGCGCGCGACCATAATTGCATCATCGGCATCCGGCCGGTGGATAGGCTGGCCACCGAGCTGATCGAATCGGGGCATCCCACCAAGGGGTTTCACATCAAGGGCAAAAGCGCGTCCTGGGGCGCGCAGGCCGGATTGATCTGCGTCGACCAGCGCTTCAGCAAGCTGGAAAACGCTTCGGCCGACCGCATCGCCAAATTCAATTCCCAAACCCGGCAGTGCATCCGCGATGGTGACGCGGCGGCGGTGCCGCTGACGATCTCCGCTTCGCGCTTGTCCAGCCTGCTGCACGCCGGCGTGCTGAACAATCTGTCGCGGGAAAACGCCGAAGGCGCGCGCACGTTCACCGCGAAAGCGCCCAGCGGCAAGGAATATGTTTTCGAGGCGGCGCGCAAGTCCGGCGGCGAGGAGGCGTATGAAATCCGCCATGACGGCGCGCCGATTGAAGTGTTGGCGCCGAAGGCGGACGCCAAACCCCTCACCGCCGATTACGACTTGCTGGTCATCGGCCCGCATTTGAGCGATGTCGGGCCACAGGACAATCTGCCGGTGCCGGACGTCGCGCATCAGGTTTTCCGCGACCGGATCGACCATTACCGCGGGATTCCGGCCAATGTCGGCCTGCTGGACGCCTATCTGAATCCCAAGAGCTTTTATCGCCGCGAGGATGCGGAAATCGGCAATGCCTCGGCGCGCATCCGCGACATGATTCCCGTGATCAACCAGGCCTTGGTGGGCGACGGCGAGCGCGTGGTACACCACAATGCCGATTCCGGCAGCCCGGCGACGGACCCGGACGCGAACTATCCGGCCACTTTCGCCTTGCCGGCCAGGATCGGCCGCTTCGACGAAATCTGCGTGATCGCGAACAAGGAGGAACTGGCCGAGCTGGTGAAGCAGGCCAAGGACAGCGGCTACCATCTGCCCTTGAACCCGCTGTGGGAAAAAGAAGTGAGCGGCGTCAGGCGCGAAAGCTTTGTCGACGCCCGTCGCAGGCTGGGCGGAGAGTGAGCGTTCGTTAGGCCAGCATCCGGGCGGGCATGTCCCGGCCCGGACGCCGGCATCGGACAGGATGCTGGCGGGGCTCAGCCGGCCAGCAGCGGCCGCAGCTTGGCGCGGGCGTCGCGCAGGATGTCGGCGGTAGTGTTCCAGTCCACGCAGGGATCGGTCACCGAGCAGCCGTAGCGCAGCTGAGCCAGATCGGCCGGGATGGACTGGTTGCCGGGCTCGATGAAGCTTTCCAGCATGAAGGCGCGGATGCTGCGGTTGCCGTGGCGGATCTGGGACACCGCGTCTGCCAGCACGCGCGGCTGCAGCGTGTGCTGCTTCCACGAGTTGGCGTGCGCGCAGTCCACCATGATGGCCGGCGGGATGTCGTGCTTCTTCATCGCCTGTTCGGCCAGCGCAATGCTCACCGAATCATAGTTGGGCCGGCCGCCGCCGCCGCGCAGCACCAGATGGCAGTGCGGGTTGCCGCGGCTGTTCACCACCGCCACCCGTCCATCCTTGCCCATGCCCAGGTAGGCGTGCGGCGCGCTGGCGGAGACGATGGCGTTGAGCGCCGCGTCCAGCGAGCCGTCGGTGCTGTTCTTGAAGCCCACCGCGCTGTCCAGCGCCGACGCCAGCTCGCGGTGGATCTGCGATTCGGTGGTGCGTGCGCCGATCGCCATCCAGCTATAGAGGTCGGCCAGGTACAGCGGCGACATCGGGTCCAGCGCCTCGCCGGCCAGCGGCAGCCCCAGCTCGGCGGCGGCCAGGAGGAAGCGGCGGGCGATGTGCATGCCCTCGTCCACGCAGTAGCTGTCGTCCATGTAGGGGTCGTTGATCAGGCCCTTCCAGCCCACGCTGGTGCGCGGCTTTTCAAAGTAGGCCCGCATCACGATCAGCAGCGTGTCGTTCAGTTCGGCGGCCAGCTCCGCCAGCCGGGCGGCGTAGTCCAGTCCGGCGCGCGGGTCGTGGATGGAGCAGGGCCCCACCACCACCAGCCAGCGCGGATCGTCCCCGCTCAGCACTTTTTTCACCGCGTCGCGGCCGGCGTGGACCGAGGCGCTGGCGCGCGCGTTGGCCGGCAGGCTGCGCAGCAGTTCGGCGGGGCTGGCCATCGAGCGGTAGTCGGCCTGGCTGGATGGCGGCGCGTGGCCGTGTTCGGGCGCGAGTAGGCCGTGATCCGGCCTTGCAAGCGTTGTCATGATGTTCTCCACAGGATGATCCGCAAACGAGCCGCGGATTCAGCCCGTCGTTTGCGGCAGGGCCGGCGCGCGGCCCCGGTGTCGGCGACAGGGCGGCCGCGCGCCGACGGCGCGTCCAGCCTCTCCCCGTCGCGCGGTCCGCATGTTCAGGCGGCCAGGGTGGCGCCGCCGTCCACCACGATGTCCTGCATCGTGACGTGGCCGGCCAGGTCGGAAGCCAGGTACAGCACCGCGCCGGCGACATCGGCCGGGGTGGCCAGCTTGCCCAGCGGAATGCCCAGGCGGAACGCTTCCGGCTTGCCGGCGATGGTGCGGGCGGCTCCGTGCTCGTCCTGCCACATGCCGCGCAGCATCGGCGTGTCGGTGGAGCCGGGCGAGACCACGTTGCAGCGCACGCCGTACGGCGCCAGCTCCAGTGCGGCGTTGTGGCTGAGGCTGGCCATCGCCGCTTTGGACGCGCCGTAGGCGGCCATGTCGATGCGCGGCACGTGGGCGGCGTTGGAGGCGACGTTGACGATGGCTCCGGCGCGGCGCGCCTTGAAGTGCGGCATCAGCGCGCGCAGCAGGTAGAACGGTCCGCTGACGTTGACGGCCAGGCATTGCTGCCAGTCGTCGACCGACAGCGCGTCGAACGCGCCCAGGCGCAGCACGCCGGCGGCGTTGACCAGCACATCGGGCAGCGCGTCCTCTTCGGCCAGCCGGCGGCACAGCGCGGCCACGGCGTCGGCGTCGCGGATGTCCAGCGGCAGCTCGCGCATCACGCCGCAATGCGCGGCCGCTTGCTCGAACCGCAGGTCCAGCGCCACGACGCGCGCGCCGGCTTCGACGAAGCGACGCGCCACCTCGCGGCCTATGCCCTGGGCCGCGCCGGTCACCCACACGCATTGGCCGGTGAAATCCAGTCCGACCATGATCAGGCCTCCTGCGGCAGCTTGGCCTGGATGGCGGCCCACCAGCCGTCCAGCGTCAGGTCCTGGGCCAAATCTTCAAAGCCGATTTCCAGGCCCAGCTTCTGCCATTGCGCCACCAGCTCCATCACGCGGATGGAGTCCAGGCCGTAATCCAGCAGGTTGTCGCCGCCGGCCAGGCTGTCGTCGCCGTCTTCCAGCACGGTCAGCACCTGGGCCTTCAGCCATTCGCGCGTCAGCGCGGCGTCGCCGCCGGAAACGGCCAGGTCGGACTGCGCGATCACCGCGCCGCAGCGGGTGGCCACGTAGCGCAGCGCCATCTTGTGCTCTTCCTCGCTGAAGTCCGCCACCGCGTCGCCGACCATGAAGGCCTGGATGTCGCGCATGAAGGCGTCGCAGGCGGTCATCATGCAGCCGATGTGGGCGTAGACGCCGCAGATCACCAGCTGGTCGCGGCCCCAGGCTTTCATCTTTTCCTGCAGGTCGCTGCGCTGGAAGGCGCTGTAGCGCCATTTGACCAGCACGGTGTCCTGCTCGCGCGGGGCCAGCCGCGGCGTCACCACCTGCACCGCCGGATCGGCGGTGGTGAGGCCCGGGCCCCACATATCGTTCAGCAGCGCGCGGTCTTCCGGCTTCTGCTCGGTGGGCTGCGCGGTGTAGATCACCGGGATGCCGTGGCTGTCTGCCCAGCGGCGCAGCGCCTCCACTTTACCCACCAGTTCGTTCACCAGCGCGCTGTCCTCGCCATAGAAGGCGAGGAAGTAGAGCTGCATGTCGTGGATCAGCAGCGCGGCGCGCTTGGGCTCCACGCGCCAGGCGGTCTTGTTTGCGGGGAAGTCGGCGGCCTGCGGCAGCGGGTAGGCGTTCAGCTTGGGAATGCTCATTGTGTTCAGGCTCCGGCCGCGGCGGCCAGCATGCCGCGCAGCGCTTGTTTGTCTATTTTGCCGACGTGGGTCAGCGGCAGGGTGTCCACCAGTTCGAAACGGTCGGGCAGTTTGTAGTCGGCCACGCCCTGCTCGCGCAGGAAGCGGCGCAGCGCCACCGATTTCAGTCCGTCCTCATGCGCCACCACGTAGGCGCAGCTTTTTTCGCCCAGCATCGCGTCAGGCATCGCCACCAGCGCGGCCTGGGCCACGTGCGGGTGTTGCAGCAGCAGGTGTTCGATTTCCTCGGCGGCGATTTTCTCGCCGCCGCGGTTGATCTGGTCTTTTACCCGGCCGACCACGCGCAGGTAGCCGCGCTCGTCGGCCACCACCACGTCGCCCGAGTAATAGAAACCTTCGTTGTCGAACACGCGGGCATTGTGCTCCGGGGCCAGGTAGTAGCCGCGGAAGGTGTAGGGGCCGCGGGTGGCCAGCATGCCGGGCGTGCCGAGAGGCACCGGGTGGCCGGCTTCGTCCACCACTTTCACTTCGTCGGCGTCGCTCATCGGCCGGCCCTGGCAGCCGTAGACGATGTCGTCGCCGTCGTCCAGGCGGGTGTAGTTGACCAGGCCCTCGGCCATGCCGAACACCTGTTGCAGCTTGCAGCCCAGCACTTCCGGCACCTGGCGGGCGGTGGCTTCGGCGAAGCTGGCGCCGCCGACTTGCAGCAGCTTCAGGCTCTTCAGTTGGGCCTCGCGGCCGGGGGCGGCTTGCAGCCACAGCGCGACGGCCGGCGGCACCAGCGCGGCGATGTCCACTTGGTGGCGCTCCACCAGCGCGAAGCAGGCCAGCGCTTCCGGATTGGGCGCCAGCACCACCGCGCCGCCGGCGTGGAACACGCCGAGCGCGCCCGGAGAGCTGAGCGGGAAGTTGTGCGGCGCCGGCAGCGCGCAGAGGAAGCGGGTGCGCGGGCCGAGCTCGCAGATTTCGGCGCTGCGGCGCACGCTGTAGAAGTAGTCGTTGTGGGTGCGCGGAATCAGCTTGGGCGTGCCGGTGCTGCCGCCGGACAGCTGGAAGAACGCCACTTCGTCGGCGGCGCTGGGGCCGGCTTGTTTCGGCAGGCCGCCGCAGTCGCGCTCCAGCACGGCTTCCAGCTCGTCGTTGGCGAACAGGCGCACGCTCAGCGCCGGCGAGATGGCAGCCAGCTCGTCCGCCATCGCGTCGTCGCCGAACAGCGGGTGGCGGCGGTCGGCGATCAGCAGCTTGGGCTGGATCTGGCGGGCGTAGGCCGACAGCTCCAGCTTCTGGTGGCTGAACAGCGCGTTGACCGGCGCGGCGCCGATCTTGAACAGCGCGAACAGCGCGATGTAGAACTCGGCGACGTTGGGCAGCTGCACCAGCGCGGTGTCGTGGCGGGCCACGCCGCGCGACAGCAGCCAGGCGGCCAGGTTGCCCGCGCGGCGGTCCAGCTCGGCGTAGCTGATCTCGCGCTCGCCGCACAGCACGGCCGGCGCGTCGGGACGCTCGCGGCATTGCCGGGCCAGCATCTCGGTCATCGGCTGGTCGTTCCAGTAGCCGGCGGCGCGATAGCGCGCCGCCAGGTCGTCGGGCCAGCGGGTGAAGGCTACGCTCATGCCGCCGCCTCCTGGCCGGACAGACCGAAGGCGCCCAGCATGGTGCCCAGCTTGGCCTGGGTTTCCGCCCATTCCGACTCTGGGGTGGACGCGGCGACGATGCCTGCGCCGGCGAACAGCCGCACGCGGGTATCGGCCACGGTGGCGCAGCGTATGGTAACCGCCCATTCGCCGTTGCCATGCTCGTCGCACCAGCCGACGATGCCGCTGAACACGCCGCGCTCGAACGGCTCGATCTCGCGTATCAGCTGGCGGGAAGCCTGGGTGGGGAAGCCGCAGATCGCCGGCGTCGGGTGCAGGCGGCAGGCCAGCTGCAAAATCGGCAGAGCGGCGTCGGAGAGCACGCCGTCTATCTGCGAGCCCAGGTGCCACATCGCGCGGGTGCCCAGCAGCGACGGCGCGGACGGGATGGACAACTCGGCGCAATAGGGGCCCAGCACGTTCTGGATGTCGTCGATGACCAGGCTGTGCTCGTAATGGTCCTTGGACGAATCCAGCAGCTTGGCGCTGGCGGCGGCATCGGCCGCCGGGTCGCTCTGGCGCTTGGCGGAGCCGGCCAACGGGAAGGTGCGCACGCGCGCGCCTTCCTTCTGCAGCAGCAGCTCAGGGCTGACGCCCACCAGGCGGCCGCCGTCGGCCAGCGGCAGCTGGAACTGGTAGCCGTTGGGGTTTTGCGCGCACACGGCGTCGAACACGCGTTCCGCCGACACCGGGCGGTCGAAGTCCACTTCCAGCACGCGGGACAGCACCGCCTTGCGGATCTCGCCGCGGCCGAAGCGCTCTATGGCCTGGCTGACGGCGGCCTTGAAGCCTTGCTCGTCGGGGATGCTGCGCGAGCCGACCACCTTGCCGCCGTCGCCGGCGCGCTGGGCGGCCGCCTGCAAGCGCTCTTGGCGGTCGAAGAAAGCGTGGCGGGCGGGGATGAACAGTTCGGAGGGCTGGTCGATGTCGAAGGGGATGGCGCCCATCAGCACCGGGGAGGCGATGCCGTCGGCGCGGGCGCGGGCGAAGGCTTCCGCCACTTCGCGGGAGAACGCGCTGTCCGGATCGAGCGCGCCGCGGGCGGGGGTGTGGATGCGGGCATGTACACCGCCGGCCTTCAGGCTGCGGTGGGACGACATGAAATAAAACTCGCCGTCTTCGGCGCTGCCGGTCGTGGCCGACTGGGTGTGCATGGCTTAACTCCGATGATAATGATAATAATTATCGTTCAATGTATATTCAAAGTAATCGCCTGTCAATCGCCAAATACCCCTGTTCATGCCTTGGTAATATGGAAAAATTGCGCAATCGGGCTTGGATGGAAAATAAAATCCATTTTGCCGACGCAGGGGAGGGGACGAAGCCCGGCGCGAGAGCGCGCGCGCCGGGCGTGGGGCTTCAGGCGCGGTTCAGCCGGCGCGACAGTTCCTCGCCGATGCGGCGCATCGGCTCCGGATCGCTCATGCCGAAGTGGTCGCAATCCAGGTCCACGCAGTCCAGCCGGCCTTGCAGATAGGGTTGCCAGTCAGCCGGCGTCGGCGCGTCGCCGGGATGGCGGCCGGCGCGGAACAGCAGCATATCGCCCGCGTAGGTCGGCGTGCTGCTGTCGCGGAACAGCCGCATGCCGTGCAGCGAGGCCTGGCCCAGCTTTTCCAGCGCGGCGCGGCCCAGCGGCGCCAGCGGGCTGCCGGCGCGCAGCAGGCGCTGGTAGATGGCGTCGTTGTCCAGCGGCAGGCCGTCGGCGTCGGCGTCCACCTCGCCGTTGACGCTGAGCACCGTCACCAAGGCGTCGTGCAGGGTCGGCTCGGGCCGGCCTTGCCAGCTGCTGACCGGGTAGCTGTCCATCAGCGCCAGCAGCTCAACGGTTTCGCCGGCGTCGGCGAGCGCGGCGGCCATCGCCTGCGCCAGCGCGCCGCCCAGCGACCAGCCCAGCAGCCGGTAGGGGCCATGCGGTTGCACGGACCGCATGCGGGCGACGTAGTCGGCCACCATCGCGTCGAAGCTGGCGGGCGGCTCGCCCTGGATGCCGGCGGCCTGCAGGCCGTAGAGGGCGGTGTCCGGCAGGTGGCGCGCCAGTCCCAGGTAGCACCAGGACAAGCCTTCCGCCGGATGCAGGCAGAACAGCGCCGGCAGCGCGCCGGGCTGGATGGTCAGCAGCGGCGCGAACTCGCCGCCCTGGCTCGCGGATGGCGGCCGGTGGGCGGCCGGCGCGCTCAGCGCCTGCGCCAGCGCGGCGACGGTGTTGTAGCTGAACAGCGCGGATACGGCGACTTCGCGCTGCAACAGCTGGGCCAGCCGGTTGGCGGCCTGGATCGCCTGCAGCGACTTGCCGCCCATCGCGAAGAAGTTGGCGTGCGGGCCTTCCGGCATGCGGCCCAGCACCTGGCTCCACACTTCCATGATCTGCTGCTCCAGCGGCGTGGCCTCGGCGGCCGGGGACGCGTCGCTGGCCGGCGCGTTGTCCATGGCGGCCAATTGCTTGCGGTCTATCTTGCCGTTGACGTTGCGCGGCAGTTGCTGCAGCCATTGCCAGCGGTCGGGAATGGCGGCGGCGGGCAGCCGTTCGGCCAGCTGGCGCCGCAGCGCGCCGGCGTCATGTTCCGCGTCCGAGGCCAGGAAGGCGGCCAGGGTGTAGCCGCCGCCGGCCAGCGGCAGGCCGATCACCGCGGCTTCGCGCACGCCGGGGCAGGCCAGCAGCGCGTTTTCCACTTCGGCCGGGTCGATGCGCAGGCCGCTGATCTTCAGCTCGTGGTCCAGCCGGCCGAGGAAGCGCAGCTGGCCGCCCTGCCAGACGGCGCGGTCGCCGGTGCGGTAGGCGCGCGGCGCGCCCGGCAGCGCGTCCAGCGCCACGAAGCGGCGGGCGGTCAGCTCGTCGCGGCCCAGATAGCCGATGGCCAGCGCGTCGCCCAGCAGGCACAGCTCGCCTTCTTCGCCCTGCGCCACCGGCTGCAGGCCGGCGTCGACGATGGCGGCGGCCACGCCAGGGCGCGGCAGGCCGATGGGGATGTCGTCGCCGCCATCCCATACCGCGTTTGGGCCCGCCAGCGCGGCGCCGGTGGCGATGATGGAGGCTTCGGTGGGGCCGTAGCTGTTGAGCAGCGTGGCATCCGGCAGCAGCTCGCGCCAGCGGCGCGCGCGTTCTGGCAGCGCGGCTTCGCCGCCGATGATGGCGAGGCGGACGCGGGACAGCCGGCCGGCCAATTCCGGCGTCAGCGCGTAAGCGAGCTCGTGCCAGAAGGCGGTGGGCAGGTCCAGCACATCAATTTTCAGCCGCGCGACGGCGTCGGCGAAGGCCGGCATCGATTCCAGCATCGCGTCGTCGCGCAGCGCCAGCGTGCCGCCGTGGCACAGCGCCAGGAAGATTTCCTCGATGCTGGCGTCGAAGTGCAGCGGCGCGAACTGCAGGACGCGCTCGCCGGCCTGGACGCGGTAGAACTGTCCGGCGCTGGAAACGAAGTGGGCGAGCGCGCGGTGGCCGACCAGCACGCCGTTGGGTTTGCCGGTGGAGCCGGAGGTGTAGAGCAGATAGGCCGGGCTGTCGACGCCGGCGGCGCAAGCGTCCAGACGCGGCGCGTCTTCGCTCGGCGCTTCGTCCAGGCACAGCGCCGGCGCGTCGCCGCACAGCGCGGTCCAGCGGCGATGGGTCAGCGTCAGCTTGGGGCGGGCGTCGTCCAGCACCATGGCCAGGCGGGCCGATGGGCCGAGCGGATCGAGCGGGACGTAGCAGCCGCCGGCCCACAGCGTGCCGAGGATGGCGACGATGGCGTCTACCGAGCGCGGCAGCAGGATGGCGACGCGATCGCCGTCCTCCAGGCCCTGGGCCTTCAAGCGGCCAGCCAGCGCGCGGGCGCGGTCCAGCAGCTCGCGGTAGCTGAGCGCCTGGCCTTCGCCTGCCAGCGCGATCGCGTCGGGTTGGGCGGCAGCCTGCGCGGCCAGGCGCTCCATCACCGGGACTGCGGGCTGTTCCAGCGCCGGGCCTTCCAGGATGGACAGCGGCGGCAAGTCCGGCAGCAAGCTCGCCAGCGGCGTGCCGGGCTCTGCATGCGCCAGTTGGTCCAGCCATTGCGGCAGGTCATGCCACAGCGCGTCCAGCCGCTCGGCCGGGTAAGCATCGGGATGGGCTTCCAGGCTGAGCCGCCATTCGGTGTTGAGCAGGCTGATGTTGATCGACAGGTCTTCCACCGGGCCGGAGCTGATCGGCCGGATGCGAGTTTCCAGGCCGTCGAACGGCGCGTGGCGGTCGAAGGGCATCAGATTGAGCACCGGGCCGAATAGCCGCTGGCGGCCGTCCAGCCGGCCCAGATCGCCGCGCAGCCATTCGTAGCGGTAGCGCTGGTGGGGGCGGATGTCGCGCAGGCCGGCGGCGGCCTGCCGGGCCAGCTCTCCCAGGCTGCGGGCCGGGTCCAGCCTCAGGCTGAGCGGCGCGATGTTCATCGCCATGCAGGGCACGGCCAGCGCGGCCGAGCCCATGCGGTTCATCACCGGCAGGCCCAGCGTGATGGCGCGCTGGCCGCCGTGCCGCGCCAGCCAGGCAGCGGTCGCCGCCATCAGCCAGGCGGCCCAGTTGACGCCGCAGGCCTTGGCCGCGCGCTGCCAGGCGTCGATCTGGCCTGCGCTCAGCGCGCGGCCGGCCTTGCGCACGCCGTCGGCCAGCGGTTGGGGCGGGGCCAGCGTGGCGGCGGCGGGAAAGGCTTGCTGCCGCGCGGTCCAGAACGCGCGGTCCCGCTCGCGCTGTTCGGACGCCTGATACGCCTGGTCTTCCGCCAGCACCGGCTCCAGCCGCCAATCGGGCAGCGGCGGCGCGTCCTGTCCGCGCAGCGCGGCGTTGTAGCGCGCGGCCACGACCTTGGTCAGCAGGCCGTAGGCGAAGCCGTCCAGCGCGATGTGATGGGTTTGCACGTACCACAGGAAATGGCGCGGCCCCAGCTGGATCAGCGCGCTGCGGTACAGCGGATCGACGGCCGGGTCGCAGGGCTGGGACAGCGCTCCGCGCATCCAGGCGGCGGCCGCGGCTTCGGGATCGGATTCGCCGCTCAGGTCGTGCCAGGGCAGCGGCTGGGGCGAGCTGCGCCGCGGATGCTGCCACAGCGTCTCGCCGTCGAACTCGAAGCGCATGTTCAGCGCCGGGCAATGGGCAAGCGCCTCGGCGGCGCAGGCGCGCAGGATGCCGGCGTCCAGCGGGCCTTTCAGCTCGATGGCTTCGGCGGTCCAATAGCCGGGATTGTCGGGCGCCAGGCGCTGGCCCATCCAGATGCCGTGCTGGGCGTAGCTGACGGGAAGGCGGGTGGAGGTCTCGGTCATGAGGATGTCTGCCTGTTATTGGTTTCGGCCGCCTGGGCGGCTCCTGAGCGGAGGCTGACATCATAAATGCGATTGAATATCAATTTCAATCGCATTGCGTGAGAAAAAGGGAGAATTCAATCCAGCGGGACGGCGCTGGCCGCCCCGCCGGGAGGGTCAGCCTGCGGCCAGGCCGTCCACCAGCACGTGGGGCACGCCTTGCGAGCAGCGCTCCACCCGGCCGTTGACGCCGTAGACCGCTTGCAGCGTGGCGGCGTCTATCACCTGGTCCGGATCGCCGTTGGCCAGCAGTTGGCCGGCCTTCAGCATCAGCACCCGGTCGGCGTGGCGCAGCGCCGCGTTCAAGTCATGCAGCACGATCACCGTCACCATGCCGCGGCGGCGGGTTTCACGGCGCAGCAGGTCCATCACGTGGAACTGGTAATTCAGGTCCAGCGCCGACAGCGGCTCGTCCAGCAGCAGCACCGCCGGCTCGCGTATCAGCGCCTGGGCGATGCCCACCAGCTGGCGTTGGCCGCCGGAGAGCTGGTCGAGGAAATGCAGCGCCAAGTGGTCGATTCCCAGCGACTGCAGCAGCGCGAACACCTGCTGGTCGTCGTGGCGGCGGAACAGGCCGGCGGCGGTGGCCTGGCCAGCCACCATCAGCGATTCGAACACCGTCAGATGCACGCAGGGCGGCAGCGTCTGCGGCAGGTAGGCCACCTCGCCGCGTTGGCGGCTGAGCGGGCGGCCGCGCAGGCGGACCAGGCCGTCGCCGCCCTGCAGGCCGGCCAGCGCGCGCAGCAGGGTGGACTTGCCGCTGCCGTTGGGGCCGAGCAGGGCGGTGACCTCGCCCGCCCGCATACAGGGGACAGACAGCTTGTCGATGACGCGGCGCTTGCCGTAGCTGACCGACAGGTTCTCGATGGACAGCTGTTCGCTCATGTCCGGCCTCCGTTGCGCAAGACGATGACGATGAAGAAGGGGATGCCCACCAGCGCGGTGACGATGCCCACCGGCACGATGACGCCGGGAATCAGGTTCTTGGTGACCACCGAGGCCATGGACAGGATGGCGGCGCCGGTCAGCGCGCTCACCGGCAGGTAGAAACGGTGATCTTCGCCCACCAGCTTGCGGGCGATGTGCGGCGCGATCAGGCCGATGAAGCCTATGGTGCCGACGAAGGCCACTGCCAGCGCGGTGAGCAGGCTGGCGCGCAGCAGGGAGGTCAGCCGCAGCCGGCGCACGTCGATGCCGAAGCTGGCGGCGCGGTCCTCGCCGAGGCGCAGCGCGGTCAGCCGCCAGGCGTTGGCCAGCGACCACGGCAGGATCAGCGCGAAGGCGGCGAAGATCAGGCCGATCTTGGGCCAGTCGGCGCGGGACAGGCTGCCCATCAGCCAGAACACCAGGTCTTGCAGCGCGTCGGCGGTGGAGACGAATTGCAGCAGCGACACCAGGGCGTTGAAGCTGAAGAACAGCGCGATGCCGAACAGCACCACGCCGCTGGCAGCCATCCGCGTCCAGCGCGCCACCAGGTCCAGCAGCAGCGCTGAACCCAGCGCGAACACGAAGGCGTTGACCGGCAGCATCCACGAGGCGGGAATGCCGGGCAGGCTGATGCCCAGCAGCAGCGCCAGCGCCGCGCCGAAGGCGGCGGCCGGCTGCAGGCCCAGCGTGAACGGGTCGGCCAGCGGGTTGTGCAGCACGGTCTGCATCTCCGCGCCGGCCAGGCCCAGCGCCAGGCCGGCGCCGACGGCGATCAGCGCGTAGGGCAGGCGGATGTCCCAGACGATGACCGCGGTGGCCGGATCGGCGGCGGACGGTTCCAGCAGCGTGCGCCAGAACTCGGCCAGCGGCATGCCGCTGGCGCCGGTGGTGACGTCCAGCGACAGCGACAGCGCCAGCAGCGCCAGCAGGCCGGCCACCAGCAGCAGCCGGCGCAGCAGCGCGCGGCGGTAGTCGCCGCTCACCGCGGCGGCGGTGAGCGGGGGCAGGGCGGACTCGCTCATTTGCCTCCCTTGACCCAGTAGGTGCCCTGCGGCGGGATCGCCAGGAAGTCGCGGTGCAGCTGCTGCCAACTGGCGTCCGGGTCCAGCTTGGCAAAGCGTGTCGGCTGCAGCGTCTTGGCGAAGGCTTCCAGCAGCACGATGTGGTAGGGCGTGTTGTAGAAGTGGTGCCAGGCGCCGAAGGTGCGGCCGTCGCGCACGGCGGCGAGCGCGCCCACCGGCTTGCGCGCGGCGGCGCGGGCCAGCGATTCGCGGGCCTGGGCCGGCGAGATGTCGGCGCCGAACTGGATGCCGATCTTGTCGGCCGCGTCGGCGGTGCCGGTGCCGATGTACCAGTCGGGTTTGGACGCCAGCACGTGTTCCATGTTCACCTCGCCCACCGCGCCGGGAATCAGCTTGTCGCCGATATTGACGCCGCCGGCGGCGTCCACCAGCTCGCCCAGGCTGCCCTTGCCGGCGCTGGTGACGTTGGGGAAGGCTGCGGCGCGCAGGTCGAGGAAGACCTTGGGCTTCTGCTGCGCCGGGATGGCGGCCACCGTCTTGCGGATGGCGTCTATCCGGCTTTGGTAGAAGCGGATGAAGCGTTCGGCCTCGGCCTCACGCTGCAGCGCCTTGCCCATGATGCGCAGGCTGGGCACGGTGTGCTCCAGCGGCGCGTTGCGGAAGTCGACGAACACCACCGGCACCTTGGCCGCCTGCAGCTGCTGGACGATGGGGTTGTTCAGGCCCGGGCCGTGGCCGGAGATGCTGAAGATGGCGATGTCCGGCTTCAGCGTCAGCACCTTTTCGGCGCTGACCGAGTTCTCGCTGGTCTTGCCGATCAGCGGGATGCGGTCGATCTCGGGAAAGCGTTTCTTGTACTGGGCGTAGGTTTGCGGGTCCAGCTGGCGGAAATCGCCCTGCCAGCCGGCGACGCGCGCCAGCGGCTGCTTGCCTTCCAGCAGCGCCAAGGAATAGAACAGCCGGCCTTCGCCCAGCAGGATGCGGTTCACCTTGGCCGGCACTTCCACTTTGCGGCCGGCGATGTCGGTGATGGTGGCGGCCTGGGCCGACAGCGCGGCGGCGGCGATCAGCGCGGCGGCCAGCAGGCGGGAGAATACGGTCTTCATCGGGCGTCCTTTACTTTTGCCAGTCGAGCTTGAGTTCCGGCTGCTTGGCCATCAGGCCCAGGTGCTCGTCCATGATGAATTCGATCTTGGCCAGCTTGTCGGCCGCGTCCGCCGCGCACACCATGTCCAGCGTGTCGCCTGAGCGCTGGATGTCGCAGGTGCCGATGGGGAACTGCACGTGGGCGCGCTCGGTGTCGAAATCCACCGGCACCTTCAGCGCGTAGTGCTTGCACAGTTTGTACAGCACCTTGTCGGCGTTGGCGGTGGTGAGGGAAGCGCGGCTGCTCAGCATGATGATTTCTCCATTCTTTTAAAACGGGAACAGGCAGTTGGCGGACCGATGGGGTCCGGCAACTGCCGTGCGTAGCTTCCCGCCCGCTTTTGCGGGGCGGACGGGGAGCGCGGGGTTTAGAACTTGCCGGTCAGGGTCAGCCAATAGCGGCGGCCCTCGTCGACCATCCAGTTGCCGTCCAGGCCATTGTTGCGGGCGCGGTCGTCGATGGCCACCTTGCGGTCGCCGACGTTGAACACGGCGAAATTGACGTCGAAGGTCTTGTTGATGCGGTAAGTGCCGCCGAGATCCCAGGTGCTGGAGCCGCCGCGGGTGCGGGCGACGTTGGCGCCGTTGCGGAAGCCGGTGTAGTACTGCTTGCCTTCGAAGTTCAGGCGAGTGTACAGATCTAGCTTCTCTACCGGGTTCCAGGCCAGCTTGACGTTGCCGGCGTGTTCCGGCGTCTTGTCCAGCGGCATGCCTTCCAGCGACTGGCCGGCGTAGCTGGTTTCCTTGCCGCCGTGGCGTTTCGACTTGGTATAGGTGTAGTTGCCCGATACGGTCCAGCGAGGAGCGAATGTCCAGTTGCCGGAGAGCTCCAGACCGCGGATGTTAACGTTGTCCACGTTGTCGTAGACATAAATTCGAGCAGGCTTGCCGCCTTTGCCGATCAGCTCTGTCGAGAACTGGTCCGTGCCGTAGCTGACAACCTTGTTCTTGAACTGGTTGTAAAACAGCGTGGCGTTGGCGCTTAGATTTTGGTTGTTGTCGAAATGCAGGCTGGCCTCGTAGGAGGTGCTTTCTTCCGGCTTCAGCTTGGAATTGCCGCATAGCAGGCCAGTTTCGACCTGGCTGCCGGTGCGCATGCAGTAACCGTCGGTGCTCTGGCGGATGGTTGGTGCTTTGAAGCCTTTGCCGACGCCGCCCTTCAAAGTCCATTGCGAGTTCAGTTGCTCGACCAGATACATGCGCGGCGTGAAGTGGCTGCCAAACACGCTGTGATGGTCAAGGCGGCCGCCGCCGGTCAATTTCAGGCTGTCGGTGATGTCGTAGGTATCCTCGGCGAACAACGCCCAGGTGTTGACCGTGACTTTGTTCGGATTGGGCGCGCCGGTGTATTTGAGAGGCGGCTGCAACGCTTCCTGCGCAGCCATGTTATCGCCAACCTGCTGGCCGATCTGGCTGCCCACTTTGAAAGTATGGCGATCAAACAGGAAGGTGAGTTGTCCATCCAGCGTGGTGTTCGTTAGCTTGATGCTCTTGCCATCATCGACATTGTTGACGCTGTGGTTGGGTTTTTCGATTTCCTGGTACAGCGCCAGATTGGATCGCACGATGCCGTACTTGCCGTTATGGCTCAGGCTCCAGTGATCGCGGACATCAAAGTAATCGTCCTTGGTGTCATCGAATGCAACGCTCTTGCCCGGTGTGGTGGTCTGGCGCAGTTTGTTGTGGCCGGCTTCAAAAGTGATCTCGTGATCTTTATTGGGGGTGAAGCTCAGCTTGGCATTGATGTCGGACAGGTGGGTACCCACTTTGCCGCCGTCGCCGCTCTTGGCGTAAAAAATGTTGTCTTCGGCTTGGTTGCTCAGCGCGCCGTACAGTTGCAGCGACAGCAGGTCCTTCACCAGCGGGCCGCCGACCCAGAAGCTGCTCTGGCCGGTGTTGCCTTCAGCGGAGTGCTCGGTGATGGTGCCGCCCAGCGTCATGGAGCCGTGCCATTCTTTGGGCGACTTGCGGGTGATGATGTTGACCACGCCGCCCATCGCGTCGGAGCCGTACAGAGACGACATCGGGCCGCGCACCACTTCGATGCGCTCGATCGCCTCCATCGGCGGAATCTGGAATTGCTGGAAGCCGCCGGTGCCGCGGCTGCGGGCTTCGCGAGTGTTCTGGCGGCGGCCATCCACCAGAATCAGCGTGTATTCGCCGGGCAGGCCGCGGATGGAAATGTCTTTGTCCCCAGGGCCGGAACCGTTGATGTTCACGCCTTCCAGATCGCTGATCGCGTCGGCCAGGTTGGTGAACGGTTTCTTTTCCAGATCTTCGCGGGTAATCACCGAGATGCTGGCCGGGGCTTCCTTGATTTTCTGCTCGTAGCCGGTGGCGGTCACCACCACCGAGGGCAGCACCGTTTCGGCGGCGTGCGCGGCGGGCAGGTAGAGGGCGCCGACGGCGGCGGACAGCATGGCCAGGCGGAATGCCGGGCGCGCGAGGTGCGGGGAGCGCTTGTTTTTCATTGTATTGGTCATACCCAGAGTGTTCATCACGGAACGCATATCCAATTGGCAAGCCGGCTGGCGCATCGCAAGCCGTTCCGATCATGACGCCGGATTAGATTTGCGCAATGAATGTCAATTGAGCGGACCATTATCACATCGACTTATTTTGAACACAAATAGGAATCGTTTTTATTCTCATAAAGAGCGTGCATGACCCGGTCGGGAGGCGCGCCGCGCGAGCGCAAGGGTATGAATTTGTTGGGGATTGGCGTGAAATTTCACCGTGTTGCAAGAAGATGACATCGCAACGGTGTTTTTGCTGAATCCGCGCAAGTCCATTGCGCAAAGTTTGTATTGCGCCAGTCCTAATTGGCAGTACCGCTTGCGCGCCATTCAGAATACCAATTAAATACCAATGCCGTTTGCATCGCGCATGGCCGGGCAGCGGCGAGAGCTCCGGACGCGCGCGCCCGGAACGCCATGGTGGATAGCGAGGGAGTGGACGATGAGCGTGAAGCGATTACTGGGCGCGGCCGTGCTGGCCGCCATGTCGGCATGGGCGTGGGCCGCGCCGGATGCGGCGGCGCTGGGGCAGAGCCTGTCGCTGAAAATTGCGGTGGATACCAATAAGGGCGCGGCTGCCGGCGCGCCGTGTTCCGACCTGGGGGCGGACTGGGCGTCCTGCCTGAAGGGGAGGCTGATCCTGGAGAACAAGGGCGGGCAGGCGGTGGCGCCCGGCGGCGGCTGGAATCTGTATTTGCACAGCATCCGCCGCATTTTGAAGCTGGACACGCCGCAGTTCTCCCTCCGCCACATCACCGGCGACCTGTACCAAGTCACCCCGACCGCCGCTTTCCAGGGCCTGGCGCCCGGCCAGAAGCTGGAACTGCCTCTGATCGACGAATACTGGATCCTGCAGGAAAGCGATGTGCTGCCCCGCCCCTATGTGACGGTGGACGGCCAGCAGCCGGCGCTGCTGCAGCACGACAGCAGCGACGAAACCAGCTATCTGCTGCCGCTGACCGGCGACAACTGGAAAAATCCGGCCGGCGAGCTGCGGCCGCTGGCCACGCCGGAGCAGCGTTACCGCGCCTTCAGCCAGCGCGGGCCGCAACTGTCGGCCGCCCAGGCGGCCAACCGCGTCATCCCGGCCACATTGCGCCAGCAGCTGGGCGGCGGCGAGCTGCTGGTTCGCGGCCTTAACCTGAATCTGTCCGGCGTCAGCCCGGCGCAGCGGGACGCGCTGGCGCTGCGCGCGGCGCAGCTGGGGCTGCGCAACGAGGGCGTCAATGTCAGCGGCGGCGTGGCCGGCGCCCGCTTGCCGGCCGATATCGCCGTGTCCGGCGGCTACCGGCTGCTGATCGGCCAGCAGGGCGTGAAGGTGGAAGGCTTTGACGCCGCCGGCGTGTTCTACGGCGTGCAGACCCTGCTGGGCCTGCTGCCGCAGGGCGGCGGACAGGTGCGCTGGATGACGGTGGAGGACGCGCCGCGCTATGTCCATCGCGGCTTCATGGCCGACCTGGCGCGCAACTTCAAGCAGCCGGCCACCGTCCGCCGCCTGATAGACCAGATGGCCGCCTACAAGCTCAACAAGCTGCATCTGCATCTGTCCGACGACGAAGGTTGGCGCTTGCAGATTCCCGGCTTGCCGGAGTTGACCGATGTCGGCGCGCGCCGCTGCCATGACTTGAGCGAAACCCAGTGCCTGGTGCCGCAACTGGGCTCCGGCCCGGCCAACCAGTCCGGTGGCGGCTACCTCAGCCGCGCCGACTACATCGCGCTGGTGAGCTACGCCCAGGCCCGTTTCATCGAGGTGATTCCGGAGTTCGACATGCCGGCGCACGCCCGCGCCGCGGTGGTGGCTATGGAGGCGCGCTATCGCAAGCTGATGGCCCAGGGCCAGCCGCAGGCGGCGGCCGAATACAGGCTGCTGGACCCGCAGGACCAGTCCAACACGTTGTCGGTGCAGTTCTACGACCGCCGCACCTATTTCAACCCTTGCGTGCCGGGCAGCAACCGCTTCGTCTCCAAGCTGGTGGCCGAGGTGGCGCAGATGCACCGCGAGGCCGGCCAGCCGTTGCAGACCTGGCATTTTGGCGGCGACGAGGCCAAGAACATTCTGCTGGGTTCCGGCTTCCAGGACGCCAGCGGCAGCGACCCGTCCAAGGGCAAGGTCAATATGGCGCAGCAGGACAAGCCGTGGGGCCGCTCGCCAGCCTGCCAGGCGCAGATCGCCAGGGGTAAATTGAAGAGCGTGGATGACCTGCCGCTGCGCTTTGCGCGCGAGGCCAGCCGCATCGTTTCCCAGCAGGGCATCCCGACAATGGCGGCGTGGCAGGACGGGGTGGCCGGCTCCAGCGGCGCGTCCGATTTCGCCACCCGCAACACCATGGTCACCGAATGGGACACGCTGTACTGGGGTGCGGCGCAGGCGGTGAACGGCTATGCCGCCAAGGGCTTCAAGACCGTGCTGGCCTTGCCGGACTACCTGTACTTCGACTTCCCCTACGAGCTGAACCCGCGCGAGCACGGCTATTACTGGGCCTCGCGCGACACCGACAGCTACAAAGTGTTCAGCTTCGCGCCGGACAACCTGCCGCAGAACGCCGAAGTGATGCCGGACCGCCAAGGCCAGCCGTTCGCGGTGACCAGTTCCGCCGCGCCGGCGCAGTACGCCGGCATCCAGGGCCAGGCCTGGACCGAGGTGATGCGCACCGACGCCGAGTTCGAAACCATGGTCTACCCGCGCCTGCTGGCGTTGGCCGAACGAGCCTGGCACAAGGCCGGGTGGGAGCGGCCATACAAGGTGGGCGAGACCTACCAGCTGGGCGTCACCCATCTGGTGGACAAGGCGGCGCTGAACGCAGACTGGCAGCAATTCGCCGCGGTGCTGGGCTGGAGGGAGGCCGGCAAGCTGGAGCGCGCCGGCATCGGCTACCGGGTATCGATGTCGGCCGTGCTGCCGGACGCCAACGGCATTTCGGTGACGACCGAGTGGCCGGGCGCGCGCCTGCAGTATTCGCCCGATGGCCATAGCTGGCAGAACTATTTGCCCGGCCTGCAAGTGCAGGCGCGTTACTGGCGCGGCATCAGCCAGGATGGCCGGCGGGCCGGCAGAGCGGAGATTCTGTCCGGGCAGTGAGCGGCATCGGACTCGGGCATTTGAAGGCGGAGGGTTTTCGCGCCGATGCGGTTTGAATGCTTGGGCGGTTTGGAAAGAAACGGCGGGCCTCTGGCTCGCCGTTTTCATTGGCATGGGCGTTCAGCATTGGCTTGGCCGGGCTGTCGGGCAGGGGTTTCGGGTGAAAGAAGCTGGTTATGCCTTTGTGCTAACATGGGCGGCGTTCAGTCGGAAGCGAGATGAGGATAGGGTTCATGAGATGGAAATCGTTCCATGGCTGCGCTCTGAATGGGGCTTCCAGTGCGCAGGCCCATGGCTGGAAGCACTTTACAAACTGCCAGAGAAAATTAGACGTGAAGGCGAAAATAATCCTTATTGCTTTATCAGGCTTTTTGTTTTTCCAGACATCGTTATCTTTTGCGAACGCCAATAATGGGAAGAACATTTATTTGGCGAGATGCGCGATGTGCCATGGAGAGAGCGCGAAGGGCACAGGGCCGTTGGCCAACAAGAGCAATCCTCCCACACCCAATCTTGCCACGCCCGCTTTCAGAAAACGGCTGAATGACTACCCTGGCGTTATCGTTTCATCAATCATACTCCGTCCAAACGGCGACTTGATTCCAAGGACTTTGCACGAAAATGGCGTCAGGCTGCCGCCGCACGCTTGGACGATTAATGATCTGCGCGACTTGAATGAATACATGGCGGCCTTGATTGCAAAGAGATGAGGCGTTCAAGGCGCTTTGGACTAGCCTCAAGTTTGAGCGCCCGCATCATTGAATGGCGGCTGGGGGATTGCAGATGTTGAGGGACGGTCGACGGATGGGCACGTTCAGGCGAACGGCGAGGGGGAAATAATATGTCTGAGCTCGGTGCCAAGTTACATGGCAGCTGGCGGTTGGTTTCTTTCGAGATGGAGCTGCAGGAGTCCAAGGAACGTACCCAGCCATGGGGCGCGGACCCGAATGGCCACCTTATTTTCGGCGCCGATGGACGGATGATGGCGCTGGTCACTGCCAGGGAGCGGGGACCGGGAGGCACCGACGCGCAACAGGCGGCGCTGTTCCGTACCTTGATGGCCTATACCGGACGGTATCGGATGGAGGGGGACAGCTTCATCGTCAAGGTGGATGCCTCCTGGAACGAGGTCTGGAACGGCACCGAGCAGCAGCGTTTCTACCAGCTCGACGGCGACATGCTGGAAGTCTTCACCGCCTGGATGCCGAACCCCTTGGCGGCGGGGAATGCGATGGGCAGAGGCGTGCTTGGGTTTGCGCGTGAGTAGCTGGCTGCGCTGAGCCGGCAGCCAGCTATTTTCTAGGCCAGAGTTTGGCCGTTTGCTCTAAAGTAATAAACAATAAGCAAGCTCTAAGCAGGCGGGGTTGCTCGCGTTGTCTAATGCAAATGGATGTGACTGTGCGGTGTGAAAATGAAATTGACATCAATATCAATGGCACTCCTTTGTATGGCATTCATTGGCACCGCTGCTGCCAGCTCATTCGTCGTGGGCGTAGAAGAGATTGACTATTATCCGCTGCATAGCTGCATCAATGGGAAATTTGCCGGGTATGGCAGGGATTTGCTTGATGCATTTGCAAAGCAATCCGGCCATTCATTTACTTATACGCCACTTCCGGTTTCAAGGCTATTCCATACATTTCTGAATGACAGTTCGATTGATTTCAAATATCCAGACAACCCGCATTGGCAAGCTGATCTGAAGAAAGGGAAATCCGTTCTCTATAGCGACCCAGTTGTGAATGTGATTGAAGGGTTGCTGGTGAAGCCGGAGAAAGTGGACCAGCTATCGCCGGCTTCCCTTAAAGCCATCGTGACCATGAGGGGGTTCACGCCTTGGCCTTTTGAGCAAGCCATGCGGCAAAAGATCAATAATGGAACCATTCGGGTCTATCAAGAGGATTCATTCAGCAAGGTGATCAGTTTGGGCATGACTGGACACTACGACGCCGTTTATGCCAGCCCGATAGTCATCAATTATTACCTTGATGAGATTGTCCACAAGCCGGGCGCGCTAGTCTTCGATAGAAAGCTTCCCTTTGAAAGCAGTGATTTTTCTCTCTCCAGCATCCGGCAAGGCGATGTAATCAAGCAATTCAATGAATTTCTTGCCAAAAACCAGTCTTTGGTTATGGAGCTCAAGAGAAAGTACAGGCTGACTGACAAAGCGGCTCAATGAGTTCAGTCCAGTCTACAGTTGTGAGTGAGAGTAAAAAAAAGCCTTCCCATTTCGGGAAGGCTTTTTTACGGGCACAGGCTTTGTTCTCAATGGAGGGTGAAAGCTCACTCCCTCTGCCGAAACAAGGCCGGGCTGTGTTGCAGCCGGGTGGTGGCGATGCCGCCGCCGCTGCTTGAACCGCCGGCCGCCGCGAAACAGGCCGCCGCGCCTTCCACCCGCAAGGCGACAGCTTCGCCCGGTTGCGGGCAGCGGTGGCCGGGGACGCGGGCGGCGAGCAGGCCGCCATCGTCCAACGCCAGCCGCACGCTGGCGTCGTGGCCGTAGAAGCTGATGTCCAGCACCCTGGCCTGGACGCCGGCTTCGCCGGCCGGCAGCAGGCGGATTTGTTCCGGGCGCAGCAGCACGGTCACGTCTCCCTGCGGCATGCCGTCCAGCAGCGGCAGCCGTCCCAGCGCGCATTGCGCTTCGCTGCCGTGGGCACGGCCGGGAAGCAGCACCGCGTCGCCGACGAAGTCCGCCAGCTCCGGGCTGGCCGGGCGCTGGTACAGCGCCAGCGGCGCGGCCACCTGCAGCAGCCGGCCTTGCCACAGCACCGCCACTCGGCGGCCCATGGTCAGCGCCTCGGCCTGGTCGTGGGTGACCATCAGCGCGGTAGTGCCGCTGGCGGCCAGCGCGTCGGCCACCGCCTGGCGCGTTTCGGCGCGCAGCGCGGCGTCCAGCGCGGAGAAGGGCTCGTCCAGCAGCACCAGCGCCGGCTTGGGCGCCAGCGCGCGGGCCAAGGCGACTCGTTGTTGCTGGCCGCCGGATAGCTGCTGCGGCGCGCGGCCGGCGAAGTCGGCCGGCAGGCCCACCATGTCGAGCAGTTCTGCCACGCGGCGGCGTTCTCGGCGCTCGGCGCGCGGCAGGCCGAAGACGATGTTGTCCGCTACCGATAGATGCGGAAACAGCGCGCCTTCCTGCGGCACGTAGCCGATCTGGCGTTTTTCCGGCGGCAGATGGATTTGCGGGCTGCTGACCAGCTTGCCGCCGATGACGATGCTGCCTTCGTCGCAGCGCTCGAAGCCGCACAACAGCCGCAGCAGTGTGGTCTTGCCGCTGCCGGACGGGCCCAGCAGCGCCAGCAGCGAGCCTTGCTCGACGGTGAGGCAGATGTCGTCCAGCACCCGATGCGCGCCGAAGCGCTTGCCCAGGTTTTCTATTTTCAGTTCCGACATGGCGGATCTTCCTGTTGATTCCATGGTTGCGCCTGGCCGCCCAGCACCGCGCCGCGTCCCAGGCAGGACATCAGCAGCCAGGTGGCGGACAGCGACAGCGCGATCAGGATGGCCGCGTACGGCGCGGCGGCGGCGAAGGCCAGCGCTGCGGTGTCGGCCCATACCTGGGTGGCCAGCGTCTCGGTGCCTATCGGCGCCAGCAGCAGCGTGGCGGTCAGTTCGGTGATCACCGAGATGAACACCAGGCTGGCGGCGGCGCCCAGGCCGGGGGCGGCCAGCGGCAGCACCACCCGCCACAGCGATTGCCACCAGTTGAGCCCCAGCGAGCGCGCCAGTTCCTCCAGCCGGCTTTCCGCCTGCAACAACGCGCTCCTCACGCTGACCAGCGCCAGCGGCAGGAACATGATGGCGTAGGCCAAGGCCAGCATGGCCGCGGTCTGGTACAAGGGTTTCAGCCACTGGATGGCCAGATTGACCAGCGCCAGCGCGATGACGATGCCGGGCACGCCCTGGGCCAGATACACCACCCGTTCCAGCAGATGGGCCAGCCGGCCCGGATGGCGCGCCAGCAGATAGCCCAGAGGCAGCGCCAGCAGCGTGGTCAGCGCGGCGGCGGACAGGCCCAGGCCCAGCGAAGAGGCGGCGGCGGACAGCAGCAACTGCGGCGACACCTCGGCCGGCGTCACCGCGTCCGCGCCCGGCTGCAGCGTCCAGTACAGGATGGTGGCGATCGGCGCCAGCAGCGTGGCCGATGCTTGCAGCAGCAGCCAGGCCAGCGCCGGCCAGCGCTTCCAGCCCAGCTCCAGCCGGCCGGCGGCGCGCCGCGCGCCGCGGTCCAGCCGTTGGTAGCGGCCTTGGCCGCGCACGCGCAGCTCGGCCAGCAGGATCAGCACGCCGGCCGCCATCAGCACGCTGGCCAGCAGCGAGGCGCCGGCGCTGTCGAAGCTGGCGCGGTATTCGGCGTAGATCTCGGTGGTGAAGGTGTGGAAGTGCAGCAGCATGAAAGCGCCGAACTCGGACAAGGTGGACAGCGCCACCAGCAGCATGCCGCCCAACAGCGCCGGTTTCAGCTGCGGCAGCGTCACCCGCAGGAAACAGGACCACGGCGTCAGGCCCAGCGCGCGGGCGGTTTCCTCCAGCGCCGGGTCCATATTGCGCAGCACCGCCGACACCGGCAGGTAGACCAGCGGCGTGTAGGCGGTGGTCAGCACCAGCCAGGCGCCCCAGAAACCCTGCAGCTCCGGGCTGATCGACACCCAGGCGAAGCTGGTGATGAACGGCGGGATGGCCAGCGGCGCGACGCACAACAGCGCCCACAGCTTGTGGCCGGGCAGGCGGGTGCGCTCGACCAGCCAGGCGGAGGCGGTGCCGGCGACGGCGCAGCTGGCGGTGCTGGCCAAGACGATCAGCGCGGTGTTGCCGGCCAGCCGGGCGACGATGGGACGGAACAGCAGCTCGGCGGCGTCGCCGCCACCGTAGCTGATCGCCTGCCACAGCGTGAAGCCCAGCGGCAGCAGCACCAGCGCCGCCACCAGCGCGGCGCAGGCGGTGAGGCCCAGCGGCCGCCGGCGGGCGCCGGCGGCCAGGCGCAAGACCGCTCCGTTCATTTACAGCAGTCCCGCCTGGCGCAGCAGCTTGGCCGACTGGCTGTCGTCGCCCAGCTTCTGCATGTCCAGCGGCGGCGGATTCAGCTGGTTGAAGGGCTTCAGCTGCGGAGCCGGGGCCACGCTGGGCAGCAGCGGGTATTCGAAGGTGATGTTGCTCTTGGCGATCAGCTGCTGGGCGCGTGGGCTGACCAGATAGGCCAGGAACTTGTGCGCCGCGTCGGCGTTGCGCGCGGTTTTCAGGATGCCGGCGCCGGACACGTTGATCAGCGCGCCGACGTCGGCGTTGCCGAAGTGGTAGAGCTGGCTGTGCATGCCCTTGCTGCCCAGCTCCACCTGCAGGCGGGTCCAGTAGTAGTTGTTGATGATGCCGACGGCCACGCCGCCGCGGTTCACCGCCGCCACCACGCCCTCGTTGTCGTCGAAGGTCTGGGCGTTGTCGCGCAGGCCCTTCAGCCAGGCCAGCGTCGCCGGCTCGCCCTTCAGCGCGCGCACGGCGCTGACCAGCGGCAGGAAGTCGCCGTCGGACGGGGCGATGGCCAGCTTGCCTTTCCATTGCGGCTTGGCCAGATCCATCATCGAGGCCGGCATCTGGGCGCCGGCGGCCAGCTTGTTGTTGAAGACCAGCACGTTCTCGCGCGCCATCACGCCCACCCATTCGCCTTGCGGCGAGCTGTAGCGCGCCGGGATCGGCGACAGCGTGGCGGCCGGCAGCCTGGCCAGCATCTGCTTGCCTTCCAGCAGCATTAGCTCAGGAGAGTTGGAGGCGAAGTAGACATCGGCCGGCGAGGCCTTGCCTTCGGCCAGCAACTGAGCCGACAGTTCCGGGCCTTCGCCGGAGCGGATCTTGACGCCGATGCCGCTCATTTTCTCGAAGTCTTCGGTCAACAGCTTGATGGTTTGCGGGTGCTGGGCGTTGTACAGCACCAGGCTGGCGGCGAGCGAGAGCTGGCTGGCCGCCAGCAGGCCGCCGGCGAGCAGCGCGGCGATCAGTTTCTTCGTTTTCATATTGTCTTTCCTTTGCAAGCGGGGATCACTGGCCGGCGAACAGCGTCTCGCCGATATAGCCGCCGGGACGCGCGCCGGGCGGGCAGGCGAAGACGGCGCTGGCCACATGGGTGATGTACTGGTTCATCATGTCCATCGCCGCCAGCTTCTTGTTGATGCGGATGAAGCCGGTGCGCGGGTCGCGCTGGTAGGCGAGGAAGAACAAGCCGGCATCGTATTCGATGCCCTGGCGCCATGGCGGCCAGCGCTCGGCGGTGAAGTTGGCGCCGTCGTTGTACGAGTATGCGCGGCGCAGGATGCGCGCGCCGTCGTTCTCCTGCGGCGAGGCCACGCGGGAGTGGGCGGTGTCCGGGATCACCGGATTGCCGTCCTTGTCCACCGCGTCCAGCTTCAGCGGCTCGAACTCGTGCTTTTGGCCCAGCGGCGCGCCGCTGTCTTTGTAGCGGCCCACCACTTCTTGCTGGAAGCCCAGCTCGGTCTTGTCCCAGTGTTCCAGCGCGATGCGGATGCGGCGCGCCACGAGATAGCTGCCGCCCTTCATCCAGCCGCCTTCGTCGCCGACCCAGATGAACTGGTTCATCAACGCCGGGTCCTTGGGCGACGGATTGTTGGTGCCGTCCTTGAAGCCCATCAGGTTGCGCGGGGTGCCGCCGCCGGGCGCGCCGCTGGCGAAGCCGGTCTGCACCCAGCGCACGTTGGCGACGCCGTCGGCCAGCGCGGCCAGCTGCCGCACCGCGTGGAAGGCCACTTGCGGATCGTCGGCGCAGGCCTGGATCGACAAGTCGCCGCCGCTCTTTTCCGGCACCAGCTGGTCGCCGTTGAACTTGGGCAGGTCCACCAGCGCTTCCGGCCGGCGCGCGGCCAGGCCGTAGCGATCCACGCCGTTCTTGCTGAACAGGCCGGGGCCGAAGCCGAAGGTGATCGTCAACCGCGCGGTGGCGAGGCCGACCGCTTCGCCGGAGTCCAGCGGCGCCTTGTCGGCCTGGCCGCTCAACGCGCGCGCCGGCTGGCCGCGGGTCAGCCGGCCGGCGGCGTCGGTCCAGGCTTTCAAGAGCGCGATCACGTCGTCGCGCTTGGCGGTGTCGGCCAGGTTGAAGGCGGCGAAATAGCTGTTCTGCTGCTGCGGGGTGAGGATGCCGCCTTGGTGCGGGCCGTAGAACGGTTCCTGGTCCTTCGGGACTGGCGGCTTGACGGCCTTGGCATGGCCGGCCGCCGCCCGGGCGATGCCCGGCGCGCCGCCCAGCCAGCCGGCCAGCGCCAGCGCGCCGCCTCCGGCTAGGAATCCCCGCCGGGACGGCTGCTTCGGAGCTTGGCTATCGCTCATTTCGCCAGCACCAGATTATTGTTGTCGTCGGTGACGTAGTAGAAGCCGTCGCCCTCCGGCGTCAAGGCGATGCCGAACAAGTCGCCGTTGCCCGGCGGGGTCTGCGCCTTGTTGGCGTCTATCCATCGCGCGCCCAGTTGGTCGCCATTGGCCGGGTCGATCTCCACCACCTTGCCGTTGGAGCCGTTGGTGGCCAACAGGTGGCCCTGCGGCGTGGCGGTCAGCGCCAGCGGACGCAGCAGCAGGCCGTCGTGGGTCAGCGTGCGGCCGACGCCGGCGCTGGTGGTGCGGGTGGCGGCGTCCCAGATTTCGCTGATGCGGTTGCCCAGCGCGTCGGACACGTAGAGCTTGTCGTCCTTGCCGTAGACCAGGCCGGTGGGGCCGACCAGGAACACGCCCTTGTCGGCCTGTTCGCCGAAGCCGCTGGCGACGACGGTGCGATTGGCGATCTTTGGCGGTTTGCCGGCCGGGATTTCCAGATCCAACCGAAGCACGGTGGCCTGGTTGATCACCGGCGGCGTGCCTTTGGCGCTGCCGACGCCGAAGCCAGCGTTGCTGACGAACAGCGTGGCTTTGTCGCCGTTGTCGATCACCGCCATATTGCCCCAGGGGTCGTTGATGTCCGGGCCGGACCACACGTCCACCAGCTTGCCTTCGGTGTCCAGCACCATCAGGCAGCCGGCGCCCTTGGTGTCGGTGGTGCCGTCGTTGCTGGGCGTGCTGCCGACGATGACCCAGCCGCTCTTCAGCACCGTCATCGCGGTGGACAGGCCGACCCCGCCCGGGCACTGCGCCAGCGTGCGCGGTATTTCCGCGAACAGCGTCAGGTTCTTGCTGTCCGGGTGGTAGTTGACGATGGTGCTGCCCATGCCTTGCAGGTTGGCGGCGTTGTTGAAGTTGTCCACCAGCACGTCGCCGGCCTTGATCTTGCCCGAGGTGATGGGCGAGACGACGATGGCGTACGGGTTCTGGTCGCCGTTGTCCGGCACGGTGTTGGTCAATACGGTATGGCGCTTGATGCCGGCCAGGAAGGCGTCGCCGGCGTGGGCGCCGCCTGCCAGCGCCAGCAGGGCGGCTGCGGCGGCGAGCAGCTTGCGCTGCGGAAATTCCAGTTTCATCGTTGCATTCTCCAATGGGGCAGAGGCCCGCGCTCAGAAGGTGATGTTGGTCTTCAGGCCCACCACCCAGCTGTTGGGGATGCGCTGGGTCTGAGTCGGATCATTCGGCGACACCACGCCCGCGCCGACGTTGCGCACGTACTGCACGTCGGCCTGCCACTGCCACCACGGGGTCAATTGATAGATATAGGTGGCCTCGACCTGGGTTTCATCGCTGCGCACCGGATAGGCCAGGTTGCCGTTGGCGATGCCGGTGTCGGCGTCGTTGCCGGCGGCGTGGTTGCCCACCTTGACGTAGCCGAAAGCCAGGCCGACGGTGTCGTTGTCGCGGCCGGCGAACGGCGCGGTCAGCGTCACGCCGGCGTTGGCGGAGAAACTGACCAGGTTGCGGTCGCCGGGCGCGCCCATCAGGCGGGTGAACACGTTCAGCGTCTGCGTGCTGTCCTCCGCCGGCCGCCACACGGTCTGGTCGGCCACCGCGTAAACGCTGTAGTTGCCGCTGTGCAGCTGAGGGTTGGCCAGGTTGAGCGCCAGCGGCTGGCCGTTGACGTCCCAGCGGGTATCGGCGGTTTTCTGGTTCAGATACCAGAAGCCGATCTTGTAGGTGCCGGGCAGGCCGCCGATGCCGTTCAGCGGGCGCGGAGTTTCCAGCGCGCCGTTGGACGGCAGGTTGCGGCCATACTGCAGCTCGCCGATGAACAGCGTGCCGCCGTGGCGGCTGAAGGTGGTGCCGTGCTTGTTCAGCTGCTGCGGGTCGTCCGGATTCTGGCTGACGTCGCGGGTGGGGTCGCCGGCGAAGGCGCCGCCCAGCCAGGTGAGGTTGTCGCCTATCTTGCCGCGCAGCCGCACGCCCAGGCCGGACAACGGGTAGGCCGGGCCGCCGGCCGGCAGGTCGGCGGACGGCACTGCCGGCCAGCCGAACATGGTGCCGATGAAGGCGCCGCCGTATTGGGTGACCATGAATTCCTGGTCCAGGCTCTGCTGGCCGATCTTCACGTCCAGCCGCTCGCCGTTCAGCTGCTGCTGGAACCAGGCCTCCCACAGCCGGGTGGCGCGGTCGGCCTCGATGCCGCTGGCGCTCTGGATGCTGCCGACGTGGTCGGCGCTGAACGGCTTGCCGTGGATGTCCAGCACGCTGACGTTGAAGCTGCCGCCGTTCCACCAGCCTGCGCGTTGGGTGTCCAGGCCCAGCGTCAGCGTGGAGAGGCCCTGATAGGCGCCGCCGTATTGCGTGCCGCCGCTGACGTTGCGCAGGTATTCGCTGCTTTCCGTCAGGCCCAGGGTGACGCCGTTGCGGCCTAGCGCGGAGCGCAGGCCGCCCATGTCGCCCAGCAGGGTGGAGCGGTTCCACCAGCCGGTCCACTGGCTGTCGGGCTTGGCCTTGATCGCCTGGTCGGCTTCGGGCAGGTCGGCGGGATTGACGTCGGCGTCGGCGTTGTCGGTGGCGCGGGCCAGGCCGGCCAGCAGCAGGCTGGAGGCTACGGCGCAGGCCAGCAGCCGGCGGCGGGGTGGTGCGTATCGTTTCACAGTGTCACATCTCCCTAAGAGGGGTTCCATTGCATCCTGAATTAATGCGTATCGTTCTCGTTATTCGGCCGGAGCGCGCCGGCCGCGAAGCCATGACCGTCGCCGTTGTACGGCAGTGGACTGTTTCAGCATAGAAAAACGAAAATCATTCTCAATGGTTGACTGCATTTCTTGATTTTTTTGTCAGACAGCCATCGGGGCGGCGGATGAGGGGCAAGAGCGGCATAAAAAATGGATATTGCTGATTGTCAAACATGAAACCATGTTTTAACGAATGCTTTTTGTACGGCGGTGTCGCAAACAGGATAGTGACTTCTCGTCCGCTTCCTTTAGAATCGATCGAGCATGTAAAAACAGCCGCGCGGAAAAAGCGTTGGCGCACGACAGAACAAGGAAGGAAAACCATCAATGAGCAATTCGGTAACCCGCGCTGATTTCGACCAGGTCATGGTGCCCAACTACGGCCCGGCCGGTTTCATCCCGGTTCGCGGCGAAGGCTCCCGCGTTTGGGACCAGGACGGCCGCGAATTCGTCGATCTGGCCGGCGGCATCGCCGTCAACTCGCTGGGCCACTGCCACCCCGAGCTGGTGTCCGCGCTGACCGAGCAGGCGAACAAGCTGTGGCACGTGTCCAATGTGTTCACCAACGAGCCGGCGCTGAAGCTGGCCAGCCTGCTGGTGGAAAAAACCTTCGCCGAGCGCGTGTTCTTCTGCAACTCCGGCGCCGAGGCCAATGAGGCCGCGTTCAAGCTGGCGCGCAAATACGCTCATGACAACTTCGGCGCGGACAAGAACCAGATCCTGTCCTGCGTCAATTCTTTCCATGGCCGCACGCTGTTCACCGTCAGCGTAGGCGGCCAGCCCAAGTACACCGAAGGCTTCGGCCCGGTGCCGGGCGGCATCGGCCACTTCGAATTCAACGATATCGAGTCGCTGAAGGCGGCCATCTCCGACAAGACCTGCGCGGTGGTGATCGAGCCCATCCAGGGTGAAAGCGGCGTGCTGCCGGCCGATCCGGAATTCCTCAAGGCCGCGCGCGAGCTGTGCGATGCGCACAACGCGCTGCTGATCTTCGACGAAGTGCAAAGCGGCATGGGCCGCACCGGCGCGCTGTACGCCTACCAGCAATACGGCGTGACCCCTGACATCCTGTCCTCCGCCAAGGGCATCGGCGGCGGCTTCCCGATCGGCGCGATGCTGACCACCGAGAAAGTGGCCAAGAGCTTCGGCATCGGCAGCCACGGCTCCACCTACGGCGGCAATCCGCTGGCCTGTGCGGTGGCCCACAAGGTGGTGTCCATCGTCAGCTCTCCCGAGGTGCTCGCCGGCGTCGAGGCGCGCCATAACCGCCTGGCGGCCGGCCTGGAGGCGATCAACGCCAAATACAATGTGTTCAAGCTGGTGCGCGGCAAGGGGCTGTTGATCGGCTGCGTGCTGACTGACGAATACAACGGCCGCGCGCGTGAATTCCTGAAGGCCGCCGAGAAGCAGCAGCTGATGATTCTGGTGGCGGGCCTGAGCGTGCTGCGCCTGGCGCCGTCGCTGGTGATCAGCGATGCCGACATCGACGAGGGCCTGAAGCGCCTCGACGCCGCCATCGCCGATCTGCAGTCCGCCAAGTAAGCCAGGCAAGGCCAGCCGGGCGGCAGCGCCGTCCGGCCCTCTAGACCCAGACTCAACCGCCACGACCCCGCTTCGGCCGGGTCGCGGCTGCGGCTGCGCCCGCGATACGCGCGGCCGCCCCCAACCCAGGGAGGTAGTCCCATGTTTACCGTGCGTCCCGTCCGCACCTCGGACCTGCCGGCGATCGAGCGGCTGGCCCAGGCCAGCGGCATCGGCGTGACCAGCTTGCCGAGCAACCGCGAGAAGCTGTTCGAACGCATCCAGCAATCGGTCAGCGCCTTCGAGCACGAAGCCACCGGCGAAGCCAGCCGCGACTACTATATGTTCGCGCTGGAGCAGGGCGGCGCGGTGGTGGGCACCGCGTCGATCTGCGCGTCGGCCGGCTTCGACGAGCCGTTCTACAGCTACCGCAGCGAAACCGCCGTCCACGCCTCCCGCGCGCTGAAGGTCAACAACCGCGTCCACGTGCTCAACATCTGCCACGATCTGACCGGCACCGTGCAGCTGTGCGGCTTCTTTGTCGACAGCGGGCTGGAGGCCATCGCCGCCGAGCTGATGTCGCGCGCCCGGCTGCTGTTCATCGCCGGCGAGCGCGAGCGCTTCGGCCGCCGCATCATCGCCGAGATGCAGGGCGTGCATGACGACGCCGGCCAGTCGCCGTTCTGGAACGCCATCGGCCGCCGCTTCTTCAACCTGGATTTCCTGCAGGTGGAGCAGGCCTTCGTCAGCCACAGCAAGACCTTCATCGCCGAGCTGATGCCCAGCTACCCGATCTACGTGCCGCTGCTGCCCGACGAGGCGCAGCAGGCCATCGGCCAGATCCACCCGCACTTCGAGCGCGTTTGCCAATTGCTGTGCAAGGAAGGCTTCGAGGCCGACAACTATCTGGACATCTTCGACGGCGGCGCGGTGCTGACCGCCGAGCTGGATCGCCTGAAGACGGTGGAGCACAGCCGGGCTTACCCGGTGGAAATCCAGGCCAGCCTGCCGGCGCAGGCCAGCCTGCAGTTGGTCAGCAACCAGCGCCTGGCCGGTTTCGCCGCCACCGCCGCCCGTGTGGCGGTGGTGGACGGCGTGGCCTTCATCAATCCCGACGCGGCCAAGGCGCTGGGCGTATCCAGCGGCGACAGGGTGCGCGTCGCCGGTTTGCAGCAAGACTAAGGAGGCCTGGCCATGATGTTTATCCGTCCCGTTGAACACAAGGACCTGCCGGGCTTGATGGAGCTGGCCAGGAGCGCCGCCAGCGGCGGCGTGGGCCTGACCTCGCTGCCGATCAACGAAGACCGGCTGCAGAAGCGCATCGCCCGCTCGGTGTTGTCTTTCTCCGGCGAGCTGGACCGCGCCGACCACGGCTACGTTTTCGTGCTGGAGGATTCGGAAAACGGCAAGGTGGCCGGCATCTGCGCGGTGGAAGCCGCCGTCGGCCTGAAGGAGCCCTGGTACAACTATCGCATCGGCACCATCGTCCACGCGTCGGAAGAGCTGGGCGTGTACAGCCGCCATGAGACCTTGTTCCTGTCCAACGACCATACCGGCTATTCCGAGCTGTGCACGCTGTATCTGCACCCGGATTACCGCGTCAAGCGCAACGGCGGCCTGCTGTCCAAGAGCCGCTTCCTGTTCCTGGCGCAGTTCCCGCAGCTGTTCGGCAAGATGGTGGTGGCCGAGATGCGCGGCGTGTCCGACGAAACCGGCCGCTCGCCGTTCTGGGAGGCGTTGGGCCGCCACTTCTTCTCCATCGATTTCGCCGAGGCCGACTACCTGACCGGCATCGGCCAGAAGGCCTTCGTCGCCGAGCTGATGCCCAAACATCCGGTCTACGTCGACTTTCTGGAGCCGGAGGCGCAGGCGGTGATCGGCCTCACCCACGAGGCCACCCGCCCGGCGGTGGCGATGCTGGAGTCGGAAGGTTTCCGCTACGAGGGCTATGTCGACATCTTCGATGCCGGCCCGACCGTCCAGGCCTACACCGGCGACATCCGCGCGGTGAAGGAAAGCCAGCGCCTGCCGGCGCGCGTCGTCGATCCGCTGCCGGATGGCGACAAGGAATGCTACCTGGTCTGCAACGACGCCTTGCAGGACTACCGCGCGGTGCTGGTGGAGTCGGCTCGGCCGCAGGGCGAATTCTGCCTGACGCCGGAACTGGCGCGGGCGCTCAAGATTAAAGACGGCGATCACGTCCGCTGCGTGACGCTGACGCCGAAGGAGGCAGCGCAATGAGCAGTCTGTTCATCGATGGCAAGTGGCTGGCCGGCGACGGCGAGTCCATGGCCAAGACCAATCCGGCCGACAACGCGCCTCTGTGGCAGGGCCGCGCAGCCAGCGGCGCCCAGGTGGATGCCGCCGTGCGCGCCGCCCGCGCCGCCTTCCCGGCCTGGGCCCGCATCGGCGTCGACGCGCGTGCCGCCGTGGTGCGCCGCTTCGGCGAGCTGCTGACCGAACGCAAGGCCGAGCTGGCCCGCGTCATCGCCCAGGAAACCGGCAAGCCGCTGTGGGAAGCGACCACCGAAGTGACCACCATGGTCGGCAAGATCGACATCTCGCTGAAGGCGCTGGCCGAACGCACCGGCGAGCGCGCCGCGGCGATGGGCGACGCCCAGGCGGTGCTGCGCCACAAGCCCCACGGCGTGGTGGCGGTGTTCGGTCCGTACAACTTCCCCGGCCACCTGCCCAACGGCCACATCGTGCCGGCGCTGCTGGCCGGCAACGCGGTGATCTTCAAGCCGTCGGAGCTGACGCCGTGGACCGCCGAGGCAACCGTCAAGCTGTGGGCTGAGGCCGGCTTGCCGGCCGGTATCATCGGCCTGGTCCAGGGCGCCAAGGACACCGGCGTGGCGCTGGCCGGCCATGAGGGCCTGGACGGTCTGTTCTTCACCGGCAGCTCCGCCACCGGCGCGCTGCTGCACAAGCAGTTTTCCGGCCGCCCGGACAAGATCCTGGCGCTGGAAATGGGCGGCAACAATCCGCTGATCGTAGGTGAGGTGGCCGACGTCGACGGCGCGGTGCACCATGTGATCCAGTCCGCCTTCGTCTCCGCCGGCCAGCGCTGCACCTGCGCGCGTCGCCTGCTTGTGCCGCAGGGCCAGTGGGGCGACGCCTTCATCGCCCGCCTGGTCGAGGTGGCCGGCAAGCTGCGCGTCGGCAAGTTCGACGCCGAGCCGGCGCCGTTCCTGGGCGCGGTGATCTCCAACGCCGCCGCCGACGCGCTGCTCAAGGCGCAGGACGCGCTGCTCGCCGCCGGCGGCAAGCCGCTGCTGACGATGCGCCGCGTGGAAGAGGGCGCGGCGATGTTGACGCCGGGCATCATCGACACCACGGCCGTCGTCCGTCCGGACGAGGAATTCTTCGGCCCGCTGCTGCAAGTGATCCGCTACGCCGATTTCGACGAGGCCATCGCCATCGCCAACGATACCCGCTTCGGCCTGGCCGGCGGCGTGCTGTCCGACAGCCGCGAGCTGTACGACCGCTATTGGCTGGAATCGCGCGCGGGCGTGGTCAACTGGAACAAGCCCTTGACCGGCGCCTCCAGCGCCGCGCCGTTCGGCGGCATCGGCGCGTCCGGCAATCACCGCCCCAGCGCCTACTACGCGGCCGATTACTGCGCCTACCCGGTGGCGTCCTTGGAATGCGACAGCCTGGCGCTGCCGGCGCAGCTGTCGCCCGGCATCGTGCTGTGAGGGGAAGACGATGAACGCGTATGAAGTGAATTTCGACGGACTGGTCGGCCCGACGCACAACTACAGCGGCCTGTCCTTCGGCAATGTCGCCTCCACCAGCAACGTCAGCGCGGCGTCCAACCCCAAGTTGGCGGCCAAGCAGGGCCTGCAGAAGATGAAGGCGCTGCATGACCTGGGCTTCAAGCAAGGCGTGCTGGCGCCGCAGGAGCGGCCCGATGTGGCGTCCTTGCGCCGGCTGGGCTTCGCCGGCAGCGACGCCGAGGTGATCGCCCGCGCGGCCAAGGAGGCGCCGGCGATGCTGGCGGCGGCGACGTCCGCGTCCAGCATGTGGACGGCCAACGCGGCCACGGTCAGCCCGTCGGCCGACACCGCCGACGGACGCGTGCATTTCACGCCGGCCAATTTGAACAACAAATTCCACCGCTCGATCGAGCATCCGACCACCGGCCGCGTGCTGCGGGCGATGTTCGCCGACGAGGCGCGCTTCGCTGTGCATGAGGCGCTGCCGGCGCAGATGCACTTCGGCGACGAGGGCGCGGCCAACCACACCCGCTTCTGCGCTGGCTACGGCCAAGCGGGCGTCGAGTTCTTCGTGTTCGGCGCGGCGGCTTTCGACATGCGCTACCCGAAGCCGGCCAAGTTTCCGGCGCGGCAGACGCTGGAGGCCAGCCAGGCGGTGGCCAGGCTGCACGGCCTGGCCGAGGCCGGCGTGGTGTACGCGCAGCAGGACCCGGACACCATCGACGCCGGCGTGTTCCACAACGACGTGATCTCGGTCGGCAACGGCGAGGTGCTGTTCCACCATCAGCAGGCCTTCCTCAACCAGGCCGACGTGCTGGACGAGATCGCCCGCAAGCTGGCGGCCCGCGGCGGCCGCTTCACCGCCATCGAGGTGCCGCGCGCCGAGGTGACGGTGGAGGAGGCGGTGAAGAGCTATCTGTTCAACAGCCAGCTGCTGTCCAAGCCTAACGGCAAGATGCTGATCGTGGTGCCGGAAGAGTGCCGCAACAGCGAGCGAGTGTGGAGCTATCTGCAAAAGCTCATCGCCGGCGGCGGACCGATCGACGAGGTCAGGGCGTTCGACCTGAAACAGAGCATGCAGAACGGCGGCGGCCCGGCCTGCCTGCGCTTGCGCGTGGCGTTGACCGAGGCCGAGCTGGCGGCGGTGAATCCCCGTGTGCTGATGAGCGACGCGCTGTTCGCGACGCTCAACGACTGGGTGGACCGCCACTACCGCGACCGGCTGGCGCCCGAGGATCTGGCCGATCCGCAGCTGCTGGCCGAATGCCGCGGCGCGCTGGACGAACTGACCCGCATCCTGGGCCTGGGCAGCGTCTATCCTTTCCAGCTGGCTTGAGCCGCGCTTTACGCATCGCAACCCGCCCCGGCAGCGCCGGCGCGGGTTTTTTCTCGTCCGCGGATTTAGCGGCTGTTAACAAATTGCTTGCCGGCTATTCCAAATGCGGGACTATGGTGAGAATTGGCATGGATGTTGCATATTTGAATCGACGCCGGCAGGAAGTCGCAGAGGGGCGAGCTGTTTCGCAAGAAATTTTCTGTTTGCCGGCGACGGCGGGAAAATGGATAGCAAGTGGTACTGTAGATTGTATGCAAATGAATGATGCTCATGCATGTATGTTCGCAATGGGTGCACGGAACGCGAGGAGCCTGTTCGAATGTGAATAAAAAGAATGGCAAATATGACCGAAATGTAAAATCGGCGGTAAAAGGGAAAGAGTTTTGCCAAGTAGGGTCTATAGTAAATTTCCACATGAAGAAAATGATAAAAATCCTTTTGAAATCAAATGGATAAATTGATTTTAAAAGACTGTTTCATGGCCTGTTTTTGAGACGACTATTCGCAATTGACAGTCGATTGGATACATGGTGATAATCGGTTCGCCTGTCGGACAGAAGCCAAAGAAATGGCGCGTCCCAGGCGGTAAAACAGGCAGCAGTCAATAAGAGGAGACATCCCGCAAAGCTGCCGGGTAGACAATCAGAGGAGATCTCCAAACGTGGACATTTTTCTGCAGCAAATCCTGAACGGACTCGTTCTGGGCAGCATCTATGCGCTGATCGCGCTGGGCTACACCATGGTGTACGGCATCATGGGCCTGATCAACTTCGCCCATGGCGAAGTGGTGATGTTCGGCGCCATGGTCACCATCACCGTCATCACCACCCTGATGGGCATGGGCATCAACCTTCCGGGGCCGGCGCTGGTGCTGATCGGCCTGCTGGTGGCCATTCCGGCCTGCATGCTGCTCGGCTTCACCATCGAGCGCATCGCCTACCGCCCGTTGCGGGGCAAGCAGCGCCTGGCGCCGCTGATCACCGCCATCGGCGTATCCATCGTGCTGCAACAGGTCGCCATCCTGATCTGGGGCCGCAATTACATCCCCTTCCCGCAGATTCTGGACCATGACGTGGTGACCATCTTCGGCGCCAGCATCACCAAGCTGCAGATCGTGATCATCGTGATGTGCCTGGCCATCATGGCCGGCCTGCTGCTGATGGTGGAGAGGACCAAGCTTGGCCGCGCGATGCGCGCCACCAGCCAGAACCCGGCCGTGGCCGGCCTGATGGGGGTCAACGTCAACACCATCATTTCCACCACCTTCGTCATCGGCTCCGGTCTGGGCGCAATCGCCGGCGTGATGGTGGCCACCAACTACGAGCAGGCCCACTACTACATGGGCTTCATGATCGGCCTGAAGGCGTTCACCGCCGCGGTGCTGGGCGGCATCGGCAATCTGGGCGGCGCGGTGGCCGGCGGCCTTCTGCTGGGCATCATCGAAAGCCTGGGCGCCGGCTACATCGGCACGCTGACCGGCGGCTTCCTCGGCTCCAACTACCAGGACATCATCGCCTTCATGGTGCTGATCGCGGTGTTGATCTTCCGTCCGTCCGGCTTGCTGGGCGAAAAAATGGCCGACCGCGCCTGATCCGGAGGAGAGAGACATGGATCTGAACCATCTGAGCACCGGCAAGAAAATGGCGGTCTTCGCCGCCTGCGCCGTCCTCCTCGCCGTGCTGCCTTTTCTGGTCGGCGGCACGCTGGGCAATTCCTGGGTGCGCATCATCGACTTCGCGCTGCTGTACGTGATGCTGGCGCTGGGCCTGAATATCGTGGTGGGTTTCGCCGGCCTGCTGGACCTGGGCTTCATCGCCTTCTACGCGATCGGCGCGTATACCTACGCGCTGTTGAGCTCGCCGCACTTCGACATCCATTGGCTGTTCTTCCTGACCATCCCCTTGGGCGCGGCCTGCGCCTCGCTGGGCGGGGTGTTGCTGGGCACGCCGGTGCTGAAGCTGAAGGGCGACTACCTGGCCATCGTGACCCTGGGTTTCGGCGAGATCGTGCGCATCTTCATGAACAACCTGAACTCGCCGATCAACATCACCAACGGTCCGCAGGGCATCAACCTGATCGACCCGATCCACATCGGCGGCGCGTCGCTGGGCCAGTCCATCGAGCTGTTCGGCCTGAGCTTCCACAACGTCTACCTGTACTACTACCTGTTCCTGGCGTTGACCGTGCTGGTGGTGATCATGGCCTGGCGCCTGCAGCACTCCCGCATCGGCCGCGCCTGGGTGGCGCTGCGCGAGGACGATATCGCCGCCGCGGCGATGGGCATCAATATCCGCAACATCAAGCTGCTGGCCTTCGGCCTGGGCGCCTTGTCCGGCGGCGTGGCCGGCGGCCTGTTCGCCTCCTTCCAGGGCTTCGTGTCGCCGGAGTCGTTCAGCCTGCTTGAGTCCATCATGATCCTGGCCATGATCGTGCTGGGCGGCATGGGCCACATCCCGGGCGTGATTCTGGGCGCGGTGGTGTTGACCATCGCTCCGGAAATCCTGCGCGACGTGATCGGTCCGCTGCAGATGAAGACCGTAGGCCGCATGCTGATCGACCCCGAGAACGCCCGCATGCTGCTGTTCGGCTTGGCGATGGTGGTGATGATGCTGGTCCGTCCGGAAGGGATGTGGCCATCCAAGCGCCGCAAGGCTGAGTTCCAGCACGCCAAAGAAGAAGCGGCTGCGCAGAAAGGTTAATCATGGCTGAAGTTTTGCTGAAAATCGAAGGCATCCATAAGCGTTTCGGCGGTCTGCATGCGCTGAACGATGTGGGTCTGACGATCAACAAGGGTGAGATCTACGGTTTGATCGGTCCGAACGGCGCCGGGAAAACCACCTTGTTCAATGTATTGACCGGCCTGTACGTGCCGGACGAGGGCAAGTTCGCGTTCGACGGCCACGATCTGTTCCAGCAGAAGCCGCACGTGGTGGTGGCCGCCGGCATCGCCCGCACCTTCCAGAACATTCGCCTGTTCGCCGAGATGACGGCGCTGGAGAACGTGATGGTGGGCCGCCACATCCGCTCCAAGGCGGGCGCGCTGGGCGCGGTGCTGCGCGACAAGGGCACGATGGCCGAGGAGCGTTCGATCGAGGCCAAGGCCTGGGAGCTGCTGGAATACGTGGGCATCGCCGACGTGGCCGAGGAGCGCGCCCGCAACCTGTCCTATGGCCACCAGCGCCGTCTGGAGATCGCCCGCGCGCTGGCCACCGAGCCCAAGCTGCTGGCGCTGGACGAGCCGGCCGCCGGCATGAACCCGCGCGAAACCGAAGAGTTGAAGGCCTTGATGAGCAAGATCCGCGACGGCGGCGTCACCGTGCTGCTGATCGAGCACGACGTCAAGCTGATGATGGGTCTGTGCGACCGCATCGCGGTGCTGGATTACGGCAAGAAGATCGCCGAGGGCGTGCCGGAAGAAGTGCGCCGCAATCCGAAAGTGATCGAAGCCTACCTGGGAGCGGCCCACGCATGAGCATTCTGGAAGTCAAAAACCTGCAAGTGGCCTATGGCGGCATTCAGGCGGTCAAGGGGGTCGATTTTCACATCGATCAGGGCGAGCTGGTGACGCTGATCGGCGCCAACGGCGCCGGCAAGACCACCACGCTGAAGACGCTGGTGGGCATGGTGAAGAAGTCCGGCGGCAGCATCGTCTACGACGGCAAGGACGTGGCGTCGATTCCGTCGCATGATTTCGTCCGCCATGGCTTGGCCATGGTACCGGAAGGCCGCGGCGTGTTCGCCAAGCTGACGGTGGAAGAAAACCTGCAGATGGGCGCTTACTACCGCAACGACAAGGCCGCCATCCAGAGCGAGATCGAGCACGTGTACGAGCTGTTCCCGCGCCTGAAGGAGCGCCGCCTGCAGCTGGCCGGCACCCTGTCCGGCGGCGAGCAGCAGATGGTGGCGATGGGGCGGGCGATGCTGTCCAAGCCCAAGCTGCTGCTGCTGGACGAGCCGTCGATGGGCCTCGCGCCCATCATCGTCGAGAAGATCTTCGAGATCATCCAGATGGTGTCCAAGCAGGGCGTGACCATGCTGCTGGTGGAGCAGAACGCCAAGCTGGCGCTGGAGGTGTCGCAGCGCGGCTACGTGATGGAAAGCGGCCGCATCACAATGAGCGGCGACGCCAAGGAACTGCTCAACGACGAACGCGTGCGCAACGCCTATCTGGGCGAATAAGGCGCTTCGCCAGCCCGCGTTGCCCATCCCCCTCCGGCTTGCCGGCGGGGGATTTTTGTTTTCGAAGCCGGGGTCCCTGGAATCCGCTATCCGCGCGGTGGATTCGGCATCGCAATACTATCTAGATATTTGCCTGTTTCAGCATCTTGTCCAGCGTGCCGTCCTGCCGCATCGCATCCAGTCCGCGGTTGAAGTCCTGGATGCGTTTTGCCGCCTGCGGCTGCCGCTTGGCGATGCCCAGGCGCATCGGGTAGACGACGACGGCGGGCGGCAGCCACTCCAGCTTGGGCGCGAGAGCGGCCAGATTGCCGTCCAGCAGGTAATTGGCGACGCCGCGGTCTATCAGCGCCAGGTCGATGTGATGCGCGGCCAGCTTGGCTAGATTGCTGGCGTCGCTCAGCGTTTCGTCGGTTTTCAGCCGGGCGGCGTCGAAGGTCTCGGAATTGGCGTAGCCGCGCACGATGCCTATGGTGTAAGGCTTGAGGTCGGCCAGCGCACGGTAGCGGATGCCGTCGTCGCGGCGCTTGAAGAAGCCGATGTGGTTGTCGAGGAAGGCTTGGGTGAACAGGAAGGCGCGTTGCCGCTCCGGCGTGACCCACAGCCCGACGATGCCGTCCAGATGGCTGTCGCGCGCCTCGCTGACCGCGCGGGCCCAAGGCAGGTAAATGGTTTTGGCGGAATAGCCGGCGCGGCGGAAGGCTTCGCGGACGATGGCCACCGCCACGCCGCCGTTCGCCATGTGCGACGACATATAGGGCGGATATTCGGAGGCGGCCAGCGTCAGGCTATCGGCGCTTCGCGCAGAGCCGGCTAGGAGGGATAGGGAAACCACAAGCATGAGCGTGTATTTCCAGCTGGCCATCGCCTCCCTCCATGGTTGCCGCCGCGCAAGCGGCTTGGTCTGCGTGATTCGAGTATAACGACAAACCATGGAAGCGCGCGCCGGGCCAGAGGGCCTTGCATGGCGCGCGCGAGCGGTATCCGCCCGGCATCGCGACGGCCTGCGGCGGCGGACGGGCATGCTGTCCGGCTGGCTGTCGGCAACCAGGCGGACACGGGGCCAAGCCCATGATTTTTTGCGGATGGCCAGGCACGGCGCGCCGGCGTTTGTATCGATCCTCCCTGGCCGCGACAGCGGCATGGCCCTCGCTCGGGTGTGGCGGCCGCGCACATGATCAAATGCTGATGTTTGCTGGCGGCCGGAGCCGCGCATCCGTTGCGGATTGAGTAAAGAGCCTTCCTTCGCTAAATTCAAGACATACCCTCCTATCGCGCAGACCGCCATGAGCCGCTTCCGCCTGCTGTTCGCCGCGCTGTCCACCGTATTGGCGCTATCGGCGAAGGCTGGCGGATTGCCTGCGCTGGACATCCTGACCGAAGATGATCCGCCGCTCACTTTCAGCCAGAACGGCAAGCCCGCCGGACTGGTGGTCGAGGTGGTGCAGGAGATCCAGCGCCGTGTCGGCAGCCATGATCCCATTACCGTCATGCCCTGGGCGCGGGGCTACCGGCTGGCGCAAACCCAGGAAAACACGGCGCTGTTCAACACCAACCGGATTGCCGAGCGCGAGCGTCTGTTCAAATGGGTGGGGCCGGTCACCACCACGCTCGGCAGCTTCTTCGTCCGGCGCGACAGCAAGCTCAAGCTGGTTTCGCTGGACGATGCCAGAAAGCTCGGCCAGATTCTGGTGGTGCGCGACTGGTATCTGCAGCTGATGTTGTCGGCGCAGGGGTTTTCCAATCTGAACGCCATCGTCACGCCCAATCAGATGGTGTCGATGCTGATGCATGGCCGGGCAGACGTCATCGCCAGCGAGAACACCACCATGCCCACGCAGCTGAAGCAGCTGGGCTATCAACCCGCCGACGTGCGCAAGGCCTACACCTTCATTCATACTTCGGGCTATATCGCGTTTTCGCCCAAGACTTCCGATGCGGTGGTCAGGGCCTGGCAGCAGGCGCTGGACGATATGAAGCGGGATGGCAGCTTCGCCGCCATCTATCGCCGCTGGCTGCCCGGCGAGCCTGTACCGGGGCTGACCGGCGAAAAATAATGCAAGGCGCGCCCGCGGCGCGGGACGCCGTTCGATTTCGACAAGGGAAAACCATGTTCAGCCAAACCGTTTTTTGGCACGGCCTGCTGGGGGCCTTGCTGCTGCCGCCGGTGCTCAATCTGCTGCCCATCGTCGCCGGCGGGATGCTGATTCGGCGCTGGCAGCATGTCGGCCGGCTATTGCTGGCCTTCGGCGTGGCGCTGACTTATCTGCTGTCGATTCCGCAGACGGTGGTGTGGCTGGCGCAGGGCGTGGAGCGCTATCCGCCCATCCGTCCGGCTGATTTATCGGCGGTGGACGCCATCGTGGTGCTGGGCGGCGGCAAGCGGGCAGGACCGGAATTCGGCGGCAACGCGCCCAGCGGCGACACGCTGGCGAGGCTGCGCTACGCCGCCTATCTTGCGCGGAATAGCGGCAAGCCGGTGCTGGTGACCGGCGGCGCGCCCTTGGGCGGCGAACCCGAGGGAGCGGTGATGGCGCGCGCGCTGCGCGACGATTATGGCATCCGCGCGCGCTGGGTGGAGGACCGTTCCGACACGACGCTGGACAACGCGCGCTTGTCTGCGGCGATGTTGAAGGCGGATGGCGCGACGCGCGTCGCGCTGGTCAGCCAGGGCTGGCATCTGGCGCGCGCGGTGCCGTTCTTCCAGCGCCAGGGCCTGCAAGTGCTGCCGGCCCCGACTGGCTTCATCCGTTATGAAGGCCCGGCGTTCCGGCGCTACATTCCCAGCGGCAAGGCGATGGAAGAGTGCCATGCCTTGCTGCGCGAATATATCGGTTTGCTTTACTACCGCATGAGGCCCGGCGCCTGAGCTTTCCCGGCAATGGCGGGTCGCCGGCGTAAATGTAAAGGCCTTGCCTGGCGAGGCAAGGCTTTTCCCATTTCAACTCAACAACGATGCAGGGCTGCGGAGGATAGCGTGTTCGGACATTCCTATGATTTGTCCGGCAGCGCCTGTGTAGGGCGGCGTGGGCCGGCAAAGATCTTTACGAAGATGGAAACCAGTATCAGCAGTGTCGCCAGGCCCGGCAGCATCAGCATGCCGCACAGGATGAGGGTGAGCAGGGCTAACAGCGCCAGCCGCCCCCAGCCGACTTCCATCAGCCAATCCACATACAGCCGCCAGTAGATGGCTATCTTGTGGCAGGCGGCGTTGAGGTCCGCCAACGCTTCCGAGTGATTGTGCCGGTTCATGCGATTCTCCTGAGTCTGTGTGTAGCCTGACTTTAGGTTGCCGCTTGGCGCCGCGATACGGGATTGCGACGGAATGCGCCGCGCTGGGCATGGAGTGGCGATAGGCGCGACGAACGGGCGGAGAGCATATGGGCTTTCCGCCCGGGATCCTGGATGCGGCGGCGCTCAGGCCTGGCTTGCGTTTCAGCCGGGGCGCGTTCGAGCTACTTCGGCGACCGGCACAGCAGCGTGGCGGCGGCGCAGACGCTCAGCGCCAGGCCGAGGTTTTGCGCCAGGCCGGCCAGGCCCAGCATCATGCTCAGCAACAGATAATAGCTGAGGCCGAACAAGGCGCCGGCGGCGCCGGCCTGTTCGCGGTAATGGCGCAGCGCCTGGCTCAGCACATTGGGAATGGCGATGCCGAAGGCGATCACCACGCCGGTGACCGGCAGCAGTATCCATGCCGAATCTCCAAGCAGCCAGGCGGCCAGGCCGGACAGCAGCGCCAGCCGGCAGGCGGCCCGCACCAGCTGCGCCGGCTGCCGTCCGCTTCCCAGCAGCCTGCGGTTCAGCAGGCTGCCCAGCAGCGAGGCGGCGGCCAGCGCCGCGCCGGACCCGCCGAACTGGCTGGTACTCCAGCCCTGGCGCTCGAACAGAAACGGCGCCAGGCTGTAGTAGCTGAACAGCATCGCGTTGAACAGCGCCACCAGCATCGCGTTGCGCCACAGTTCGGCGTCGCGCAGCATCCGGCCGGCCAGCCGCGCCATGTCGGGGCGGATCGTTTCGAGCGGGCGGGTTTCCGGCAGCCGCAGCGCCGCCAGCGCCAACAGCGCGAAGGCGAGCAGCAGCAGGGCGGCGAACACGCCTTGGTGGCCGAAATGGCCGGCCAGCCAGCCGCCGCTGACCAGGCCCAGCACCGGGCTCAAGGCCAGCGCCGCGCCCAGCAGCGAGAATACGCGCGCCAGCCGGATCGAGTCGTAGCTGTCGCGCAGCATGGTCTGCACCACCACCGAGCCGGCCGCCGCGCCGAGGGCGGAAATCATCCGCGCCAGCAGCAGGGTGTCGAAATCGGGGGCGGCCAGCGCCAGCGCGCAGCCGGCGCCGTAGCAGGCCAGTCCCAGCAGCATCGCCGGACGGCGGCCCAGCGCGTCGCTGAGCCAGCCCCACAGCGCGACGCCGGCGGCGAAGGCCAGGAAGTAGACCGACAGCGTTTGCGAAGCGCGCGTCTGGCTGACGCCGAAGGCGGAGGCGATGTCGGTCAGCGCCGGGCTGTAAATGGTTTCCACCAGCTGCGGGAAGGTGATCAGCGCCGTCAGCAGCCACAGCGCCGGACGGGTCGTCGTTTTCATTGCTTTTTCCTTTCTTTCTTGACGGCCGCCAGTCTAGAGAAAGGAAGTGTGTCTGATTACAATGATAAGGACTTTATCTATTGAAAATCGGACATATGGCTTTGATTCTGGCCGAACAGAAATTCGACGCCGACGGTTTCGACGCGCCGGTGATAGGCATCGCCGCCGACATGGGCCTGCACGATTCCGGCCGCCACTGCCACCGCCGCCACCAGCTGTTGTTCGCCGCCGCAGGCTGCATCACCATCGAGCTGGCGGACACGCTGTGCCTGCTGCCGCCCAGCCGCGCGGCCTGGATTCCGGCCGGCACCGCGCACCGGGTGCTGATGCGCGGGGTGGTCGCCTACCGTTCGCTGTATTTCGCCGCCGAGCTGCCGTTTCCCGCGCCGCCCTTGCAGGTGGTGGAGGTCAATCCATTATTGCGCGAGGTGATAGAGCGAATGGCGTTCTGGCCGTGGGATTGGCCCGTCGAAAAACAGGCCGGCCTGCTGGCGGTGTTCGGCGAAGAATTGCAGGCGGCGCGGGGGGAGAACTGGCGGCTGCCGTTTCCCACCGACGCCAGGCTGGCGGCTTGGCTGGACAGCGTGCATCGCGGCGAGCTGCCGCCGCGGCTGAACCAGCTGGTGGAGCAGGTGGGGGCCAGCGAGCGCACCATCAGCCGCATCTTCATCCGCGACACCGGCATGAGCTACCAGGCCTGGCGCCAGCAGTGGCGCCTGTTGCGGGCGATGGAGCTGCTGGCCGACGGGACAAGCGCCGGCGAGACGGCGCAGCGGCTGGAGTTCGCCAGCGACAGCGCCTTCATCGCCTTTTTCCGCCAACACACCGGCGAGACGCCGGCGCGTTACGCCCAAGCCTAATCCAGCGTATCCAGGTAGTCGCGCGCCGGCCAGCCGGCGCTGCGCCGCCAGGGAGGGACGAAACCGGCCGGCAGCGGTTGCGGCTCCACGGTGATGGTTTCGCGCTGGCGGCCGTCGGCCGAGCGCAGCGACACCTGCAGCGGCATCTGCCAGCGCTCGCTCCAGCGCAAGGTCTTGCCGGCCTTGCTGTAGACCACGGCGTCCGCGCCGCCGGCTTTCCTGGCGAAGCCGCGCATCTTGGCCATGTCCACCAGCTGGCTGGCTCGCTCCCAGGAGCCGTCGAAGCCGGCGTCGCGCCATTCGCGCGGCTCGACGACGATTCTTTCCTTCTTGGCCGCATGGATGAATTCCACTTTCAGCTCGCCCTTGGCGTCGCGCCAGACGTGGCGCGGGGCGGCGGCGAAATCCAGGTGCTGGTGGCCGTCGTCGTCGTGGCGGTGCGGCGCGCCGGCGTTCAGACGTTCGCGCCAGGCATGTCCGTTCTGGCGTACCCACCGTTCGCTGTAGCGGATGGTTTTCTCGACGCCGTCGGCGCCCTGGCTGATGGTTTCGTAGCGGACGACGGCCTGCAGATCGGGCGGGGCGGCGAGCGCCTGCTGGGCGGCGAGCGCCAGCGCGGCGAGAGACAAGACTTTCATCGATATCTTTCAAAGCGGAGCGCGCGGCCGGGCGGCCGCGCGCGGGAGGGGATTACAGGCCGAGCGCGGATTTCACCAGGCCGAACACCTTGGTGTTGTCCATCACGCCCTTGAAGCCCTTGCTGCCGGCGCCGCCGGACATCAGCATCACATCGCCGCCGCCGTGGGTTTCGCTGGACAGGCGGATGCCGGTTTCCTGCTGGTAGTCGTCGGCGGTGGCGGCGGCCGAATCCACCGACACGCGGGTCGGCTTGCGATTCGGGCCATTGCCGAACACCAGCGTGGTGTAGACCGCGCCGTCGGCGTCTTTGGCCGGCTGGCCGTCGACATAGCTGCGCGAGATGTCGTGGATGGGGTTGCCGCGTTTGGAGTAGCCGTTGATGGTCATGGTGTGGTCGTGGTCGGCGGTGACGACCACCAGGGTGTTGCTCAGGTCCACCTTGGCCAATGCGGTCTTGATCGCATCGTCGAAGGCGACGGCGTCCACCAGCGCGCGCTTGGCGTTGGTGCCGTGCAGCGCGTGGTCGATGCGGCCGCCTTCCACCATCAGCACGTAGCCGTTGCCGTTCTTGGCCAGCACGTCTATCGCCGCCGCGGTCATCTGCGCCAGGCTGGGCTGGTCCACCTTGTTCTTGACGCGGTCCAGCTCGTATTCCAGGTGGTCCTTGCCGAAGATGCCCACCACGCGGCTGGCGGATTTGGCGTCGAAGGCGGCCAGATCGGCGCCGGTCTGCAGCACTGGATAGCCCTTGGCTGCGAACTCCTGCAACAGGTTGCGGCCGTCGCCGCGCTTGCCGCCGCTGGTCTTGGGCAGCAGGAATTTGCTGCCGCCGCCCATCAGCACGTCGAGGCCGTTGCCCAGCTTGGCGTTGTAGCCGGCGCCGCCGGGCACCGCCTGGGCGATGATGTCGGATTCGGCGTCGCGGTGGCAGACGTGGGAATAGGTGGCGGCCGGGGTGGCGTGGGTGACGCGGGTGGTGGTGACCGCGCCGATGGCCTTGCCTTTGGCCTTGGCCAGCTCCAGCAGCGTGGCGGCCGGCGTGCCGTTATTGCTGCCGCAGTTGCCGGTGCCGTCGCTGTTGGGCTCGATGGCGCGGGTGTCGGACGACATCGAGATCACCTCGTTGTTCATCTTGACGCCGGTCATATAGGCCGACATCGACGGCGCGCTGTCGGTGGTCTGCGCGTCGTTGGAGAAGGTCTTGATGCGCGCGGTGCGATCAAGCTTCTCCATATTGAGCTTGCCGCCCTCGCCGTACTGGTAGATGCGGGCAGCGGTGACGGTGGCCGGCCCCATGCCGTCGCCGAGAAAGAAGATCACGTTCTTGGCCTCGCCGGCGGCGTGGGCGGGGAGAGTTGGCAGCGCGGCCAGCACGGCGGCGGCCAGCAGGGTTTTCATCGCGGTTTTCATTTTATTGTTCTCCATCACAGGCCGGCGGCCTTCTTGACCAGGCCGAACACTTCTATGTTTTCCAGGAAGCCGTGGATGCTGTCGGCGCCCAGGCCGATGGCGCCGATGTAGACATCGGTGCCGCCGTGGGTTTCGCCGCCGGCCGGCATCCGTATCGCCGCTTCCTGGTGGTAGTCGTTGGCCGAGACGGCGTCGTCGGTCAGCGCGGCCGCTGCGTTGCGGGCGCCGGCGACGCGGTTTTCGCCGTTGCCGAAGCCGATGATGGAGTAGGGCATGCCGTCGGCGTCAGTCAGGTTCTTGCCGCTGACGTAATCCTTGGCCAGGCCCAGCACGCCCGGATTGCCCGGCGCGGTCTTGCCGGTGCGCTTGGCGTAGCCGTTCAGCACCAGGGTGTGGTCGTGATCGGCGGTGACGACGATCAGCGTGTTCTTCAGACCGGGGTCTTTCTGCTGCATCGCGCTTATCGCGGCCTGGATGGCCTGATCGAAGGCCACAGTGTCCTGCAGCGCCTTCTTGGCGGTGGTTTCGTGCAGGGCGTGGTCGATGCGGCCGCCTTCCACCATCAGGAACATGCCTTGCTTGCCGCTGCGGTTCGCCAGCAGGTCGATGGCTTTGGTGGTCATCTCCGCCAGGCTGGGCTCCTTGTTCGGGTCGCGGTCAAGGTCGTAGCTCATGTGGCTGCTGGTGAACAGGCCGACGGCGCGCTGGGTCTTGGCCGGATCGATGGCGCTGAACGCGGTTTTGTCGGCGGCGTAGCCGTAGCCCTTGGCCTTCAGTTCCGCCACCAGGTCGCGGCCGTCGGCGCGTTTGCCGCCGGCCGTCTTGGGCAGGAAGAACTGGCGGCCGCCGCCGAATACCACGTCCACGCCGTCCTGCAGCGCGGCGTTGTATTGCGCGCCGCCGGGCACCAGCTGGGCGGCGATGTCGGATTCGGCGTCGCGGTGGCAGACGTGGGAATAGGTGGCGGCCGGGGTGGCGTGGGTGACGCGGGTGGTGGTGACCACGCCGGTGGCGCGGTTGCCGGCCTTGGCCAGCTCCAGCAGCGTGGACACCGGCTTGCCGTTGCCGGCGCCGCAGTTTGACGTCAGGTCGGCGGTCGGCGATTTGGCCACGGTGTCGGTGGACATCGAGATGACTTCGTTGTTCATCTTGACGCCGGTCATGTAGGCCGACATCGACGGCGCGCTGTCGGTGACCTGGGCATCGTTGGAGAAGGTCTTGACGAAGCCGGACTCCGGCAGCGTGTCCATCGTCAGCTGGCCGTCCTCGCCGGCGGCGTAGATGCGGGCGGCGGTGGTGGTGGCGATGCCCATGCCGTCGCCGAGGAAGAAGATGACGTTTTTGGCGGCGGCCGCAGCCGGGGGCTGGGCTTCTGCGTTGTCCTGGGAGCGGGCGGCGCTGCCGCCGCCTCCGCTGCTGCAGGCGGCAAGGACCAGCGCGGCCAGCAGGCCGGCGCCGAGAGTGAAAGTGCGCATCACGGAATACCTTATTTTAGTAAAAATGCGCACAGATGATATTTTTAAGGTATTTCTGCCAAAATACCAAAATATTAAGATTGGATGACGAAGGGGGTCAGCTTTTCCACAGGTGGGCGAGGAAGGACACCCGCACCTTGGCCTCGCTGGCGTGGCAGGGCGCCATGACTTTATGCGCCGGCTTGCTGGTGTCCCGCAGCAGCGGCTCTCCGAAGGGCGGGCCGTCGGCGCGGCGTATCGCCGCCACCAGCGGCTCGCTGGGCTTGGCGCCGGCCGAGATCACCACGCAGATTTCCTCGCTGGCGATGCGCACGAAGCTGCCGGGCGGGTAGATGCCCAGTTCCTTGACCAGCATGGTGATGAAGGCCTGGTCGAACTCGTTGTCCTTGCGCTGGAAGATCTGCCCCAGCGCGGTGGCCGGCAACAGCGCCAGGCGGTAGCGGCGCGGCAGCAGCTTGGCGCAAGTGATGTCAGCCAGATGCAGCATGTGCGCCGGCGGCAGGATCTGTTCCCTGGGCAGGCCGAAGGGGTAGCCGTTGCCGCGCCAGGATTCGTGGTGGGTCTGCACCAGCGTGTGCCACAGCTGGTCTTCCACTCCGGCTTCGCGCAGGATGGCCGAACTCATGATCGGGTGGTCTAGCACCGCCCGGCGCTGGTCGTCATCGAGGCGGGAGGCCTGGCCGAACAGCTCGTTCTGCAATTCCACCTGCGAGATGTTCATCGTCAGCGCCGCGCAGATCAGCGTTTCGCGATGCTTGGGCGGCAGCGTGATGTGGCGGGTGAAGATGGACAGCAGCGCCGCCGCGTGCAGCGAGTGGGCGACGCTGTACTCGGAAAACGGCACCAGGAAGATGGAGGCGATCAGCGCGTCCGGGTATTTCTCAGCCAGCTGGATCAGCGACTGGGCGATCTCCATCACCTTGGCTTCGAAGTTGCGGGTGACCAGCGCATGGTGCAGCACGCTGCGCACGCGCTGTTGCAGGAAAGCGATGTCCTCGAACAGCGATTGCTTCTTGTCGTCGTTCAGATTGGGCTTTTCAGTGGGCTTGGCCTCGGCCTTGGCTTCGGCGAAGCCCAGGCTGACCAGTTTTTGCTTTTGTTCCGGCGTCAGCACGTAATGGCCGCGCTTGAGCAGCAGGAAGCCGCTCTTGGAATAGACGTCCACCGGCAATTCCTTGCCGATGGACAACATCGATGAAGAAACCTTGGTTGGTTTCTTGCCTGAGTCAACGGTCATGTCGATAGTCGCTTGCGACGTGAAAATTCACAGCATGATAATTCAATGTCATTGCAAGCTGTACTCAATCTCGACTATCGCGGCAACTCGTTCCAGACTTTTTGCAGCCGCTTGACCGAAACCGGGTACGGCGTTTTCAACTCCTGGGCGAACAGGCTGACGCGCAATTCCTCCAGCATCCAGCGGAAATCCAGCACCGCCGGCGCCGGCTCGCCCTGTTCCTGCTGTTCCGCCACGCGCTGTTCCCACTGTTGCCACAGCTCGCGGATTTCCGCGCCGCGCTGGCCGTCCCGCTGCGGATTGGCCGGCTGTTTGTCCATCCGCATGCTCATCGCCTTCATGTAGCGCGGCAGCTGGGGCAGCTGGCTCCACGGCGTGGCGGCCAGGAAGCCCTTGTAGACCAGCTTATCCATTTGTTGTTTTAGCTCATGGCCCAGCTTGTGCTTCTGCATTTTATTGCCCAGCGGAACATATTCGGCGGCGATCTGCTGCAGGTATTGCGCCACCGCCTGGATCACCGCCGGCAAGCGGGTGCGGGCGCGGTTCTTCTGGTCATTGAAGGCTTTTTCATTGCGCGGCAGCGCGTCCTCGCCGATGAAGGCGCGGTCGCAGATGGCGGCGATGGCGTCGGCGAGCAGATCGTCGGCGTTGGCCACCGCGCGCAGTTGCAGGCCGATTTGCGTCATGCCCGGCAGGCCTTTGCCCAGCTGCTTCATCTGCTCTTTCAATTGCAGCTGCAGCAGCTTCACCACGCCCTGGCGGTGATGTTTTTCCGCCACGGCCTGGGTGTCGAACAGGCGGATGGCGACGCGATCCTCCTCCAGTGTCAGCGCCGGATAGCCGGTCAGCTGCTGGCGGCCGCGGGCGAACTGTATGCTTTCCGGCAGCTCGCCGAAGTCCCAGGTCTTGACGTCATCGCGCTCGAACTCGGCGCTGGTGTCGCGGAAGGTCAGCTGCGCCGCCTGGCCGAACTGTTTCTGCAGCGCGGCCAGGTCGCGGCCCATGCCGATTTCCTGTTTGCCGTCGTCGATCACGCGGAAATTGAACAGCATGTGCTCCGGCAATTCCTGCTTGTTGAACTCGTCGATGTCCACCTTGACGCCGCCGGTCTCGCGCAGGATGAAGCGCGCCAGTTGCGGCGCGATCGGCTGCTGCAGGTCCGGATTGGTCAGCAGGAAGCGGGTGATGAAATCCGGCACCGGCACGCAGCAGCGGCGGATCTGCTTGGGCAGGCCCTTGATCAGCTGCTGCAGCTTGTCGCGGATCATGCCGGGCACCAGCCATTCGAACGGTCCCGGCTGCAGGCGGTTCAGGATGGCCAGCGGCACGTCGATGGTGACGCCGTCCAGCGGGTGTTTCGGCTCGAAGCGGTAGCGCAGCCTCAGCTTGCCGTCGTCCAGGTCCAGCCATTCCGGGAACTGGTTTTCGGTCACGTGCTGGGCGGCGTGGCGCATCAGCTCGTCGCGGGTCAGGTGCAAGAGCTTGGGCTCGGTTTTTTCCGCCTCCTTGCGCCAGGCCTCGAAGCTGGCGGCGTCCACTACCTCGGCCGGGATGCGTTCGCTGTAGAAGGCGTACAGCGCTTCCTCGTCCACCAGCACGTCCTGGCGGCGCGCCTTGTGCTCCAGTTGCTCCACCTCGCGGATCAACTGCTGGTTGCGTTGGAAGAAGGGCGCGTTGCTGACGTATTCCATATTCACCAGCGCGCCGCGGATGAACAGCTCGCGCGCTTCTTCCGGCGCGATGCGGCCGTAGCTGACGGCTCGGCGCGGGATCAGCGTCAGGCTGTACAGCGTGACGCGCTCGCTGGCCACCACTTCGCCGCGGCTCTTTTCCCAATGCGGTTCGAAGTAGTGGTACTTCACCAGATGCGGCGCCAGCTTTTCCACCCACTCCGGCTCGATCTTGGCCACGCAGCGGGCGTAGAGGCGGGTGGTTTCCACCAGCTCGGCCGCCACCAGCCACTTGGGCTTGGCTTTCTTCAGGCCGGAGCCGGGGAAGACGTGGAAGGCGACGCCGCGCGCGCCCTGGTAGTCGTCGCCTTCCTGGTTTTTCATGCCGATATTGCCGATCAGGCCGGTCACCAGCGCCTTGTGCAGGTTTTCATAGGCGACGGCGTCCACTTGCTGGCGTTTCTTGACCGACATCTGCGCGTCCGGCTGTTCGGCGTCGGCATGGGCTTCGTCGCGGGTGATCAGGCCCAGCTCGCTGGCGATTTCGGCCAACTGCGCGTGCAGCTCGCGCCACTCGCGCATCCGCATATACGACAGGAAGTGGTCGTGGCAGGCGTTGACCAGCTGGCGGTTGGTCTTCTTGTTCTTCAGCGCGTCGGCGAAGAAGTCCCACAGGTGCAGGAAGGACAGGAAGTCCGACTTTTCGTCATTGAAGCGCGCCTGGGCTTTTTCGGCGGCATCGCGGGCTTCGAACGGCCGCTCGCGCGGGTCCTGTATCGACAGCGCGGCGGCGATGATCAGCACTTCGCGCGCGCAGTGGAAGTCGCGGCCGGCGAGCAGCAGGCGGCCCACTTTCGGGTCCACCGGGATGCGCGCCAGCTCCTTGCCCACCGGAGTGAGCTCGCCCAGCTCATTGACGGCGCCCAGCTCGGTCAACACCTGGTAGCCGTCGGCCACCAGGCGGCTGGACGGCGCCTCCAGGAAGGGGAATTCGTCCACCTTGCCCAGCCGCAGCGCCGCCATGCGCAGGATCACCGCCGCCAGATTGGAGCGGACGATTTCCGGGTCGGTGAAGGCCGGGCGGGCGTTGAAGTCGTCCTCGGCGTACAGGCGCACGCAAATGCCGGACTCGACGCGGCCGCAACGGCCGGCGCGCTGGCGGGCGGCGGCCTGCGACACTTTTTCCACCTGCAGCTGCTCGACCTTGGCGCGCGGGCTGTAGCGGTTGATGCGCGCCAGGCCGGTGTCGATCACGTATTTGATGCCGGGAACGGTCAGCGAAGTCTCGGCCACGTTGGTTGCCAGCACGATGCGGCGGCCGCCGGACGGCTTGAAGATCTTCTGCTGGTCCTCATTGGACAGCCGGGCGAACAGCGGCAGGATCTCGTAGCCGCGGATGCCGGACTTGCGCAGTTTTTCCGCGGTTTCGCGGATTTCGCGCTCGCCGGGCAGGAAGACCAGCATGTCGCCGGGCCCTTGGCGCGACAGCTCGTCGGCCGCGTCGACGATGGCGTCCTCCATCTCCATCTCGCGCTCGTCCTCGTCGCGCTGTTTCAGCGGCCGGTAACGCACTTCCACCGGGTAAGTGCGGCCGGACACCTCGATCACCGGCGCGCCGTCGAAGTGCTTGGAGAAGCGGTCGGCGTCGATGGTGGCGGAGGTGATGATGATCTTCAGGTCTGGCCGGCGCGGCAGCAGCTGTTTCAGGTAGCCGAGCAGAAAGTCGATGTTCAGGCTGCGCTCGTGCGCCTCATCGATGATGATGGTGTCGTACGCTTCCAGGTAACGGTCGGTCTGCGTCTCCGCCAGCATGATGCCGTCGGTCATCAGCTTGATCACCGACTTTTCCGACAGCTTGTCGGTGAAGCGCACCTTGAAGCCGACGTGTTCGCCCAGCTGCGAACCCAGCTCTTGCGCGATCCGCGTCGCCACCGAGCGCGCGGCCAGCCGGCGCGGCTGGGTGTGGCCGATCAGGCCGAACACGCCGCGGCCCAGCTCCAGGCAGATCTTGGGCAACTGGGTGGTTTTGCCGGAGCCGGTCTCGCCGCAGATGATCACCACCTGGTTCTTGTCGATCGCGCTCTTGATGTCGGGGAGCTTCTGGTTGACCGGCAGCGCGTCGTCGAACTGGGGTTTGGGCAGATGCGCGCGGCGCGCGTCGGCGCGGCTGCGCGAGCGTTCCACCTGGCCGGCGATGTCAGCCAGCAGCTTGTCGGCGGGCTGGTTCTTCTTCAGCCGGTCGCCAGCGTCGGCGAGCTTGCGGCGCAGGATGTGGCGGTCGCGGATCAGGCAGGAGGACAGGGCGGATTTCAGGTCGGCGAGGCTGGCGGCAGGTGTCATCGGCTAAAGAACGGAGGATTGCGTAAACCGCGGATTATAACAGAGCGGACCTCAAACGCCGGGGCGCTTATTTCGGCTGCGGGCGGTCCAGCGCCTCCCGCAGCCGCCGCGTCAGTTCGGGCGAGCGCTCGGCCGGCACGTTGGCGAAGCCCAGCAGCAGCGCCGGCGGTTGGCCGCCTTCCAGGCTGAAGGCGGACAGCGGCTGGCCCGCCAATCCGCTGGCGCTCAGGCGCGCCGCCGCGGCGCGGTCGTCTTCGCCGTCGGGCAGCCAGGCGGTCAATTGCAGGCCGACGGCTTGGCCATCCAATCGCAGCCGCGCGCCGCATTCGGCTTGCAAGGCGGCTGCCAGCGCGGCGCGGCGCTGGGCGTAGAGCGCGCGCATCCGCTTGATGTGGCGGGCGAAGTGGCCCTGATCCAGGAAGTCGGCGGTTGTCGCCTGATCCAGGATGGACGGCGCGGGGGAGAGCAGATTGCAGGCCTCGGCGAAACGCGCCGCCTCGGCGGGCGGCGCCACCAGATAACCCAGACGCAGACCGGGAAACAGGGTCTTGCTGAAGCTGCCGATGTAGAGCGCCCGGCCGGAGCGGTCCAGGCTGCTGAGCGCGGGAAGCGGCGGGCCGTCGTAGCGGAATTCGCCGTCGTAGTCGTCCTCGACGATCCAGGCTTGTTGCCGCTCGGCCCAGGCCAGCAGCTCCAGCCGGCGCGGCAGCGACAGCGTGACGCCCAGCGGCGCATGGTGCGACGGCGTGCAGTAGGCCATCCGCGCGCTGGGTTCGCGTCGGATGGCCTCGTCCACTTGTAATCCATCGCTATCCACCGGCGCAGGCGCAAGCCTGGCGCCGGCCAGCCTCAGCGCGCCGCTGGCGCGGAAGTAGCCGGGATCTTCCATCCAGACCGGGTCGCCGGGACGCAGCAGGGTATGCACCGCCAACCCCAGCGCGGCCTGGAAGCCGCTGGTGATGAATATCTGATCTGCGGAGCAATGGATGCCGCGGAACAGGGCCAGATGGCGGGCGATGGCCTCGCGCAGCGGCGGATAGCCTGCGGGGTCGGGATAATTCAGCCGCGCCAGCGACAAGGCCCTGGCGCGGCGGCCGGCAAGCCGCGCCCACAGCTTGCGCGGGAAGGCGTCCAGCGCGGGCAGCCCTAGCTGGAAGGGCAGCGGCGGGGCGGGCTCGGGCGAGTTGGCCAGGACAGGCTTCGGACCGGCGGCCGAGGGGGGCGATGGATCGGGGCGGCGCGCCTCCAACAAGGGGTGGACCACCGTGCCGGCGGCGGCGCGGCTGAGCAAAAAGCCTTCCGCCAGCAATTGGCCGTAGGCCTGGTCGACGGTGCCGCGCGAGATGCCGAGGTCGGCGGCCAGCACCCGCGTGGCCGGCAGGCGGGCGCCCGGCGGCAGCTGGCCGGCCAGGATGGCCTCGCGGATGCGCAGATAGAGCTGGCGATGCAGCGGCGACGCGTGGCCGCGCAGCAGTTCGAACTGGAAGGCAGCGGGAATCATGGCCTATTGGTTTTGACGAGTTTTGGCACTCATCATTGTGCCATGGCGACAGTATCTTGTCGGGAAGCCAAAACGCCGACCGACAAGGAATGACGATGAATCATCAAGACGCCGCATCCCGCGCCCAGGCGTTCCGCCGCCTGCATCAAGGCCCGCGGCCGCTGCTGCTGCCCAATGTCTGGGACGCCTTGAGCGCCCGCGTGTTCGAACAGGCCGGCTTTCCCGCCTTGGCCACCAGCAGCGCCGCCGTGGCGTGGTCGCTTGGCTACCGCGACGGCGGCGAACTGCCGCGCGAGGAGCTGCTGGCCGCCGTCTCCCGCATCGCCAGGGTGCTGAAGGCGCCGCTGAGCGTGGACCTGGAAGACGGTTTCGGCGATACGCCGGACAAGGTGGCGGACACCGTCGCCGCGGTGATCCGCGCCGGCGCGGCCGGCATTAATTTGGAAGATGGCCGCTATGACGCCGCAGGCCGCTTCTCGCTGCGCGGCGCGGACGAGATGCGCGAGCGTCTGCAGGCCGCGCGCGCCGCCGCGGATGCGCTGGACGTCCCCATCTTCATTAATGCCCGCAGCGATCTGTTCCTGCATGGCGAGGGTCCGGCTGAAGCCCGTTTCGACGAGACGCTGGCGCGGGCGCGGCTGTATCTGGGCAGCGGGGCCGACGGCGTCTTTCCCATCGGTCTGTCCGATCCCGCGCTGCTGGCGAAGCTGTGCGCGGCGGTGCCGGCGCCGGTCAATGCCGCCGCGATGCCCGGTTTGCCCGGCCTGGCCGAGCTTTCCGCGCTGGGCGTGGCGCGCGTCAGCACCGCCATCGGCCCGGCGCTGGTGGCGATGCAAGCCTTGGGCCGGACAGCGGCGGCGCTGCGGGACGCGGGCGACCTGTCGGCGTTGAGCACTTCGCTTTCTTATGCAGACGCCCAGATGCTGTTCGCGCCGCGCGGATAAAGACAACTGTCACTCAAGATTTTTACAGGAGCCTTGAATATGTCCCGTTTCATCGATTACCCGACGCTCGCGCCGCAAGGCTACCAGGCCCAGGCGGGGCTGGAGCGCTACATCCGTGGCTGCGGCCTCGACCACGCCTTGCTCGAGCTGGTGAAGACCCGCGTGTCGCAGCTGAACGGCTGCGCCTTCTGCATCGACATGCATACCAAGGACGCGCGCGCCGCAGGCGAGACCGAGCAGCGCTTGTACCTGCTGTCGGCCTGGCGCGAAGCGCCGTGCTACACCGAACGCGAGCGTGCCGCGCTGGCCTGGGCCGAGGCGCTGACGCGGGTGGCGTCGGGGCATCCGGAAGAAGCGTTGCGTACCGAGCTGGCGCGGCACTTCGACGACAAGGAAGCCGTCGATCTGACCTGGGCCATCGTCGCGATCAACGGCTGGAACCGCGTGTCCATCGGCTGCAGCACGCCGGCGGGAGGGTATCAGCCGGGCCAGTACGCGCTCTAAAGCCCGTCTGTCCGGAGTTAAAGAGGCCTGCGCCATCGGCGGCGCAGGCCTTTTCCGCGTCAGAACGCGTAGCTCAGGCCCACGCCCCGCCGAGTTGGAAGCGGGTGCCGCCCAGGCTGGTGGCGGCGCGCCAGCGTGGCGCCTCCGGCAGCATGAAATCCCAGCCCGCGCCTAGTCCGCCTTGGATCGTAAACAGGCGCTGAGCCGAGCCCGTCTCAGCGCCAGGCGGGTTCGGGCCTGGCGTCGGCCGAAGGCGTCTCCTGCCGGCTCACCGCCTGGTGCAGCTTGTCCATTTGCTCGTCGAGCCGGCGCACCGCTTCGGCGATATTGTGGGTTTCGCCGGACAGGCTGCGGCTGGACTCGCCGACGGCGACGATGTCGCCGGCGAACTGCGAGAAGCCCTGGTTCTGGCTGGCTTCGGCCTGGGACACCTGCTGCAGCAGGCCGGCCAGCTCGCCGGCGCCGTCTATGATGCCGGACAGCTTGAGTTGGGCTTCCTTGGCGTGCCCGCGTCCCGCCTGCATCTGCTGGTTGCCGTCGCGCATCGCCACCAGCGCCTCATTGGTGCCGTCGACGATCACCCGGATCTTGCTTTCGATGTCCTTGGTGGCGTTCTGGGTGCGCTCGGCCAGTTTTCTCACCTCGTCCGCCACCACGGCGAAGCCGCGGCCGGTTTCGCCGGCGCGCGCCGCCTCGATCGCGGCGTTCAGCGCCAGCAGATTGGTCTGGTCGGCGATGTCACGTATCAGCTGCACGATGCCGCTGACTTCGGCGCTACGCTGGCCCAAGTCTTCCAGCCGGTTCGAGGCGTGGCCTATCACTTCGCCGGCGCGGCCAAGCTGCTCCACCGCCTGGTTCATCGCCTTGCCGCCCTCGCGCGCGGCTTCGCCGGAGTTTTGCGCCAGCAGCGTGGCGGTGGTTGATTGTTCGGCGTTCTGGCTGGTGACCACCGCCATCTGCTGGGCGACGACGACCATGTCTTCGGAACGTTCGCGTTGCTCGGCCATGGTGCGCGCCATGCTGCCGGTGCTGTCGGCGATCTGGCGGCTGGCGCCGGAGGCGTCGCGGATCGAGTGGCCGATCTGCTCCATCATCCGCGCCAGCGCTTCGCCGGCGCGCTCGGCTTCGGCGCGCGCGGTTTCCAGCTTCTCGAAGCTCTTGCTCTTGGCCTTGTCGAAGGCCAGCGCCAGCACCAGCACCACCAGCGACAGGCCGGCCAGCGACTTGGCCTGCAGCTTGGGCAGCTCCTCATGCGGCAGCGGGCTCTTGGGCAGCGCGTCGATGCCGGACAGCCACATGATGACGCCGACGGCGGCCAGCGACATCGCCAGCCAGAACATGCCGGAGCGGCGGGTGGCGATGAAGACGGCGGTGAACGGGATGGCGGCGAACCACATCAGGCTGGTGGACAGGATGCCGCCATTGACGAACACCATCCAGCACACCATCGCGTACATGCAGCTGGTGATGAATTCGGCGGTGGCGCGCACCGCGCCGCTGAGCCGCAGCAATAGCGGGCCGCATAGCAGGCCCAATCCGCCCAGCGCGATGCCCTCGGCCATCGGATAGTGGCCCAGCATCAGGTATTCGACGGCGAACAGCGGCGCCATCAGGCCGGCCAGCAGGCCGACGCCGACCACGGTGCGCGCGCGTATCGCCTGTTCCGGAATCTGCCGGACGTGGTCCGGGATGAACCATTCGGTGATGGCCTGTATCGACATGGATTCCCCTCCAAAGGATGTTCCGTTTGCAAAAGCACGCTGATTTGTAATGGTTTTATCGAGGACGCGCGCCGTGCAGAACTTTAAAACAAATGTTTGATTGGAGGCAATATGCCGATGGGCTGGCTGGCGTCAGCCGGCGATCAGCAAAGGCGCGCCGCCCGCTTCCAGGTGGGCGCGGCGGATGGGGTCGGCGTCGGGTTCGATGATCAGGGTGCCGATGTCGGACAGCGGGGCGACGATGAAGGGCGAGGCGGTGTCCAGCTTCTCGTTGGTGACGGCCAGCACGGTGTGGCCGCATTGCTCGACCAGATGGCGCTTGAATGCGGCTTCGTCGGCCATCACCGTGCCCACGCCCAGTTCGCCGTCCACCGAGCACGTGCCGAGAAAGCAGATGTCCGGCCGCATCGTGTCCAGCATCCGGGTGGCGGTGGTGCCCAGCGCGTCGCCGCTCTGATGATTGAGGCTGCCGCCCAGCACCAGCACCGACAGCTGTTTCTGGCCGAACAGCGCGGCGGCGATCGGGATGGAATTGGTGGCCACCGTCAGCGGCAGCTGTTCCGGCAGCGCGCGGGCGATTTCCAGATTGGTGGTGCCGCCGTCCAGAAACACGAATTGGCCGGGCTTGAGCAGCCGCACCGCCGCCGCGGCCAGTCTGGCCTTGCGCTCGGTGTTCTCGTGGCGGCGTTGCAGGAAGCCGTGGCGATTCGGCGTCAGCGCGATGGCGCCGCCGTACACGCGTTGGCAGGCGCCGTCCGCCGCCAGTTCACGCAGGTCGCGGCGTATCGAGTCCTCGGACACGCCGAGCGATGCCGCCAGCTCGCCGGCGTAAACCCGGCCGTGCAGCCGCAGCTGCTCGCGGATGTATTGATGGCGGCCGGAGGGCTGGCTGGCGCTTGCGCGTTCTTTGGACATGGCGGAGTTGAAGTCAGACGGAATGGCGGAAGTGTTGCACGATCGTGCAGGCCCAGTCAAAGAAATGGCAGGATTTACGCGGAATCGTGCATGATTATTTGCCTGTTTTTGCGTGATCGTGCACAATTCAGCGATGCGAACACGGAGATTCCGATATGCGACTGATTGTTTCCGATCTGGACGGCACCCTGCTGGACAAGGATTCTAGGCTGGCCGACGAGACGCGCGCCGCTTTGCAGGCGGCGGTGGAACGCGGCATCGCCCTGGCCGTCGCCACTGGCCGGCACGAGCGCCAGGTGCGGAAACTGTGGCCGCGGGATCTGCCGTCGGTGCCGGTGATCAGCGCCAACGGCGCGCGCATTCACCTGGCGGACGGCGAGCTTCTCTATCAAAGCCGGTTGTCGCCGGCCTTGCTGGCCAGGCTGCTGCGGCCGGAGCTGATCCGGGAAACCGAGCTGGGCGTCTACCGCGACGACTGCATCATGGCCTACCACAGCAAGCGCGAGTTCAGCCATTACACCGGTGAGGTGACGGAAATCGAGGACCTGGCGGGTTTCAAGGCCGACGACGTGTCCAAGGTGATCTTCTGCGGCGCGCCGGCGCAGCTGAAGGAGGTGGAGGCCGACATCGCCCGCGAGCTGGGCGACGAAGTGTCCATGACCTATTCCCACATCTGTTATCTGGAAGTGATGGCGCCCGGCGTGCACAAGGGCAGCGCGCTGCGCCGCCTGCTTGATCACCTGGACATCGCGGCGGAAGACTGCGCCGCCTTCGGCGACAATCTCAACGACGCGGAAATGCTGGCGCTGGCCGGCCTGCCGCACGTGATGGCCAACGCGCATCCGGAGCTGAAGCGCCGCTTGCCGGACGCGCCGGTGATCGGCGACCACGATCAGGCCGGCGTGGCGCGGCAGTTGAGAGCCCTATTGGAATAGAGGCGTGTGACTCCTTTATATCAATTAGGCTGGTATCTTGGGTTTGTTCACGGATTTGGAAATTGCTCAATGAAAATACTAATTAAAATTTCTAAAAGTTAAATGTGGAAAATAGGGAGTGATCCGAGCGATGTGTCTTGGATGACTGTTTGATGATGATGGGCTATGTTGAACTTTTGAGTGGCGCTGCTGGCAGTGCTCAATGTTATGGGTCATCTGATTTGCTGTTTGTTGACGGTGATCCTTAAGGTCGGTAGTGTGTGCTTAAATGGTGCGAAAATTTCTTCATGTATAAATTAATCTATATTGAGGATTAAATCATGAATGTTATCGTAATCATTTTTCTAAGCCTATTCTCTTTGTCTTCGATGGCCGCTGAAGTCAAGTTTGGTTTTTTTGAATCTCCATCGCAACGAGTGGAGAAGTTCAAGTCGTCTTTTCCTGTTGGTTCTCGCTTTTCTGAAGCAATGTCTATTGGCAGTATGAATATACCTTTGCCCGCTGGTGAATGGGTGTTTGTTGCGGCATCTGCTGATATTCCCGTTCTGAATGATTTATCCAAAGATAGTAAATCTGAATCAGTGCCTCATGGGCGAGTGATGCTGGTTTCGGCTGATATAATTGGAGAGAATCGGCCAAGGAAATTATTGATTTTGAGAATGCCTTTGGGAGGCTTTAAGAACAGAACCTGGTTGGCATCGGTTCCTAATTTATGTAATCCTGACTGGGGTGGGAAAAGTATAATTGATAGGGAGCTTCTAAGTCTGGATCAAAGGTCTCTTGATTGTAGGGCTATTAGTTATGCCAAGATTTTTTCATGGAATGATTTCTTGGTGAACAGCGGAAAAGTTGGCTTGAAGTATTTAGGCGGCAGCTATGGTGGAAGGGATAATTACCTTTTGTCAATGATTTTGCTGAGCAAGAATAATTCGGTTTTTTATGCTGAATATGCGGAGCTTGTTGATGATGGCGAGTATGGGGATGTGTCGACATTCATCAAGCAGCATGATGGCGAAATTGTTGGGTTCAGATCGACTGCGCTTATTTTGAATAGCAAATTCAAGAATGCGTTTGATGCAATGTGATCTTGTCGTTTTATGGTTTGCTGAAGGATTGTTTTGCTGACGGTTGTTGTCTTGATTCAGAAAATGCCGCGCACCTGTAAAGGTACGCGGCATTTTTTTGCGTGATCAAGTTTTAGATCAATTCGCCGGCGTCTGCTCCGCCTGAAGTGCGGTCAGGGCGATGGTGTAGACGATGTCGTCCACCAGCGCGCCGCGGGACAGATCGTTGACCGGCTTGCGCAGGCCTTGCAGCATCGGACCCACCGACACCACGTTGGCGGAGCGCTGCACCGCCTTGTAGGTGGTGTTGCCGGTGTTCAGGTCCGGGAACACGAACACGGTGGCGCGGCCGGCGACCTGGCTGTCCGGGGCCTTCTGGCGGCCGACGGACTCCACCGAGGCGGCGTCGTACTGCATCGGGCCGTCGATCAGCAGGTCAGGGCGTTTTTCCTGGGCGATGCGGGTGGCTTCGCGCACCTTCTCCACGTCGGTGCCGCTGCCGGACGAGCCGGTGGAGTAGGAGATCATCGCCACGCGCGGGGTGATGCCGAAGGCCACTGCCGAGTCGGCGGACTGGATGGCGATGTCGGCCAGCTGTTCGGCGGTCGGGTCCGGATTCACCGCGCAGTCGCCGTACACGTAGACTTGTTCCGGCATCAGCATGAAGAAGACGGACGAAACGATGCTGGAGCCCGGAGCGGTCTTGATCAGCTGCAGCGCCGGACGGATGGTGTTGGCGGTGGTGTGCACGGCGCCGGAAACCAGGCCGTCCACTTCGTTCATCGCCAGCATCATGGTGCCCAGCACCACGGTGTCTTCCAGCTGGGCTAGCGCCATCGGCTCGTTCAGGCCCTTGCCCTTGCGCAGCTCGACCATCGGTCCCACGTACTGGCCGCGGATTTCGTTCGGATCCAGGATCTCGACCGATGCCGGCAGCGACACGCCCTGGGTTTCGGCCACTTGCAGGATCTCGGCGCGGTTGCCCAGCAGCACGCAGCGGGCGATGCCTTTTTCCTGGCAGATGGCGGCGGCCTGGATGGTGCGCGGCTCGTTGCCTTCCGGCAGCACGATGCGCTTGTTGGCTTTGCGGGCCTTTTCCATCAGCTGGAAGCGGAAGGCCGGCGGCGGCAGGCGGATTTCGCGCGGCTCGCCGACGCTTTGCTTCAGCGTGGACACGTCCAGGAATTCGGCGACGTGCTCGATCACCTTTTCCATCCGCTCCAGGTCGTCGGACGGCACCTGGTGGCTCATCGCGTTCAGCGCGCTGGCGGTTTCCATCGAGTTCAGCGAGGTGGCCAGCACCGGCAGGCCGCCGGTGAAGGCTTGCTGGCACAGCTGCTGGATGCGCGGATCGGGCTCGGAGTCGCAGGTCAGCAGCAGGCCGGCCAGCGGCACGCCGTTCATCGCGGCCATCGAGGTGGCCATCACCACGTCTTCGCGCTCGCCCGGGGTGATGATCAGCGCGCCCGGCTTCAGCAGGTTGACGATGTTCGGCGCGGTGCGGGCGGCCACCACCATATTGCGCACGCGGCGGTTGGCCTGCTGGCCGGCGTGCACCACATTGGCGTTCAGATAGCGGGCCACATCCTGGGTGCGCGGCGCCAGCAGTTCCTGCTGGTACGGGATCACGCCCAGCAGCGGCAGGCCGGCTTTCTTCAGATTGCCGGACTCCTGCACTTCGCGCGCCAGCTCGGCGCGGTCGGCGCCGGGCAGCACGTGGTTGAGGATGTAGCCGGACACGGTTTGCGCGCCGAAGGCCTGGATGTTCATTTCCAGCTGTTCGGCGATTTCGGTCGCGTTCAGCGCCTTGACCGAGCTCACCAGAATGGTCTGGGCCTGCAGGTTGCGGGCGATCTTGGTGTTGAGGAAGGTGGAGAACACCTGCTTCTGGTCGGGCACCAGGCCTTCCACGATCACCACGTCCACGTTTTGCGAGGCTTGCTGGAACAGGCTCACCACCTCTTCCATCAACTGGTCAACCTGGCCTTGCGACAGCAGGTGCTCGACGCGGTCCATGCTGATCGGCTGCGGCGGGTTCAGGCGGCAGATGGCCTGGGCGAAGTGGGTGGAGCGCTCGGCTTCGCCGTCCTTGGTGTCCTGGGCGATGGGCTTGACGAAGCCGACGCGCAGGCCGGCCTGCTCCAGCGAGCGGATCGCGCCCAGCGTGACCGAGGTCAGGCCGGCGTTGAAGCCGGTGGGGGCAAGAAAGAATGTCTGCATGATCGCTTGCCTTCCTTACTTGGCCAGACCGGCCAGTTCGGCGGTGTCCATGGCGATCATCAGTTCTTCGTTGGTGTTGATCACCAGCGCCGGCACGGAATCGGCGGCGGTGATGCGGCCGGCGTTGCCGCGGATGCACGCTTCGTTGGCGGCGACGTCCAGTTTCAGGCCCAGGAAGCCCAGCTGGTTGATCACTTCGGCGCGCAGGAAGGACGAGTTCTCGCCGATGCCGCCGGTGAACACCACGGCGTCCAGGCGGCCCGCGCCCACGCTCATCGAGGCCACGTACTTGGCCAGGCGGTAGGCGAACACTTCCAGCGCTCGCTTGGCGCCTTCGTGGCCCTTGGCGGCGGCTTCTTCCAGTTCGCGGCAGTCGTTGGACAGCTCGGACAGGCCCAACAGGCCCGATTCCTTGTTCAGCATATTGGTGATGGACGTGATGTCCATGCCGCGCTCGGTGGCCAGGTAGCCGAACACGCTGGGGTCGATGTCGCCGGAGCGGGTGCCCATCACCAGGCCTTCCAGCGGGGTCAGGCCCATCGAGGTGTCGGCGCACTTGCCGTTGCGGATGGCGGAGATGGACGCGCCGTTGCCCAGGTGGGCGATCACCAGGCTGGTTTCATCGGCCGGCTTGCCCAGCATCTTGGCGGCTTCTTCGGCCACGAAGCGGTAGCTGGTGCCGTGCATGCCGTAGCGGCGCAGGCTGTTTTCGCGGTACAGCTTCATCGGCACCGCGTACAGGTAGGCCTTCTCCGGCATGGTCTGGTGGAAGGAGGTGTCGAACACGGCCACTTGCGGCAGGCTCGGGAATTCCTTGATCGCGGTGCGGATGCCCAGGATGTGCGCCGGGTTGTGCAGCGGCGCCAGCTTGATGCAGCGCTCGATTTCGTCGATGGCGTTTTCGTCCAGCAGCGCGGATTGCTTGAAGTGCTCGCCGCCGTGCACCACGCGGTGGCCGATGGCCTTCACGCTGTCCAGCAGCGACACTTGCTGCAGTTTCTCGATGATGGCGTGCATGGCCGCGGCGTGGTCCGGGGCCGACAGCTGGGCGGTCTGCTTGCCGCCGTCGTGCTTGAAGGTGATGCAGGCGTCGGCCAGGCCCAGCTTCTCGGCCAGGCCGGTCATGACCGCTTCATGGGTGGCGCTGTCGATCAGCGCGAATTTCAGGGAGGAGCTGCCGCAATTGATGACGAGGATGCTGGAATTCATAGCTTTGAACATGTAATTTGAAAAAAAAGGATGAAATCGGTGAAATAATCCACTGCGATGCGCTTGCAGCCAATTTGCTGCCGGAGCGGAGGCGGCGGCCGGTGGGCCGCGCGGCCGGTTTCCTTACCGTGTGGTAGCGCATGGCGGGCGGTTTAGCCAGCCTGTTGTTGCGCCCGGGCATCCCGGGGCGGATCGATCCATCCGCTTCGCCATATCAAGGCTTTAGCTTGGCCGGGCGGCAGGTCGGCAAGCGGCCGGGCCTGGCGGAGGCGAAAATCAGACAGTCGATGTGGCAACAAAGTCGGGGCTAGTATATCACTATAAATTAACGGCTTCTAATGTTGCGGCGCACGAAAATTGGCAAGTCTTTGATTTTAATTAACCGCCATGCAGATTGTTTGCCGCTGAAGGGGGGGAGAGGCATATCCCTCGACAAGTCCGTGTCTGAACAGAATTGTCACAAAGAATTAACGCTTGCCCCGGGGGAGGGGGGAGGGCATAATTCCGCCCTCGTAAGACAGGGTTCCCCTTGTTTTGATTGATTGTTTTTGATAGTCCCGCAAACTCGTCCCGAGCGAGATTCGGCTGGTCTTATATCTTCTTCCACGGAGGTGTGGGAATAATGTCTGATCTGGCTTCTGCTCAACTGCTTCAAGCATCCGCAGCCCAGCTACCCGTTTATACCTATTTCGATCCCGCGTTCTACGCCAAGGAGCAGGAACTGCTGTTCGCAGACGCTCCGCAGTACTATGGCCATGAGCTGATGGCGCCCAATCCCGGCGACTATCACACGCTGGAGTGGCTGGGCCACGGCAAGATGCTCAAGAACGTGGACGGCGAGATCAAGCTGATCTCCAACGTCTGCCGCCATCGCCAAGCCGTCATCTATAAAGGCCGCGGCAATGGCAATCACATCGTCTGCAATCTGCACGGCTGGACCTACGACGCCGGCGGCAAGCTGGTGGGCGCGCCGCATTTTCCGGAAACGCCATGCCTGAATCTGGGCCAGACCGAGCTGGCCCGCTGGAACGGCCTGCTGTTCGACGCGCGCCGCAATGTGGCTGCAGATCTGGAAACGCTGGGCGTCGCCAAGCACATGACCTTCGACGGTTATGCTTTCCACTCGATGCACAGCACCGATTACGACTTCAACTGGAAAACCTTCATTGAGGTGTATTCGGAGGACTACCACGTTGATCCCTTCCATCCGGGCCTCGGCAATTTCGTTGATTGCGGCGACCTGAAATGGGAGTGGGGCGACAGCTACCACGTGCAGACCGTGGGCGTGAAGAACCGCCTGGCGCGCGCCGGCTCCAGGGTGTACGGCAAGTGGCACGAGGAAGTGCGCCGCCGCTACGAGGAGCAGCAACCCGAGTTCGGCGCCATCTGGCTGACCTACTACCCCAACATCATGGTGGAGTGGTATCCGCACGTGCTGGTGGTCAGCGTGGTGATTCCGCGCGGTCCGGAGAAGTGCACGGTGATCACCGAGTTCTACTACCCGGAAGACGTGGTGTGGTTCGAGCCGGAGTTCATCGAGGCCGAGCAGGCCGCCTACTTCGAAACCGCCAAGGAGGACGACGAGATCTGCATCCGCATGCACGAAGGCCGCAAGGCGCTGTGGATGGTCGGCGTCAACGAGGTGGGCCCGTACCAGTCCCCGACCGAGGAAGGCATGCTGCACTTCCACGAGTATTATCGACGCCTGATGGGGGCGGCATTGGCTGGCTGAATAGGCAAGTTAAATGCCATAATGCAGGGGCGCGGGATATTCCGCGCCTTTTTTTATCCTTCCATCGGCCAAGATCATGTCCGCAATTTTCCGCATGCTGGTGCTGGGCGCGCTGCTGGCCAGCCCGCTCGCGCTGGCGGCTACTTACGCCGATCCGGTGAGCAAGGCGCGCTTCACGCTGCCACCTGGCTGGAAGGTGCGCGCCAGCGTCGCCAATCGGATCCGGGTGTTGAAGGTGATTCCGCCCAAGGCCGACCAGCGCGAGCGCGCCGCTATCGAGGTGCAGATCGGCGTGCGCAAGCCGGGACGCAGCGATACGCTGCCGCGATTGGCGGCGATGTTCCGCCAGGAGGATGGCGACCGCGAGGCGGCCAACTTCGTCCGCGTCAATCAGAAGACGGGCCGCCTGATCACCGAGTATCGCGATGGCCGCTTCGTGTCCAACCGGCTGTGGATCGTGCGCCATAATCTGCATGTGATCCAGTTGGTGGACAAGAATCGGCTGCTGGAGGCGCGCTGCACCGCCAACGCGTCGGAGTTCAAGACCTATCGCCGGCAGATGGAGTCGATTTGTCTGAGTGTGGCTTTGGCCAAGAAATAAGAGTATGCAATCGCGGCCCGAGGGCCGCTTGGCAGGGAAGGCAAGAAAGTGCTTGTGCGTGGCAGGTTGGCGGGTTTCCGCCTGGGTTCCGGCTGGATGGTGGTGGCCGCAGTGTTCTTTGCCCTGATGGGCTTGTTCGTCAAACTGGGCGCTGAGCATTTCTCGTCGACGGAGCTGGTGTTCTGGCGCACCTTGATCGGCGTGCTGACGCTGGGCGGCGCGGCCTTGTGGCGGCGGGAGCGTTTCGCCACGCCCTTGCTGCGCTACCACCTGCAGCGCGGCCTGATCGGCTACAGCTCGCTGCTGATGTCGTTTTACGCCATCGCTCACCTGCCGTTGGCGACGGCGTCGACGTTGACCTACACCTCGCCGATGTTTCTGGCCTTGCTGTCCGTCGCGCTGTTGCGCGAGCGGCTGCCGGCGCAGGCGCTGGGCGGGCTGGCGCTGGGCTTCGTCGGCGTGGTGTTGCTGCTGAAGCCGACCTTGTCCGGCGACGTCTGGTTCGCGGGTCTGCTGGGGCTGGCTTCCGGTTTTCTGGCCGGCTGGTCCTATCTGCATGTGCGGGAACTGGGGCGGCAGGGCGAGGCTGAATGGCGGGTGGTGTTCTATTTCGCGCTGATTTCCACCGTCGGCGGCCTGTTGCTGATGTGTTTCGAGCGCTGGCACCCGGTGACGCTGGACACCGTGGGCCTGCTGCTGGGCGTCGGCGCCACCGCCACGCTGGCGCAACTGGCGATGACCCGCGCCTACAAGGTGGGGCGCAAGCTGACCGCGGCCAATCTGTCCTATCTGACCGTGGTGTTTTCCTGCCTGCTGGGCGCGCTGGTGTGGGGCGATGCGCTGACGGCGGATTCGTTGCTGGCGATGGGCTTGATCGTGGTCAGCGGCATGTTGGCTGGGCGGCGCTAGAATACAGTCAAAGCGCTTGCGACAATCAAACAGGAGTGGAGAAGCAAATGATCTCGATCCGTGAGCAGGATTATGGCCTGGACGTGGCCTTGTTCAACGAGTTCACGCTGGCTGATTTCCAGCTGCTGGAGCAGGCCTTGCTCAAGCGGCTGGAGGAGCGCGACAAACCGGACATGTTGCTGGACCTGACCGAACTGAAAGACTTCACGCTGGACATGGCGATGGAGGAGGTGCGCTTCATGCGCGCGCATGAGGAGAAGCTGGGCCGCGTCGCCATCGTCGTCGGCGACGTATGGATACGCTTGGCCACCCACATCGCCGGCCTGCTGTCCCATACTCATGTCCAGTATTTCGACCTGATAGAAGAAGCGCAGGCCTGGCTGGCGCGTCCGGTCGCGGCTTGATTTTGCGGCGGATGGCGGTACAGTAGCGGTTTTTGTTCGACGCGAAAGAATAAAAGCCGATGCTGAAAAGCCTTTCCAGCCGCCTGGCGGCTGAGCTTGCCGTCCGCGAATCCCAGGTGGCGTCCACCATCGAACTGATCGACGGCGGCGCCACCGTTCCCTTCATCGCCCGTTACCGCAAGGAAGTCACCGGCGGTCTGGACGATACCCAACTGCGCATGCTGGCCGAGCGTCTGGTCTATCTGCGCGAGATGGACGAGCGCCGCGACAGCATCCTCAAGAGCATCGCCGAGCAAGGCAAGCTCACCCCGGAACTGGAAGCGGCGCTCTACGCCAGCGACAACAAGACCACGCTGGAAGACCTGTATCTCCCCTACAAGCCCAAGCGCCGCACCAAGGCGCAGATCGCCCGCGAAGCCGGCCTGGAGCCGCTGGCCGACAGCCTGTTGGCCGATCCGTCGCAAGACCCGAACGCGCTGGCCGAAACCTATATCAATGCCGAAGCCGGCATCGCCGACGCCAAGGCGGCGTTGGACGGCGCGCGCGCCATCCTGATCGAGCGCTTCGCCGAGGACGCGGAGCTGCTGGGCCAGTTGCGCGAAAAGCTGTGGAACGAGGGCGAGCTGGCCGCCGCCGTGGTGGCGGGCAAGGAGAACGAGGGCGCCAAGTTCTCCGACTACTTCGACCATCGCGAACATATCAAGGCGATGCCGTCGCACCGGGCGCTGGCGCTCTTGCGCGGCCGCAACGAAGGCGTGCTGAGCGTCGCGCTGAAATACCAGCCGGACGAGACGCCGATCACCGAGCGTTCGGCTTATGAACAACTGATCGCCGCCCGCTTCGGCGTCAAGGATGCCGGCCGCGCCGCCGACAAATGGCTGCTGGATGGCGTGCGCCTGTGCTGGCGCGCCAAGATCTTCCTGTCGCTGGAGCTGGAACTGGTGTCGAGGCTGAAGGACGCCGCCGACGGCGAGGCGATCAAGGTTTTCGCCGCCAACCTGCATGACTTGCTGCTGGCCGCGCCGGCCGGCCGTCGCGCGACGCTGGGCCTGGACCCGGGCCTGCGCACCGGCTGCAAGGTGGCCGTGGTCGACGATACCGGCAAGGTGCTGGATACCACCGCCATCTATCCGCATGAGCCGCGCCGCGAATGGGACAAGTCCATCGCCATCCTCGGCGCGCTGTGCGTGCGCCACAAGGTGGACCTGATTTCCATCGGCAACGGCACCGCCAGCCGCGAAACCGACAAGCTGGCCCAGGACCTGATCAAGGCCTTCCCGCAATTGGGCATGACCAAGATCGTGGTGTCGGAAGCCGGCGCGTCGGTGTATTCGGCGTCCGAGCTGGCGGCCAGGGAATTCCCGGACATGGACGTGTCGCTGCGCGGCGCGGTGTCCATCGCCCGCCGCCTGCAAGATCCGCTGGCCGAGCTGGTGAAGATCGACCCGAAGTCCATCGGCGTCGGCCAGTACCAGCATGACGTCAATCAGAGCCAGCTGGCGCGCGCGCTGGACGGCGTGGTGGAGGATTGCGTGAATGCGGTGGGCGTCGACGTGAATACCGCCTCGGTGCCGCTGCTGACCCGCATCTCCGGCCTTAACGCCACGTTGGCGTCAAATATCGTTTCCTATCGCGACCAGAACGGCGCCTTCCGCACCCGCAAGGAACTGCTGAAAGTGCCGCGCCTGGGCGACAAGACCTTCGAGCAGGCAGCCGGCTTCCTGCGCATCGCGGGCGGCGACAACCCGCTGGACGCGTCGTCGGTGCACCCGGAGGCCTATCCGGTGGTGGAGAAGATCGTGGCCAAGGCCGGTCGCGAGGTGAAAACGCTGATCGGCGATTCCGCCTTCCTGAAGTCGGTTCGCGCCACCGATTACACCGACGAGCGCTTCGGCCTGCCAACGGTGATGGATATCCTCAAGGAACTGGACAAGCCGGGCCGCGACCCGCGTCCGGAATTCAAGACCGCCACCTTCCAGGACGGCGTCGAGGACATCAAGCACCTGCAGCCGGGCATGGTGCTGGAGGGGGTAGTCACCAACGTCGCCAACTTCGGCGCTTTCGTCGACATCGGCGTGCACCAGGATGGCCTGGTCCACATCTCGGCGCTGTCCAATAAGTTCATCGACGATCCGCGCAAGGTGGTCAAGGCCGGGGATGTGGTCAAGGTGAAAGTGCTGGAGGTGGATGTGGCGCGCAAGCGCATCGCGTTGACGATGCGGCTGGATGACGAGATCGGCTCCGGCAATAGCCGCGGCGGCCGCAACGACAGCCGCGCTGACAACCGTCCGCGCCAGCAGCGCGGCCAGTCTTCCGCGCCGCAGGGCGATACCGCGATGGCCGCGGCCTTCGCCAAGCTGCGCAAGAACTGAGTTTGACTATATAGATGTGTTTGAACAGGCCGGCGGGAACGCCGGCCTGTTTGTTTTGCGGTGCTCCAGCGCGGCGGAAGCGGGCAGGCATGCGCTTTTTTACAGGCAGGTTCAAATACCCTTTGTTCATATCTTCTGTCAGATCATGGGCTTGTCTGCGGCTGGGTGGTTTGGAGATGAATTTTCCTGCTTTTTCTCGCAAAAGGTGTTGACGGGTGTGGGGCCCGGGCGTATAGTTCGCCTCCTCAGCTGACGCAGCGAACGAAACAGCGGAAACGAAACGGTTCCGGTGAAGACGACGCAGCGGATGGCACTGCTCTTTAA
>NZ_JBTNLS010000010.1:0-237269 GCF_059047085.1 Chromobacterium sp. INPA-IVC | reverse complement strand
CGGTTATTCGTTCTGTTAAAGAGCAGTGCCATCCGCTGCGTCGTCTTCACCGGAACCGTTTCGTTTCCGCTGTTTCGTTCGCTGCGTCAGCTGAGGAGGCGAACTATACGCCCGGGCCCCACATCCGTCAACACCTTTTGCGAGAAAAAATGAACTTTCTTCGGCCAGCACGCGCAAGTCGTTGATTTGCAAGAAAAGGGACTGGGAGGGATTTTCATCAAAACGCAAAACGCCGCTTGAAAGCGGCGCTTCGATAGGGTGGCGGCCTTGCTATGGCTTGGCCGCAGCCTGCGTTTCCGGCTGCAAATACGGCAAAAAGGCGTTGACCACTTCCGGCGCGTCCGGTTTGGTGCGGGTGCCGATGCTGATCACCTTGCTGGCGCCGGGCAAGACCAGATACTTGTGGAAGTTCCACATCGGCGCGTCGTCGGTGGCGGCGATCAAGTCCTTGAACACCGGCTGGGCATCCGCGCCCCTGACATGCCCCTTACCCGCCATCGGGAAGGTCACGCCGTAATTGGCCTGGCAGAACGCGCCGATCTCGCTGTTGCTGTCCAGCTCCTGCAGGAAGTCATTGCTGGGGAAACCCACCACCATCAGTCCGCGCGGACCGTACTGCTTATATAGAGACTCCAACTGGGTGAACTGCGGCGTGAAGCCGCAATGGCTGGCGGTGTTCACCACCAGCAGCGGCCGGTCGGCATATTGGCACAGGTTGATCTGCCCGCCCATCAGCCCCGGCACGGTATGGTTCAGCAAAGCGGGACAAGCAGCCAGCACGGCCTGCCCCCACAACATCAATACGACTCCCCAGCGTTTCATCGCATCCTCCTTGCCAAACCGGCAGATGGTTCGGCGCTCGCTTCATATAAGAATAGGGCAATGCGCCCATGCATTGCCCTATCGTCTCATATCGCGAAGGCTCACGCCCTCGCCCTGTCATTCCGGCTGGCTGGCGATGTCCGCTCGCACCTTGTCCATATCCAGGTCGCGCAGGCTCTGGATCAACTGTTCGAACTGGCCGGCCATCAGCGCGCCGGCCTGGTTGAACACCATCACGCCATCCTTGACCGCGATCAGCGTCGGAATGGAGCGGATATTGAAGTGGGCGGCCAGATCGCGCTCGGACTCGGTATCGATTTTGCCGAACACGATGTCACCGTGCTTTTCGGAGGCGGCTTCGAACACCGGGCCGAACATCTTGCAGGGACCACACCATGGCGCCCAGAAATCCAGGATGACCAGCCCTTCTTCCTTCATCCTGGCGTTGAAGTTGTCGGCGGTGAGGTTGATATAGGACATGGCGGCTCTCTTTCTGTGAATCGTTTGGCCCGCCAAGCGGCGGGCTGTCTCAGACCAAGATATGAGCGGGCCCATGCCATTGCAAGGCATCGCCCCGGTTGTATTTTTCAATCCGTCCGATAGTCGCTTAGCCGATGAAGGGCAATGCCAGGTACAGCTTGATCACAATGGCGTTGACGATGTCGATGAAGAAGGCCCCCACCATCGGCACCACCAGAAAAGCCAGATGCGACGGGCCGAAGCGCTCGGTAACCGCCTGCATATTGGCGATGGCGGTGGGCGTGGCGCCCAGGCCGAAACCGCAATGGCCGGCGGCCAGCACCGCCGCGTCGTAATTGCGCCCCATCACCCGGAAGGTGACGAACACCGCGTACAACGCCATCGCCAGCGTCTGCAGCAACAACAAGGAGAAGATAGGCAGCGCCAGCGCCGCCAGGTCCCACAAGCGCAGCGACATCAGCGCCAGCGCCAGAAACAGCGACAGGCTGACATTGCCCACCACCGACACCTCGCGCTCAAAAATCCGGTACCAGCCCAGCGCCGACAGGCCATTGCTGATCAACACGCCGACGAACAGCACGCAGACGAAAGTGGGTAGCTCGAACGCGGTGCCTTTCAGCAGCGAGCCGATGAAGGTGCCGCCCAGCAGACAGACAGCGATCAGAGCCAGCGTCTCGATGAAGGAATGCGGCGTGATCAGCCGCTGCGCGTCCGGCTGCTCGAAGCCGCGCGGGGGAGAGTCGGCATTGTGCTCCGCTCCCGGCGTCTTGACGCGCTTGACCAGAAAGCGCGCCACCGGCCCGCCGATCAGACCCCCCAACACCAGGCCGAAGGTGGCGCAGGCCATTGCCAGCTCGGCGGCGGAAGCCAGGCCGTACTTGTCGGCGAAGGTGCCGCTCCACGCTGCGCCGGTGCCGTGGCCGCCGGACAATGTGATGGAGCCGGCCAGCAAGCCCATCAGCGGATCCAGGCCCAGCGCGCTGGCCACCGCCACGCCCAGCGTGTTCTGCACCAGTAGCAGGCCCACCACCACGCCGAGGAAGATGCCCACCGTTTTGCCGCCCTGCTTCAAGCTGGCCAGGTTGGCGGTCAGGCCGATGGCGGCGAAGAAGGCCAGCATCAGCGGCGTTTGCAGCGATGCGTCGAAGCGCACCTCGATGCCGGAGAACTGGCGCCAAGCCAGCAAGGCGGCGGCGACCACCAGGCCGCCGGCCACCGGCTCGGGAATGTTATAGGTGCGCAGCACGCCGGTATGGGCGACCAGTTTGCGGCCCAGCAGCAGAACGAGCGAGGCTGCCACCAGCGTGCCGTAGAAATCGAGTTGGATCATCGGTAGTCCTATTGTCGTTTTCGAGCGAAAACGCGCCGCTGCGCGACGCAGACAAACCGATGAAGCAGGAAGGCATGGAGGCGCTCCACATCCCGCCGCTTGCGCGGCGAGGCGGCGCGAAGGCCGCCGGCTGGCTGGTCGGCGACTCCATGCGGAAACGCGCTACCTTATGGGAGCGGAGAAACTTCGAAAAAGTTCGCGTAAAAACTTTTTACAATCAATCAGATGCCGGCTCAGGCGCGGCTGATCCGCCAGCACTGGTGGATTTTGCGATTGCGGAAGTCTTCCGGCACCGACTGCCGGCTGACATCCTGGATCTGGTAATCCTGGCTTAAACGATCGTCGAGCTGGAAAGTGCGCAGATTGTTGGAGAAGTACAGCCAGCCGCCCGGCGCCAGCAGCGCCATCGCGTAGTCGATCAGCCAGACATGGTCGCGCTGCACGTCCAGGATGTCGCGCATCTTCTTGGAATTGGAGAAGGTGGGCGGATCCATCACGATCAGGTCGAACCGCTTGCCCGCGTCCACCGCTTCTTCCAGATATTGGAACACATCGGCGCGCACCAGTTTGTGCTTGCCGAGATCCAGCCCGTTCAGCTCGAAGTTTCGGCGCGACCAGTCCTGGTAGGTATTGGACATGTCCACCGTCTCCGAGGAAACCGCGCCGCCGGCGCCGGCATAGACAGTGAAGCTGCCGGTATAGGCGAACAGATTGAGAAAACGCTTGCCGGCGGCCTCTTCGCGCACCCGCTTGCGGGTGTTGCGGTGGTCGAGAAACAGGCCGGTGTCCAGATACTGGTCCAGATTGACGACAAAGCGCTGGCCGAATTCCTCGACGATAAAGTCCTCGCCCTCCGCGCCCACTTTCTCGTACTGGCTGACGCCCTTCTGCCGGCGGCGGTTCTTCAGCGTGACCGCGGCGGCCGGAATCCCGGTCACCTGCGCGATGGCCGCCACCACCGCGTCTATCCACGCGCGGTACTCGTCGTCGCCCATCTCCCAGCCGGTGTCGTACTCCTGCAGATGAACCCGCGAACCATAAATGTCCAGCGCGAACGGGAACTGCGGCACATCCTTGTCGTAGACGCGCCAGGCGTCCAGCCCCTGCCGGCGCGCCCACTTGGCGTAATACTTGTAGTTCTTGGCCAGACGGTTGGTGAAGGCGCTGACGTCCTGCATGGCGTATCCTCGATTGCTGCAAAACAAACGCGCCAGCCTAGGCTGGCGCGACACGGTGTTCAAACCGGCATTATAAGGCGCTATTGCTCGGAGTACATCGACAGCATCTTGAGATAGACCGGCTCCGGCAGGTACTGGCGAATCACGCTCTCCCAGCCGCGGGGGCCGATCAGGCCCTTGACCATCGTCGACGACACCTCGGCGTATTCGCGCGGCGGCAGCAGGAACAGCGTGGTGATGTCCGGGTGCAGATCGGAATTGATGTAGCGCATCGTGCGCTCGTACTCGTAGTCGCTGGCGGTGCGGATGCCGCGCACGATGTAGTTGGCGCCGACGCTCTGCGCGTAATTCACCAGGAACTGATTTTCGAATACCTCGACCCGCAGCTTGCTGAAGCCCGTGGTCACTTCGCGCAGCAGCGCGACCCTTTCCTCGGCGCTGAAGGTGCAGTGCTTGTCCGGATTCACGCCCACGGCAACGATCAGTTCGTCGAACAGCTCCACCGCCTCGCGTATCATCCACAAGTGGCCGTTGGTGACCGGATCAAAGCTGCCGGCATAGACGGCTCGTTTCAATTGACGTTTCCCTTTGGCTTTGATTGTGTTTTCCATGACGAATGTATCTTGCGTTGTGAGGGGTGGTAAAGATTTTTTTGTGCAGCGCGGCAAAATAACGCCGCGCCGCGCAGACTGTCAAGAAACGGTCACAACTGACAGTTGATCATCCAGTTGACGCCGAATTTATCACTAAAGCAGCCAAAAAGCGCGTTCCAGAACGTCCTGTGCAGCGGCAGCGTCACCTGGCCGCCCTGGCTCAGCGCGGCGAAAACCTTCTCCGCCGCCGCGGTATCGCCGTCCAGGTTGATCGACAGCGAAATTTGCTGACTGGGCGACGCTGGCCGATCGGTATCCGAAATCATCAGCGCGTTGGCGCCGAACACCAGCCGCGCATGCATGATCCAGTTCGGATTGATGTCGCCCATGGACGGCACGTCCTTGGGTGCGTCGGCGTATCGCATCAGGATGGCGATTTCGCCGTTCAAGGCCTCGCGGTAGAAGTTCAGCGCCGCCTCGGCGCGGCCGTCGTTGAAACTCAGATACGGATACACATGCATGGCAAGCCTCCGTCCAGTGATGGGAAGGCCAGTGTACGCCGGGCCTGGATGGCAATGAAACGAAAAAGGCCCGCAGCGAATATCGCCGCGGGCCCGCGATGCCGATTTGGTCTCAGCCGTTGATCTCTTCCGCACGGTGGCAGGCCACCATGCGCTGATCGAGCTCGCGTAGTTGCGGCACCTCCGCCTTGCAACGCTCGTTGGCGTACGGGCAGCGCTTGTGGAAGGCGCAGCCGGACGGCGGATTCAGCGGACTGGGCAGCTCGCCCTCGATCTTGATCTTGACGCGGCGGTCTTCCGGATGGATGGACGGCGTCGCCGACAACAGCGCCTGGGTGTACGGGTGCAGCGGCCGTTCGTAGACGCGGTCCTTGGCGCCCACTTCCACCGCGCGGCCCAGATACATCACCATCAGCTCGTCGGCGACATGCTCCACCACCGCCAGATTGTGCGAAATGAACACATAGGCGGTGTTGAACTCCTCCTGCAGATCCATGAACAGGTTCAGCACCTGCGCCTGGATCGACACGTCCAGCGCCGAGGTCGGCTCATCGGCCACCACGATCTTGGGGTTCAGCATCATCGCGCGGGCGATGGCGATCCGCTGGCGCTGGCCGCCGGAGAACATGTGCGGATAGCGGAAATAGTGCTCCGGGCGCAGGCCGACGCGGGCCATCATGCCCCTCACCTTCTCTTCCCGCTCCTTCGCCGACAGATTGGTATTGATCAGCAGCGGCTCGGACAGCTGGTCGCCTATCTTCTGGCGCGGGTTCAAGGAGCCGTACGGGTTCTGGAACACCATCTGCACCTTGCGCCGCATCGCCTTCAGCTCCGCGCCGCTGGCCTTGGCCGCATCCTGGCCGTCCAGGATCAGCGAGCCGGAGGTCGGCTGCTCGATCAGGGTCAGCTGGCGCGCCAGCGTGCTCTTGCCGCAGCCGGATTCGCCCACCACCGCCAGCGTGCGGCCGGCCTCCAGCTCGAACGACACCCCGGCCAGCGCCTTCACCTGCGCCTTGGGCTTGAACATGCCCTGCGCCACATCATAGTAACGGGTCAGATCTCCCGCCTGCAAAACCTTAGCCATGCTGCTTCTCCTTGGCCAGCAACGGGTAGTGGCAACGCACCGCGCCATGTTCGTGGGCGGTCAATCCGGGCCGCTGGCCGCGGCAATTGTCCTGCGCGTACGGGCAGCGCGGCGACAACAGACAGCCGCTGGGCCGGTCGTACTGGCCGGGCACGATGCCGGGCAGCGTCGCCAGCCGGCGCGCGCCCTTGCTGTGCTCGGGAATGGACGACAACAGCGCCTCGGTGTACGGGTGGGCCGGATGACGGAAGATCTCCGGCACCGTGCCCATCTCGGCCACCTGGCCGGCGTACATCACCACCAGCCGCTGCGCGACCTCGGCCACCACGGCCAGATCGTGGGTGATCAGGATCAGCGCCATGTTCTGGCTCTTCTGCAAAGACACCAGCAGTTCCATGATCTGGGCTTGAATGGTCACGTCGAGCGCGGTGGTCGGCTCGTCGGCGATCAACAGCTTGGGATTGCAGGCGATGGCCATGGCGATGGCGACGCGCTGGCTCATGCCGCCGGAGAGCTGGTGCGGATAGGCGGAGAGCCGCGACTCGGCGGCCGGAATCTCCACCAGCTGCATCAGCTCCAGCGCGCGCGCCTTCAACGCCGCGCCGCGCAGGCCCTGATGCACCTTCAGCACTTCCATGATCTGGTAGCCGACGGTGTAGCTGGGGTTCAGCGCCGTCATCGGGTCCTGGAAGATCATCGAGATGTCCTTGCCGACGATCTTGCGGCGGCCGCGCGCCGAGATGCTCAGCAGGTCCTTGCCGTCGAAGCTCAGTTCGTCGGCGACGATGCGGCCCTGCCCTTCCAGCAGGCCCATCATCGCCATCATGGTCACCGACTTGCCGGAGCCGGACTCGCCGACGATGCCGACGATCTCGCCCTGGGCGACATTCAGCTCCAACCCTTCCACCGCGCGGAACGGGTTCTTCTCCGATCCGAATTCCACGGACAGGTTTTTGATTTGCAACAGACTCATGTTCTTGTCCTCAGGCGGCGCGCTTCAGCTTCGGGTCCAGCGCGTCGCGCAGGCCGTCGCCCATCAGGTTGATCGCCAGCACCGACAGCAGGATGGTCAGGCCCGGCAGGGTCACCACCCACCAGGCGCTCTCGATGTAGTCGCGGGCCGAGGCCAGCATGGTGCCCCACTCGGCGGTCGGCGGCTGCACGCCCAGGCCCAGGAAGCCCAGCGCGGCGATTTCGAGGATGGCGGAGGAGAAGCTCATGGTGGCGTGCACGATCAGCGGGGCCATGCAGTTGGGCAGCACGGTGACGAACATCAGGCGGCCGAGACCGGCGCCGGCGACGCGGGACGCCACCACGTAGTCGCGGTTCAGCTCGGTCATCGCCGAGGCGCGCGTCAGCCGCACATAGGCCGGCAGCGACACCGTGGCGATGGCGATCATCGCGTTGGTCAGGCCCGGCCCGAGGATGGCCATGATGGCCACCGCCAGCAGCAAGGACGGCAGCGCCATCATGATGTCCATCAGACGCATGATGGAAGCGCCCAGCGCCTTGGGAAAGAAAGCGGCCAACAGGCCCAGGATCACGCCCGGCACCAGCGCCATCAACACCGACATCAGGCCGATGAACAGCGACAGCCGCGCGCCGTAGATCAGGCGCGACAGGATGTCGCGGCCCAGCTCGTCGGTGCCGAACAGGAACTTGACGCTGCCGGCGGCTTCCCAGGCCGGCGGCGTCAGCATGTGGTCGCGGTACTGCTCGATCGGGCTGTACGGCGCGATCAGCGGCGCGAACAGCGCACAGGCGACGATGAACAGCACGAAAACGAGGCCGGCGACCGCGCCCTTGTTGTGGGAAAAGCCCTGCCAGAACTCCTTCAGCGGAGACGGATAGGACAGCGCCAGGTCGGCCGTCTGCGCGGCCGCGGTTTGATTGGTTTGGCTCATGTTGCGTCCCTGCTTACTTGGCGTGACGGATGCGCGGATTGGCGATGCCGTACAGGATGTCGACGACGAAGTTGGTGACGATCACCAACGTGGCCACCATCAGGATGCCGTTCTGCACCACCGGGTAGTCGCGGCGGGCGATGGCGTCGATCAGCCATTTGCCGATGCCGGGCCAGGAGAAGATGGTCTCGGTCAGCACCGCGCCGCCCATCAGCGTGCCCACTTGCAGGCCGATCACGGTCAGCACCGGGATCAGCGCGTTGCGCAGGGTGTGGATGAAGATCACGCGCGCCGGCGAAAGGCCCTTGGCGCGCGCGGTGCGGACGTAGTCCTCGCGCAGCACTTCCAGCATCGACGAACGGGTCATCCGCGCGATCACCGCCAGCGGGATGGTGCCCAGCACGATGGACGGCAGGATCAGGTGCGACAGCGCGCTCTTGAACGCGCCGGCGTTGCCCTCGGGATCGGCCGCCTCGGCCAGCCAGCTGTCGATCAGCATGAAGCCGGTCTTGGGGTGGATGTCGAACATCAGGTCCATACGGCCGGACACCGGCGTCCAGCCCAGCTTGACCGAGAAGAACATGATCAGGATCAGGCCCCACCAGAAGATGGGCATCGAGAAGCCGGTCAGCGAAATGCCCATCACGCCGTGGTCGAAGATCGAGCCGCGCTTGATGGCGGCCAGCACGCCGGCCAGCAGCCCCCACACCATGGCGAACAACAGCGCGGACAGCGCCAGTTCCAGCGTGGCGGGGAACAGGGTCTTGAACTCGGTCCAGACGCTGGTCTTGGTGACCAGCGACTCGCCGAGGTTGCCGTGCAGCAGATTGACGACGTAGTCGAAGTACTGGGCGTACAGCGGCTTGTCCAATCCCAGCCGGTGCAGCGCTTCGGCATGCATCTGGGGATCGAGCGTGCGTTCGCCCACCATCACTTCCACCGGGTCGCCGGGGATCAGGCGGATCAGCGCGAAAGTCAGCAGCGTGATGCCGAAGAAGGTGGGCACCAACAGGCCCAGCCTCCGCAGGATGAATGAAAACATGGAAACCTCTCCCGGACGCGCGCATGGCGCGGCGTCCTCAGACCTAGACATCGCGTGCAAGGAATCCGTACAGGAAAGGTAGAAACGCAAGACGCGCCGAGAAGGCGCGAAAGAGAGAACCGGGTGCCGGACAGCAGACTGGCAACTAAACCACCCACCAGCATTAGCTGCATCCACTGTCGCGGCAGGAGAGACAATACCAGCGCGCTGTCCCATCCCGCTTGACGCAGGTCAAACCGCCGTCACCGCCGGCCGACCGTCGTCCCATCTCTAACCATTTTCCTGTGCAGACACTGCCATGCCGCCGCGGCCGCCCTCTCTGCCGGAGGACTGGATGCGGCGGCACTTACGCCAGGCGGACGGAGCTTGCGCCCCGCCGCCGATTACGGTTACGCCTTGTTTGAAACCAGGCTTACTTGACGCTGACGCCGTAGAAGGAGTTCAGGCCGAACGGGCTGACCTTGAAGCCCTGCACCGACTTCAGCATCGGCTGATTGACGGTGGAGTGGGCGATGGTGGTCATCGGCACTTGCTGCTTCACGATCTCCTGCGCCTTCATGTACAGCTTGGTACGCTCGGCGACGTTGGAAGTGGCCTTGCCCTTCTGGATCAGGTCTTCGAACGGCTTGTAGCAGAACTTGGAGAAGTTGTTGCCGTTCATCGCGTCGCAGCCGAACAGCACACCCAGCCAGTTGTCCGGATCGCCGTTGTCGCCGGTCCAGCCGATCAGCATCGAGTCGTGCTCGCCGGCCTTGGCGCGCTTCAGGTACTCGCCCCACTCATAGGAGGTGATCTTGGCCTTGACGCCGATCTTGGCCCAGTCGGCCTGCACCATTTCCGCCATCAGCTTGGCGTTGGGGTTGTACGGACGCTGAACCGGCATCGCCCACAGCGAGATGTCGAAGCCGTTCGGGTAACCGGCCTTGGCCAGCAGCGCCTTGGCCTTGGCCACGTCGTACGGCGCGTCCTTCAGGCTCTTGTTGTACGACCACTGGGTCGGCGGCATCGGGTTGGTCGCGGCCTGGCCGGCGCCCTGGTATACCGCCTGCAGGATGGCCTTCTTATTGATGGCCATGTCCAGCGCCTCGCGCACTTCCAGCTTGTCCAGCGGCTTGTGCTTGACGTTGTAGGCCAGGTAGCCAAGGTTGAAGCCGGCCTGGGACATCACGCTCATCTTCGGATCGGCCTTCATCGCGGCGATGTCGGTCGGACGCGGATAGGTGGTGATCTGGCACTCGCCGGCCTTCAGCTTCTGGTAGCGCACCGACGGGTCGGTGGTGATCGCGAACACCAGGTTGTCCACCTTCGGGCCGTCAGCCTTGTTCCAGTAGTCCTTGTTGGCGGCGAAGCGGATCTGCGCGTCCTTCTGGTAGCGCTTGAATACGAACGGGCCGGTGCCCACCGGTTGCTGGTTGATCAGCTGCGGCTTGCCGTCCTTCAGCAGCTTGTCCGCGTATTCGGCGGACTGGATGGAGGCGAAGCTCATCGCCAGGTTCTGCAGGAAGGCGGCATCCACCTTCTTCAGCGAGAACTTGATGGTGTACGGGTCAACTTTCTCCACCTTGACGATGTTGGCGTCCATGCCCATGTCGGTGAAGTAAGGGAATTCGGTCGGATAAGCCTTGCGGAACGCGTTGCCCTTGTTGAGCATGCGGTCGAAGGTGAAGGCCACGTCGTCGGCGTTGAATTCGCGGGTCGGCTTGAAGTAGTCGGTGGTCTGGAACTTCACGCCCTTGCGCAGATGGAAGGTGTAGGACAGTCCATCCGAAGACACATCCCATTTCTCGGCCAGGCCCGGGATCACCTTGGTGCCGCCGCGCTGGAATTGCACCAGGCGGTTGAACACGGTTTCGGCCGAGGCGTCAAAGTCGGTGCCGGAGGTGTACTGGCCCGGGTCGAAACCCGCCGGGCTGCCCTCGGAACAAAACACCAATGTCCCGGCGGCCTGAGATGCCACGGAAGCCCCAGCAATCGCGCCAGCAAGCAGCAACTTCTTGAAAGTTTGCATAATGTTTCCCTTCCTTTGTACAGACTAATTAGTCTTTTCTGATATTCAACCTGAGCATGTTTAGGTCTCGGCTGGTGGGGGATACATTATTCACAGAGGGCGCTTTTGACAAGCGCCCTCTGACTTTTCATGCGCGATCCGGCTATGACAATTCGTAAACGGAAAGTTAACTACACGCGGCGCAATATGACGGAGCCCACGGAATAGCCGGCTCCGAACGAGGAAATGACGCCAACATCGCCAGCATTCAAATCATGCGAATGAAGATGGAAAGCGATGATGGAACCGGCGGAACTGGTGTTGGCGTAACGGTCCAGAATCACCGGCGCCTCCACCGTATCGGCCTCCCGGCCCAGCACGCGGCGGGCGATCAGCTGGTTCATCGCCAGGTTGGCCTGGTGCAGCCAGAAGCGCCGCACGCCCTCCGGCGCGATGTCCAGGCTGCCCAAATGGGTGACGATGTGCTCGCCCACCATCGGACATACCTCTTTGAACACCTTGCGCCCCTGCTGCACGAACAGCTTGTCGGACTGGCCGACGCCGGACTCGTCGCAACGGTTCAGGAAGCCGAAATTGTTGCGGATATTGTTGGAGAACACTGTGGCCAGCTTGCAGCCCAGCACCTCGAAGCGATGCTCAGAAATGGCCGCGTCGGCGCGCTCCAGCACCACCGCGGTGCAGGCGTCGCCGAAGATGAAGTGGCTGTCGCGGTCGCGAAAGTTCAGGTGGGCGGAACAGATTTCCGGGTTCACCATCAGCACCGCGCGCGCCTGGCCGGCGGCCACGGCGTTGACCGCGGTCTGGATGCCAAACGTCGCCGACGAGCAGGCCACGTTCATGTCGAAGGCGTAGCCATCGATTCCCAACGCCTGCTGCACTTCGATCGCCATTGCCGGATAGGGGCGCTGCATATTGGAGCAGGCGACGATCACCATGTCGATGTCGGCGGCGGCGCGGCCGGCGGCCTCCAGCGCCTGCCTGGCGGCCGCCACGGCCATCTCCGCCTGCACTGACAACTCGTCGTTGCCGCGCTCGGGCAGATGGGGCGTCATTCTCGCCGGATCCAGCACGCCGTCCTTATCCATCAGAAAGCGCTGCTTGATGCCGGAAGCCTTTTCGATGAATTCGGCGCTGGACTCGGCCAGTGGCTCTATTTCGCCGGCAGCGATTTCGGCCGCGCGGGCCTCGTTGCGTCCGCGCACATAGGCATTGAACGCCTCCACCAGTTCGGCGTTGCCGACCGCGTGGGGAGGGGTGAACAAGCCCGTCCCGCTGATAACAACCTTATGCATCTTTTTATGTCCTCATCCCAGTGAACAGGAACGAAAGCATGGCGGCGAACCCGGCCTTCCTCGGCCCGGCCGGTTGCGCCCGCCGCCACTCGGCGCCCTTGCGGGCGATCTCGCGAAAATATTGCAGCGATTTTACACAGCCCCCGACGCGGAGGTGTAAGAAATCCATAGCCTTTAATGGCTTAAACCAAGTAAAATGCTCAACTTTGCGACTTCCGGCGCTAGCTTGCCTCGCCAAATACTTGACTATTTTAGTCGGATATTAGGTATAATCTGAGGCAGAACCACCACCCACCGGAACTGAACATCATGCGCCTTACCACCAAAGGACGTTTTGCCGTCACCGCGATGCTCGATCTCGCGATGCGCGAGGGAGGCGGACCGGTCACCCTGGCCGGCATCAGCGAGCGCCAAAGCATCTCGCTGTCTTACCTGGAGCAGCTGTTCGGCAAGCTCAGACGCGCCGAGCTGGTAGACAGCGTGCGCGGTCCCGGCGGCGGCTACACGCTGGCCAAACAAATCTGCGACATCTCCGTGGCCGACATCATCGTCGCCGTGGACGAGCCGGTGGACGCCACCCAGTGCGGCGGGCGCGAGAACTGCCGCGGCAGCCAGCGCTGCATGACCCACGACTTGTGGACCAACCTCAACGTCACCATTTTCGATTACCTCTCCAAGGTAAGCCTCGCCAGCCTGGTGGAAGAGCAACACACCAAAGAGCAGCAAACCAAGGAGAGCAGCGTCGTGCAGGACAAGCGCGACAGCTGTAGCAGCTCCCGTGCAGCTGCCAGCAGCGCCCTGTGAGCGCATGAAAAATCTTGCGGAGATTAAATAAATGAGCCAGCCCAAGCTACCGATCTATCTGGATTACTCGGCCACCACCCCGGTGGACCCGCGCGTCGCCGAAAAGATGATTCCCTATCTGACCGGCAAGTTCGGCAACCCCGCCTCGCGCAGCCACAGCTTCGGCTGGGAAGCCGAGGAAGCCGTCGAGAACGCGCGCGCCGAAGTGGCCAAGCTGATCGGTGCCGATTCGAAGGAAATCGTCTGGACCTCCGGCGCCACCGAGTCCGACAACCTGGCGATCAAGGGCGCAGCCCAGTTCTACAAGAGCAAGGGCAAGCACATCATCACCGTCAAGACCGAGCACAAGGCGGTGCTGGACACCTGTCGCGAGCTGGAGCGCGTCGGCTTCGAAGTCACCTATATGGACGTGCAGGAAAACGGCCTGCTCGACATCGACGCCTTCAAGGCCGCCATTCGTCCCGACACCATCGTGGTGTCCGTGATGTACGTGAACAATGAAATCGGCGTCATCCAAGACATCCCGCAGATCGGCGAGATCTGCCGCGAGAAGGGCATCATCTTCCACGTCGACGCCACCCAGGCGCCGGGCAAGGTCAAGATCGACCTGAACACCCTGAAAGTGGACCTGATGAGCCTGTCCGCGCACAAGGCCTACGGCCCGAAGGGCATCGGCGCGCTGTACGTGCGCCGCAAGCCGCGCGTGCGCCTTGAGGCGCAGATGCACGGCGGCGGCCACGAGCGCGGCTTCCGCTCCGGCACCCTGGCCACCCACCAGATCGTCGGCATGGGCGAAGCCTTCCGCATCGCCCGCGAGGAGATGGACAGCGAAAGCGAGCGCATCCGCATGCTGCGCGACCGCCTGTGGCACGGCATCCAGGACATGGAAGAGGTATACATCAACGGCGACGCCGACCAGCGCGTGCCGCACAACCTCAACGTCAGCTTCAATTTCGTCGAGGGCGAGAGCCTGATCATGGCCATCAAGGACCTGGCCGTGTCCAGCGGCTCCGCCTGCACCTCCGCCTCGCTGGAGCCGTCCTACGTGCTGCGCGCGCTGGGCCGCAACGACGAAATGGCCCACAGCTCGATCCGCTTCACGCTGGGCCGCTTCACCACCGAGGAAGAGATCGACTTCGCGATCGCCTTGCTGAAGTCCAAGATCGGCAAGCTGCGCGAGCTGTCCCCGCTGTGGGAGATGTACAAGGACGGCGTGGATCTGAACAGCGTTCAATGGGCGGCCCACTGAGCCGATAACAGATTACCGGCCGCGGAAACTTCTGAAGAAGCCGCGGCCCGCAGGAGAAAAGACATGGCATACAGCGAAAAAGTGTTGGACCACTACGAAAATCCGCGCAACGTCGGCTCGTTCGACAAGGGCGACGACAGCATCGGCACCGGCATGGTCGGCGCGCCTGCCTGTGGCGACGTGATGAAGCTGCAGATCAAGGTGGGCGCGGACGGCGTGATCGAAGACGCCAAGTTCAAGACCTACGGCTGCGGCTCCGCCATCGCCTCCTCGTCGCTGGTGACCGAGTGGGTGAAGGGCAAGTCGCTGGACGAGGCGCTGTCGATCAAGAACACCGCCATCGCCGAAGAACTGGCGCTGCCGCCGGTGAAAATCCACTGCTCCATCCTGGCCGAAGACGCGATCAAGGCCGCGGTGGAAGACTACAAGCAGAAACACGGCAAGTAAGCGGAGGCGACAGATGGCACTCACTCTTTCCGAACGCGCCGCCGAGCACGTCGGCGCCTTCCTCGCCAAGCGCGGCAAGGGCCTGGGCGTGCGTCTGGGCGTCAAGACCTCCGGCTGCTCCGGCATGGCCTACAAGCTGGAGTTCGTCGATGTCGAGAACGGCGAAGACGTCCGCTTCGAAAGCTACGGCGTGGCCATCTATACCGACGCCAAGAGCCTGGCCTACCTCGATGGCACCGAGCTGGACTATGTGAAGGAAGGTCTGAACGAGGGGTTCCGCTTCAACAACCCCAACGTCAAGAACGAGTGCGGCTGCGGCGAGAGCTTCAACGTCTGACCCGCCGCCGCCCCGGGGCGGAGCGTTGACGCGCAAGCGCTGATGCTCCGCCTTCGTTATTTCAGTCCCTATGCCTTGGTCCGGACGCATCGATGAACCACGATTTCAACCAGGATTTCTTCAGCCTGTTCGGCCTGCCGCGCCGCTTCGCGATTGATGCGGCCGGCCTGGACGCCGCCTGGCGCGCGGCCGCCGCCCAGGTCCATCCCGACCGCTACGCCGCCAGCTCCGACGCCGAAAAGCGCAGCGCGCTGATGCTGGCCACCCGGGTCAATGAAGCCTATCAGACGCTGAAGTCGCCGCTGAACCGCGCCCGCTACCTGCTGCAGCTGTCCGGCGTGGATACCCAGGAAGAGAACAATACCCGGATGCCGGGCGACTTCCTGATGGCGCAGATGGAATGGCGCGAGAGCATAGACGACGCCCGCGCCGACGTGGACGCGCTGGAGTCGCTGTCGCGCCGCCTGCGCGCCGAGGTCAAGGACCTGCAAGCCGAGCTGGAAGCCGCGCTCGACGCCCGCGCCGACTTGGACGCCGCCGCCGTCCTGGTGAGAAAATTGCGCTTCATGGAAAAGCTGGACCAGGAGATCGGCGACGCCATCGGAAACCTGCTGGACTGAGTCCCGCGCGCCGCCGCTCCCGAGCAACGACATAAAGATCAAGACATGGCTCTACTGCAAATCGCCGAACCCGGCCTTTCCGCCGCCCCCCACCAGCACCGCCTGGCCGTGGGCATAGACCTGGGCACCACCAACTCGCTGGTGGCCACCGTCAGGAGCGGCTCCGCCGCCGTGCTGCCGGACGAAACCGGCCGCAGCCTGCTGCCCTCGGTGGTGCGCTACGGCGACGAGGGCGTGCTGGCGGTCGGCTACGACGCGCAGAAGGAACAAAACCGCGATCCGCACAACACCATCGTCTCGGTGAAGCGTTTCATGGGCCGCGGCGTCAGCGACATCAAGGACGCCGGCAGCCTGCCCTACCGCTTCGTCGACGCGCCGGGCATGGTGCAGCTGGTCACCCGCGCCGGCGTCAAAAGCCCGGTCGAGGTGTCGTCCGACATCCTCCGCGCGCTGAAAGACCGCGCCGAAGAGAGCCTGGGCGGCGAGCTGACCGGCGCGGTGATCACCGTTCCCGCCTACTTCGACGACGCCCAGCGCCAGGCCACCAAGGACGCCGCGCGCCTGGCCGGCCTCAATGTGCTGCGCCTGCTGAACGAACCCACCGCCGCCGCCATCGCCTACGGCCTGGACAACGGCAGCGAAGGCACATACGTCGTATACGATCTAGGGGGCGGCACGCTGGACGTGTCCATCCTCAGGCTGACCCGCGGCGTGTTCGAAGTGCTGGCCACCAGCGGCGACTCCGCGCTGGGCGGCGACGACTTCGACCACCGCGTGTTCTGCTGGCTGCTGGAGCAGGCCGGCGTGACCGCTCCGTCCGCTCACGACATGCGCCTGCTGCACACCCGCGCCCGCGAAGCCAAGGAAGCGCTGACCGACCACGCCAGCACCCGCGTCACCGCGATCCTGTCCGACGGCCAGTCGCTGGATCTGGAGCTGGACCAGGCCACGCTGCACGCCATCACCAAGACGCTGGTCGACAAGACCCTCACCCCGGTGCGCAAGGCGCTGCGCGACGCCAGAATCGCGCCCGAGGACATCCAGGGCGTGGTGATGGTGGGCGGCGCCACCCGCATGCCGCACGTGCAAAAAACCGTGGCCGACCACTTCGGCCGCGCGCCGCTGACCAACCTCGATCCCGACAAGGTGGTGGCGCTGGGCGCCGCCATCCAGGCCAATGTGCTGGCCGGCAACAAGCAGGACGACGAGTGGCTGCTGCTCGACGTGCTGCCGCTGTCGCTGGGCATCGAGACCATGGGCGGCCTGACCGAGAAGATCATCCCGCGCAACAGCACCATTCCGGTGGCGCGCGCGCAGGACTTCACCACCTTCAAGGATGGCCAGACCGCGATGTCCATCCACGTGCTGCAGGGCGAGCGCGAGCTGGTCTCCGATTGCCGCAGCCTGGCCAAGTTCACGCTGACCGGCATCCCGCCGATGGTGGCGGGCGCCGCGCGCATCCGCATCACCTTCCAGGTGGACGCCGACGGCCTGCTGTCGGTCACCGCGCGCGAGCAGACCTCGGGCGTGGAGTCCAGCATCGAGGTCAAGCCGTCCTACGGCCTGTCCGACGACGAGATCAGCCGCATGCTGACCGACTCCATGGCCAACGTGCAGGAAGACATCGAGGCGCGCAAGCTGCGCGAGGCCATCGTCGACGCCGAAAGCCTGCGCGACGCCACCGTCAACGCGCTGGCGCTGGACGGCGACCTGCTGGACGACGCCGAGCGCGCCGAAGTGGAAGCCGCCGCCGCCGCGGTGGGCGCCGCCATCGCCGAGGGCGCCACCCGCCGCATCAACGAGGCCAGCGCCGCGCTGAACCACGCCACCGAAACCTTCGCCTCCCGCCGCATGGACCGCAATATCCAGCGCGCGCTGAAGGGCCACAAGATTACCGATCTGTAAGGATACGCCATGCCGCGCATCATCGTTTTGCCCCATCCGGACCTGTGTCCGGAAGGCGCCGTGATAGACAACGTAGAAACCGGCCAGAGCATCTGCGACGCCCTGCTCGCCCACGACATCGAAATCGAGCATGCCTGTGAGATGTCCTGCGCCTGCACCACCTGCCACTGCATCGTCCGCGAAGGCGGCAACTCGCTGAACGAGGCCGACGAACTGGAAGAAGACCTGCTGGACAAGGCCTGGGGCCTGGAGGCGCAATCGCGCCTGTCCTGCCAGGCCATCGTCGCCGACGAGGATCTGGTGATCGAAATCCCGAAGTACACGATCAACCACGCCCGCGAACACCATTAAGGAGCAGGCCCTGAAATCCCAGCGGCAGCGTTGCGCCGCCTTGCCGTACTATGTGTACTGTCTGCGGCGGCGCCCCTCCCCGCTGCCGCTGCGCTGGATTTCATGAGCTACTCCCGCTCAGGAGACATCTATGAAATGGACCGACGTTAACGACATCGCCATCGAACTGGCGGACGCCCATCCGGACGTGGACCCGAAGACCGTGCGCTTCGTCGACCTGCACAACTGGGTGGTGGGCCTGCCCGGCTTCGACGACGACCACGCCCGCGGCGGCGAGCGCGTGCTGGAAGCGATCCAGCAGGCGTGGATAGACGAAGCGGAGTGATCGCTTCACGACAAAGGCCCCGGAATACGGGGCCTTTTCCATGCCGCGCTGCCGGCGCGTGAAAATCGCGCCCGGCCGGTTTATCATCGATAGACGCGCGCCGGCCTTCGCCGGCGCCCCGCTACGGAGCCGCCATGTTCACCCTGATCATCGGCAACAAGAACTACTCCCCCTGGTCGCTGCGCCCCTGGCTGCTGCTCAAGATGCTGGACGAGCCGTTCAAGGAACAGCAGATCGACCTCTACCTGTCCGACAGCAAGGCCCGCATCCTGGCCGCCAATCCGGCCGGCAAGGTGCCGGTGCTGGTGGACGACAAGCTCAGGGTGTGGGATTCGCTGGCCATCAGCGAATACCTGGCCGAATGCTTCCCCGCCGCGGGGCTGTGGCCCACCGACGGCGCGCTGCGCGCCGTCGCCCGCTCCATCGTCGCCGAAGTCCACTCCGGCTTCGCCGCGCTCAGGGAAAACCTGCCGATGGACATCACGCTGCGCCAGGTGGATTACGAGAGCTCGCCGGCGGTGGAATCCGACATCGCCCGCGTGATTTCGCTGTGGGAAGAACAGCGCGAACGGCACGTCGCCGACGGCGAGTTCCTGTTCGGCGGATTCACCATCGCCGACGCCTGCTTCGCGCCGATCTGCACCTGCTTCCAGACCTACAACGTCAGGCTGCCGGAGCGCTCTCAAGCCTATGTCCGCCATATCCTGTCCCTGCCCGCCATGCAGGAATGGTATTCGGCGGCGGCGGCGGAAAGAAAACGCCCGTTCTGAGTCAGAGAATGTCGCAAAACGGGTGGATCAACGCGCCATAAGTCATTAGAATGGCGCGTTTTTTACATTTTCATTACGTCAAGGATTTCACATGAGCACCCCGTTCATCATTGGCGTTGCCGGCGGCAGCGGCAGCGGAAAAACCACGGTAACCAACAAGGTGCTGGAGACCATTGGTTCCGAGATGGCGGCAGTGATCATCCAGGACTACTACTATCGCGACCAGAGCCACCTGACTTTCGAACAGCGCCTGGGCACCAACTACGACCATCCGCAAGCGTTCGACTGGCCGCTGCTGATCTCCCACATCGACGATCTGCGCAACGGCCGCTCCATCGAGATGCCGGTGTACGATTTCTCCAATCACACCCGCTCCGACAAGACCGTCACCGTGCAGCCGGCGCCGGTGATCGTGATCGAAGGCCTGTTCCCGCTGTACGACGCCGCGCTGCGCGAGATGATGTCGCTGAAGATCTTCGTCGACACCGATTCCGACGTCCGCTTCATCCGCCGCCTCAAGCGCGACATCGCCGAGCGCGGCCGCACCATGGAAAACGTGATCGAGCAATACCTGTCCACCGTGCGCCCGATGCACAACCAGTTCATCGAGCCGACCAAGCGCTTCGCCGACGTGATCCTGCCGCACGGCGCCAACGATCCGGCGGTGGACATCATCACCACCAAGGTCGCCAGCCTGATGGTGTGACGGCGCAAGACGCCGAATACGCGAAAGCCGCCCCTGGGCGGCTTTTTGCTTGTCCGCTTGACGCCGCCGGCCGCGCGGACAGACAATCGCCGCTCGCGCCATCCCGGCGCGCGCAATCAAGGAAACACGATGCACACCATCAAACCGCGCAATCCGCTGGCTTGCGCAGCCATCCTGAAAAAGGGAGGCGCCCACGGCCGCAGCCGATCCGGCCTGCGCCAATCTCAGAAACACTCGCTCTGGGCGGAACTGGAAGACTGGCGCGAAGAGCGCGACCGGCAGCCGATGGCCGCCAACCGCGGCCAGGACGCCGACGAGGCGTTTTTCTCCGCCGAGCTTCCAAAAGCAACAGGCCATCATCCGATGGCCTGTTGCTTTTGGGCGCTTGTCCGCTAACAATTCCGCACACTCCGTTTACACAACGCCACAAGCCCTGCCCGTAAAATAACGGGCATCTCAATCGGGAATGTCGCCATGAAATGGATCGCCTCCGCCCTGCTGCTGCTGTCGCTCGCCGGCTGCGGCAGCATGGGCCTGAAGAAGCCTGAAGTCAGCCTCAGCAATATCGAGCCAGGCAGCAGCACGCTGTTCGAGCAGAACTTCGCGGTGACGCTGCGCGTCGCCAACCCCAACCCCATCCCGCTGAACGCCAGCGGCGTCGACTTCGAGCTGATGCTGGGCGGAGAAAAACTGGGCGGCGGCAGCAGCAGCCAGCCGCTGTCCATCCCCTCGCGCGGCGAAGGCACGGTCACGCTGCAAGTGCACACCTCGCTCGCCGCCTGGATACGGCAGCTGGCCAACTGGCAGCAACTGCCCGGCGGCAAGCTGAACTACGAGCTGCGCGGCCAGCTGCACGGTCTGGGCGGCTTCAAGGACCTGCCCTTCGACAACAAGGGCGAGTGGCAGCTGCCCAAGCGCTGATCACTGCTGCTCCACCGCCAGGCAATTGTTGCCGTCGAAGCTGACGCTCAGTACTTCCTTGGTCTTCTTGTCGACGACGAAATTGGTGGTGCACTCGCGATGGACGGTGCCGCCGCCGGTCACGCCGTTGCTGACCCAGCGTCCCGGGGTTTCCACCACCCGGGACTGCCCGTCCTTGTCGGTCATCGTCAGCTTGGTGCCCGGCTCGTAGCGGGTGTTCTCCTGCAACGGCTGCTGCTCGGTGCTTTCCTTAACATAGGTGTACAGGCTGTTGCCGTTGGGCATCTGCATGGTCTTGGTCGGCGCGCCCCACTGCGCCAGCAGCTCGTTGACGTCGCGGCCCTGCCAGCGGTACACCTTCTGCGCATAGCCCTGCTGGGTGGGGAACATCGAGCAGCCGGCCAAGCTCAGCGCCAGCAATGGCAAGCATAACTTCTTCATCATTAGTCTTTTCCGATTGATAACGTTGCGACATTCTCGCGTCTGGGCAATAAAAACGCCAGCCCGCGGGCTGGCGTCGGCGCCGGGAAACGGCCGCGGTTTACAATTTGAAGCGGCTGAACGCCTGCCGCATGCCGCGCGCCACCCCGTCCAGCGTGCTCAGCGTCCGCTGCGCGCTTTGCAGCGCGGCGTCGGAATCCAAGATCTTGTTGTTGATCGATTCGGTGCTCTGCGCCATCGCCGTGGTGGCATTGTGCTGCTCGCCGGTGGACAAGGCCACGTCGCCTATCTTCTCCACCACCAGCTTCATCGCGCGGGTGATGTCCACCAGCCGCTCGCGCGCCAGCTCGGTCTGCGCCGCGCTGCCGTCCACCGCGCCGATGGTGCTGTCCATATTGCCCACGGCCTTGCCGGTCTCCGCCAGGATGTTCTGCACCATGTCGCCGATCTCCACGGTGGCGCTGCCGGTGCGCTCGGCCAGCTTGCGAACTTCGTCGGCCACCACGGCGAAGCCGCGGCCCTGCTCCCCTGCGCGCGCCGCTTCGATCGCCGCGTTCAGCGCCAGCAGATTGGTCTGGTCGGCGATGTCGCGGATCACGCCGGTGATCTTGGAAATTTCCTGCGAGCGCTGCTGCAGCGAGGCCAGCAGCGCCGACAACTCGCCCACCGACTGGCTGGTGCGCGCCATTTCGCCGCTGATGCGCTGCAGCTCCTCGGCGCTGGCCTGGGCATTGGCGCCGGTGTCGCGCGCCAGCTCGTCGGTTTCGCGGGTGGCGTCGGCGATGTGGGAGATGCTCACCGTCACCTGCTCGATCGCCGCGGCGTTGGAGCTGGAGATGTCGGCCAGCATGTGGGAATCCTCGGCCAGCCGCGCCACGTCGGCGCCGACCGCGATCACGCCTTGCGCCAGCTGCTCGGCCTCGGATCGCAGCTCGCGGAACATGCCGTTCAGGCGGCCGACGAACTGGTTGAACGCCTCGGCCATCTGCGCCACCTCATCGCTGCCCTCGGCCTCAATGCGGCGGGTCAGATCGCCTTCGCCCTGCGAGATCTCGCGCAGCGCATCGCGCACCTGGAACAGGCCCTTGAGCAGGCGGCGCAGATAGGCGCCGGCCAGCAGTTGGGTGACGGCCAGCACCGCCAGCAGCGACAACGCCATCGACACCATCATCCGCCGCAGCGGCGCGTCCAGCAGCTCGCGGTCCACCACCACGCCCAGCACCCAGTCGCTGCCCTCCACCGAGCTCAGCCGCAGCATGCGGTTCGCGCCATCCAGCTCCACCGTCGCCAGCTCAGGCTTGTCCAGCAGACCGGCAATGCGGGCCGCGTCCATGCCCGGCATCAGCTCGGACAAGGGCTTGAGCGCGGTATCGGCCTTGGGATAGGCGATCAGCTTGCCGTCCTTGCCCATCAGGAACACAAAGCCGTTGCCCGGCAAGGATACCGATAGCACCGATTTCACCAGCTGGCCGATGGCGATGTCGCCGCCGACCACCTTGTTGCCGGCCGGCAGCGCCTGGGCCAGCGTGATCACCAGGTCCTTGATCGACGCGCTGGCCGGCTGGTACGGCGCGGTGACGATCACGCCGCCCTGGCCCTTGGCCGTCTTGAACCAGGCGCGGGAGGCCGGATCGTATTCAGGATTGGGCTTCTGCTTGCCCGGGATGGAATAGACCATGCCCTTGCTGTCGCCGTCGCCGACGAAGATCTGGGCATAGCCGCCGGCTTCGGCCAGCTGCTGCAGATACAGGGTGGGGTCGGCTTCGCCGCCGTGGCGGACGGCGCTGGCGATGATCTGCTTGCGCTGCTCCAGCCAGGATGAGACGAAACGCTGCTGGCCGGTGATGGCCAGGTCCAGCTGGGCGGACACGCCGGATGACAGGTTGTCGCGGAATTGAAAATAGGCGCTGACAGCGGTGCTCAGCGTGGCCACCAGCATGGCCAGCGCCAGCAGCAGGGCAATCTTGCTTCGTATGGATTTCATGGCAATCGACTTGTAGCTTCTCTCTCGTTGCCAATCCTCCGGACAGCAAAAAGGGCGTCGATGACGCCCTTTGTGTTCCGCCGACTCGCGTCGGCGCATGCCGTTCATCACGGCTTGTAAGGATTGGCGCGTATTCAGACCGGGTGGATTGTAAACAACGTTTACAAGCACGGGGATGAAGCGCCAATCGATTATGCAAATGGTTTTGATTTTGCTGAAAAAAACCATCCAAACCATGGCTTTTTCGCCACACCGGCAAGCCGGCGCGGCGAAAAGCTTACAGCTTGAAGCGGCCGAACGCGCCCTGCATATTGTGGGCCAGCTGCTTCAGCGACTCCAGTGTCTGCATCGCGCCCTGCAGCGCGGCGTCGGAGTCCAGGATCTGGTTGTTGATGGACTCGGTGCTCTGCGCCATCGCGGTGGTGGCGTTGTGCTGCTCGCTGGTGGACAGCGCCACGTCGCCGATCTTGTCGATCACCTGCTGCATCGCGTCGCTGATGGCTATCAATCGGCCGCGCGCCTGGCTGGTCAGCTCCACGCTGGTATCCACCGCGCCAACGGTGCGCTGCATATTGCCCACCGCCTTGCCGGTCTCGCTCAGGATGTTTTCCACCATCTCGCTGATTTCCACCGTCGCCTTACCGGTGCGCTCGGCCAGCTTGCGCACTTCGTCGGCCACCACGGCAAAGCCGCGGCCCTGCTCGCCGGCGCGAGCGGCTTCGATCGCCGCGTTCAGCGCCAACAGATTGGTCTGGTCGGCGATGTCGCTGATCACATTGGTGATCTTGGAGATTTCCTGCGAACGCTGCTCCAGCGAAGCCAGCAGCGCCGACAGCTCGCTCACCGACTGGCTGGTCTGCTCCATCTCGTTGCTGATGCGCTGCATGTCGCCGGCGCTCTCGCGGGAGTGCTCGCCGGTATTGCGCGCCAGCGAATCGGTTTCGCGGGTGGCGTCGGCGATGTGCGAGATGCTGACGGTCACTTCCTCGATCGCCGCGGCGTTGGAGCTGGAGATGTCCGCCAGGCGGTGTGAATCGGCAGCCACCTGCTTCACCGCGCCGCCCACCTCGATCACGCCGTGCGCCAATTCATCGGCCTCGCCGCGCAGCTCGCGGAACATGCCGTTCAGGCGGCCGACGAACTGGTTGAACGCCTCCGCGGTCTGCGCCACTTCGTCTTCGCCGTGGATCTCGATGCGGCGAGTCAGATCGCCCTCGCCTTGCGAGATTTCATGCATCGCGTCGCGCACCTGGATCAGGCCGCGCAGCAAACGGGTCAGATAGCCGGAGCTCAAGGCCACCAGCACCAGCAGCACGATCACCACGCCGCCGGAGATCAGCCAGATCAGCTGGGTCACCGGCGCCAGCACCGCTTCCTCGTCGGCGGCCACGCCCATCACCCAGTCGGTGTTCGCCACCGGCTTCAGCGTCACCAGGAAGGTGCGGCCGTCGATGTCCAGCGGGGCCACGTCGCCGCTGCCCACCAATTGCTGGAAGCGGCTGTCGTCCAGGCCCGGAATCAGCTCGTTGATCGGGCGCAGTTCCTGGCCCGGCTTGGGATAGGCGATCACTTTGCCCTGGCGGGTCAGCAGGAAGGCATGGCCGTCGCCGGCCAGCTTGATGTCCAGCACCGACTTCACCAGCTTGTCGATCAGGATGTCGCCGCCGACCACGACCTCCTGGCCCTGGGCCTTGTCGGCGATGGTAATCACCAGCTTGTCCTTGGTCTCAGGCTCGGAATCCTTGTACGGATCGGTGACGATGATGCCGCCCTGCGCCTTGGCCTGCTGATACCACGGACGCTGCGCCGGCTGGTAGTCGGCGCTCGGCTTGGGACGGCCCGGCACCGAGTAGAACATCTCGCCGCTGTCGCCATGGCCGGCATAAATGATATTGAAGCCGCCGCCCTTGGCGATCTGCTGCAGGTAGTAGCTGGCCTGCGGGTCGCCGGCGCGGGACAGGCTGGCGGTGATCAGGTTCTTGCGCACGGTCAGCCACTCCGATACCAGCCCGCCCTGCAGCTGCAGAACCTGGGTGACCTCGCGCTTGGCTTCGTCGTAGGCGTGATTGCGAATGTTCAGGCAGGCGATGACTGTCACGCTGATCGTGGCGACCAGAATGGACACCGCCGTCAACAAGATGAGCTTGTGTCGGATGGAGCGCATGAAATGATAAGCCGATGCTGATAAAAGCTTTATTATCCGTCATATCAGCTGGCACGCATTGTTAAAAATCACATACCATTTAAATACTTACAGCAAATTTAAATCAAACAACGCTTAATCCTGCCTCTTCCTGCCCGCCGCGCCATGCCGCCGTCTGCCGCAGCAACAGCGCGTGGATGAATTGCCGCAAGGGGTCGGCGTCGCAGCGCGGATGCCAGACATGCTCGACGGCGATCTCCAGCGCCGCGTCGGCCACCGGCCGCAGCGTCAGCCCGCCCGCCTCCGCCCGCAGCACCCGGCCGATCAATTCCGGCAGCACCGCCACCGCCGGCAAGCGCTCCAGCAACAAGGGAATCGCCAGCAGGCTGGCGGTGGAGGCGATCACCCGCCGCGCCTGGCCATGCGCGGCCAAGTAGTCATCGACCAGGCTGGCGCTGTTGCCGATATAGGATGTGTACAGGTGCGGCGGCTGCGCCAGCGCGGCCGCGTCCAGCGCGTCCGGCAATGCCAGCCTGCCGGCGTGGTAAGCGCAGACGAAGCGGCTGCGGAACAGGGCTTGCCGCGACAGCCGCGCGGCGCGCGCCGGGAAATGGCCGATGGCGCCGTCTATCCGCCGCGCTTCCAGCGCCGCCTCGGCCTCGCCGGCCGCCATCGCCGCCACCTCCAGCCGCAGGCCGGGCGCCTGGCTCTGCAAAGCCGCGATCAATTCCGGCAACAAAGCCGCCTCCAACAGATCGGGCATCGCCAACCGGTAAACGCCGTCCAGCGCGGCCGGATCGAAAGCCGGCGGCGCCAGCAGCCGCTGCGCCTCCGCCAGCCATGCCTCCAGCGCCGGCAGCAGCGCCTCGGCGTAAGGCGTGGCCGCCAGACCTCGGCCGTCGCGGCACAGCAAGGGGTCGCCGCACTGTTCGCGCAGCTTCTTCAGGATGTGGCTGACCGCCGGCTGGCCCAGGCACAGCAAGTCGGCGCTGCGGCTGACGCTGCGGGTGCTGAGCAGCGCGTGCAAGGCCACCAGGCTGTTCAGATCCAGCCGCCGCAGCTTCAGCGCGTCAATATCATTCACAGTAATATATCCAATGAAAAACATCGATTTTATTAAATCATAAGCGCTTTCTACACTGGCGGCATCCCCACCCTCGGATGCCGCGCATGCACGCTTTTTCCCATCAACCCCACTGGAGCCGGCTGGCGGCGATCGCGCTGATCGCCTGGCTGGAATTCCTGCAGAACGGTCTGCTCAATTTCGCCTCGTCGCAGGTGATGGGCGGCGTCGGCGCCGGACCCGAGGAGTTCAGCCAGGCGGCGATGGCCTACGCGCTCAGCGCGGTGGTGGCGCTGTTCAACCATCAATGGTGCGTCGAGCGCTTCGGCTCGCGCCGCCATCTGCAAGGCTCCATCCTGCTGTTCGCGCTGGGCGCGCTGATCGCGGGCAGCGCCTCGTCGCCAGCCGGCTTCATCGCCGGCCGCGCGGTGCAGGGGCTAGGCGGCGCCGCCTTCTTCACCGCCGCCCGTCTCGAAGTCGCGCAACTGCCGCCCGCCAAGCGCGGGCTGGGCCTGGTCGCCTTCGGCCAGGCGCTGCTCTTGGGCAGCGCGCTGGGGCCGCTGCTGGGCGGCGTCTTGCTGCAGGCCTATGGCTGGCGCGCCCTGTGCTGGGGCATCCTGCCCTTGCTGCTGCCCGCCTGGTGGGCGGCCGGCCAATTGCCGCGGCGGCCGCCGGCGCATCGCCCCGCGCATTACCCAACCTGGACCTTCATGCTGCAGCTGGCCGCCGCCTTCCTGCTGCAATGGCTGATCCAGCAGACGCCGTACCAGCTGTTCGCCCATCCCCGATGGCTGGCCAGCCTCGCCGCGGCGGCCGTCGCCGCCGTCCTGCTGTTCCGCGCCACGCACCGCCGCCAAGCGTCCGACCGCCGCCTCTGGCGGCCGCTGCGCCGCCCCGGCTACCGGCTGGGACTCGTCGGCTATAGCTGCTGCTACCTGCTGGTATCGGCCAACAGCTACATCCTGCCGATGCTGTCGGTACAGGCGCTGGGCTTCGGCCTGCCCACCAGCGGCATGCTGCTGTCGGTCAGCTATCTGGCCGGCATCGCCTTCGCGCTGCTGTACGCCAAGCTGCTGCTGAAGGGCAAGGCGCCCGGCCTGACGGAGACCATGGCCTATGGCTGCCTGCTGCTGGCCGGCTACGGCTGGCTCATGAGCGGCCTGAACGGCGAGGCGACGCTGGGCCGCGTCGCCGCCATCCTGCTGCTCAACGGCGGCTTCATGTCGCTGTTCATCATGGCGGTGGCGCAAAGCGCCTTTCGCGACATCGCCCCGGCGGCGTTCGGCCGCGCCTACCAGACCAAGAACATCGTGCGCCAGGTATCGGTCTCGGCCGGCGTGGCCTTGGCCAGCGTATTCATGCAGGCGCGCAACGCGCTGCATTACAGCCGTTTATCCGAGCGTTTTTCCTGGAATTCGCCACAGTTTCTCGACTCATTGCATCAATTACGACAATTCATGCCCGATTTGAGCGATACTCAACGCCTCGGAGTGCTGGCCGGCGAACTCGCCCGGCAAGCCACGCTGGTTTCCTGCCTGGACTTCTTTCGCCTGGAAAGCTGGATAGGCCTGGCGCTGGCGGCCTGCCTGCTCGCGGCCAGAAAGACCGGCTGAGCCGGCGCTCCGTGGCATCTCAGTTTCAGCGGGAAGAATCAAATCATGCGCAAAAGCGTCCAATCGGAGACCTTCAACAAGATCGTCGAAGCAAGCCTGCAACTGTTCAATCAGGAAGGCGAGCGCGTCATCACCACCAACCACATCGCCGAGCGGATGAACATCAGCACCGGCAAGCTCTACTATCACTTCCGCAACAAGGAAGAGATCATCAACGAGCTGTACCAGCGCTACGTGAAGGGCATGGCCGATCAGTTGTCCGCCGCGCTCAGCCACAGCAACTCGATCGAGGCGATGGTGATGGCGATGGAAAAGACGCTGCGCCACATCTGGAGCTTCCGCTTCCTGCCCAAGAGCCTGCCCAGCCTGTTCTGCGTCAACCCGCAGCTGGAGGAAGAGCACCAGCAGCTGTCGCGCGGCCAGCTCAACGGCAAGCTGGGCCAGCTGTTCACCCGCCTGCGCGAGCAAGGCATGATTCTGGTCGACGACCAGCAGCTCGCCCATCTGGTGCAGCACTTCCAGATGGTGCAGACCGGCTGGGTCAGCACCATCAAGCAAAACGCCAACGCGGCGGAACTGGACAAGCTGATCCAGAACGGCTGCCGCAGCCTGATGTATCTGCTGACGCCCTATGTCAGCCCGCGCTTCCAGTCGCCGTTCGAACGCGCCTGCGCGCGCTTCGCCTGACGCCGACGCGGTCCGGCACCTCGCCGAACCGCCGCCATGAAACAAAACACCCCGCGAGCGATCGCGGGGTGTTTTCGTTCAGACCGGGGAACCGGACTTAGATCATGCCCTTGCTTTTCAGCAGGTCGAACATGGTCTTGCCGATTTCGGCCGGGCTGCGGGTGTAGGCGATGCCGGCCTTCTCGAAGGCCTTGAACTTCTCTTCCGCCGTGCCCTTGCCGCCGGAGATGATGGCGCCGGCGTGGCCCATGCGCTTGCCCTTCGGCGCGGTGACGCCGGCGATGTAGCCGACTACCGGCTTGGTCACGTAGGACTTGGCGAATTCGGCCGCTTCTTCTTCGGCGGAACCGCCGATTTCGCCGATCATCACGATGGCGTCGGTGTCCGGATCGTCCTGGAACAGCTTCAGCGCGTCGATGTGGCTGGTGCCCGGGATCGGGTCGCCGCCGATGCCGATGCAGGTGGACTGGCCCAGACCCAGCGCGGTGGTTTGCGCCACGGCTTCATAGGTCAGGGTGCCGGAGCGCGACACGATGCCGATGCGGCCCGGGTTGTGGATGTGCCACGGCATGATGCCGATCTTGCACTCGCCCGGGGTGATGATGCCGGGGCAGTTCGGGCCGATCAGGCGAATGCCGGCTTCGTCGACGGCCTTCTTCACGTACAGCATGTCCAGGGTGGGCACGCCTTCGGTGATGCAGACGATCAGCTTCACGCCGCTGTCGATGGCTTCCAGAATGGAATCCTTGGCGAAGGCTGCGGGCACGTAGATCACCGAGGCGTCGGCCTGGGTCTGACGCACGGCGTCCTTCATGGTGTTGAACACCGGCAGGCCCAGATGCTCCGCGCCGCCCTTGCCCGGGGTCACGCCGCCCACGACCTTGGTGCCGACCTTCAGCGCCTGCTCGGCGTGGAAGGTGCCGTTCTTGCCGGTGAAGCCTTGCACCAGCACTTTGGTGTCTTTGTTTACCAATACGCTCATTTTGTATTCCTCAGCTCAGTGCGGGTCTCAGGCCACGGCCTTGACGGCGGCGACGATCTTCTCGGCAGCGTCGTTCAGACCCTGGGCGGAAGTCAGTTTCAGACCGGATTCGTCCAGGATCTTGGCGCCCAGTTCGGCGTTGTTGCCTTCCAGACGGACCACGACCGGCACGGTCACGTTCACTTCCTTCACGGCGGCGATGATGGCTTCGGCGATCATGTCGCAGCGGACGATGCCGCCGAAGATGTTGATCAGCACGCCTTGCACCGAGGTGTCGGCCAGGATCAGCTTGAACGCTTCGATCACGCGCTCTTTGGTCGCGCCGCCACCCACATCCAGGAAGTTGGCCGGTTGGCCGCCCTTCAGCTTGATGATGTCCATGGTGGCCATCGCCAGGCCGGCGCCGTTCACCATGCAGCCGATATTGCCTTCCAGGGCCACGTAGTTCAGGTCGAACTCGGAAGCCTTCACTTCGCGCTCGTTCTCCTGGCTCTTGTCGCGCTGGGCCAGCAGTTCCGGGTGGCGGTACAGGGCGTTGGAGTCCAGGTTGATCTTGCCGTCCACGCAGGCCAGCTCGCCGTTTTCGCGCAGCGCCAGCGGGTTCACTTCGAACAGGGCGAAGTCATTCTCGACGAAAGCCTGGTAGGAGCCCAGCATCAGCTTGCTGAACGCGGCGATCTGCGCGCCGGACAGGCCCAGCGCGAAAGCGGCGTCGCGCGCCTGGAACGGCTGCATGCCGACCAGCGGGTCCACTTCGATCTTGATGATCTTTTCCGGGGTCTCTTCAGCCACCTTCTCGATTTCCACGCCGCCTTCGGTGGAAACCATGAATACGACGCGCTGGCTGCCGCGGTCCACCACGGCGCCCAGGTACAGTTCGCGCTGCACCGGGTACATGTCTTCGCAAACCAGCACGCTGTTCACCGGCTGGCCGGCTGCGTCGGTCTGGTAGGTCACCAGGTTGGTGCCGATCAGGGTCTTGGCGACTTCGGCGGCTTCTTCGCGGCTCTTCACCACTTTCACGCCACCGGCCTTGCCGCGGCCGCCGGCGTGCACCTGGGCCTTGACGACGGCGAATTTGCCGCCCAGCTTGTCGTAAGCGGCAGCCGCTTCTTCCGGCGACTTGGCCAGAATGCCTTGTTGCACCGGCAGGCCGTAACGGCTCAGCAGCTCTTTCGCTTGGTATTCATGCAGGTTCATCTATGGTTTCCTTTCGGGGAAATGATGGCGGGCATGCGCCTCTGCCTCTATTCCTTGATAGCTTGCCAAACCTTGTTGGCGGAGCCGGCGCGCGCCCCCCGGCGCGCGTGTTCCGGCCCTGTACCGGTCGGGTCGTGCGCATTGTACACGACCCGTGTCCACTCAACCGTGCAACGCGCGCTTGTCGGCGGCGAGGGCGGCTTCGTGTATCACTTCCGACAACGACGGGTGGGCGTGGACAATGCGCGCCAGGTCTTCGCTGGCGGCCTTGAACTCCATCGACACCACGCCCTCGCTGACCAGTTCGGACACCATCGGGCCGATCATGTGCAGGCCCAGGATGCGGTCGGTCTTGGCGTCGGCCAGGATCTTCACCGTGCCCTGCGCCATGCCCAGACCCAGCGCGCGGCCGTTGGCGCCGAAACCCGAGGTGCCCTTCTTGTACTCGACGCCCTCGGCCTTCAGCTGCTCTTCGGTCTTGCCGACCCAGGCGATCTCCGGAGAAGTGTAGATCACCCACGGAATCACGCCGAAATCGACGTGCGGCTTCTGGCCGGCGATGCGCTCAGCCACGGCCACGCCCTCTTCCGACGCCTTGTGCGCCAGCATCGGGCCGCGCACCACGTCGCCGATCGCCCAGACGTTAGGCAGATTGGTGTGGCAATGGTCGTCCACGGCGACGAAGCCGCGCTCATCCAGCTGCAGGCCGACGGTCTCGGCGCCCAGGCCCTGGGTGTTCGGCACGCGGCCGATCGACACGATCAGCTTGTCGAACTCGGCCTTCACCGCTTCGCCGTTCAATTCGTAATTGACGGTGACGCTCTTCTTGCCGGCCTTCACTTCGCCGATCTTCACGCCCAGCTTGATGTCCAGGCCGGTGTCCTTGGTCAGCGTCTTGAACGCTTCCTTGGCGATCTGCTGGTCGGCGGCCGCCAGGAAGGTCGGCATCGCCTCCAGGATGGTGACTTCAGAGCCCAGGCGCTTCCACACCGAACCCATTTCCAGACCGATCACGCCGGCGCCGATCACGCCCAGGCGCTTCGGCACCGCGGACAGCGCCAGCGCGCCCTCGTTGTCCAGCACCAGCTGGTTGTCGGTGGCCAGGCCCGGCAGCGCGCGCGGGCTGGAGCCGGTGGCGACGATCACGTGGACGGCTTCCAGGGTGTCCACCACCTTGCCGCCGTCAGTGACTTCGATCAGCCACTTGTCGCCCTGGCGGCCCTTGAAGGCGGCCAGGCCGTGGATGTTGGCGACCTTGTTCTTCTTGAACAGGAAGCCGATGCCGGCCGCGTTCTTGTTGATGATGTCGGTCTTGCGGCCCAGCATCTGGCCGACGTCCATCTTGGCGCCGGACACGCTGATGCCGTGCTTGGCGAAGTCGTGCTGCACCGCGTGGAAGTTTTCCGACGATTGCAACAGCGCCTTGGACGGGATGCAGCCGACGTTCAGGCAGGTGCCGCCCAGCGACGGCTTGCCTTCCGGATTCTTGAACGCGTCGACGCAAGCCGCGCTGAAACCCAGCTGGGCCGCGCGAATGGCGGCCACATAGCCGCCGGGACCGCCGCCGATCACTACAACATCAAACTGTTGGCTCATGGATTTTCCCTTGGGGTCAGGCCTTGCCCACTTTGAACAGCAAGGCCCCGAAAGCGATCATGAACAGCGCGATGACGATCTTGCCGAACAACACGTAGCGGTCTTCGCGCATCCCCTGCTGGCGTTTCTTCCAGGTGAGGAACAACAAGGCCACCCCGGCCAATACCGAGGCGAACGCGTAAACCCAATCCGGCAGATTCATTCTGGCTCCGTTCATGCAGATTCAAACAGGCCGGCTTGCGCCGGCCCGGTGCTTCATCACAGGTCGAGCAGCAGACGCGCCGGATCCTCGATGGCGTCCTTGATCGCCACCAGGCTCAGCACCGCTTCGCGACCGTCGATGATGCGGTGGTCGTAGGATTGGGCAAGATACATCATCGGACGCACCACCACTTGACCGTTCTCAACCACGGCGCGCTCCTTGGTGGCGTGCATGCCCAGGATCGCGGATTGCGGCGGGTTGATGATCGGAGTGGACATCATCGAGCCGAAGGTGCCGCCGTTGGAGATGGTGTAGGTGCCGCCGGTCAGTTCTTCCACGGTCAGCTTGCCTTCCTGGGCGCGCTTGCCGAATTCGGCGATCTGCTTCTCGATGTCGGCCAGCGACAGCTGGTCGGCGTTGCGGATCACCGGCACCACCAGGCCGCGCGGGCTGCCCACGGCCACGCCGATATCGAAGTAGCCGTGGTAGACGATGTCGTTGCCGTCCACGGACGCGTTGACGATCGGGTATTTCTTCAGCGCGGCGACCACGGCCTTGACGAAGAAGCCCATGAAGCCCAGCTTGATGCCGTGCTCTTTCTCAAACTTGTCCTTGTACTTGGCGCGCAGGTCCATCACCGGCTTCATGTTCACTTCATTGAAGGTGGTGAGGATGGCGTTGGTCTGCTGCGACATGATCAGACGCTCGGCCACGCGCTGGCGCAGACGGGACATCGGCACGCGCTGCTCGGCGCGGCCGGACAGGATGCCGGCGACGTTGACGGCGGCCGGGGTGGCGGACAGCGCGGCGCCGGAACCGATCACCGGGCCGGCCTGGGCCGGAGCGGCTTGCTTGGCGGCCTGCACGTCTTCCTTCAGCACGCGGCCATCGCGGCCGGAGCCGGCCACCTTGGACAGGTCCACGCCGGTTTCCGCGGCCAGCTTGGCGGCGGACGGCATCGCGGCGGCGCCGGCGGCCGGAGCGGCCTGCACCGGAGCGGCGGCGGCGGGCGCCGGGGCGGCTGCGGGCGCCGGGGCGGCTGCGGCCGCCGGAGCGGCGTCGCCTGCCTTGGCGGCGGTATCGATCTTGGCGATCAGCTGGCCGGAGGTCACGGTGGCGCCATCCTGCTCGATGATTTCCACCACCACGCCGGCTTGCGGCGCCGGCAGTTCCAGCACCACCTTGTCGGTTTCCAGGTCGATCAGGTTTTCGTCGCGTTTGACGAACTCGCCAACCTTCTTGTGCCAGCTCATCAGCGTGGCTTCGGATACGGATTCGGGCAGTTGCGGGACTTTGACTTCAATCAGCATGTTCTTCTCCATAGCGGGGCGGCCGCGATGCCGCCCCTTCTTTCTCGTTGGCTCAGCGGGCGACCGACATCGCTTCTTCGACGAAGGCCTTCAGTTGGGCGACGTGCTTGCTCATATAACCGACCGCCGGCGAAGCCGACGACGGACGACCGGCGAACGACAGCTGCTGCTTGGCGTTCAACAGGCCTTCCAGGCGGTGGCGGATCTGGTACCAGGCGCCCTGGTTGCGCGGCTCTTCCTGCACCCACATCACTTCCTTGGCCTGGGTGAAGCGCGCCAGCTCGGCGGCCACCTGCTCGGTCGGGAACGGGTACAGCTGCTCGATGCGCACGATGGCGATGTCGTCGTCCAGGCCGCGCTCCTTGCGGGCGGCGGCGAGGTCGTAATACACCTGGCCGGCGCACAGCAGCACGCGCTTGACCTTCTTCGGATCCTTGACCACGACGTCGCCGATCACCGGGCGGAAGCTGCCGGTGGTCAGGTCTTCGATCGGGCTCATCGAATCCTTGAAGCGCAGCAGGCGCTTGGACAGGAAGATCACCAGCGGCTTGCGGTACGGGCGCAGCACCTGGCGGCGCAGCATGTGGAACATCTGGCCGGCTTCAGACGGCATCACCACCTGCATATTGTGCTCGGCGCACAGCTGCAGCCAGCGCTCCAGGCGGGCGGAGGAGTGCTCCGGGCCCTGGCCGTCGTAGCCGTGCGGCAGGATGGTGGTCAGGCCGCACAGACGGCCCCACTTGGTCTCGCCGGAAGAGATGAACTGGTCGATGGCCACCTGGGCGCCGTTGGCGAAGTCGCCGAACTGGGCTTCCCAGATCACCAGCTGGTCCGGAGCGGAACAGGCGTAGCCGTATTCGTAGGCCAGCACCGCCTCCTCGTTCAGGATGGAGTCGATCACCAGGAAGTCGGCCTGGTTGTCGGACATATTGCGCAGCGGCACATAGCTGCCCTGGTCCCAGCTCTCGCGGTTCTGGTCATGCAGCACCGAGTGGCGATGGGAGAAGGTGCCGCGGCCGGAGTCTTCGCCCGACAGGCGCACGCCGAAGCCGTTGGTCACCAGCGACGCGTAGGCCAGCGTCTCGGCCATGCCCCAGTCGACGTTCTGTTCGCCGGCGGCCATCGCCTTGCGCGCTGCCAGCACTTTCTGCACGGTCGGGTGCAGCTTGAAGCCTTCCGGCAGCGTGGTGAACTTGTCGGTCAGGCGCTGGATGTCGGCCTGCGGCAGAGAAGTGTCGGTCGGGTGCGCCCAGTGGGTGCCCAGATACTGGCTGAAGTCCAGCGCGTGCTCGCGGCGGTAGTTGGTCAACGCGGTCTGTTCTACGTGCTCGCCCTTGTCCAGCGCGTCGCGGTAGGCCTGGATCTGCGCGTCGGCTTCCTCGGCTTTCAGCACGCCTTCCTGCACCAGGCGCTCGGCGTACATCGCGCGCACGCCCTGGTGCTTGGCGATTTTCTTGTACATCATCGGCTGGGTCAGGAAGGGATCGTCGCCCTCGTTGTGGCCGAGCTTGCGGTAGCACACCAGGTCGATCACCACATCCTTCTTGAAGGTCATGCGGTAATCCAGCGCGGCCTGCATCACGAAGCAGACGGCTTCCGGGTCATCGCCGTTCACGTGCAGGATCGGCGCTTCGATCATCTTGGCCACGTCGGTGCAGTACATCGTCGAGCGGATGTCGCGGGTGTCCGACGTGGTGAAGCCCACCTGGTTGTTGATGACGATGTGGATGGTGCCGCCGGTGCCGTAGCCGCGGGTCTGCGACAGGTTGAAGGTGCCCTGGTTGACGCCCAGGCCGCCGAAGGCCGAGTCGCCGTGGATCAGCACCGGAACCGCGGTCTTGCGCTCGGCGTCCTTGCGGCGATCCTGGCGCGCGCGCACCGAACCTTCCACCACCGGGTTGACGATTTCCAGGTGCGACGGGTTGAACGCGAGCGACACGTGCATCGGGCCGCTGGCGGTCGGAATGTCGGACGAGAAGCCCATGTGGTACTTCACGTCGCCGGAAGCCATCTGCTGGGCGGCCTTGCCTTCGAATTCGGCGAACAGGTCGCGCGGCAGCTTGCCCAGGGTGTTGACCAGCACGTTCAGGCGGCCGCGGTGGGCCATGCCGATGATCAGTTCCTGCACGCCCTGCTCAGTGGCGTTCTGGATCAGGTGGTCCAGCGCCGCGATGGCGGACTCGCCGCCTTCCAGCGAGAAGCGCTTCTGGCCAACGTACTTGGTGTGCAGGTAGCGCTCCAGCGTTTCGGCGGCGGTGATCTGCTTCAGGATGCGCTGCTTCTTGCCCGCGTCGTAGCGCGGGGTGGACAGCGCGTCCTCGAAGCGTTTCTGCACCCAGTGCTTTTCATCGGACTGGGTGATGTGCATGAATTCGACGCCGATATTGCCGCAGTAGGTCTGCTTCAGGCGGGCGATGATGTCGGATAGCGGCAGCTTCTGCGGGCCGGCCAGCGAGCCGACGTTGAACTGCACCGCCATGTCGGCGTCGTTCAGACCATGGGTAGCCGGGTCCAGTTCGCGCACGATGGCTTGATCCATGCGGCGCAGCGGGTCCAGATTGGCCTGGCGCGCGCCCAGCACGCGGTAGGCGGAAATCAGCTTCAGCACGCCCACCTGCTTCTGCATCGCCTCCCAATCGGTGGCGGCGGCGCCGCGCTGGCCGATCACCGGCTTTTTCGCCAGCTGGATGAACGACTCCTGGATCGGCAGGTGCGGCACGTCGCGCTCGGCGGCGCCCGGCGACTGCGCCAGCTTGTCGAAGTAGTCGCGCCACTCGTTCGGCACGGAGTTGGCGTCAACGAGGTACTGTTCGTACAGCTCCTCGATGAACGGGGCATTCCCACCGAACAGATAGGAATGGCTGTACATGGATTGCATCATGGTCTGGCTACCCTTTGTCTTGTCTTAACGACGTTGCTGCATTATTCAAAGCGCTTGGGCAAGGCGTCCTTGCCCCAGCGCTCTGTAAAAAAGGGCTGGCTGAAGCCCCCGCTTCAACCAACCCTGTCTTTCACATCAGCGCTTGGCGACTTCCACGAAGTCGCGGCGCGCGGCGCCGGTGTACAGCTGGCGCGGACGGCCGATCTTCATGCCCGGATCGCCGATCATCTCGTTCCAGTGCGCGATCCAGCCCACGGTGCGGGCCAGCGCGAAGATCGGGGTGAACATGGAAACCGGGATGCCGATCGCGGACAGCACGATGCCGGAGTAGAAGTCCACGTTCGGGTACAGCTTGCGCTCGATGAAGTACGGGTCGGACAGCGCGATCTTTTCCAGCTCCATCGACAGCTTGAACTTCGGATCGTTGTGCAGGCCCAGCTCGTTCAGCACTTCGTCGCAGGTCTGCTTCATGATGGCGGCGCGCGGGTCCATGTTCTTGTACACGCGGTGGCCGAAGCCCATCAGCTTGTAGCGCTTGTCCTTCACGCCCTGCATGAAGTCGGCGACATTGTCCACCGAGCCGATCTCGTCCAGCATCTTCAGCACGGCTTCGTTGGCGCCGCCGTGGGACGGGCCCCACAGGCAGGCGATACCGGCGGCGATACATGCGAACGGGTTGGCACCGGAAGAGCCGGCCAGACGCACGGTGGAGGTGGAGGCGTTCTGCTCGTGATCGGCGTGCAGGGTGAAGATGCGGTCCAGCGCGCGCGCCAGAACCGGGTTCACCTTGTACTCTTCGCACGGGGTGGAGAACATCATGTGCAGGAAGTTTTCCGCGTAGGTCAGGCCATTCTTCGGATACGAGAACGGCAGGCCCTTGTTGTAGCGGTAGGCTTGCGCGGCGATGGTCGGCAGCTTGGCCACCAGGCGGTGCGCGGAAATGCGGCGATGCTCCGGATTGGAGATGTCCAGCGAGTCATGGTAGAACGCGGACAGCGCGCCCACCACGCCGACCATCACGGCCATCGGGTGCGCGTCGCGGCGGAAGCCCTTGAACAGGCTCATCAGCTGGTCATGCAGCATGTTGTGGCGCATGATGCCGCGTTCGAAATCCTTGCGCTGCGCCGCGGTCGGCAGTTCGCCGTTCAGCAGCAGGTAGCACACTTCCAGATAGTCGCTCTTCTCGGCCAGTTGCTCGATCGGGTAGCCACGGTAATACAGGTGGCCCAGATCGCCGTCGATGAAGGTGATCTTGGATTCGCAGCTGGCGGTGGCCAGGAAACCCGGGTCGAAGGTGAACATGCCGGTTTTGCCAAAGGCGCGGATGTCGACAACATCCGGACCCAGCGAGCCCCCCAGGACCGGCAGGTCCAGGGTTTCCTTGCCCTCGTTGTAGCTGAGCGTGACTTTGCGATTAGTTTCCACAGCAATACTCCCAGTCATTATTTCATTGTTGTAATGGTTTGGGGTCGGCCATCACAGCGATCGCAGGATCGCCACGATGTCCATCAATTCCGGATCGTCGAGATCGGCCTTGCCGTTGACGACATCCAGAAAATCAGTGTCCGGCAGATCCAGCAGCTGCCGGTACGCGTCGATCTGGGCGGGCGCCAGTTGGTCGAACGGGCCGGCGAAGAACTTCTCCAGCACCAGGTCCAGTTCCAACAAGCCCCGCCTAGACCGCCAGCGGATCCGTTTCAGTTCGATCGGATCGTAAGTCGTCATACCGCACGCTTGACCATCAGGTCCTTGATCTTGCCGATCGCGCGGGTCGGGTTCAGGCCCTTCGGACACACGTCGACGCAGTTCATGATGCTATGGCAGCGGAACAGGCGGTACGGGTCTTCCAGGTTGTCCAGACGCTCGTTGGTGGCCTCGTCGCGGGTATCCGCGATGAAGCGGTAGGCGGCCAACAGGCCGGCCGGGCCGACGAACTTGTCCGGATTCCACCAGAACGACGGGCAGGACGTGGAGCAGCACGCGCACAGGATGCACTCGTACAGGCCGTCCAGCTCCTTGCGGTCTTCCGGCGACTGGCGGCGCTCGCGTTCCGGCGGCGGCGTGTCGTTGATCACGTACGGCTTGATCGAGTGGTACTGCTTGAAGAACTGCGCCATGTCCACGATCAGGTCGCGAACCACCGGCAGGCCCGGCAGCGGACGCAGCTCGATCGGCTGCTTCAGCGTGCGGAAGTCAGTCAGGCAGGCCAGGCCGTTCTTGCCGTTGATGTTCATCGCGTCCGAACCGCACACGCCTTCGCGACAGGAGCGGCGGAAGGACAACGTGTCGTCCTTGGTCTTCAGCTTGACCAGCGCGTCCAGCAGCTTGTGCTCGGTGGCGTCCATGTCCACGCTGATGTCCTGCATGTACGGCTTGGCATCCTTGTCCGGATCGTAGCGGTAGATGCGGAATTTGACGTTTTCGGTAGTCATCTCTGTTCAACCCTTAGTAGGAGCGGGCCTTCAACTTGATCGTGTCCACGGTCAGCGGCTTCATGTTCACCGGCTTGTACTGCAGGCGGTTGCCTTCGCGGAACCACAGCGTGTGCTTCAGCCAGTTCACGTCGTCGCGGCCGTTCGGCGTTTCCGGGGTGTCCGGCGCGTCGTCGCGCACGTGGGCGCCGCGGCTTTCGGTGCGGGCGTTGGCCGAAACCATGGTGGCCTTGGCCACTTCGATCAGGTTTTCCAGCTCCAGCGCTTCGATGCGGGCGGTGTTGAACACCTTGGACTTGTCGCCGATCTCGGTCTTGGCCACCATGTCGGCCACTTCCAGGATCTTCTCCACGCCCTCGGCCAGCATGTCCTTGAAGCGGAACACGCCGCAGTGGGCCTGCATCACGCGTTGCATCTCGGCGCGGGCGTCATGCACCTGCACCCCGTTGGTCTGGTTGTCCAGACGGGCGACGCGGGCGACCGAGCGCTCGACATCCGCCGTCGCCAGCTGCGGCAGGTCTTCCGGCTGCTGCTTGATGAATTCGATGATCGAGTTGGCCGAGCTCTTGCCGAAGACCAGCAGGTCCAGCAGCGAGTTGGTGCCCAGGCGGTTGGCGCCGTGCACCGACGCGCACGCCACTTCGCCGGCGGCGTAGAAGCCGTGCACCGGCTGGCCGTCGATCACCACTTCGCCGTGGTAATTGGTGGGGATGCCGCCCATCTGGTAGTGGCAGGTCGGCACCACCGGGATCGGGGCCTTGATCGGGTCCACGCCGGCGAACTTGATCGAGATCTCGCGGATGCCCGGCAGCTTGGACATGATCACCTCGGGGTCGAGGTGGGTGATGTCCAGCAGCACGTGGTCCTTGTTCGGACCGCAGCCGCGGCCTTCGTTGATCTCGGACACCATCGCGCGCGACACCACGTCGCGGGAGGCCAGGTCCTTGGCGTTCGGCGCGTAGCGCTCCATGAAGCGCTCGCCGGAGCTGTTGCGCAAAATGCCGCCTTCGCCGCGCACGCCTTCGGTGATCAGCACGCCCGCGCCGGCCACGCCGGTCGGGTGGAACTGCCAGAACTCCATGTCTTCCAGCGGGATGCCGGCGCGGGCGGCCATGCCCAAGCCGTCGCCGGTATTGATGAAGGCGTTGGTGGACGAGGCGAAGATGCGGCCGGCGCCGCCGGTGGCGAACAGGGTGGCCTTGGCCTGGAACACCACGATTTCCGAAGTTTCCATTTCCATGGCGACAACGCCCTGCACACGGCCTTCGGCGTCGCGGATCAGGTCCAGCGCCATCCACTCGACGAAGAAGTGGGTATTGGCGCGCACATTGCGCTGGTACAGCGCGTGCAGCATCGCGTGGCCGGTGCGGTCGGCGGCGGCGCAAGCGCGGCGGACCGGCTTGCCTTCGCCGAAGTCGGACATGTGGCCGCCAAACGGACGCTGGTAGATGGTGCCGTCCGGATTGCGGTCGAACGGCATGCCGAAGTGCTCAAGCTCGACCACCACTTTCGGGGCTTCGCGGCACATGAATTCGATCGCGTCCTGGTCGCCCAGCCAGTCCGAACCCTTGACGGTGTCGTACATGTGCCAGTGCCAGTTGTCCGGCTCGGAATTGCCGAGCGAAGCGGACACGCCGCCCTGGGCGGCTACGGTATGGGAACGGGTCGGGAACACCTTGGACAGCACGGCGGTCTTCAGACCAGCTTCCGACAGTTGCAGCGCGGCTCGCATGCCGGCGCCGCCGGCGCCCACGACTACCGCATCAAAATGACGAACAGCTACGCCCATTACAGCCCCCAGACCACTTTAACGGAATAGATGAAACAGGAAACCAGCCAGACGATGGTGAACACGTGCAGCGCCAGGCGGATACCCACCGGCTTCACGTAGTCCATCCACACGTCGCGGATGCCCACCCATACGTGCAGGAACAGCGCCAACAAGGTCACCTGGGTGAACAGCTGGACCCAGGCGTGGCTGAACAGAGACTTCCAGCCTTCGTAGCCGGACGGCAGCGCCAGCATGAACAACGCCAGGGCCACGGTGTAGAGCACCATCACCACGGCGGTGACGCGCTGCATGATCCAATCGCGCAGGCCATAGCCGGCGCCGACGACGTGACGGTTTACCATAGAGCGATACCTCCCAGGACCACGGTCAGCACCAGGCTGACGACCAGCACGGTCTTGGCGGTGGCGCGGGCGGTCTCGAGTTCGAGACCTTTGTGAATGTCGAGAAACAGGAAACGGATGCCTGCACAGAAGTGATGCAGGTAGGCCCAGATCAGGCCCAGCAAGACCAGCTTCATCAGCGGGTGGGACACTACCGCCTTGTAGGTGTCGAACGATTCGGCGGAGCTCAGCGAACCGTGCAGCAGATAGATCAACAGCGGGAGGGAAAAGAACAACGCCACACCACTGACCCGGTGCAGGATGGAGACGAAACCCGGAACGGGCAGTCTGATCCTGGCCAAGTCCAGATGCTTCGGTCTTTGCTTCTGCATAAGGCTTTCCTTGGATGTTTTGTGACCAAGTGGTTTACATGACGCCCGCCCACCGCGAGCGAAGCGCCTGGCGGACCCGTCCTTTTTCCTGGGAGCGGTATCCGCCTTTACCTGGCATATTGCGCAATTCATTCGCAATATGCGCCGGGGATTCTAACAAATGTTGGTCTATCCCGCTGGCCGCTGACCTCTTAATCTACGTCAAGGACAACGGCGTTCAGTTGTGTTTCACTGTATAAGCCAGCTGGTGCGTCAGGCAGTAGCGCTGCCGCCACTCCAGCGGGCGGTCGTTCATGTCCGCCGACAGCCGCAGCAGGCACAGGGCCGGCACGTCGGCCACCATACCGGTCACGCCCAGCAGCCCCGCCTCCTCGCGCGGCAGCATCTCGGCGCGGAACTGCTCGCACACCACCTTCACCCGCACGCCGAAGCGCTGCTGCAGCGTGGCGTACACGCCGGCCGAATTGCGCAGCCAGCGCGCGTCCATGCCGTCGAACCACTCCGCCGGCAGCAGCGCGTCGTCCAGCGCCACCGGCGCGCCATGCCAACGCCACAGCTGGCGAATTCTCAATAAAGGCGCAAGACGCCGCAATTGCAAAGCCTCGGCGATGTCCTCGCTGGCATTCAGCCGGGACATGCCGAGAAATTCCCTGACCAGTTCGTCCGGCCGCTCGGAAAACAGGCCCGGCGTCAGCAGCGAGGCCTCGCCCCAATCGCCCGGCACCGGCGCCATGTAGGTGCCCCTGCCCTGCTGGCGGTACAGCAAGCCCGCGTCCACCAGCTCCGACAGCGCCTTCCTCACCGTGCCCTGGCTCGCGCCAAGCTCGTCGGCCAGCTCCCATTCGCTGGGCAGCGCGTCGTGCGCCTGCCATTCGCCGCCGCTCATGCGCTGCATCAGCAGCTGTTTGACCTGAGCATAAAGCGGCTGTCTTTTCAGCGTATTGGCTGTCATGGTCTGTGTTTTAACACCAAACAATTCCAGCGTAAAGATAAGTCTTATATAAGACATAAGACTCAAACGATTGTTTAACGACATATTCTTGACAGATAACCCAAATCGATAAACAGCCGTGATACACTCCAGGCCACATCTATACTGCAGAGCACCATCTGCAGCTCATTATCGGATACATCAAAGGAGAGTCCGCCAATGAAAGCCCCCGTTCGCGTTGCCGTTACCGGCGCTGCCGGCCAGATCGGCTACAGCCTGCTGTTCCGCATTGCCAGTGGAGAAATGCTGGGCAAGGATCAACCGGTCATTCTTCACCTGCTGGACCTGCCGCAGGCTCAAACCGCGCTGAAGGGCGTGATGATGGAGCTGGAAGACTGCGCCTTCCCGCTGCTGGCCGGCATGGTAGCCACCGACGACCCGAACGTGGCCTTCAAGGATGTGAAGGTCGCCCTGCTGGTCGGTGCCCGCCCGCGCAGCAAGGGCATGGAGCGCAAGGACCTGCTGGAAGCCAACGGCGCCATCTTCACCGTTCAGGGCAAGGCGCTGAACGACCACGCCGCCCGCGACGTCAAGGTGCTGGTGGTGGGCAACCCGGCCAACACCAACGCCTGGATCGCGATGAAGTCGGCTCCGGATCTGGATCCGAAAAACTTCACCGCCATGTTGCGTCTTGACCACAATCGCGCGCTGTCGCAAATCGCCGCCAAGACCGGCAAGCCGGTGGCCTCGATCGAGAAGCTGGCCGTATGGGGCAACCACTCGCCGACCATGTACGCCGACTACCGCTTCGCCACCATCGACGGCCAATCGGTTAAAACCCTGATCAACGACGACGTGTGGAACCGCGACGTGTTCCTGCCCACCGTGGGCAAGCGCGGCGCCGCCATCATCGAAGCGCGCGGCCTGTCCTCCGCCGCCTCCGCCGCCAACGCCGCCATCGACCACATCCACGACTGGGTGCTGGGCAGCAACGGCAAGTGGGTGACCATGGGCATTCCGTCCGACGGTTCCTACGGCATCCCGGAAGGCGTGATGTACGGCGTACCGGTTGTATGCGAAAATGGCGAATACAAACGTGTAGAAGGCCTGGAGATCGACGCGTTCAGCCGCGAGCGGATGGACCTGACCCTGGCCGAGCTGGAAGAAGAGCGCGCAGCCATCGCTCACCTGTTTGGCTGATTTTCCGGCCTGACCGAAGAGAAGCGCACCAAACGGTGCGCTTTTTGTCTTTGGTCAAACCGCGAAAATACATTTGAATTTACTAATACAGACTGCCATTTGGAGCGAAAGCATGATCGAAGTTGAAGTTTTGAACCAAATCGCGGCCAAAATCGAAGACCTGGCCGCCCGTGCCGCCGATATTCGGGGGTATCTTTGACTACGACGGTAAAAAAGACCGTCTGGAAGAAGTAAGCCGCCTGACCGAAGACCCGGATATCTGGAACGACCCCAAAAAGGCGCAGGATCTGGGCCGCGAGCGCAAACAGCTGGAAGACGTGGTGCTGGTGCTGGACAGCATCAACGCCACCATCGGCGACAGCCGCGAACTGTTCGACATGGGCAAGAGCGAGGAAGACGACGACACCATCCTCGCGGTGCAGGCCGATCTGGAAGAAGTGGAAGAAAAAGTGGCGAAGATGGAATTCCGCCGCATGTTCCACGACCCGATGGACCCCACCAACTGCTTCATCGACATCCAGGCCGGCGCCGGCGGCACCGAAGCCCAGGACTGGGCCGGCATGCTGCTGCGCATGTACACCCGCTACGCCGAACGCAAGGGCTTCAAGGTGGACGTGCTGGAACTGTCCGAAGGCGAAGTGGCCGGCGTCACCAGCGCCACGCTGAAGATCGAGGGCGAATACGCCTACGGCCTGCTGCGCACCGAAGTGGGCGTGCACCGCCTGGTGCGCGTGTCGCCGTTCGACTCCAACGCCCGCCGCCACACCTCGTTCTCGTCCGTCTTCGTCTACCCCGAGGTGGACGACAGCTTCGAGATCGACATCAACCCGGCGGACGTGCGCACCGACACCTACCGCGCCTCCGGCGCCGGCGGTCAGCACATCAACAAGACCGACTCCGCCGTGCGTCTGACCCACATCCCGACCAACATCGTGGTGCAGTGCCAGAACGACCGTTCCCAGCACCGCAACCGCGACGAGGCCTGGCAGATGCTGCGCGCCAAGCTGTACGAGCTGGAGCTGAAGAAGCGCAACGAGGCCAAGCAGGCGCTGGAAGACACCAAGACCGACGTGGGCTGGGGCCACCAGATCCGCTCCTACGTGTTCGACCAGTCCCGCATCAAGGATTTGCGCACCAGCTACGAAGTGGGCAACATCAAGGGCGTCATGGACGGCGACCTGGACGGCTTCATCGAAGCCAGCCTCAAGCACGGCGTCTAAGCCATATCGGGCCGGCCCCTTCGCGGGGCCGGCCTTCGCGTTGTACTTTTAGTTAATTGCCGAAGGAACCCTACCCGGCACGGAGTCATCATGTCTGATCACGAACAAGCACAGGCGCAAAGCCAAGACGAAAACCAGATCATGGCGGAACGCCGCCTGAAACTGAAAGCGATCCGCGAAAAAGGCATCGCCTACCCCAACGACTTCAAACGCAGCCACTTCGCCAAACCGCTGCAGGACGACCACGCCGCCAAAGAAGCGGAAGCGCTGGAAGCCGAGAAAATCGAAGTCGCCGTCGCCGGCCGCATGATGCTTAAACGTGTGATGGGCAAAGCCAGCTTCGCCACCCTGCAGGACAGCAGCGGCCGCATCCAAGCCTTCATCTCCCGCGACAACGTGGGCGAAGACGTCTACGCCGACTTCAAGCGCTGGGACCTGGGCGACATCATCGCCGTCAAGGGCGTGCTGTTCAAGACCAAGACCGGCGAACTGACGGTGCAGGCGACCGAAGTGCGCATGCTGTCGAAGAACATCCGTCCCCTGCCGGAAAAATTCCACGGCATCGCCGACCAGGAAACCAAGTACCGCCAGCGCTACGCCGACCTCATCATGAGCGAGGAAAGCCGCGACACCTTCATCAAGCGCTCCAAGATCGTGCAGAAAGTGCGCGACGTGATGGTGGGCGAAGGCTACCTGGAAGTGGAAACCCCGATGATGCACCCGATTCCGGGCGGCGCGTCGGCCAAGCCGTTCGTCACCCACCACAACGCCCTGGACATGCCGCTCTACCTGCGCATCGCCCCGGAGCTGTACCTGAAGCGTCTGGTGGTGGGCGGCCTGGAACGCGTGTTCGAGATCAACCGCAACTTCCGCAACGAGGGGATGAGCACGCGCCACAACCCCGAGTTCACCATGATCGAGTTCTACGAAGCGTATAGCGACTACCAGCGCATGATGGAGATGACCGAAACCATCATCCGCGAGTGCGCGCTGGTTTCCTGCGGCGCCACCACCGTGACCTACCAAGGCAAGGAAGTGGACCTGGGCAAGCCGTTCGACCGCTTCACCATCGTGGAAGCGATCAAGCACTACAACCCGCAATACACCGACGCGCAACTGTCCGACTCCGCCTGGGTGGCCAGCGAAATCAAGCGCCTGGGCGGCAAGCTGCCCCCGGCCCCGGGCCTGGGCAGCCTGCAACTGGCGCTGTTCGAAGAATGCGCCGAGTCCCTGCTGTGGAACCCGACCTTCATCATCGACTACCCGGTGGAAGTGTCCCCGCTGGCGCGCGGCTCCGACACCCAGCCGGGCCTGACCGAGCGTTTCGAGCTGTTCATCGTCGGCCGCGAGCACGCCAACGGCTACTCCGAGTTGAACGATCCGGAAGACCAGGCCGCGCGCTTCCAGGCACAGGTTGCACAGAAGGACGCCGGCGACGACGAGGCGATGCACTACGACGCCGACTACATCCGCGCGATGGAATACGGCCTGCCGCCGACCGGCGGTTGCGGCATCGGCATCGACCGCCTGGTGATGCTGCTGACCGATGCGCCGTCTATCCGCGACGTCATTCTCTTCCCGCACATGCGCCCCGAATAAGCGTTTGGCAGAAGTGAAATGTAAAGAAGCCGCTCACCGAAAGGTGGGCGGCTTTTTCTTGTCAGGCGCCGTGCGGAAGGCGCAGCTTGCAAAGCCGTGCAATCGTCGCCATGGCTGACGGCGCCCGCATTCAGCTTGAACGGCGAGTGGTGTAACGCCAGATGAAGCAGCCCTCGTGATCGGCAAACAATTGCACGGTCTGGGCATCGGATGTGCGCAAGCGTGTCCGCAATTTATCCGGAGGAAGCGTGGCCAGAGCGGGAGCCTCGACAGGCAGCGTCAACGCGCGGACCACGGTTTCGCCGCTGAGCTCGTCTAATTTGCAGCGTATGCCGGCCTCGGCGGCTTCGCGCGCGGCGGCCAGCTCCTCCACCTGAGCGCGGATGGCGGCTTGCGCGTCCTGAAGCGACTTCAAGCCGGCATTGAGCTGGCTGAATTGCTTGAGCTTGGGCGCAAGTTGTTCCGACATGCGTTTCCAGCCGGCTTGCTGTTCCGCGGACAGTTGCAGCTCGCCTTTTTTCAGGCGGGCCGCCAAGCCGACATAACGCTTGAACTCCTCGGTTTCCATCAGCGCCGCCCGCGCTTTTTGTATCGCGTCCACCTTTTGCAGGCAGTCTTGCTGTTGCTGCTGCAAGGCTTCCAGCTTACGGACGAAACCGGATAAATCCGGCAGCAGCATGGAAATCGCCGTTTCCTGGTTGCCGCGCGCGCCAGCCTTGCCGATATGGAGTTGTTTGGCCGCGATGGCGCAAGCTATTCCCTGTCCGATATCCACATCCTCCGCAAGGATGATGCAGCCAGTCGCCTCGGCAATGCTCACTTTTTGGGCGATCACCAATGCATTTTCGGCGCGATTGAGCGTCACCTCGCCCTGCTCGGCTCGCACCTGGGCATTGGATACCAGGCCCTCCACACTGATAGGCCCCGCATCATTCAGCAAGGCGCCGCCCACTAGGTTCTGTTTCAGCACGATGCGCCCCCCGGTGGAACGAACCGTGCCGTACACATTGTTGAACATGGTCAGGTTTTTGCCGGTGACAATGCGACGCTCCTGCACTTCGCCGTGCTCTTCATATTCGTCGCCCTGCAAGGCCAAATCGCCGGTGGTGCGAACGCTGACGCCGTCCCGGTTGACGATTTTATCGACAACCGATATCTGGTTGGTGGCGCTGTCTATATTCAGGAAACCGTCGCAGACCGCGACGATGCATTCGTTGCCATCCTCGTCCAGCCTCACTTCGGTGCCGCTGCCGCCCAGCGTGCTCAATTCAAAGTCCCGGGCTTCGGCCGCGCTGATCAGGCCGCCATCGATGGCGCGTCCAGGCCGGCCGGGAATGCACGGCGTTTTCATCAACAGCACGGTATTCGCTTTGATCTGCGGATAGCGGTTCTGGAACTGCGCCAGATCGACGCGCCCGTCGGAGAGCCTGCGCGGATTGTCGTTGCGATGCATCGCCGCTGTCTGCTCTTTCACCCCGGCATCCACCCCGGGGATCGGGGGGCGCGCGCTGGCAATGCGGTAGCGGCCGGTCTTGCGCTGGGCGAGGATGTCGCCGATTTCCGCCTCGTTCAGCCCGAAGCGCACGCCTTGCTGCCATAGATAGGCAACCAGTTCGTCAAAGTCCAATTGAGCGGGAGCGGTGCAAACCTCTTCGCGGCTGCCGACGACGATATCCTGGCCGGCCGCATCCTTGCCATAGATCGGCACGTTAACGCTCTGCGTCAGGTAAATCGGCTCAAACAAATACTCCGCGCCCCCCTCCACCTCGGTGACGCCACGGTAGAGCGAGCGCCTTTCTTCCGGAAAAGGCACAATGGATTCCGCGATGCGTTGAAGCGGAGTGGAGGCGATGTTGGCCGGCTCAAATTCGTACACATAATGGCAGAGCTGCGTGTAATTGAGCCCGGAGAGATAAAAGCCGGCCGCAAACAGCTGGTCTATCGCTTGGCGGCAGCGTCCCTCTGTGGCCAAGATGCCCGGCGCGACGAAAAGTCCATCGGCCCGAACCTGAAAAAAGTCGGACAACGTCAGCGGCTGGCTGGAATCGGATGCTTGGCCAGTTCCGGAAGGCGGGGTTTTCTGGGGATCTGTCTGGCTTGCCATAATCTCGCCTGCCTAAGCTATTCGCGGAGTTTCCATCGCGGCTCCGGCTTGCGCGCAACCGGCGGCGACCGCCTGTTTGCTTGATATTTCAAACCGTCCCTGCACTAGAAAAGTAGCAAATTCCCGCCCGTTTTGCTGGCTCTGCGGCCGCTGCGCGCCAAGGCGCGGATGCCGCCTTCGCAGCCGATTCCGCCAAGACCGTCCTTCATCATCGCCCCCCGGTGAGGGCCTCCCCGCTGGCGCGCGGCTCCGACACCCAGCCGGGCCTGACCGAGTGTTTCCAGCTGTTCATCGTCGGCCGCGAGCACGCCAACGGCTACTCCGAGCTGAACGATCCGGAAGACCAGGCCGCGCGCTTCCAGACGCAAGTCGCCCAGAAGGACGCCGGCGACGACGAGGCGATGCACTACGACGCCGACTACATCCGCGCGATGGAATACGGCCTGCCGCCGACTGGTGGTTGCGGCATCGGCATCGACCGTTTGGTGATGCTGTTGACGGATGCGCCGTCTATCCGGGATGTGATCTTGCCCCCGCATATGCCTCCGGAGTAAGCTTTAGCAAGCTTACATTGGGCTAAAAAAAAAGCCGCTCACTGCAAGGTGGGCGGCTTTTTATGTAAATAGAAGCCGAAATAGTCCAACTTAAATCAACTGTCCTCTGCAAAACCAGAACGGTTCGTATGTAGTTTTTTTAATAGCCCCGAAGATTGATTAGGCTCAAAAGGAAAATCACATGGCGGTTGGGCAGTGCATATGGGGCGTTTGCTTTATCGCTCTAGATAGCAATGGGCAGAAATTTTTTGGTTTCTCGGAATTTATCGCGGGACTGGCCCTCGTGGTTTTAGTTTGGACAACTGCTGATGTCCGCTACCGGTTTCGAATCAGAACAGCCCCCATTCCACTACAAGGTTTGACATTCTCAGTAGTCGCTGCTCTCGGAATACTGACCTTGCTTACAGACCTCTGGCGTGCAGAACAGTGGCTAGTACCCAAAGGTAACCTCCTGACCCCTTCGTCGTGGCAAGCAATCTTGGGTGGGCTGTTCCTACTAACCTTCCTAACCTGGGTGTGGTTTGCGTTCATTCGACCACCTACATACGGTCCACGCAACGCTGAGCGCTTCGCACTAGCCCTATACCGATTCATTCTCAAGGGATCTTCAGCAGAGCTACCAGTCATCGCAGACGAACTTGCACATTCAGTTAGAGCACTCGTCCGCTACGCCCCCGACAAGGGCCTTCTGCAGAATGATTTACTTCGGCAAAAGGACGAAAAGGAAGCGCTCCGCAAGGTGGAGGGGTACGCCAATGACCTGCTTCTGCTTATCGCAGATAAGAGGCTGTGTCGTGCAATCGTCGAGTCATCGCCGGGTACCGTGCTGGCTGTATTCCAAGCAATGGCAGATACGAACAAGTATGGTATCCAAATAGGGACTTTCGCCAAGAATATCGTCAATGAGGCGCTGGCAAACAAAGACTCTTTCCTCTATCACGAATCCGATGGCTACAAATCAGGCCTGATCGGCCATCACAAGCCTCTTAGCCAGGCAATATTCGCTAACTATAAAATGGTCGAAACAATTGGGACTCTGCTTGACGCCAACATATACGGAAAGAGTAAATGGGATGCCGAACAGTGGGAGGCTTACTGCAAGGTGGTATTGATAACCTTCGGTAGCTACATCAAAGAAGGGTATGAAGGCCATTCATTTGTACTGTATCGTGCCAAGAGCCACATCGAAAATGCAGCCTCCGATCTTTACACATTAAACGAGCTCACCAACATTTGGGATTCCGATTCGTTTCACCGCCTTCGTGTCGTTGTCGAATTCATCAAAAACGCAGTCAAGATTCTAGACGAGAATGGGGTTCCCGACCACATTCGTATTCGTGTGAGGGAGAAGCACGGCCATCCCCGTGAAACTTTTTACGATCACATAGCCAGCATGATCTTTGAGGTTATCTGCCACGCTTCAGCAGTCAGATCACCGCGCGGGGAATGTTGGACAATTCAGCACAACTCGTTATGGGGGGAGCTGTTCAACTTCAATCAGCTGGATGGCCCTGCCGGCAAGGTGGTGAAGTTCAAAGTACGGCGACTACTGTACGATGAAATAACCGACATGAAGCGCCTCCCTAATTTCAAAGGTGCAAAGATTCTCGGCTTCTGCCTGAACGTGATGGGGCTCACTATCAGACGAGGTAACAACAACAAGGACTGCCTTTCGCTTCAAAAGGCCATACTAGCATGGACGAAAAAGAATTTTGTCTGGCTGTACGAGTACAACCCACGCGTTGCCGAGGCATGCTTGGTTGAGGGTATAACATTTGATATGGAAAACCAACGATTAATATACACGTCTCCAGCGGAAGGGCTCAAACGCAAACCAAGCTACATCTACTTCGAACTTGACCCAGCACCTCTAGACACCAATGCTAAAACCTTGAACTAACCATCGTCCGTAGGTTCGGCCGAGCCACGTGATGCCCAACGTTTACCGCGCAATATGAATTGGTTTTGTGTCCGCTCCGCGGAAAAATGTTTAAGTGCCGGTTCCGCCCGGCAGGACGGGTCCATTTCTTTTGCTTCGCCAAAAGAAATGGACGAAAGAAAAGGTGCCCCAACAGCACTGCGAAACCCCGCCTCCGAAGCCTTTTCCAAAGCAGCTTGCACTGATGAGATAGGGGCAAGTCGGTTCGGTTCAAGTTACCGACTGACCGCACCCATGCGCTATTCATTGCTCGCAAAACGCGAATACGTTTGCGACGCGCCCCAATCCCTTCAAGCCTGCCGCCAGGTGGCAGGCCTGAGGTTTTAAGCGGCTGCATGTTTGAGTCCCGCGACGGTAGCGCGGGACGAGTACAGCCGCGCCTCGGGCCTGACGGGAACCGGCGGGTAGCCGCAGACTAAGCTTGCAGGGTGGCCGGGATACCGAGTGAGGTCATAAAGCAGGCAAACATCCCCTCCCTGCCACCGGGCAACCCGGCAATCCCAATCATCATCCGCTCAGCGGATTCCAAAGAACACATAACGGGTAAACCGTCCTACTACTTGCTCGCTTTGTCCAACAAGCCGCCAAACATCTCCGGGTCCACCAAGTCTCTCAACGCCACGCCCAGTGCGTCGGCCAATGCCCCCATGTTGTCGATGGAGACATTGCGCTCGCCGCGCTCAATCTCCGAAACATAGGTTCTGCTCATCCCCGCCTGCAAGGCCAACGCCTCCTGCGACACATCATGCAGGCGTCTGGCAATCCGCAGGTTGCGGGCGAAAACCGCACGGGCGGTTAAGGGTTTCGTTGTGTTTTCCATACCCCGATAGCATCAGCGCTTGCTAGCGCTCAAGCCACGCGGTATGATTTGCAAAATGTTAACTATAAGTGACTTTTTGATTGTTATTGATATCTTCATGACACTCATTATGTGCTATGAGCTGCTTTGACGGCCACACATGGAGGTGCTTATGCAGAAAATTCCCATTCCGTGATCTACGGCGCTTTGCCGCTGCCGCTCTGCCTTGACCACATCCAGAGCGTTGTCCACCCGACCACGACAACACGCAATCAAAATGAGGGTTTTGCCATGCCTAGCATCACCCGCAGTTCATCGCATCTCGCGTTTTCCCTGAACAACCATCATCCCACCCGCAGCCGTTGGCTGCTGCACAATCAAGTCCCCACCCATCCGCCCAGCCTGCTAGCCATGACCCGGCTGCACGAAGCCTTTGCCGCCTTGCAGGAACAGTTGGCCAGCAAGGATCAAGCCCAGATACGGGAGCCGGCCGCGCGCGTGGCACATTTGTGCCAGGACATCGAACAGGCGGTGGTGGAATCCATCTGCCACCTCGTCCACGGCCAGTTGGGTTTGCAGTCAGTCATCGAACTGCTCGCTTGCCTGGGAGACGATGTCCGCCTGCCTTCAAGCCGCATCACCGAGTTGCTGACACCGCTGGACAAACGCATGGGGGAGTCGCTGTCGCTGCTCACCCGCGTTTTGTAAGCCCCGCTCCATAAAAAACTACAGCCTGTCTGCTTCCCAGCGGCAGGCTGTTTTTGATTTCGTGGAATGCCAAGGCGGTGCAATGCCCGGCAGGAAGATGGCAGCATCCAATCGCTTCAGCCGGGTATTGCACCCTACGGCTGCTGCCAGCTATACGATCATTAAAACGATTACGACGCGCCCTTTTCCCCTTCGGCGCGCGCCGGTAAAAAAGCGTTGGGCGAGGCTTTAAGACGCCGGTTGTTCGACGCCGCGCGACGGTAGCGCGCGGCGAGTTCCGGCGGCTCCTCGCCCGACGCTTTTTTACCGGGATTTCGCGTGCAGAGGGGCGGCCTGGGATCGCCAAGGGGCTGGCCGCCCAGCCCCTGGCCCGTCCGCCGGGTGGAACCGGCACTCAATCATCGTCCGCGCAGCGGACTCCATACAAACCGCTGTTGCTTTGATTGGACCTCGACTGCGGCGCAATGCCCGGCTGGAAGATGGCCGCATCCAATCGTTTCAAGCCGGGTATTGCACCCTACGCTTCTGCACCTACCCCTGCGCGGTGGGGCGGATGATGATTTCACCCACGTCGACATCCGCCGGCTGCTCGATGGCAAACGCAATCGCCCGCGCCACCGCTTCCGGCGGCATCGCGAATGCCTCCATGCTGGCGGTGATCTGCGCTTTGACGGCCTGGTTGGTCATGGACTCTGCGAAATTGGTCCGCGTGAAACCCGGTGAAATCACCGTCACCCGCAGCTTGTCGCCCGCCTCCTGCCTCAAGCCTTCGGAGATCGCGCGCACGGCGGCCTTGCTTGCCGCATACACCGCCATATTCGGCAGGATGCGATGCGCAGCGGTGGAGGCGGTGTTGATGAAGTGGCCGAAGCCTTGCGCGCGAAACACCGGCAGCGCCGCATGAATGCCGTACAGCACGCCTTTGATGTTCACGTCCACCATGTCATCCCAATCGTCGATGCGCAATTCATCCAGCGGAGAGATGGGACCGACGCCGGCATTGTTGATCAATACATCCAGCTTGCCGTAGCGCGCGCATGCCAGTTGCACCAGCTGGGACAGGTCCTGCCGCCGCCTGACGTCCGCACATGCCCATGCGCAGCGCCCGCCCGCTTGCTCGATCCGCTCGGCCAGCTGGCGGAGGCGATATTCGCCGCGCGCGCCCAGCACCACTTTCGCTCCGCGCTCCGCCAACAACAACGCAGTTGCCGCGCCGATTCCGCTGCTCGCGCCGGTAATCACCATGACCTTGTCTTTGATGGCCGACATGATGCTCTCCTTGTCTCGTATCCAGAAGCATGCATGTTCGCCTGCCCATCCCGTTCAATCTATAATCAATTCAGCTAAATTATTTATTGATCGTACAAATTCATATGGACCCGCTCTCCGATGTCTTCCACCTGCTAAAAGTTGAAAGCGTGCTGTCGGCGCGGTTCGAGGCGCATGGCGCGTGGTCGCTGCGGTTTTCCGCTTATCAGCACATGAAATTCGGCGGCGTGCTGGCTGGCGCTTTCTGGCTGTGGTTCGAGGACGGCGCTCCGCCGCTCAGGCTGAACCAGGGCGATTTCTACCTGCTGACCCAAGGGCAGGCCTATTGCACCGGCAGCGATCCCTCGCTCGCGCCTGCCGATGGCCGCGCGGTGCTCGCTGCGAATCGTTGCGAGGACGGCATCGTGCGCTATGGCCAGGGCGGCGAAAGGGTCAGCGCGGCGGGTGGCCGTTTCGTTTTCGACTCGCACGCCAGCTGTCTCCTGCTGCAATCGCTGCCGCCGCTGATCCATATTCCGGCCGCGTCGGAAACCGCGCCGGCGCTGCACGCCACCTTGGATCTGCTGCGCTTGGAAACGGAAACCTCCCGCCCCGGCGCATCGGTTGCCGCGTCCAGCCTGGCCAATCTGGTGCTGGTGCAAGTGCTGCGCGCGCACCTGGCATCCGGCGCGCATGCGCCCGGCTGGCTGGGCGCGCTGGCCGATCCCAGGATAGGCAAGGCGCTGGGCCTGATGCATGCGGACGTGGCCCGGCACTGGAAAGTGGATGAACTCGCCGCGGCGGTGGCGATGTCGCGCACAGCGTTTTCCGAGCGTTTTCGCACTCGGGTAGGCATGACGCCCATCGACTACCTGACCCATTGGCGCATGGCCAAAGCCAAGGCCGCGCTGGAGGCGGGGCAAAGCATCGCAGCCGTCGCCGAGAGCACAGGCTATGGCTCGGAAGCCGCGTTCCATTCCGCATTCAAGCGGATTGTCGGGCAAAGCCCGGGACGCTATCGACGCCAGCCAAGCGCAGGGCCGGCCGGTAAATAGCCGATCTCATTTTACAAATGAACGGCGCCATTCCCGGCTGAACATGACCTGATCGGAATGTGGCTGGCGAGGCGTCCGCCAGCCAGAGCCATGTCCATGCGCCGGTACGGGCATCCCAGCCATCCCAGTCAACATGCTTCACACATGCATTCCAGGTGGATATAGTCTGCCGTATCACATCCCCTGCCACCATCGTTGGCTGCGGCATCAAACCAGCTCAATCCACACGGAGATGAATGTGACATCCAAATACACCGGGCAGTGCCTATGCGGTGAAATCCATTACTCAGTCGATGTCGAGCCCCTGTTTGCCGGCAACTGCCACTGCAAGGACTGCCAGCGCAGCTCGGGCAGCGCCTATATTCCAGCCATGCTGTTCCCGGAAAAAGAAGTGACGGTATCTGGAACAGCAAAGTATTTCGAGACCACGGCGGACAGCGGCAATACGCACGGCAGAGGCTTCTGTCCCAACTGCGGCTCCCAGCTGTTCGCCAAGTTCGGCGGTTTTCCCGGCATGCTGGGCATCAAGGCGGGCACGCTGAACGAAGCCTCGCTTTACGCCCCCAAGCTGGATTTCCACGTGGCCAGCGCCGCGGCTTGGGACTTCATGAATCCCCAGCTCCCCAAAAAACAAGGCGCGGCGCAAGGCTAGAGGCTTAGCTTATTTTTCCTATGGCTGGTTTGCATCCGCATCGCCAGCCATAGTCTGTTCACGCCTCCTGAATCCATGCATTCTGAAATGGGAACAGAAAGCGCCTATATCCGCTCAGTTCCTTCTCATTTCTGACATCGCCTTGGCTAATTCACATACCCATAGTTCAGCAAAATATACTACGCCATTAGATATTATCCGCAATGAACTACACGGAATAGAATTTCTACCTGTTTTCAATTCGCTTTAACAACAATCCTTTTCATGCTTGTCTAAATGATTAGCCTATCCTGTTGCAAAATCAGCAATCTGTTCACCCGCTCTAGCCACTTGCGCCCGCATTTAATGACAAATAAATACATGAATGGTAAATAGTCATCCTGGAAAGGCTGTCCCATCCCGTATCACTAACCCATTAAGGAATGCGCGATGAAAAAACTGCTGTATGCAATTGCCGCCTGCTGGATACTGTTTTCCTTGTCCGCCGAGGCGAAATCCATCACCTCCGGCCAAACCCTGGCTCTCAATCAAAGGGTTTACTCCGACAACGGGCAATATTTCCTCACCCTTCAATCTGACGGCAATCTGGTGTTCTACGGCCCCAGCGGCCCCTTATGGGCCTCCAATACCGTCGGCAGCGGCGCTATTCAGGGCATGATGCAGCCCAATGGCGTTTTCGTGCTCTATCGCCCCGGCAGCGCCGTGGTATGGCAGCTCAATACCGGCTGGGCTGGCTCCTTCCTCAATGTGCAGGACGACGGCAATCTGGTGTTCTATCGCTTCAAGCCGGTTTGGGACAGCCACACCAGCGATCCGGCCACCATGCAGAACCTGCCGTCGGTCATGTTCTGGCCGCCGGCGCACATCGCCCCCGGCAACAGCTACACGCTCGGCCAATACTTCCTGGTCTTCCAGACCGACGGCAATCTGGTGCTGTACAAGAACGGCAGCCAGGCGATCTGGTCCAGCGGCACCACCGGTTCCGGCGCCACCGATGTCTGGATGCAAACGGACGGCAACTTCGTGATCTACAACAATGGCCGCCCGGTATGGCAATCCAATACCGCCGGCACACCCAACCCGTTCCTGGCCTTGCAGGCCGATGGCAATCTGGTGGTCTACGGCCAGATTCCGGTATGGGACCGGCTCCACGGCCCGCTGCGGTAATACCGCTGACGCCATGGCAAGCATTCAGAGCCGCTGCCAGAGCGCTTCCAAGCACGATGGATGCGGCGGCCTCTGCGCGATAAGAATCAACAGCCAGGCGATGCGGCCTGGCTGTTTTGTTGCGAGCCGCCATCGATGCGCGTCTCAGCCTGCACGGTCAATCTCAGCCCGTTTTTGCCGGCCGGCGCCGGCCACAGCAGCGGCAATGGCTCGCGCCTGAGCCCTGCAGGCTATCTGCTCAATTCGCAACGCCTCCTTTGGATAGCGGCGGAGGCCATCAACGGCCCTTCCATCCGCTTTCTCAATCAGGTCCTGCGCAACAGACTCGCCATGCCTTGCATTGCCGACGCAAGCCAAAACACTCTCCTTTAGTACAGCGCCAAAAAATCCAAACGTCCTAAATTGACTTGACAGGCTTAAATCTCACCGACTTCAAACAAAAGACCGCTTCTTGCATCTTGGGCTCATCTCCACAGTCGCTCCATCACACCATCAGGGAGTACCAATATGGCAAACCATCACATGCTGAAATCCATCGCCGCGCTAATTTCACGCACAGTCTTGCTAGGCGCATTGACCATCGCCCTGGCTCCTGCGGCAGGAGCCGCGCCGTTAGCTGCAAAAAATAAAATCAAAAGACTAGACACAAACTGGACGCAATATGATGGACAACTGGTCACCGGCTCCGATTTTGGACGACAGTACATCATGCTCAATGGCTTGCTGGTCTGGATTCCTGACCCATCGACCCTGTACTCCGTATTTGGCTCGACACCCGCCACGTTGAATGACTATCTCGTCAAAAACGCTCCCTTAGGCGTTCCCCTCACCAGCGGCGCTTTGCTCGTCAGCGATGGCGTCAATATCTATTTGTTGAGCAATGGCACCAAGCAGCATGTCCCTTCTCCGGAGGTGCTTGCGCAATTTCACTTTGCGCCGGCAGTTCAAATTCCCGCACGCGTCCTGGCCCAAATTCCTAATGGCCCCGATGTAAACTAAAGCGTCTCATCCCATATGGGCATGGGGAGGCCAAACGCTCGCCATTCCCAGCCGCGCGCAATCGATCCCTTGCCATAAAACGGCAGCCAGCCCGCTCTTCTACGGTCTGGCTGTTTTTCTCGGGCAAAGCTTTCCAGGCGTCAGTGGAAAGCCAATCAGCAAGACGTCCTTATCCGCCGCCGGGCCCTGCTCTCACAATGCCGCGGCAAAAGACAAGCCCTCCTGATCACGGAGGGCCTGGTTTGGATTTCAGCCTGCTTGCGCAAGCCTGAACGCACGACTTATCACGGCATCACGATGCCCTGGGCAGCTCGAAACCGGCGTGCCACTTGCCTTCGGAGTCTTGCCACGACACCAGGTAGACATTGCCCTGCGCGTCGGTGCCGACTACCTGCAGAAAATGGCTGTTGCCATTGCCGGTCGCCAGTTGCGAGAAACTTCCGTTGTAGCCGGACGGTTGCGGCAGCGTCAGGCCGCCATGCCAGTTTCCGCCGCTGTCCTGCCACGAAACCAGGTAGGCCACGCCATTGCTGCCGATGCCGAACACTTGCAGGTAGTTGCTGTTGCTGTTGCCGATGCCGGTGACCAGCTTGGCGAAAGTGCCGTTGTAGCCGCTGGGTTTGGGCAGCGCGAAGCCGGGATGCCAGTTGCCGCCGTTGTCCTGCCAAGCAACCAGGTAGGCGTTGCCGTCGGTGCCGATGCCCAGCACTTGCAGGAAATTGCTGTTGCCGACGCCGGTGGCCAGTTGCGTGAAGGTACCACTGTAGCCGCTGGGCTTGGGCAGCGCGAAGCCCGGGCTCCACTGGCCCTGGGCGTTTTGCCAAGTCACCAGGTAAGCGTTGCCGTCATTGCCCACTCCCACCACTTGCAGGAAATGGTCGTTGCCGTTGCCGGTCGCCAGTTGCTGGAAACCGCCCGCGTAACCGCTGGGATTCGGCAGCGGCATGCCGGCATGCCAGTTGCCGCCATTGTCCTGCCAAGCCACCAGATACGGCGAGGATTCCACTCTGGCGCCGATCACCTGCAAGTAATTGCTGTTGCCTATCCCGGTCACCAGGGGGCCGCCGCTGTAGCCGCTCGGCTTGGGAAGCGGCATGCCGCCGTGCCATTTTCCGCTGCCGTCCTGCCACGAAACCAGGTAGGGATTGCCATCCTCGCCCGCGCCCAGCACCTGCAGATAATTGCTGTTGCCAACGCCGGTGATCAGCTGGAAGAAGTGCCCTTTAGGATAATCGGACGGAACCGGCAGCGCGAAGCCCGCGTGCCAGTTGCCGCCGGAATCTTGCCAGTCGGTCAGATAAGCGGTGTCCGTGATGTTGGCGAGTCCCAATACCTGAAGATAATTGCTGTTGCCGTTTCCAATAGCCAAACCATGAAATTGCGATGACATATTATTCACTCCTTGAGTTAAAACATGCATGCGACCTGGCAGCTCAGGGCTCGACGGCCATGACCGAGCTCCGCCACTCTAGACCGGAAAACAGTTTTCCAACCTATGCTTTAGAACTGAAAGGAATGGAGAGGCCATAGATATGCGGTTTCCACGTATCGTCTGCAGGCATGCCGCCTAGCCGCGCCGCAGATCAGCCACATGGATTGCCTTATCGACGGCCAGCCATGGCCGGTGCCCGGCTTCGGTGAGAATCAACCACTAGGCCCGCCTCCCGGCAGTCCCATGTCTTGCGCGACGGCGCCCATGCGGCATGGCGCACCTTCAGGCCGATTCAGCGTTCCCGCTGATACGCCTGCATCACCTCCAGGCTATGCGCCAACGACTGCGCCTGATTCCAGCAACCCATGTTTTTCGCGCTTTCTATCGCGCCGCGCGCTTCCGCCATCAGGTCGAAACGCTCGGGAAGCGGGTCGCCATAGCGGACGTTGAGTATCCGGATATCCATCGCCAAGTTCAGGCTGCGGCTCTCCTCCCGGTTGATCCGGCCCGCCTTCAGCAGCGCGCTGACCGCCGCTCTGCCTTCATCCGTGGTGAGGCTCCCCAAATCCAGCCTGTCAGGCGCCGGCGGCGGCGCTTCCACGCCCGCATCCGGCTTCCGCCGTCCGGCAAAAAAAGCGCGAAGGCGCTCAAGAATGGGCGCGTGATCAACCGGCTCATGCGACGGATGGATGGACAGAATGGACATGGCGGCGCTCCAAAGCGAGTCAACCAGGCGGAGCTTGCCGCTTTCATGCGGCAAGGGAATTCACGCCAGGCAATGCTTATATCATGACAAGCCCAGCATAGGCGCGGCCATACTCATCTTCAATTGGTTAATATACCTATTAGAAAATCAAATAAATATCAACCCTCTATCCCTATCGACGCTCCTAATTCAGCCCAATCCTGCCCCGCAGTTGGAACAGAACTTCGCCGCGGCGGCAGCCTCCTGCCCGCATGATCCGCAACGACGCGGAACCAACCCAGCGCCGCAATGCTGGCAGAACCGGGCGCCAGGGTCATTTCCTTGCCGGCAGCCAGGACAGCTGAGCAACTGCGGCTGCGCGGGCCGTTGAGTCGAGCGCTCGCCATGGTGTTCATGGCGTTCTTCGCGATGGTGATGGCGTCCAAACAATTTTCCGAAATGGCTCATTGCCCGTCTCTCTTTCATGTGGGTAGCGCCATGAAAATGCCTGTAGCCGCTAGAGGGTCAAGAGACAAGCCGCTTCGCGCGCCCCTTTTCTCCACGCCAAGCAATGCCAAGCCTCATCGTCGGGCCATGCGATCGTCGAATAAAGCGCGACACCGCCATAGACAGTGGCCGGAACCAGTCCCTCGCGTCCCGCCTTCCCACTCGCAGTTTTCCTGGCGAACAACTAGCGCGAACTATTCATTTTGGATGAGAGCTGGCATGCTATCCCTAGCCTCCGGCGGCACCGCCCCCTTGGCAGAAATGAATACAACACGGATTGAGCAAACATGATCATCAGACCCGTCGACCAGAACGACTACGACGCTTGGCGGCCACTATGGGATGGCTATAACGCGTTTTACGGACGCGCCGGAAAAACGGCGCTGCCGGAAGAGATCACCCGGCAAACCTGGGCGCGCTTTCTTGATGGCGGGGAGCCGGTTGACGCGCTGGTAGCGGAGCTTGATGGAACAATCGTCGGCCTGGCCCACACCGTCATCCACCGCAGCACCACCCGCCTGGCGGATGTGTGCTACCTGCAGGATTTGTTCACCGCGCCGGAAGCCAGAGGGCAAGGCGTGGCGCGGGCCTTGATCGACGCAGTCAAGCACCGGGCCGCAGCCGCCGGCTGCAACCGCCTCTACTGGCAAACGCACCAGACCAATCAAACCGCCCGCGCGCTGTACGACCAGGTGGCCGAGCATCAGGGCTTCATCGTTTACGGCAGCGACGTGCCGGCCTGACAATCCGGCCTGGGCGCCCGAAGCGGCGCTCATGTCCCGCGCCGTTCCGCCTGTCGGGTTTCGGTCCCCCCACGCTTCGCAATCGGTTTCGATTCCGCGCGCCAATAAATGCCATTGTCAAATTGATCCGCTATAAGCACTGACGCGCCCCGGCTCCACGCCGACTGGCGTCAATTTTACAATGGGATAATCCACATGAAGCCATCGTTTGCCAAATGGCCGGCGCTGATCGCGCTGCCGCTGCTGCTGTCCGCCCAGGCCCATGCCGCCACCGAAACCATCGTGCTGCTCCGCCATGGCGAGAAACCCGCCCAGGGGCTGGGACAAATCACCTGCCAGGGGCTGAATCGCGCGCTGGCGCTGCCGCAGGTGCTGACCAGCGCCTTCGGCGCGCCGGATGCGATCTTCGCGCCCGATCCCGCCACCCAGGTATCGGATTCGGGCAACAGCTATTACTACGTGCGCCCGCTGGCCACGATAGAGCCCACCGCCATCCGCCTGGGCATGCCGGTCAACACCGGCTACGGCTTCACCCAGACATCGGACCTGGCCGCCAAGCTGCTGAGCTCGGACTACGCCGGGGCCACCATATTCGTTGCCTGGGAACACAAGAAGATCGTCACGCTGGCCAAGCAGATCTTCTCCAACCTCAAGCAATCGGCCAACATCCCATCCTGGTCCGACTCCGACTACGACAGCCTCTACGTCATCACCATCAACGGTTCCGGCAGCCATCGCGTCGCCTCGTTCGCCATTCGGACGCAGGGCCTCAACGGACAAAGCACGGTTTGCCCCGGACCCAATTAAAGCGGCGGGTAAAACCCTGTAGCCGCGCGGCGCCGGTTTGCCCCATAGCTTGCGCGGGCAGTGCCGGCGCCTCCTGTCCGCGCAGGCGGAACCCCATGCCCCCACTCTCAATCGCCGTCCGCGGGATGAATCCCCCATCCCGCGACAGCCGCCTGCTCCGCCTCGCGCCTTCTCAAACCGCCCCCTCGCCAACTGTATTGTTCAGGCTGTTTTTTTGATTTCGTGCCGATCACGCGCTAAATGCGCAGCCCGCTCCCAAACGAAATTGCGATCCACTTTCATTCAGAATAAAAATCATCCTAATTGTCTGATGATTTATTTGATATAAATTAATGGCCACCTCGCGGGCCAATCGAACCAAAACCTGATTTACTGTAAAGCCTAATTATTCGCGACTAATTTATTAACTCTATTTCAGGTGAACGCAGAAAAATACGCACTAATACTCAAATCTCTGCCAGCCTATTGACGAAGGTAATCGCCATGACTGTCTCCAGGAAAATTTTGTTATTGATTCTGCTGTCCATTCTGGCTCAAATCGGCATCAGCTCGTATAGCCTGTATACCCAATCCAGGCTAGCCGCCACCGCTACCAACTTCGCCCAAAACGACTATCCCAGCCTAATCACGCTGGATCAGTTCAGCAATGCGGTCGCATCGCTGCGGCTGGCCGGCCTGCAGGAATTGACCGCCACCAGCGCCGCCGACCGTTCTGCCGCCCAGGGCAAGGTGGCAGACGCATACCAGAGCGCGAAAGCCTCATTGACCCAATATCAAAAAATAATCAACGACGACGAGGACCGCGGACATTTCAATGACGATGGCCGCTTGCTGGACCAATATTACGCCGCCTTGCAGCCGATGCTGGCGGCGGCGGAAAACAATAAGCTGGAGGAGGCGCTCAAAATCCGCTCCAGCATGGTGACGCCTGTCGGCAATGCGCTCACAAAGGCGATAAAGGCTCATATCGATTACAACAAGCGTCATGTCGATCAGGAGGTGGCTGGCTCCCAGGCGCTGATCGATGCCACCCACACCATCACGCTGGCCACCACCGCGGCGCTGACCTTGCTGCTCGCCATTCTTGGCCTGCGCACTTATTCGTCCATCACCCGGCCTCTGCAGGACCTGAACCACACGATGAACGCAATAGGCGAGCGCCTGGATTTCACCCTGCAGGTCAAAGTGCACAATCCGAAAGACGAAATTGGCAGCACCGCGACCGCCTTCAATCAGTTGGTGCAGCGCATCCGGCACAGCCTGAACGACATTTCGCGCAACTGCGACAAGGTGGCCAGCTACGCCACCGACCTTGGACGCTCCGCCAGCTATGTGCAAACCGCGGCGGAACAACAGAATCAGGCCTCGGCGTCCATCGCCGCCACCATGGAGCAGCTGACCGTCAGCATCAACCATGTGGGCGACCGGGCGGAACAGAGCAACCAGCAAAGCGAAGAGGCCAGCCGCCACGCCGGCACCGGCCATCAGGTGATCTCCAAAACGGCGGAAGAGATCCGCTCCATCTCCGATACCGTCGGCCACGCCAACACCAGCCTCACCGAGCTGGAAACGCAGAATGACCGCATCGCCAACTCGGTCAGCAGCATCAAGGACATCGCCGACCAGACCAATCTGCTGGCGCTGAACGCCGCCATCGAGGCGGCGCGGGCGGGCGAAACCGGCCGCGGCTTCGCCGTAGTGGCGGACGAGGTGAGGAAGCTGGCCGAACGCACCGCCACTCTCACCAGCGAAATTGACCAAGTCATCCGCGGCGTCACCAGCACCTCTCGCCAGACCACCACCCGCATGAGCGAAACCCAGCAACTGGTGGCGTCCGGCGTGGTTCGCGCCGACGAGGCGATGGCGGCCATCAGCGAGATCGGCAAGTCGTCCGGCTCCGCCATGCAGATGGTGGGCGAGATCGCCGACGCCATCCGCGAGCAGGCCAACGCCTGCAACAGCATCGCCAACCAAGTGGAAAAGATCGCGCAAATGGCCACGCAATCCAGCGCGGCCGCGCAACAAACCTCCAGCACCGCCCAACAGCTGGACGAGGCGGTGCTGGAGATGAACGCAGCCGTCCGCCGCTACCGGCTGTGAAGCGGCGTCCTGGCGACTAGCCCCGCTGAATCGACACCCCGCCGTCCGCCAGCATCGCGCTGCCGGTGACGAAGCTGGCGGCGTCGGATGCCAGGAACAGCGCGGCGCGGGCGATTTCCTCCGGCCGCGCCAGCCGCTTCAAGGCATGCAGCCCCTCAACGAAGCCGCGCGCCTCCGGCGTGGGCGCGGCGGCGCGGCCCATCTCGGTATCGGTGCCGCCCGGCAACAGCGCATTGGCGCGGATGCCGCGCGCGCCGTACTCGGCGGCGATCACCTGGGTCAGGCCGATCAGCCCGGCCTTGCCGGCGGCATAGGCGCCCATGCCGGGAAAGCCGGCGGTATGCCCGACAAAGGTGGACGTGAAGATGAGGGAGCCGCCGCCCCGCGCCAGCATCGCCGGAATCTGGCGGCGCGCGGCCAGAAAGGCGCTGGTCAGATTGGTGTCCAGCGCGAAACGCCAAGCCTCGGGCGTGATTTCGTGGACCGGCGCGGCCTCGCCCACCGCGCCGACGTTGTTGAAGGCGATGTCCAGGCCACCAAAGCGCCGGACCGCCTCCTCCACCGCCTGCCGCGCGGTGGACTCCTCGCGCGCGTCGCCGGCCACCACGGCGATCTCCCCGCCCTCCCGCCGAATGGACGCCGCCAGCCGCTCCAGCTCATGCGCCCGCCGCGCCACCGCCACCACCCGCGCGCCTTCGCGCGCGAACAGGCAGGCCGCCTCATAACCGATGCCGGCGCTGGCGCCGGTCACAATCGCCACTTTTCCCGCAAGCTGTTCCATTTTTCCTCCGCGTTTTTCAGAACACGCGCCAAGTCTGGAACAGCGCCGCCACAGCGGCGACCCGATTCTTGCCAACCCGCCCGGCAACCCTGAGCGCCGCAGTGTTGCGTCTTTCCCTCAGCAGAAACCACTACCACCGCATAATCCAATTGCATCGAAAAACAACTGGTCTAAATTACTAACCGCCACCTGCAAGGGGAACACCCGCGCCCCTGTTCCTGGCCGCACCGGCGCCTGCAGACGCCGGGCGCACCATAAGCGGGCGGCCAACCCACGCCGCCGCCCATGCCGTGATGGGCTGACGCGTTCCTTTGCGCGCCGACTTCATAGGGGATGTCTCCATCCATCTCTTGAGCGCGAAAGGACAATCATGTCAGCTCATATCCTGATACGGGACGGTTCGCCGCACTGGTGGCTCAGCACCGACATCTGGGCCGTGCCCGGCAACGATCCCAACGGCGCGCCCGGCACGCCGGTTTCCGGCCAGAAAGCCTATGTCTGGGCCCATGTGGACAATATCGGCGACGCGGACGCGCAGAACGTCCGCGTCGATTTCTATTGGGCCAATCCGGCCGGGCAAATGACGGCCGGCGCGGTCACCTATATCGGCTCCGGCTACGCCGACCTGCCGGCGGACCCGAAGGAAGCGATGGGCCAGGACGTGCTGTGCCTGGTGCCCTGGGCAGTGCAGATCGTCAACGACGGCCACGAATGCCTGCTGGCCGTCGCGCATGGCCCGGGCGACAGCAATCCGATTCCCGACCCGCTGCCGGCCTCCTACAGCTTCGACCCGCCGGCCCACGACCAGATCGCCCAGCGCAATCTGACGGTGCTGGACGCCAGCAAGATGGCGTCGATGCTGCGCATCGCCGTCAATGGCCTGCCGCGGCAGGAGCGGCGGGTGAGGCTGACCGCCGAGTTCGGCGGCGAGCTGGACGAACGCCAGCTGCAGCGGCTGGGACTCGCCCGGCTGCAACTGCGGCCCGCGCCCAAGCCCGAAGTGCAGGTCCGGCTGAGCCTGGAGCCGCGCTGCGGCGGCCAGAGCGACGGCGAGAAAGCGCCCAGCCTGGCCGTGAGCGTGCCGCGCGGCGAAACGGTGCCGGTATACCTCGATATCCAGGCCGGCCAGCTGCATCCCGACCACTACCAGCTGCTGCACATCGTCGAGCACGACGACGCCGGCAAGCCATTGGGCGGCGTCAGCTACGTGGTGATCCCGCAAGGCAAGGAGAACAGACTATGAACACGCCGCTCCAGGTGCTCACGCGCCCGTTCGCGATCGAGCCGGTGACCAGCATCATGCTGCCCGACGGGATATTCGACAACGCGATCTACCAGCTGCGCATCGCCGCGCATTTCACCAATACCTCGGCCAGTCCGCTGAGCAATGTCACCGTCTATCTGGAAAGCGTCGGCGATCCCGGCATCGCGCCCACCGCGCACACCTTCGCCTTCCCCACCATCCCCGCGGGCGGCACCGTGCTGCTGGCCTGGGACGCGGACTTCCAGCACGCGACGCCGGGCAAGCCGCTGGTGAGCTTCGTCGCGCGCGCCGACGGCTTCGCCGCCCAGCGCTCCATCCAGCAGATCTTCGTATCGCAGACCCGCTTCGACAGCGCCACCAACACCTATACCTGCACCGTGGAAGAAGGCACGCTGACCATCTCCAACATCCAAGGCCACGCGCCGGGCAAGACCTGGGGCGAACCGACGGACAACGGCAAGGAGTGCCGCTGCCCGCCCCGTTTCGGCCCGATGGTGCCCACCGGCCTGACCATGGCCTGGAAGCCGAACCCGGCCTACGCCGGCACCCACGCCGAGCTGCCCTTCTCCGATCCCTGGTGGAAGGTGCTAGCCATCATCGTCGCCGTGATCGCCGCGCTGGTGGCCGTGATCGCGGCGGCGGTCGGCGGGGGCAAGGCCAATTTCAGCGTCGGCGGCTCGGTGGAAGAGACCGACCCCAGCGTCCACTGCTGCTCGTTGAAGGGCGCGGGGTCCGGCGCGCCGGAATTCACCGTCGCCGGCGTGGCCTCGGCCATCGCCTCCGGGGCGATCGCGGTGGCCTGCTCGGACGAGGCCGATCCGTTCTGGCGCGGCCAGGCGGCCACCCCGCCGGCGGCCGGCGAGACCACGGTGGCCGAGCGGGTGGTGGCCAAATGGAAGATGCTGGAAGCGCCGGTGGCGGGCAAAGCCTACAAAACCGATGTTTCCTGGACCTATGAGCGCTTCACCACCGGCAAGACCTATCACTACTCGGTGGCAGAAACCCAGGTCAACGTGCATGCCGCCGGCCCGGTGAAAGTGGAAACGCCCGACGTGGTCCACGCGTTCGCCCCCCTGTGGGTGAGGGCTAGCTTCCAGCGCCAGAACGGCACGCTGTTCAAGGGCAGCGACCTGTACTCCTTCGCCCTGTTCGAAGCTCCGCAGGGGCTGTACTTCGTCGCGCCGCTGACCGACGACGGCCTGGGCTTCGATCCGGCCGCCAACGATGGCACCTACGCCGGCAGCCTGGACCTGGAGCGCGCCTACCGGCTGTTGCTGCAGCAACACCAGGACGTGCGCGGCATCTGGCGGGTGTTCGTATTCGCCCAGGACGTGAATCTGACCAAGCCCGGCACCCCGCCGCACATCGCCGCCCAACACATCGGCGGCTTCTTCGTGGCCAGCGCGATCGAGATCACCTTCGACGACAGCCTGCCCTGCCCGCTCAAGGCCCAGTCGACCATCACCGTGGTCTGAAACCTGCGCCGCCTAGCCGGAAACCTTGGGCCGCATGAAAAACCGCCGCATCCCGCGGCGGTTTTCTTGCCCGCGTCGATCAGGCTAGGCCTGCTGCCACAAGGTAATGGCCGCGTCCGGCGTCCAGCCGGGATTCGACACATGGGCCTGCAGGCAGCGGTAACGCTTTCCCTGATAGCCGGCGCCGTCTCCCACCAAGTATTGGATGCCGTTCTGCCATTCCGGATAATCCGGCTCGCCATCGCCGTCGGTGCGCACCCGCACGCCGTTGCCCGGCAGGGATTCCCGGCCGGCGTCGTCCAGCGCGGTCGCATGGTACAGATAATCGCCGCCTGGGCGCAGGCCGACGTCGCGGAAATCGGCAGAGGTGGTCAGACCCACTTGCAGCCCGTCGCGGTACACCCGGTATTCCACGATCGGAAAATCGCCGCCGGCCGGCGCGTCCCAGGCCAGAGCGGCGAAATCCCGCCCGATCTCGCCGGCGCGCAGATTGCCGGGCGCCGGCGGACGATCGCCCCCGGCTCCGCCCTCCAGCAGCGGCGCGTAGTCGCGGATGAAGCTCCAGTCGTAACCGCGGCCGGCCACGTCGCGGCCATCGTCCCAGTTCACCGACCAGGTCATCAGGCCGCGGATGGGGTTGCCCGCTTCTTCCAGCCGGCGGAAGGCGTTGAACACCGCGTCCGGGTCGCGGACGAAGCCCGTGGCGGCGGCATCGGCGTTGGCCGGCAGGCCGATGGCGAACTTGTCGGCCGGGATGCGCAGATAGCCGCGCGTGCCGTGGATCAGGCTGTCGGTCAGGTAATAGAGGAAGTCCTCTTTTCTGGCCTCGTCGTCCTGCGACAGCCAGGCGTTCAACTCGTCCACCCACACGCCGTCGCCGCCCTGGTTGTAGTACTGCGGCGCGATGAAGTCGTAATAGCCGTCCAGCGCCGCGATATAGGCCGCGTAGTGTCCGTCCGGCTTCAAATACGGAAACTCCGGCGCCATGCTGATGATGAAATGCCCGCCCTGGGCCAGGTAGTAGTCCTTCACCATCTTCAGCGCGGCCGGAATCACCGTCTGGTTGTCGCCCGCCGCGATCGCGCTCTGCTCCAGATCGATGTCCAGCCCATCGAAGCCGTAAAGCTCAACCAGGCGGACGATCTCGCCCGCCAGCGCATCTTCCTGGCCTGCCTTGAGTTCGATGTGCGCGTCGGCTCCGCCCAGCGAGACCAACACCGCCCGCCCCTGCTCGTTCAGCGCGTCCACCTGGGCGCGGAAAGCCTCGTCGCTCAGGTTCCAGGGCTTGAAGGTGGGAATGCCGGCGCCTTTCATGAAGGCCGCCGCCACCACGGCATAGTCCTCCGGCACGTCAGTCAGCGCGATGTCGGCCGACGTGCCGCGCTGATAGCCGTTGCCGGCGGACGATGGCCAGTTGTGCCAGAAGCCCATGATGAAGCGGTCGGGGAGCGGCGGCATGGCCGCGGTGTCGGCAGGCCGCGCGCCGCGGTCCGGTTTGGCGAATGGGTTCATGCATGCCCCTTGCTGAAGATGAATGAACGGCGCCGGCTCAGCGCCGATGCCCCGGCCATGGTAGGCCGCCCCTCCCCTCAGGGCTGCTGGCCCTTCAGCCAGCCTCAGCCGGTGGCCGGCAACACCGGCCATCTGTCGACGATGCGGCCGCCCTCGTACACGGCGATATCGCCGAACTGCTGCAGCACCGCCTCGCTCTGGCGCGGGCGGAAGAACACCGTGTCGTCCACCGCCAGCGCCTGCAAGCCGGAGCCGACCAGCAGTTGCTGATTGGATGAATGCCCGTACAAGCCGCTGCTTTCCAACCCCGGTGGCGATACTGGGTCGGCCTGCCAGTTGCCGCCGTAAATGAAATAGCCGCGCCGCGCGTTCACGTCCCAGCCGCCCGCCAGCCCGCCCAGCCACTCCACGCCGTAAGGCAGTTCGAAGCGCGGCAAAGCCTTCAGCACCGGCGTGGCGATGAAGCAGGCCGGCTGCAGCTCATCCAGCAGCGGCAGATCGAAGTCGCTGGGCTTGACCATGGCCGAACCCACCGCCACCTCGTTTTCCGGGCCGTCGCCGGGATAGAGCCGGTAAGTGGGCGAGCCGGCGGCGTTGAAGCATGGCTCGGCGATTCTTCCCGCCGGATGCGCCCGAGCAAGGGCGGTGAAGGCGGCGTAGCTTGCGCGCGCGTGGCGCAAAGCCTTGTCCCTCAGCCCGGGAAGATCCGGAATCTTGGCCACGTGCGCGTCGTAGCCCATCAGGCCGGACCATTGCAGCCGCGGCTCCTCGGCCGCCATGTCCAGCATCCGCCGCAGCGTGGCGGCGTCGGCGATGCCGCCGCGGTGCAGGCCGACGTCTATCTCGAAATTGAGCTTCAAATGCAGATTTTGCCCGCGCGCCAGCTCGCGGTACTGCGCCAGCCGCTCCGGCGTGTCCACAAGCCATTGCAGCTGCCGATGCGGCTGGAAGTCCATGTCGGAAAACCGGCGGTAAAACGCCAGCGCGGCGGCGGCCGGCAATGGCTTGCCCAGCAGGATGTCCCGCCCGCCCTTCGCCATCGCCTCCAGCTGCGGCAGGCTGAACAGCATCTGCCGCCGGGTGCCGGCCAGCGCAGCCGCCTCGGCCAGCAAGGCCGGGCACGGCAGCGACTTCACCACCACCCTGAGCGCCATCTTGCCGGCCAGATGGCCCGCGATCCGCCGGATATTGGCGCGCAGCCGCTCGCGGTCCAGCACCAGCGTCGGCTCGGCGATGCCGGCCTGGCGTAGCGCCGCCTGCAGCCCGCGGAAATAAGCGTCGTGCGGCGCCCCGCGCGCGGAGGGCCGCGCCAGCCAGACTGCCGCCGCGCCCGCGCCCAAAGCCGCCAGCACCCGGCGCCGGCCGCGCGACGGCCCGCTCATGCCGCCACGCCGAACACGCGGCGCAGATGGGAATTGAGCAGCACGCCCTTGGGGTCCATCTCCCGCCTCAGCTTCAGGAAGTCGTTCCAGCGCGGGTAAAGCGCGGCCAGCTCCGCCGCGCCGTACGGATGCAGCTTGCCCCAGTGCGGCCGGCCCTCGTATTTGCGGAAAACCGGCGCCAGCTCGGTCAGCAGATAATCATGCGGCTCGCCGGCGGCGGCATGGACGGCGATCGAGCAGGAGTCGCGGCGGTAGAAAGGACTGAGCCAGGCGTCGTCGGCCTTGACGAAGCGGAACTCCAGCGGGAAGAACACATCGTTGCGCCGCTCCAGCCGTTCGATCACCTCGCGCACGCAGGCGATGCCGGCCTCGCGCGGCACATGCCACTCGCTCTCGTTGAAGCGGGTGGGCCGCACGGTGGACAGCAGCCGCCAGGACTTGTCGAAGGCCTGCTCGCTCAGATTGGGATCGATCAGCTTCTGCGCGGCCCAGCGCCGCAGCGCCGGCATGCCGCCCAGCCAGTCGCGCAGCCGGCGCAGCTCTTGCAGCATCTCCTCGTCGCCGGACTCCGGCCGCGACGCCGGTCCCGGCGGGCGGATGTCGTGAGTGATCGCGGCGGCGTAGCCGGTGAATGGCAGGTAGTAGAACTCAAAATGCCGGTGCCGGCGCGCCAGCTCCGGCGCGGCGTCCAGCATCTTTCCCGTCGGCAGCAGCCATAATTTTCGCTGCAGATAATAGGCCGGCAGCGTCGCCACCGTGGCGCGGGCGATCACGCCCAGGCTGCCCAGCGACACCCTCGCCGCCTGCAGCAGATCCTCGTCGCGGCCCTTGCCGCAGTCCAGCGTCTGTCCAGACGGGGTCAGCAGCCGCAACGCGCGCACGTCGGCGTGCAGGGCCGGCAGGCTGGCGCCGGTGCCGTGGGTGGCGGTGCTGATCGCGCCGGCGAAGGATTGGACATCGACGTCCGGCTGGTTGCGCAGCGCCATGCCCTGCGCGTCCAGCAGCCGCGCCAGCTGGCCGATGCGGGTGCCGGCCAGCAAGGTGGCTTCGCCGGCGGCCGCGTCATGCGCCAGCAGGCCGGACATTCGGTCCAGCGACACGATCTTGCCGGGCGTGGGCACCAGCGGGGTGAAGGAATGGCCGGCGCCGACGCAGCGCAGCGGCGTGCCGGTCTGCGCCGCCTCGCGCAGCAGCCGCGCCAGTTCCGCCTCGTCGCCGGGCGTGGCCAGCGCCTGCGCGGCGCAGCTCTGCAGGCCGCTCCAGTTGCGCCAGCGATAACCGCCGGCGGGCGCGGCGGCCCGCAGTCCGGCCGCTTGAGCGGCCCAGCCGCCCAGCAGCGCGCCGCCGCCCAGCCGCAGCAAGGCTCGGCGATTCAGCACCGGCTTCATCGCGCGCCCCCTTGTCCGCCGCCGGACATGAAGGCGATCAGCCGGCTGAACTCCTGGTCGCTGCAATCATTGCAATAGCCGCGCGCCGGCATCGCGTTCAGTCCGTCGCGGACATGGGACAGCAGCAGCGGCATGCCCTTCTCCAGCCTGGCCTCCCAGGCCGGAGCGAAGCCGGCCAGCGGCGCCTGGCTGGCCTGGTTGCCATGGCATATCAGACAGGAGCGCTCGTACTTGCGCGCCAGTTGCGCATCCATCGGCCGCAGCGTCTCCGCCCGCTGCAAATCGGCCGCCTGCGGCTTGGCCTCTCCCCTTCCGCAACCTGCCAGCGCCACCAGCCCGGCCAAGGCCATGCCGCGCCAATGCCGGCCCGCCATCGTCTTCCTGCCTGCTTCCATGCCGTCTCCTCGGATATCGGGATGTTGCGATGGCGCGCCCGCGGCGCCTCAAGCGCAAGCGGCCGGACAAACCGGCCGCTTGATGACAATGGCTTCAATATACCTTCAAGACATCATTCATGTCATTTTCATTTCCCGTCTTTTTCCCCTCCAGGCACCGCCGCCGCGCGGCTGCGGCTGTACACATTGTTACGGTTATGAACAGATACAAATCGCAATCAGTGGCTATCTTTCCTTTGCGATTGCGAAACAAACCGACGCCATAGTGCAAGCATGCGCAATACGCGTCCGTAACGTAAAAGGAAGACTTGCCATGAAACACGTGATGACCGCGGCGGTGCTGATCGCCGCCTCTCTGACCAGCCTGCCCAGCCAAGCCGGCGTCTCCATCAGCGTCGGCGAACCCGGCTTCTACGGCCAGATCGACATCGGCGGCTACCCGCCGCCCCAGCTGATCAGCCCGCAGCCGGTGATCGTGCAGCCGGTGCCGGTGGCCGCGCCGCCGATCTACCTGCGCGTGCCGCCGGGCCACATGAAGCACTGGGACCGGTACTGCCGGCAGTACGGCGCCTGCGGCCGCCGGGTCTACTTCGTCCGCGACGACTGGTACAACCGGGTCTACGTGCCGCACTATCGCCAATACCACCATGACAACGGCCGCCACGAGGGACGGGATCACGACCATCGCGGCGACCATCGCGACGAGTGGCATGGCGACCATCGCGACCACTAATCCTCGCGCGCTCACTGGCCGGCGTTCAGTCCGGCCAGCTCCGTCCCCCCGGCCAGCCTGGCCGCCAACGCGTCTGCAGGCATGGGCCGGCTCAGCCAGTAGCCTTGCAGCACGTCGCATCCCAGTTCGGCCAGTACCGCGGCTTGCGCCTCCGTCTCTACCCCCTCGGCCACTACATCCAACCCCATCGAGTGGGCAAGGGAAATGATCATCTCCACCAGCGTCATCGCCTCTTTTTCATCCAGCATGCGGCCAACGAAGGACTGATCGATCTTCAAGGTCTGCACCGGCAACTGCGCAAGGTAAGCCAGCGAGGAATAACCGGTGCCGAAATCATCCAGCGCGATGGAAACGCCCATCTCTCTTACTTGGCGCAAGGTAGCGACACTGCCGTCTATGTCGCTCATCAACCGGCTTTCGACAATCTCGATGTCTATGCCCGTATCGAGCGGGTGCATGGCAAGCGCCTCCGCCAGGGACTGGGCGAAATCCGGACGCTGAAGCTGCAGCGGCGAAACATTGACGGCGATGCGCGGCGCGGGCAAGCCCGCGGAGCGCCAGCGCTGGTAGTCCCGCGCGGCCTGCCGCAATACCCAATTGCCCACCTCCACGATCAATCCCAACTCTTCCAGCATCGGCACGAACAGGGCTGGCGGCACCATGCCCTGTGTCGGACAGTGCCAGCGCAACAAGGCCTCCACGCCCACGATGGCTTGCCCCCGCACCGCACATTTGGGTTGGTAGTACAGTTCGAACTGTTCCAGCTCCAGCGCCTGCCGCAGGCGATTGCCCAATTCCAGCGCCGCCGCGGCCCGGGCGGTCATCTCCTCGCGATAGAACAAGAATTTCTCATTCCCGGCTTTTGCTCGCTTCAATGCCGACTCGGCCCGCTCCAACAACTCCGTCGCGGTAGAGCCATCCTCTGGATGCATAGCGATGCCGAACTTGGCCGCCAGGCACAGATCCCTCCCATCCAGCGGAATCGGCGGGTCCAGGCAATCCTGCCTCAGTTGCTCCATCCCAAGCACCGCCTCATCCTCGCCGGCAGCCTGCGGCAAGGCCAGCGCAAACTGGTCCGCGCCTATCCGCGCCAATAGCGAGGCATCCTGGACATGCCGCGACAGCCTTTCGGTCATTTTCTTCAGCAGCTGATCACCCTCGCCCCTGCCAAACACATCGTTGATGGATTTGAAATTCTCGATATCAAGCACCACCACCGAGAAGCGCCGCTCCTGCTGCGCGGCGTCCGCCACGCGCTGCGCCAAACGCTCAAGCAGTAGGCTGCGGTTGGCGAGGCCGGTCAGGCTGTCGTAATAGGCCAGGTAGTCGAGGCGCTGTTCCTGCCGGATATGGTCCAGCGCATAGCCGATATCGCTGGCGAGCTCGCGCAGCAACGCCATCTCCTGGCTATCGAAAGCGCCGACTTCGCAAGAGAACAGGGCCAGCACCGAAATCGCGCCGCCCTCCTCCACGATGGGCAGGCTAGCGATGGAGCGCACGCCGGTGCCGAGCAAGGACGGCGCCAGTTCCGTCATCGACGGATCGTTCTGCACATCGTTGCACACCACGATTTCCCTCATGCGCACGGCCCGGCAGGCCGGGCGGTCGCGATGCGGCGAGTCCTCCTTCGCGCTCAGACGGATTTGCCGAAGATAATTGCTGTCCTCGCCGCGGAAAGCGACTACCGCGCCATTCTGCGTTTCCGGATCGATCACGCCCGCCCAGGCCATTTTGTAAGTTCCGACCTCCACCGCGATCCGGCAGATGCCATCGAACAATTCCTCCATCTGGTGGCAGCGGACAACCAGCGCATTGACCCGGCTCTGCACCTCGTGCACCCGCCCCAGCCGTACCACCCGCTGCCGCAGCAAAGACTGCTGCAGGCAAACGGCCAAATGGCGGGCGTAAGCCTTAGCCACTTCCCGCTGGGCATCGCCGAAGGCTCCAACCACGTCGGAGCCCATATTCAACATGCCCAGCAATCGTCCCTCCGCTATCAGCGGAATGCGGGCATAGGAGCGCATACCCTGCCGGTACAGGCGCTCCAGCGTTGGCGCTCTCCACGGCAGCACACCTAGATCCGCCTCCAGGCAAACCTCTCCACGCTTCATGCACACCAGATCATCCATGCCGTAACTGGCCAAGCTCAATTGCAGGCCAGGATCATAAAGGGAGCCGGCCTCGCGCTCGAGCGCCAACACCCGGGCAGATTCCGCCTCCCAGTCGATCAGCATCGCCGTCGCGCCCCAGAACGGCACCAACTGCCGTAGATTGCGCAAACCGATCTGCGCGATCTGCTCGGCGCCAGCATCCTCCAGGATGGCGCGGCTCAAATCATTCAGCGCTTCCAGCTGCCGCACATGCCGCAGAACTTGTTCCTGGCTCCTCTCACGCTCGGAGATGTCGCGCAGAATCGCTGTGTAGCTGCGTTGCCCATCGATTTCCTGCGAAGATATGGATGCCTCCAATTCGAACAGCGTCCCATCCGAGCGCCTGGCCTGGACTTTGCCGAGCCGCCCCATCCGCCGGGGACTGGAGCCGCCATCGCCGAAGCGCTGCACTAGCCGGCCATGCTCAATCCCCAGGGAGGTTGGCAGCAACGCGTCCAGAGACTGGCCCAGCATGGACTGCTCTGTCTGGCCGAACATCTGCTCCGCCGCCACATTGAACATCGAGATACGCAGACTGCTATCCAACATCACGATGCCATCCATCGCCGACCGCACCATGCCCGCCAGCCGCGCCTCGCTTTCCCTCAATGCCACCTGAGCCCGGTGTCTCTCCGTCACATCCAGCACCACGCCGTGCACGTGGGACTCGCCGTCAAAATGGATCAGGCGGAACGACAGCAGCACCTGCGCGGTCGTTCCATCGCTCCGCAGCATCGCTACCGGAACACCACTCACCTCACCGTCTCGCCGCAAAGCCTCGATCAGCTGGCGTCTGTCCGCGGCATCTTTCCAAATGCCCAGCTCAAGCGTTGTGTGCCCCAACACCCGGCCCCGCTCCAGCTGCAGCAGATCCAGAAAGGCCTGATTCACCTCTTCCAGCGCGCCATCCGCCAACCTGGAAATCGCCATCGCCACCGGACTGTCGTCGAACAGCGCGCGGAACCGCTCATCGCTCAGTCTCAGATCCTCCAGCGCCGCCTCGCGCCGCTCCAGCGCCATGCCCAGTTTGGCGCGGGCGCGCAGCTGCACCTCGCTCATCGCGCTGAACAGCACGCCGATCAGCACCAGCAGGCTCAACGACAACAGCTGCGACGCCGGGTCGGCCGACACCCCGGAAAAGGTGGACAGAGAAAACGCGCCGACGACCGAGGAGATCAAGGCGACAGACAGCAAGCCTGGCCCCAGCCCCCCGAGCAGGGCGCTCAGGCCGATGGGAAGCAGGAACAACAGCATCAGATGGTGCAAGGACTTCAATTCAAACCGCAAGACCAGCACTAGGAAGGAGCCGCTCACCGCCAGCATATAAGCCAGCTTTTGCCCGTGCTTCGGCTGAATCAGAACCTCATCGACGCCCAACTGATTCAAGCACCGCTTCAAGCACACCGTGCACCCCAAAATGAAGGCGGCATCCCATGCGGCGGCCAGCCAGAATGCGTGCCGGGAATCTCCCAGGCTCATGCCAAGCACATCCGGCACCGCCATCGCCGCAAATACGGCAAACACATACAGCAGCACCAGCCAGCCTATCCCGCGGCGGGCCACCGCCAGCAAGCCGCGTCCAAGCGGCCCGCGTTCCAGCAAGGTCGCCAGCCGCGCCTCCCCCAAACCGCTCAACAGCAGATACAAGAAAACCGAGGAGACGAAAGCAAACAGCGCATCCCAAGCCATGCCGCCGATGGGGCTGCCCGACACGCCCCATCGATCAACGAACAGATCGGGCACGATGATCCAGGCCGACGCGATCAGCACATACGCCGCCACAATGATGAAATGCAAACGCCGTCTGTGTAACGCCATGCCTTGCCCCATGGAGTGTGTCGACCGCCATTCGATCCGGATGGCGCGTTGCCGTCATTCATCCAGTATGGCTGGCGATCGCGGCATGTCGAGCCGATCTTGGCCGGCCATGCCGGCCGCCAAGCAAAAAGCCCGCGCTCGGCGGGCTTGCGGGACGGAACGGTCCTGGGGCTTCAGCTCTGGGGCAGCAGACTGTCCTTGTGCAGCAGCTTGGCGAAGTCGTCGGCCGGCAGCGGCTTGGCGATCAGGTAGCCCTGGACGAAGTCGCAGCCCTCCTGCTCCAGAAACTGCCATTGCTCCATCGTCTCCACGCCCTCGGCCACCACCTGCATATTCAGGTTCTTGGCCATATTGATGATGGCGCGGGCGATGGCGCTGTCGTCGGCGTCATGCGGGATGTCGCGGACGAAGGAGCGGTCGATCTTCAGCTTGTCGGCCTTGAAGCGCTTGAGATAGGACAGGCTGGAGTAGCCGGTGCCGAAGTCGTCGATCGACAGCCTGAGGCCCATGTTCTTCATATTGTCTATGGTCTGGATCGTGGCCTGGGCATCTTCCATGATGATGCTCTCGGTCACCTCGATGTCCAGCGCGTGGCCGGGCAGGCCGCTGGACTCCAGCGCCTGCTTCACCTGCAGCGCCAGATCCGGCTGGCGGAACTGCAGCGCCGACAGGTTGATCGCCAGCGTCAGCTCCGGCAGCCCCTCCTGGCGCCAGGCCACCAGCTGACGCGTCGCCTCGCTGATCACCCAGTTGCCGATCTGCACGATGAAGCCGCGCTCCTCGGCCACCTGGATGAAGCGCACCGGCCCCAGCAGGCCCAGCGACGGATGGTTCCAGCGAATCAGCGCCTCGGCGCCGACGATGCGGCCGCTCTCCATCTCCACCTGCGGCTGGTAGTGCAGCACGAACTCGTCGCGCTCCAGCGCGAAGCGCAGCTGGCTCTCGATCGCCAGGATTTCGCGGGCGCGCGCGTTGAGGTCGGCGGTGTAGAACTTGTAGCTGTTGCGGCCCGACGATTTGGCGTGGTACATCGCCGCGTCGGCGTTGCGGACCAGGGTTTCGTAGTCGCGGCCGTCGTCCGGGTAGACGCTGATGCCGATGGACGGGGTGATGGTCAGCACGTGGTTATGCAGCTCGATCGGGTTGGCGAACACGTCGCGCACCCGCTCCGCCGCAAGCGCAGCCTCGCCCGGATCGGAAATCACCGGCAGCAGGATGATGAACTCGTCGCCGCCCTGGCGCGCCAGCATCTCGCCCGGCGCCAGCGCCGAGCGGATGCGGTCCGCCGCCACCTGCAGCAGCGTGTCGCCGGCCGAATGGCCCAGCGACTCGTTGACGGTCTTGAAGCGGTCCAGATCCAGCAGCAGCAGCGCCAGCCGCTGGTTGTCGCGCACCGCGTTGTGGATGGCCAGCTCGACCCGGTCCTGCATGTGGATGCGGTTGGGCAGGCTGGTGAGCACGTCGAAGTGGGCCAGAAACTGGATGCGCTCGTCGGCGGCCTTGCGCTCGGTCAGGTCGCTGAAGATCGCCACGTAATGGGTGATCTCGCCCAGACTGTTGCGCACCGCGTTGATCGCCAGCCACTCCGGGTACACCTCGCCGTTCTTGCGGCGGTTCCACAGCTCGCCCTGCCAGGAGCCGTGCTCGGCGATGGACTGCCACATCTGCTCGTAGAACGGCTCGTCGTGGCGGCCGGACGACAGGATGCTGGTCTTCTGCCCCAGCACCTCGTGCTGGGTGTAGCCGGTGATCTCGGTGAACGCGCGGTTGACGCTGCGGATGCGGCGGTCGGCGTCGGTGATCATGATGCCTTCGACGGTGTTCTCGAACACCTTGGCCGCCAGCTGCACCCGCTCCTCGGCCGCGCGCTTCTCGGAAATGTCGCGCACCATCCGCCACACGGCGTTGATGCGGCCGAAGGCGTCGCGCATCGCCACTGTCTTGACGCTGACCGGCACCTGGTTGTCGAAACGGTTCAGATAGGTGGCTTCGAATTCGTCGCAGTAGCCGAAGCGCAGCACCTTGTTGTCGAGGTTGAAGCGCTCCAGCGCCTCGCTCTCGTCCGCCACCAGGCTCCAGAAATTCTGTTGCTTCAGCTGATCCAGGCTGTAGCACATCAGGTTGAGGAAGGCCGGGTTGGCGTCTATCACCTGGCCGTCCAGCGAGCTGATGACGATGCCGTCCAGATTGGACCAGAACAGCTCGCGGTATTTGTTCTCCGAACGGCGCAGCGCGTCCTCCACCTCGCGGCGGCGGGCGATGTCGGCCTCCAGCGCCAGCGTCTTGGCGCGCAATTCGTCGACCAGCCGCTTCAGCTCGGACCGGGTCCACTCCAGATGGGTGCCGAGGCGGCCCAGCTCGTCGCGGCGCGACCACTCGAACGGCGAATCCAGCTTCAGCTCGGCCAGCAGCCGCGCCTGCTCGGTCAACAGCCGCATCGGACTGAGGAAGCGCGAATGCAGGATGCTCATGATCAGCATGATGGACAGCACCAGCTGCGCCGCCAGGATCATCAGGATGTTCTTCACCTGGTTGCTGAGCGCAATGGCCAGGTTTTCGTTGTCGAACTCCATCGTCACCTGGCCGATGGCCTCGCCGCGGTAGATCACCGGCTTTTCCACGTAGGACACGCTGCCGATCCGGCGCTCGCTGCGCACCGCGGACAGGAATATCTGGTTGGACTGGGTATCGGTGACGCGGATGGAAATCACGCGCGGATCTTCCATTACCGACGCGATCAAGGGATTGCCGGCCTGCCGGCTGAGATTCCACAACGGCTCCTGCATGCCCAGCGCGACAATGTCCAATAGACGCCGCTGGTCGGTTTCCAGCTGCGTGGTCAGGTTATCCTTCTGAATATTGAAGCTGAGATAGCTGATGATGGAGGCGGGAATCAACAAGCCGAGTATTACGGCGATGAGAAACACATCCCTCAGATTCAGGCCAGTGCTGGCAGTGGATTTATCGTCTGCTTGTTGAGCCATGTCGCGCTAGTCTTTGGTTCACCGCGGGTCGCGGAAGATCGAATGCTTGAGTTCCATAATTCACAAGTGCAATCAGCAGTATACACCGGTGGCCGTCGGCTTTTCGCCGGAATATTCACCAGTCATCCGCCCTTATCATTTTCAAGCATATCTACAGCACAAATCGGTCAAATATAAAGAGACCGCAGCAGCACATTGCCTTGTCGCAATCACCGGGCCTAAAATCGCACGACACTTTGCAACGGATCATCAGGATATCAGCCATGCCGCAGTCCCGTTATGAAAAGATTATCTCCGCCCGCTGGATCATCACCGTGGAAACTGACGGCGAAGTCCTGGAAAACCACGCCGTCGCCATCCGGGACGGCAAGATAGCCGCCATTATTCCAGCCGCCGACGCCGCCGGGCTAGAGGCCGACGAGAGGCTGGAACTGCCCGATCACGTGCTGATGCCGGGCCTGATCAATCTGCACGGCCATTCGGCGATGTCGCTGCTGCGCGGCCTGGCCGACGACAAGGTCCTGATGGACTGGCTGACCAACTACATCTGGCCCACCGAAGGCAAGCACGTCCACGACGATTTCGTATTCGACGGCTCGCTGCTGGCGATGGGCGAAATGATCCGCGGCGGCACCACCACCATCAACGACATGTACTTCTACAACGCCGCCGTCGCGCGCGCGGGCCTGGCTTCCGGCATGCGCACCTTCGTCGGCTGTTCGATCCTGGAATTCCCGACCAATTACGCCAGCAACGCCGACGACTACATCGCCAAGGGCATGGCCGAGCGCAGCCAATTCCTGGGCGAGGACCTGCTCACCTTCACGCTGGCGCCGCACGCGCCCTATACCGTATCGGACGACACCTTCCGCAAGGTCGTGACGCTGGCCGAGCAGGAGGACATGCTGATCCATTGCCACATCCACGAAACCGCCGAGGAAGTGAGCAACAGCGTCAAGGAGCACGGCCAGCGCCCGCTCGCCCGCCTGCAACAGCTGGGCCTGCTGTCGCCGCGGCTGATCGCCGCGCACATGGTGCACCTGAACGACGCCGAGATCGAGCTGGCGGCCAAGCACGGCATCTCCACCGCCCACAACCCGGCCTCCAACATGAAGCTGGCCTCCGGCATCTCGCCGGTGAGCAAGCTGTTGGCCGCCGGCGTGTCGGTGGGCATCGGCACCGACGGCGCCGCGTCCAACAACAAACTGGACATGCTGGCAGAAACCCGCCTGGCCGCGCTGCTGGCCAAGGTAGGCACGCTGGACCCGACATCGGTGCCGGCCGCCACCGCCATCCGCATGGCCACGCTGAACGGCGCGCGCGCGCTGGGCATCTCCGACAAGGTGGGTTCGGTCAAGGTGGGCAAGCAGGCCGACCTGATCGCCATCAACTTCGCCGAGCTGGAAACCGCCCCGGCATTCGACCCGATCTCGCATGTGGTGTACGCTGCCGGTCGCGAACAGGTCAGCCACGTCTGGGTCAAGGGCCGCGCGCTGATGCGCGAGCGCAAGCTGACCACTCTGGACGAAGGCGATTTGAAGGCCCGCGCCGGCGACTGGCGCAACCGCATCCTGGCAAAGTAAGAGCATGAGCAACGTAGACGAACACGAAATCGACAAATTCAGCCAGCTGGCACACAAGTGGTGGGACAAGGACAGCGAATTCAAGCCGCTGCACGAGATCAACCCGCTGCGCCTGGACTTCATCGACCGCCACGCGTCCATCGCCGGCAAGAAGGTGCTGGACGTCGGCTGCGGCGGCGGCATCCTGGCCGAGAGCATGGCGCTGAGGGGCGCGCAGGTGACCGGCATCGATCTGGCGAAAAAATCGCTGAAGGTGGCGCAGCTGCACAGCCTGGAATCCGGCGTGCCCATCGACTACCGCTGCGTGCCGGTAGAAGAGCTGGCGGCCGAGATGCCGGCCAGCTTCGATGTGGTCACCTGCATGGAGATGCTGGAGCACGTGCCTGATCCGGAAAGCGTGGTCCGCGCCTGCGCCACGCTGGTGAAGCCGGGCGGCTGGGTGTTCTTCTCCACGCTGAACCGCAACGCCAAGGCCTATCTGCTGGCCGTGCTCGGCGCCGAATACGTGCTGAACATGCTGCCGCGCGGCACCCACGAGTACGCGCGCTTCCTCAAGCCGTCCGAGCTGAGCCGCATGGCCCGCCACGCCGGCCTCGGCCTGCAGACGCTGAGCGGCATGGGCTACAACCCCATCACCCGCATCTACTCGCTGAACGACGATACCGACGTCAACTACCTGATGGCGACCCGGCGCTCTGCCTGAGCGCGGCGCATCCCCAAGGCCCGGCCCAGCCGGGCTTTTCTTTTTCTGCACGCTTGTTCCCGCCGGCTTGTGAAAAATGGCAGAAAACGCCCATGCCGCAAGTCAACACAACAAGAAAACATGCGTTTTAATCCTCTGGTTGATATCATAGCCGCCCTCAACGCCAACGCGCACAAGGCGCGCAAGCGAGGCGGCATGGCAGTGCCGCGCCACGCGCGCCCGGGCTGGATACAAACAGGCAGACAGACAGGATACTGCCGGACAATCCGGCAGAATGCCGTACAATATCAAGAGAACGAGAAAATCAATTTCCGGAGATGATGATTCATGACATTCAAGGCCAATGACCTCTTGACCGAGCAAATCGCCCAATACCTAGGCAGGCAGATAATCCAGGGCGAGATGAAGCCGGGCGAGCGGATCCAGGAGCTGCGCATCGCTTCCGAGCTGGAAGTGAGCCGCGGCTCGGTGCGCGAGGCCTTGCTGATTTTGCAGCGCCGCCACTTGGTGGACATCTTCCCGCGCCGCGGCGCGATGGTGTCCAGCATCAGCGCGCGCGACGTGCGCGATTTCTTCGACCTCTGGTTCCTGCTGCTGGACCGCGTGGTGCAGAACCTGGCCGCCGGCTGGCAGAACGACGACCTGGCGCGCTTCATCGAGCTGATGGCGTTGCTGGAGGAAGACAACCGCCGCGACGACCTGCAGGCCTTCTACGAGCACGGCATCGAATTCCTGTCGGCGCTGTACCGCCACGCCGACAACCGCTACCTGACCGACACGCTGATCGACATGCTGCCGCTGACCCAACGCTGCCTGTACGCCATCCTGCGCGCCGGCAAGAGCCAGATGGACAGCACCCACCAATTCCTGGAAAGCCTGCTGAAGACGCTGATCGCGCGCGACACCAGCCGCCTGAAGCAGATGATCATCGAATTCGGCCGCGACTACAGCCAACTCGCGCAAAGCGCGGCGGAGGCGCTGGAAGGCGGCGCCTGACATCCGCCCGATCGAATGAAAAAAGGCTGCCGACGGCAGCCTTTGCTTTGCGCGCCCCAGCGTCAGCGGCGGAGGTATTCTACAAAGGCGTAAGGCAGCCCGTCGGCGCTGACCGCGCGCTCGCGCGACATCTCGCGCCAGTCTTCCGGGTCGAAAACCGGAAAGTGGGCGTCGCCGTCGTAGTCGCGGGCGATCTCGGTCAGGCACAGCCGGTCGGCCAGGGCCAGAGCCTGGCGGTACAAGTCCGCGCCGCCGATCAGGCAAGCCTCTTCCACCGCGCCGGCCAGCGCCAGCGCCTCCTCCAGCGAGTGGGCGGCTTCCGCGCCATCCGCCCGCCAATCCGCCTGGCGGGTCACCACGATATTGCGGCGGCCCGGCAGCGGCCGGCCGATCGAATCCCAGGTCTTGCGGCCCATGATCACCGGTTTGCCCAGCGTGGTCGCCTTGAAATGCTTCAGATCCTCCGGCAGGCGCCAGGGCAGCTGATTGTCCACGCCTATGGTGCGGTTGGCGGCCATCGCCGCCACCAGCGTCAGCGTCGGTTTCCGCTTCATACCGCCACCTGCGCCTTGATGTGCGGGTGCGGGTCGTAGCCTTCCAGCTCGAAGTCTTCGAATTTGAACGCGAACAGGTCTTTCACCTCCGGATTCAGCTTCATCGTCGGCAGCGGACGCGGTTCGCGCGTTAATTGCAGCTGAGCCTGCTCCAGATGGTTGCTGTACAAGTGGGCGTCGCCCAGCGTGTGGACGAAGTCGCCCGGCTGCAGGCCGCATACCTGGGCCACCATCATCGTCAGCAGCGCGTAGCTGGCGATGTTGAACGGCACGCCGAGGAAGATGTCGGCCGAGCGCTGGTACAGCTGGCAGGACAGCTTGCCGTCGGCGACATAGAACTGGAACAGGCTGTGGCACGGCGGCAACGCCATCTGGTCCACCAGCGCCGGGTTCCACGCCGACACGATCAGCCGGCGCGAATCGGGGTTCTTTTTGATCATGTCCAGCAATTGGCTGATCTGGTCGATGTGGCGGCCGTCCGGCGCCGGCCAGCTGCGCCACTGGTAGCCGTAGACCGGGCCGAGGTCGCCGTTTTCGTCGGCCCACTCGTCCCAGATCGACACGCCGTTTTCCTTCAGATAGCGGATATTGGTATCGCCGGTCAGGAACCACAGCAGTTCATGGATGATGGAGCGCAGATGGCATTTTTTAGTGGTGATCAGCGGAAAACCTTCCGCCAGATCGAAGCGCATCTGGTAGCCAAACACCGAGCGGGTGCCGGTTCCGGTGCGGTCTGCCTTGTCGTGTCCATGTTCCAGCACATGGCGCATCAGGTCGAGGTACTGTTGCATGTGGGCGATTCCGTCAATAATCAGATTATTGTACCGCTAGCGGCGCTGCCGCGCGAGGCGCGGGGCTGGCCGAGACCGGCCGGCATACGCTACCATTCAGTTTAAAATCAAGACAAAAGCATTTATCTAAAGCGAGCCCATGGCAGAAGACTCAGACCTCGAACGCACTGAACCCGCGTCAGCCAAACGGCTGTCGATGGCGCGTGAAGACGGCAACATCCCCCGATCGCGGGAGTTGTCGACCTTCGCCGTCACCATGACCGGGGTCGCGCTGCTGATGGCGATGGGCGGCCAGCTCGGCCATGCGCTCGGCGAAATCATGCGCCACCTGCTCACCTTCGACCAGGCATCGGTGCAGAACACCGAGCCCGCGCTGATACGGTTCAAGGAAAGCCTGTTCCAGGCGCTGACCGCGCTGGCCCCGTTCTTCCTCGGGCTGGCGCTGGCGGCGCTGTGCGCGCCGCTGCTGGTCGGCGGCTGGAACATGAGCTTCAAGGCGCTGGAGCCCAACTTCGGCAAGCTGAACCCGCTGCCGGGCATCAAGCGCATCTTCTCGCTGAACGCGGTCACCGAGGGCGTGAAGGCGATACTGAAAAGCCTGCTGATCGGCGGCATCGCCACCTGGTACATCTGGAAGGAGCGCGGCGAGATCATCGGCCTGCTGTCAATGCCGCTGGAAGCCGGCATCCTGAAGATGACCGACCTGATGATCCGCACCTTCTTCATCGTCACCGCCGCGCTGATCCTGCTGGTGGCGCTGGACGTGCCCTACCAGCTGTGGAGCTACTACAAGAAGCTCAGGATGACCAAGGAAGAGGTCAAGCAGGAATACAAGGAAGCGGAAGGCTCCCCCGAGGTCAAGGGCCGCATCCGCCAGATGCAGCGCGAAGCCGCGCGCAAGCGGATGATGCAGGAAGTGCCCAAGGCCAACGTGATCGTCACCAACCCGACCCACTTCGCGGTGGCGCTGAAATACGACGACACCATGCGCGCGCCGCAGGTGGTGGCCAAAGGCTCGCTGAAACTGGCTGAAAAGATCATCGACACCGGCAAGGACAGCCGCGTGCCCATCATGCGCTCGCCCCCCTTCGCCCGGGCGCTGTATTTCCACGGCGAACTGGGCCAGGACATCCCGGCCCAGCTGTACGCGGCGGCAGCCCAGGTGCTGGCTTATGTGTTCCAGCTGCAGCAGTACCAGTCGGTCGGCGGCGTGGCTCCGACCTTCCCCGACCAGCTGGAGGTGCCCGACGAGCTTGACCCGTACAACAAACGTCCGCAAGATTCGGCGCCAGAAGAAAGCCGATAAGCCAGCATGGATTCCATTCTCCAGATATTGCGCAAACTGAAGATCACCCAGCTCGCGGGGCCGCTGCTCATCATCCTGATCCTGACGATGATGATCCTGCCGCTGCCGCCGGTGCTGCTGGACATCTTTTTCACCTTCAACATCGCGGTGTCGGTGATCGTGCTGCTGGTCGGCATCAATGTGCGCAAGCCGCTGGACTTCTCGTCCTTCCCCTCGGTGCTGCTGATCACCACCATGCTGCGGCTGTCGCTGAACGTCGCCTCCAGCCGGGTGGTGCTGCTGGAAGGCCATACCGGTCCGGACGCCGCCGGCAAGGTGATCGAATCGTTCTCCCACTTTCTGGTGGGCGGCAACGTCGCCATCGGCATCGTGGTGTTCATCATCATCACCATCATCAACTTCGTGGTGATCACCAAGGGCGCCGGCCGGATCGCCGAAGTATCGGCCCGCTTCACCCTGGACGCGATGCCGGGCAAACAGATGGCGATCGACGCCGACCTCAACGCCGGTCTGATCGGCGAGGACGATGCCCGCAAGCGCCGCTCCACCATCGCCGAGGAAGCCAACTTCTTCGGCGCGATGGACGGCGCGTCCAAATACGTGCGCGGCGACGCGATGGCCGGCATCATGATCATCCTGATCAACGTGATCGGCGGCCTGATCGTCGGCGTGGTCCAGCACGACCTGCCGGTGGGCCAGGCGGCGGAAACCTACACCCTGCTGAGCATTGGCGACGGCCTGGTCGCGCAGATTCCGGCGCTGATCATCTCCACCGCGGCCGGTATCGTAGTGACGCGCGTCGGCACCGACCAGGACATGTCGGAGCAGTTCCTCGGCCAGCTGTTCACCAAGCCTCAGGTGCTGTACATCACCGCGGCGGTGATCGGCATGATAGGCCTGATCCCCAACATGCCCCATTTCTCCTTCCTGCTGATCGCCGGCGGCCTGCTGGCGCTGGCCAGGGCGATGGAGCAGCGCGGCAAACAGAAGCTGGCCCGGGAACTGCAGGCCGCCGCGCAGCCGACGGCGGCGCCGGAGCAGCAAGCGGCCGAAGTGGGCTGGCACGACGTCCAGCACGTCGACCAGCTGGGCATGGAGGTCGGCTACCGGCTGATCCCGCTGGTGGACCGCACCCAGGACGGCGAGCTGCTGCGCCGCATCCGCGGCATCCGCAAGAAGATCGCCCAGGACCTGGGCTTTCTGGTGCCGCCGGTGCACATCCGCGACAATCTGGAAATCAAGCCCAATGCCTACCGCATTCTGCTCAAGGGCGTGGAGCTGGGCAAGGGCGAGGCCTTCATCGGCCAGTTCCTGGCCATCAATCCGGGCATGGTCAGCAAGGAGATCGCCGGCACCGCCACCACCGACCCCGCCTTCGGCCTGCCGGCGGTGTGGATCGACGCCGGCAAGCGCGAGGAAGCGCAGAGCCTGGGCTATACCGTGGTGGACGCCAGCACCGTGGTGGCCACCCACATCTCCAACCTGCTGCAGACCCACTCCGCCGAGCTGCTGGGCCGCGAAGAAGTCCAGGCGCTGATCGACCATCAGGCCAAGGAGTCGCCGAAACTGATCGAAGACCTGGTGCCCAAGGTGGTGCCGGTGGGCATCTTGCAGAAGGTGCTGCAGCAGCTGCTGTCGGAAGGCATACACATCCGCGATTTCCGCACCATCGTCGAAACTCTGGCCGACCACGTGCCTCAAAACCAGGACATCGACGAGCTGACCAGCGCGGTGCGCACCGCGCTGTCGCGGGTGATCGTCCAGCAACTGTTCCCGGGCGAGGCCGAACTGCCGCTGATGACGCTGGAGCCGCAGCTGGAAAACGTGCTGATGCAGGCGGTTCAATCGAAAGCCGGCGGCGGACTGGAGCCGGGTTTGGCGGAGAATCTGCTGTCAAGCGCGGCTCAGCAGACCGAGCAGGTGGAGATTCAGGGATACAATCCGGTGCTGCTGACGGCGCCGGGTCTGCGGCCGCTGCTCGCGCGTTTCCTGCGCCGGGCATTGCCGCAATTGCGTGTGATTTCGCATAATGAGATTCCGGACAATAAATCCATTCGTATAATTGCGGTAATCGGCGGCAGCAAGGGCTAAGGGCTAATCAATAATGGTGGTGAAAAAGTTCTTCGGGAAAACCACTCGAGACGCACTCAGGCAAGTTCGCGAAGAACTGGGGGCGGACGCCCTGATTTTGTCCAATCGCCCGACGATGGGCGGCGGTGTGGAAATCATGGCGGTGGCCGACGCGGACGTCGCCAACCTGGCCAGCACGCTGTCCACGTCCAGCAGCAAGCATCCGCCGCGCAACGCCCCGCCCGCGGTCAACCGGACGCAGCAACCCGCGCCGATTCCCCAAGCCAACGGCAGCGCGATGAACCGCGCCATCGCCCGCACCTACGCGATGCCGGTGGAGCCGCTGGAAAGCCCCGCCCCGCCCCGGCTGGAAACCGCGCCGCCGCGCGTGGAACCCACCTACGCGCCGCCGCAGCCCGTGGCCCAGCCGGCGATGCAAGCGGCCGTGCAGCCGGTACAGCAGGCGCCTGCCCGCGCCGCCCCGAGGCCGTCCGCGCCGGAACCCGCCGCGCCGCCGGCCAATGGCGAGGAGCAGGAACAGATGGCCCAGGAACTCAGACAGATCGGCGACGAGATCAAGCTGCTCAGAAGCCTGCTGCAAAGCCAGCTGGCCAGCTTCGCCTGGTCGGACATGGAGGGCAAGGCGCCCAACCGGCTGGAGCTGTTCAAGCACCTGCTGGCCATGGGCTTCTCCGCCCAGCTGATCCGCCAGCTGATCGAGAAGATGCCGGCGCAGTACCAGGCCGAGGTCGCGGTGAAATGGGCGCGCTCGGCGCTGGCCCACAATCTGAAATGCGCGGACGCCGACCGCGAGGTGATGGACCGCGGCGGCATCTTCGCGCTGGTCGGCCCCACCGGCGTCGGCAAGACCACCACCGTGGCCAAGCTGGCCGCCCGCGCGACGATGCGCTTCGGCGCGCAACACGTGGCGCTGATCACCACCGACAGCTACCGGATCGGCGCGCAAGACCAGCTGCGCATCTACGGCAAGATTCTGGGCGTGCCGGTGTTCTCGATCCAGAACGAGGGCGACCTGCAGCTGACGCTGGCCGACCTGTCCAACCGCCACATCGTGTTCATCGACACCGTGGGCATGGGCCAGCGCGACGCGCGCGTGCTGGCGCAGATCGACATGCTGCGCACCGCCGGCCGGCCGATCGAGCGGCTGCTGCTGCTGGCCGCCAACACCGACGGCCACACGCTGGAAGACGTGGTGAAGCGCTACCGCGGCGACGGCCTGTCCGGGTGCATCCTGTCCAAGATAGACGAGGCGGTGGCCCAGGGCCCCAGCCTGGACGTGATCATCCGCAACCGGCTCAAGCTCTACTACGTCACCAACGGCCAGCGCGTGCCGGAAGACCTGCACTCGGCCAACGCCGCCTTTCTGGTCGACCGCGCGATGCGCGCGCAGCAGATCGCCTCCCCGTTCGCGCTGCAGGCCGATGAAATGTCCATCATGCAGGCGGCGCAGGCCGGATGGCTATGAACGCCATGCAGGACCAGGCCGCCAGCCTCCGCCTGCTCGCCGCCCAGCGGCAGCGCGCGCCCAGCTTCGCCTTCATCGGCTCCGAACACTCCGGCACCAGCACGGTGGTGACCGAGCTCGCGCTGGGCCTCGCCTACGCCGGCCTGCGCCCCATCATGGTGGATTGCTGCCTGGGCCAGGTGCAGACCCGCCGCCTGGGCGTGCCCACCACCGCCACGCTGGAAAGCCAGGTGGTCAGCGTGGGCGGTCTGGACGAAATGATGGTGGTGTCGCGGCAAGGCGTTCAGTTGATCAATCTCTATGCGCAGCCCGAGCAACGCGCGCTATTCTCCACCCAGCTGTGGCTGCGGCTGGGCAGCGAATTCGGCGCGCAGGAGCGCGACGCGTCTGCGCTGCTGATCGACGCGCCCGACCCGGTGCGCGACCCGATACCGGCCAGCGTCGCCGATAATCTGGTTTTGGTGTTAACGCCGGCAGCCGATTCGCTGACTGCCGCCTACGCTAATATCAAGCGCCTGGCCAGCCGCTACGGCCGCCAGCGCTTCAACGTGCTGGTCAATCGCGCGCGGCATCTGGAAGAAGCGCACGAGCTGTTCACCCGGCTGTCGGCGGTCACCAGCGAATTTCTGACCGTCTCGCTGCGCTGGGTAGGCTTCGTGCCGCAGGACAACGCGGTGCGCCGCAGCCAGACGCTGCACCGGCCGCTGATGGAGGCCTTCCCGGACAGCGAGGCGGCGATAGCCTTCTCGCAGCTGTCGGCGGTGTTGCCGCAGTGGGACGCGCCGGAAACCAGCCGCGACAGTACCGGATACATGGACTTGCTGATTGCCGCCTCGCGCGATTGGGCCGAGGCAGATGGAGCCAAACCCTTATGACCTTTCCGTCCTTCCGCCGATCGGGCTATGCCGCAGCAGCCCCCAGCGTCGAGATCGACGTGGAGGCCTATACCCCGCTGGTGCGCAAGCTGGCCAGCATCATGATCGCCCGTCTGCCGGCGTCGGTGGAGCTCGGCGACCTGGTCCAGGTCGGCATGATCGGCCTGATCGAAGCCGCCCGCCAGTTCGATCCCGCCCAGGGCGTGCAATTCGAGACTTTCGCCAGCCAGCGCATCCGCGGCTCGATGCTGGACGAGCTCAGACGCGAGGACTGGCTGCCGCGCCAGGCGCGCCGCAACTCCCGCCAGATAGAGGAAGCGATCTCCAAGCTGGAGCAGCGGCTGGGCCACTCGCCGCTGGAGTCGGAAATCGCCGCAGAAATGGGCATTGAGCTGGAGCAGTACCAGGAGATGCTCGGCGACTGCAAGGGCACCACGCTGCTGCATTTCGAGGATTTCAACGGCGGCGACGACGAAAGCAGCCACAATCCGGTGACCAATGTCGCCGACGAGGATTCGCCCGACCCGCTGGCCACCTTCTCCGACGACAGCTTCCGCCAGCAACTGATCAGCGCGATCAAGTTCCTGCCGGAACGCGACCAGTTGGTGATGGCGCTGTACTACGAACAAGAACTGAACCTGAAGGAAATCGGCGCGGTGCTCGGCGTTACCGAATCCCGCGTCTGCCAACTGCACAGCCAGGCCATCGCCCGTCTGCGCGCAAAATTGAAAGACTGGCTGTAAGGGAAGACCTCGCGCCGGGTCTCAGACCAGATCGATAACGGAACCTTTTTGTGGACAAGATCAGTCTTATCGCCATTGTAATGGGCCTGACCGCCATCATCGCCGGCCAGGCCATCGAAGGGGGCAGCATCGGCTCGCTGATGCAGCTGACCGCCTTCATGATCGTCATCGGCGGCACCACCAGCGCGGTGATGCTGCAAAGCACGCCCAAACAGTTCATGGCCGGCCTGCGCATGCTGCGCTGGATATTCCGCCCGCCCAACTTCGACCACGAGAAAATGATCCGCGAGGTCATCAATTGGAGCCAGACCTCGCGCAAGGGCGGCCTGTTGGCGCTGGAGGGCCTGATCGCCACCCAGCGCGATCCCTTCACCAAGAAGGCGATGCAGATGCTGGTGGACGGCACCGAGCCGGACACGCTGCGCGCAGTGATGGAAGTGGAAATCAGCATGTTCGAGCACGCCCGCAAGCAGGCGGCCCGCATCTGGGAGTCAGCCGGCGGCTACGCGCCGACCATGGGCATCCTGGGCGCGGTGCTGGGCCTGATCCACGTGATGGAAAACCTGTCCGACCCGGCCAAGCTGGGCGGCGGCATTGCGGTGGCCTTCGTCGCCACCGTGTATGGCGTCGGCTCGGCCAACCTGTTTTTCCTGCCCATGGGCAACAAGCTCAAACACCTGGTGGCGTCCGAAGTGGCAATGAAGGAGCTGGTGGTCGAAGGCGTGGTGGCGATCGCCAACGGCGAGAACCCCCGCATCATCGAAAGCCGGCTGCGCGGCTATCTGGCGATGCACGAGTAATCCCCCTTGATTTAAAAAAAGGAGCAGGCGCCACCGCCCGCTCCTTTCTCATCTACAACGTCACCAGCTCCCTATCCGGCTTGCGCAGCTCGCTCTCCAGCAGCTTGTAGTAATCGAGATCGAAAGCCGGCTCGCCCTCCAGCGCGCCGCCATTGCGGCGGCTGCCCAGATAGCACCAACGGTCGAACAGGTGCTCCACCACATCGCCGCACACCTCGTCGCGCTCCGCCACCGCCACCGCGCCCTCGAACGGCCAGGGTTTGACCTTGAGCCGCTGCAGCGCCGCCAGCAATCTGGCGTTGTGGCTGTCGGCGCCCTCGTCGCCGACGCAGGCTCCGCGGCAACGGCGAATCCGGTAGGCGGCGCAGGGCGCGCCCTTGCGGCTGGTCACCTGCTCCACGCCCAACACCGACTGGCACAGCCCCTGGGCCAGCGCGATCTGCGCCAGCGCCTTGCGCGCCTCGCGCGCGTGGCGGAACAAGCCGTAAAGATCGGCGGTGCGGGTGAAGTCGATGTCGCGGGCGGATACCGGGACCGGGCGAGCGAAAGCGTCGTCGCCGGCTTGCAGCTGCAGCGTGCACACCTCGCCCATCATCCTGGCCCGCGGATTATGGACCGGCTGCAAGCGGCCAAGCCACTGCAACTCCAGCAAACGGGCGCCGAACTCGCTCAAGCTCTCGCGCCACTCCACCCTCGCCACCGGCTCGTCTATCCGCACCTCGTGGCTCTTGTGCCCAGGCTTGCGTTCGGCGAAGTGGCCCAGCGCCTTGCGGTACAAATTGGTCGCTCGGCCGATGTACAACGCGCGCCCGTCCTCGCCGAACATCGCATAGACCCCGGCCGAATCCGGCATGTCCTCCACCTGCTGCTGCAGCTCCGCCGGCAAGCTGGACAGCTCGGCCGGCTGCGACAGCAGCTGAGCGGCCTCATGCTCCACCTTGTCCCGGCCAAGCTCCGCGATGGCGATCTGGAGGAAGCGATGGACCGCCTCGGCGTCGGCCAGCGCGCGGTGGCGCTCCGGCATTTCTATGCCATGGCGGGCGATCAGGCTGTCCAGACTGTGCTTGAAATGCTGCGGATACAACCGGCGCGACAGCTTGACCGTGCACAGCGCGCGCGCCTGGAAGCGCAAGCCATGGCGGCGGAATTCGTTCCTGAGGAAGCCATAGTCGAAGCGGGCGTTGTGCGCCAGCAGCAGGCGGCCTCGCAGCGTGGCCAGCAGCTCGTCGGCCAGTTCGGCGAACGGCGGCGCGCCGGCCACCATCTCGTTGCTGATGCCCGTCATGTTTTCAATGAAGGGCGGGATGGGCTGGCCGGGATTGACCAGCCAGGACAGGCGCTCGACGCGCTCGCCGTCTATCAGCACCACGCCGACTTCGGTGATGCGGTCGCGCGCGATGTTGCCGCCGGTGGTTTCCAGGTCGATGATGGCGCAAGGCTGCGCAAACAGGGTATTCAATCTCGCTTCGCTTTCGTGTCTTGCGGCCACGCCGCCAACATGTCAAATGGTTGAAAATGTTGGCCCGCCGCGACAGGGACAGCTGCCGAGTTTACCGGCTTTGCAAAAAAAATCCTACGAGGTGTTGACAGAGAAAACCCCTCTCTGTAATATCCGGTCTCTCGCAAGACACAACGTCTCGCGAGACAGTGCACCCGTAGCTCAGTTGGATAGAGTATCTGGCTACGAACCAGAGGGTCGGGCGTTCGAATCGCTCCGGGTGCACCACAAATCAGCGTCCCTATAGTTTAGCGGTTAGAACACCGCCCTTTCACGGCGGTAGCCGGGGTTCGATTCCCCGTGGGGACGCCAAATCTGCACCCGTAGCTCAGTTGGATAGAGTATCTGGCTACGAACCAGAGGGTCGGGCGTTCGAATCGCTCCGGGTGCACCAAGACGTCCCTATAGTTTAGCGGTTAGAACACCGCCCTTTCACGGCGGTAGCCGGGGTTCGATTCCCCGTGGGGACGCCAAGATTCAGAAAGAAGCCTCGCATGCGAATGCGGGGCTTTTTTCATTCACCGCCCAGCCAAGCCCTCCACCCCTCCCGCAATATCCCGCTGCGTCATTTGCATTGCCATTTTTCTTCGCACATTGAAAATGACAAAAAGATATTCTGTTCTTTCCGACATCCACACAAGAACAGGCTCTCCGTGCATTCCGCGCCAACCCCTCTCCGGCTGAAACTGCTGCCCACCCTGCTGCTGCTCGCCTCAACGACCGCGCTGGCCGACGCCCAACCCGCCGACTCGCTGGAGCGCGTGACCGTCACCGGCTCACGCATCGCCCGCTCCGCCAAGGAAGGCCCGACCAGCGTCACCGTCATCAGCGGCGACGACATCGAGAAACAGGGCTACACCAATGTCTACGACGCCCTGAACAACCTGACACAGAATACCGGCTTCACCCAAGGCGCCGATTTCGGCAACACTTTCACGCCGGCCGCCAACGCCATCAGTCTGCGCGGCCTGGGCCCCAATCACACGCTGACGCTGATCAACGGCCGCCGCATGGCCGACTACCCGATCGCCTACGAGGGCGAAGTCAACTTCGTCAACCTGGCCAACATCCCCGCCGCGCTGATAGACCGCATCGAAATCCTGAACGGCGGCGCCTCCGCCATCTACGGCTCCGACGCCATCGCCGGCGTGGTCAACATCATCCTGAAGAAGAAAACCGACGGCGCCGCCGTCAACGTCAAGATCGGCTCCACCGAGCATCACGGCGGCGAAAACGCCAGGCTGCAGCTGACCGGCGGCAAAAGCTGGGATCAGCTCAGCGTGGTCTACGGCCTGGAATTGAGCAAGCGCAATCCGATCTGGTCGCGCCAGCGCGGCTTCATGTCCGACTCCACCGCCCTTGGAGAAACCCCCTCCGCCATCCTGTCGCGGCGCATCGCCGGCGGCGCTTATCTCGATTCCGGCAGCGCCTGCGGCAATTTCGCCGGCATGTTCGCCAACAGCGTCACCACTGTGGGCAACAGCCAAAAAGGCTATTGCGCCAGCGGCCTGCTGAAACCGTCGTACTGGACGATACAGACGGCCACCCAAAGCCAGAGCGGCTTCCTCAGCCTCAATTACCAGATCAATTCGCATGCCGAGCTGTTCAGCGACGCCATGCTGGGCGTCACGCACACCGAAAACAACACCCGCGGCCCCAACTGGACCGCGGCCGCCGGCCAGGGAGGCTACTTCCTGAACCAGAACAGCGGCAATTACGAAATCTGGAACAAACGCTTCGCTCCCGAGGAACTGGGCGGCGCCAGCAACTACAACCGCAAGTGGGACGACCTGGCGGCCAACCTGACGCTGGGCGTGCGTGGCGACCTGACCGGCAGCTGGAACTACGAGGCGGCGTACAACGCCTCGGTCTACACCAGCCGCACCACCACTCCGATGCTGCTCTCCGGCGTCAACAACTACTTCCTCGGCCCGCAGCTCGGAACCGATGGCAGCGGCGTTCCGATCTACGCCCCCAGCACCAGCCGCTTCTACCAGCCGCTGACGCCGGCGCAAGCCTCCAGCCTGATCGGCGACAGCACCGGCAACAACAAATCCTGGCTGCAGGTGCTCAGCCTGAGCGCCAGCGGCGAGGCCTTCCAATTGCCGGCCGGCCCCGCCAAGCTGGCGGGCCTGCTGGAATGGGGCAGCCAAGGATTCAGCAACGATCCCGACCAGCGGCTGAACCAAGGCGTGTTTTACAACGCCAGCCCGGCCGTCGGCGCCAGCGGCTCCCGCTCGCGCGAGGCGGCCGGCGCCGAACTGCTGCTGCCCCTGGCCAAACCAGTCAACCTGACCCTGTCCGGCCGTTATGACCGCTACCAGACCTCCGCCAACAGCGAAGGCAAGTTCACCTACGGCGCCGGCCTGGAATACCGCCCCACCAGCAGCCTGCTGCTGCGCAGCAATTACGCCACCAGCTTCCGCGCGCCGGACATGAGCTACCTGTTCCAAACCCAAACCCGAGGCTACTACTCGTCCACCACCGACTACTGGCGCTGCGCGCAAGCCGGCCAGCCGCTGGCCAACTGCCAATACGCCGGCGTCTCACCCGGCTCCAACTACATCAGCAACGGCAACTCCAGCCTGAAGCCGGAAAGCGGGAAATCGTACGGACTGGGCTTCGTCTGGTCTCCCAGCCGCGACGCCGACATCTCGCTGGACTATTGGAACATCACCATCGACGATCTGGTCACCACCCTCAGCGCCGATAAGCTGCTGCGCGACGAGGCGCTGTGCCGCGGCGGCCAGCTGAACGCCAGCTCCGCCCAGTGCCAGGACGCGCTCCGCCGCGTGATACGCAATCCGAGCAACGCAGTGGTGGACCCCGGCGCGATCAACACCATCGTCGTCAATCCGATCAACGCCGCCAGCGAGCGCACCAGCGGCATCGACCTCAGCGGCAAGTACCGCCTGCGCACCGCCAAACTGGGCGACTTCCTGTTCAAAGCCACCTACACCAAGGTGCTGACCCACACCTACCAGCAATTCGCCGGCGATCCGGCCCAGAACGAGCTCACCGACATGAGCAATACCGACTGGCCGGACAAGCTGGACTTCACCACCACCTGGAACATCGGCGACTGGTCGTCCACGCTGCTTCTGACCCGCTACGGCAAGATCCCCAACGGCGCCGGCAGCGGTTATCTGACGCCGACCGTGCTCGCCAACCTGAGCGTCACCCGCCAGCTGAACAAGCAGACATCGATCGGACTGATCGTCAACAACGTCCAGGATTTCCTCAAGAAGGACTACACCGGCGGCTGGCCCTACTACCCGGTGGGCAGCTACGCGCCATACGGCCGCCAGGCCTGGCTGGAGCTTAACCACAAGTTCTAAGGCGCAAACGGGAAAGGGATGCCGCAAGGCATCCCTTTGTTACGCGATCCGGCACGAAAATGAATAAAGCAATGAAAAAAGCCCCGCATTTTCATGCGAGGCTTTTTTCTGAATCCTGGCGTCCCCACGGGGAATCGAACCCCGGCTACCGCCGTGAAAGGGCGGTGTTCTAACCGCTAAACTATAGGGACGTCTTGGTGCACCCGGAGCGATTCGAACGCCCGACCCTCTGGTTCGTAGCCAGATACTCTATCCAACTGAGCTACGGGTGCAGTTTCTGGCGGAGAAAGAGGGATTCGAACCCTCGATACAGGTTTAAGCCCGTATGCTTCCTTAGCAGGGAAGTGCCTTCGACCACTCGGCCATTTCTCCGTTCAGAGAGCGCCATATTAAATATCGGCGCCCCCCCTGTCAAGCAACCTGCGCAAAAATATTTACGCCGCCTGATCCAGGCCGAAAACTTTATGCAAAACGCGAACCGCCAGTTCCAGGTACTTCTCGTCCACCAGCACCGACACCTTGATTTCCGAGGTGGAAATCATCTGGATATTGATGCCCTCTTCCGCCAGCGTGCGGAACATGGTGGAGGCGATGCCGCAGTGCGAACGCATGCCCACGCCCACGATGGAGATCTTGGCCACCTTGTCGTCGGCGTCGATCTTGGCGGCGCCGATGTGGGTCTGCACTTCGCGCAGGATGGCCAGCGCGCGGTTGAATTCGCCGCGCGGCACGGTGAACGAGAAATCGGTGGTGCCGTTCTCGCCGACATTCTGGATGATCATGTCCACTTCGATGTTGGCATCCGCGATCGGGCCCAGGATCTGGTAGGCGATGCCCGGCTTGTCCGGCACGCCCTTCACATTGATGCGGGCTTCGTTGCGATCGAACGCGATGCCTGCCACTACCGCCTTTTCCATGCTCTCATCTTCCTCAAACGTAATCAGGGTGCCCTCGCCTTCGTCCTCGAAGCTGGAGAGCACGCGCAAGCGCACCTTGTACTTGCCGGCGAATTCCACCGAGCGTATCTGCAATACCTTGGAGCCCAGCGACGCCATCTCGATCATTTCTTCGAAAGTGACCGTTTTCAGGCGGCGCGCCTCCGGCACCACGCGCGGATCGGTGGTGTAAACGCCGTCGACGTCGGTGTAGATCTGGCACTCGTCGGCCTTCAGCGCGGCGGCCAGCGCCACCGCAGAGGTATCCGAGCCGCCTCGGCCCAGCGTGGTGATGTTGCCTTCCTCGTCCACGCCCTGGAAGCCGGCGACGATGACCACGCGGCCTTCCTTCAGGTCGGCGCGCATCACGCCCTCGTCTATCGACTGGATGCGGGCCTTGGTGTGGGCCTGGTCGGTCACCACCTTCACCTGCCAGCCGCAATAGCTCTTGGCCGGCACGCCGATTTCCTTCAGCGCCATCGCCAGCAGGCCGATGGTGACCTGCTCGCCGGTGGAGACGATCACGTCCAGCTCGCGCGGGTCCGGATAGTCCTGAATGTCCTTGGCCAGGGCGATCAGGCGATTGGTTTCGCCGCTCATCGCGGAAACCACCACCACCACATCATGCCCCTGGGCCTTCCACTTGGCGACGCGACGGGCCACATTCTTGATGCGCTCGGTTGTCCCGACCGAGGTGCCGCCGTACTTCTGTACGATGAGTGCCATACGTGCTTCTTGTTTCAAAATGGTTGAAATGTCGAACTTCGATTCTGACCACAGAATGTCGATAAATGCAAGGCGGAATTAGGCGTCTGCGCCCGGCTCTGGCGGTTTACGACAATTGACTGCCTGTTTGCATCCCCACAGCTCAGCGGCTACAAACAGTAGGAAGAATACGCATCCGACCGACGGGACCCTTGCATGATCGCCCCTGTTCAACCCTGGCGCTGGATCCGGCTGCAAATCGGCCTGGCCGTCAACGGGGGAATCCAGTATACGCTGCTGATCAATCATCCCTTGTTCTGGCCCGCGCTGGGCCTGACTTCGTTGCTGATCGCGCTTTTGCTGCTGTGGCCGGTCCCGATCGCCTCCTCTCCCCGCCAGCCGGTTTCCGGCGGCGGCGAAAGCTACTGGCGCGACTACGCCAGCCACGTCTATGCTCTGCTGCCGCTATGGGCCGGACACATCGCGCTCAGCCGCGAGCAGATAGACGAGGCAGCCGGCCATTTGACCCATCGTTTCGACAGCATGCTGCGCCTGCTCGGCCATCAGCCGGCAGAACATGACGGCCTGGATGCGATCGACGCGGCCGAACGCCCTGCCGCCGACGCGCCTCAGCCGCCCGCCGAGCTGCAGCGCCGGCTCTCGGCCGAGCTGCAGCAGCTGCGCCAGTCCAGCTTGAAGCTGGACGAGCTGGCCCAGTCCGGCGGCGACGCCGCCCACGCGACGGCAATCGCCGGAGAAGCCCGCACGCTGGCGCAACGGCTGCACGCGCTGGACCAGCAGATCGCCGCCGGCTTCCAGGCCGACGGCTTCGACCTGCCCGCCACCGTGGAAGACGTTCTGACCCACCTTCAATTCCAGGACCGGGTCAGCCAGATCCTGTCCCACGTGCAAAACGACATCTGGCAACTGGAGGCCTCGCTGCACGAAGCCTTGAATTGCGAAGGCGAATTGCCGCCTCCGCCGGACACCGAAGCCTGGCTGTCCGCGCTGAAGAACAGTTACACCACCCACGAGCAACGCGCGCTTCACAGCCGGGAAGGCAATGACAAGGCGCCGGGGCCCAGCGATATCACTTTTTTCTGAATGACGGGGTAGTCGCAGATGGGCAAAACCATATTGATCGTCGACGACTCCACCACCTTGCGGCAGGTGGTGCGCATGACGCTGGCCGGCGCTGGCTATGAAGTGCTGGAAGCGGGCAACGGCAAGGAGGCGCTGGACATTCTGGACGGCCGCAAGATCCATCTGATCATCTCGGACGTCAACATGCCGCAGATGGACGGCATCAGCCTGCTGAAGAACATCAAGCAGCTGCCCCATTACAAATTCACGCCGGTGATCATGCTAACGACGGAATCGGCGGAAGAGAAGAAGCGCGAGGGCAAGGAGGCCGGCGCCAAGGCCTGGGTGGTGAAGCCGTTCCAGCCGCCGGTGCTGCTGACCGCGGTATCCAAGCTGATCCTGCCCTGAACCGGCCAACGAATCCTGGAGCGGACATGGCGCTTTCGATCGTCGCCGGACACGAACAGACCATCTACCAGGCCGCGCAATGGCGGGCGGAGCTGGACGCCGCCCTGCAAAGCGGCGAGGACATCCTGCTCGACCTGTCCTCGATCGAGGAGATCGACTGCGCCGGCCTCCAGGTGCTGCTGTGGCTGCAGCGCGAGGCCGCCAGGCAGGACAGGCGGATAGGCTTGCTGGAGCCCAGCCGTCCGCTGGGCGAATTCCTCCGCCTGATGGGCATGGAGGGCGAACTGGCGTTCAAGCGCAGCGGAGCCGGCGATGGATCTTGAACAGGCGATGCAGACTTTCCTGGAAGAGTCCCGCGAGCTGCTGGACGAGATGGAAAGCATCCTGCTCGACGTCGAGGCCGAGCAAACCAGCTCGGAGCAGTTGAGCGCGCTGTTCCGCGCCATGCACACCATCAAGGGCTCGGCGGGGCTGTTCGGCCTGGATCCCATCGTGCGCTTCAGCCACCAGGCCGAGAATCTGCTCGACCAGCTGCGCGACGGCAAGCTGAAGCTGGACGACGAGCTGGTCGGCCTGCTGCTGCGCTGCCACGACCATGTGAAGCTATTGATCCAGGCGCTGGCCGCCGGCGACGCGCTGGAGCCGCTGGGCGACGAGGCGCTGGAGGCCGCGCTGCTCGGCTACCTGGCCGTGCCGCAGGCGATGCAGCCTCCCGCTCGGGAGGAGCCGCCTCCCCCCGCATCCCAATCGGCGCACTGGCTGCTGTCGCTGCGCTTTGGACCGGATGTGCTGCGCAACGGCCTCGACCCCTCCTCCTTCATCCGCTACTTGGCGACGCTGGGCGCCGTGGAGGGGATACGCGCGATCGCCTGCCGGCTGCCCGCCGGCGCCGATTTCGACGCCGAAAGCAACTATCTGCGCTTCGAGCTGCTGTATCGCTCCGACATCGACGAAAAATCGCTGCACGAAGTCTTCGAATTCGTCCGCGAAGACAGCGAGCTATTCATCTGGCCGCTGAAGATCGCCGCCGCCCATTTACACGAGGCCTGCGCCAGCGCTACGCCGGACGAGGCGCGGGAAGTGGAAAACGCCTGGCGGCAGTTCGGCGCGCTGGGCCAGCCGCAGCCGTTTGAGGAAGGCGCCGCCGACGTCGACCCCTTGCTGGAGCATCCGCTGGCGGCGGCCGGGCCAGATCCCGCTCCCGCCGAGCCCGCGCCTCCCCCCGCCCAGGCCGCCCCGCATGCGCCGCCCCATCCGGAAGCCGCGCCCGCCCATGGCGAAACCCGCGCCGGACGCGCCGGCGAGAGCCGCTTCATCAAGGTGGAGGCCGGCAAGCTGGACAGCCTGATCAACCTGATAGGCGAGCTGGTGATCGCCGGCGCCGCGGCGAACCTGATCGCGCGCCGCTCGCAGCAGACGCAGTTGGTGGAAGCGACGCTGGGCATCGCCAATCTGATCGAGCAGATCCGCACCGGCACCCTGTCGATGCGCATGGTGCAGATAGGGGAAATTTTCCACCGCTTCCCCCGCGTGGTCCGCGACGTCTCGCGCGAACTGGGCAAGGACATCCAGCTGCGCATCGTCGGCGCCGAAACCGAGCTGGACAAGTCGATGGTGGAAAAACTGGGCGACCCGCTGCTGCACATCGTGCGCAACGCCATCGACCACGGCATCGAGTCCACCGAAGTCCGCCAGGCCCATGGCAAGCCCTCTCAGGGCAATCTCTGGCTCAACGCCTACCACGAATCCGGCAGCGTGGTGATCGAAGTGGCGGACGACGGCGGCGGCCTCAACCGCGGACGCATCCTGGCCAAGGCGCGCGAGCGCGGCCTGCTCGGCCTGGACGATGAGCCGCCGGACAGCGTGGTGTTCCAGCAGATATTCGAGGCCGGCTTCTCCACCGCCGACCAAGTGACCAACCTGTCCGGGCGAGGCGTCGGCATGGACGTGGTCCGGCGCGGCATCGAGCAGTTGCACGGCAATATCGAAATCGACAGCGAAGCCGGCCAAGGCACCACCTTCCGCATCCGGCTGCCGCTGACGCTGGCCATCATCGACGGTTTTCTGGTGGAGGTGGCCGCCTCCACCTTCGTGCTGCCGCTGGAGGCCGTGATCGAGTGCATAGAACTGCCGGCCGGCCTGCCTGAAAACGGCGTGCACGACTGCATCAATCTGCGCGGCGAGCTGCTGCCGCTGCTGCACCTCGACAGCTTCTTCGAACTGCCGCCCGCCGCGGCCCTCCGCCGCAACGTGGTGGTGGTGCAGTACGGCGAGCGCAAGGCCGGCCTGGTGGTGGACGCGCTGCAGGGCGAATTCCAGACCGTGATCAAGCCGCTGGGCGCGCTGTTCAACACCCTTAAGGCGATCAGCGGCTCCACCATACTCGGCACCGGCGAAGTCGCGCTGATTCTCGACGTTCCCTCGCTGATACAGCGCGCCTGCCGCCAGGAGTCCGAGCGCTTCGCGCTGCCGCCGCGCGCCGACGCCGCCTCCCGCCCCGGCACACCCTTGCAAGGAAACACCCCATGACCGCCCTCTCCGGCTTGCGCATCCAAACCAAACAGGCGCTGGGCTACGGGGCCATCATCGCCCTGCTGCTGCTGTGCGTGGCGGCCGCCCTCCATGGCTTCTCCAGCACCAGCGGCATCATCCACGACATCACCCAGGTCAACAATGTCGAGGGGCGGCTGGCCCACCAGTTGCTGGAACAGAACCAGCAGATCCGCATCGACATCCGCAACGGCCTGCTGGCCGCCAGCCCCGAAGAGGCGACGCGGACTGCCCAGGCCCTGCAGGACTCGCTGCGCCGCTACCAGGACACCGAGCAGCAACTGGCGCAGATGTTCCAGCGCGAGCCCAGCACCCAGCCACGCGAGAGGGAGTTGATAAACGCGATCCAGAACGGCAGCCGCGTCGTCCATCAAGACTACCTTCAGGCGCTGGCGCTGATGGCCAGGCAGCAAAGCAAGGAGGCGGCGGCAATGCTGACCGGAAAGGGCGGACAGCTGAACGAAGTCATCACTGCGCTCGCCGCCTATGAAGACAAGCTGAACGACGACCTGACCCGTCAAGGGGAAGAAACCTACTCCGACAGCCGCAACCGCCTGCTGCTGCTGGCGGGAATCGCGCTGCTCTCCAGCCTGGCGATCAGCCTGCTGATCCGCCGCGACCTGCTGCGCACGCTGGGAGGCGAGCCGCGGCAGGTGGCCGAGCTGATGCGCCAGGTCGCCGGCGGCAACCTGAACGGCCAGATTCCTCTGCGCGCCGGAGACCAGGACAGCCTGGCCGCCTCGATCATGCAGACCATACAAACGCTGGGCGCCATTCTGGGCGAGGTGAGAAACGGTTCGGAAAGCCTTTCCGTCGCCGCGCAGCACATCCACTCCACCTCGCAGATGATCGCGCAGTCCGCCAGCCAGCAAGCGTCCGGACTGGAGGAGACGTCGGCCTCGGTGCAGCAGATGTCCAATTCGATCAACCAGACCAACGACAACGCGCGCCTGACCGAGAGCATGGCCGAGAAGGCGTCCGGCGAAGCCGCCGAGGGAGGCCAGGCGGTGCAGCAGACGATACGGGCGATGCGCGAGATCGCCGACAAGATCAGCATCATCGACGACATCGCCTACCAGACCAACTTGCTGGCGCTGAACGCCGCGATCGAGGCCGCCCGCGCCGGCGAGCACGGCAAGGGCTTCGCCGTGGTGGCCGCCGAGGTGCGCAAGCTGGCCGAACGCAGCCAGGTGGCCGCGCAGGAAATCAGCGGCCTCGCCCGCAGCAGCGTCGACCTGGTGGACGGCGCCGGCAGCCTGCTGGAGGAAATCGTCCGCTCCAGCCGCCGCACCTCGGACCTGGTGCAGGAGATCGCCGCCGCCTCCAAGGAACAGTCGGGCGGCGTAGGCCAGATCAGCCTGGCGGTGCAGCAACTGAACCAGACCACCCAGCAGAACGCCAGCGCCAGCGAAGAACTGGCCGCCACCGCGGAGGAAATGAACCGCCAGGCGGAGAACCTGCACGATCTGATAGGCTTTTTCCACCTGGGATCGCTGCACGCCGCGCCCCAGCCCGGCGCCTCCAGCAAGCCGCCGCCGGCGCCGGACCTTCACGGCTTCATGCAGTTCTGAACCGGCAGGAGAGACACAGACATGGCCTCACTCAATATTCTCCGCCGCAGCGAAGCCGCCCCGGAGCCGGGCGCTCAGGGCGAGGTGCGGCAGTTCCTGACCTTTCAGCTCGCCGGCGAAACCTTCGCCATCGGCATCCTGCGGATACGGGAAATCCTGGAATACATCAAGCCGACGTCGGTGCCGCTGATGCCGCCCTTCATCCGCGGCGTGATGAATCTGCGCGGCGCGGTGGTGCCGGTGATCGACCTGTCGCTGCGCTTCGGCCGCGACGAAACCGCGATCAACCGCCGCACCTGCATCGTCATCATCGAAGTGGAACACGACGAGCAGTGGCAGCTGATCGGCGTGCTGGTGGACACCGTGCACGAAGTGCTGGCCATTCCCGACAGCGAGATCGAGCCACCGCCGCAGTTCGGCAGCAAGATACGCGTCGACTTCATCTCCGGCATGGCCAGGATAGACAACCGCTTCGTGGTGATGCTGGACGTGGACAAGGTGCTGTCGGTGGGCGAGATGTCGCTGCTGTCCGAACTGAGCCGGCAGGAAGAGGCCCAGGAAGAATGACTCCACAACTCCGCCTGGAACCAAGATGAAAACATTCACCGTCCGCCGGCAATTCATCCTGCTGGCCGCCTGCGTGCTGCTGGGACTGGGAGGGCTGACCCTCACCGCCTGGCAAGGCCTGCGCACCGTGATGATCAACGGCGCCATGTACCACCAGGTGGTGATAGGCAAGGATTTCATCAACGATCTGGATCCCCCCACCCAGCAGCTGATCTCCAGCTTCCTGCTGGCCAACCAGCTGCGCAACACCAACGATCCGTCGATACGCCAGCAGTTGACCAGCCAGTTGCAGAAGCAGCGCGCCATCTTCTACGACGGCCAGAAGAAATGGGGCAACAGCGAACTGCCGCCAGAACTGCGCGACCTGCTGACGCAGCAGGTGCGGCAATCGGCCGACGCCTTCTTCCAGGAGATCGACACCCGCTACCTGCCGGCACTGGAAGCCCATGACCAGCTGGCGATCAACCAGTCGTTCGACCGCCTGTCGGCGCAATACGACCGCAACGACCAGGCGATGCAGCCGCTGATCGCCAAGACCATGGACCGGCAGACGCGGATGGAGAGCGAGGCGCAGCGGATCACCGCGCAAACCTTCTCCGCCGTGGCGGCGGTCAGCGCGCTGGTGCTGGTGCTGCTGGTCGGATCGCTGATCATGATCTACCGTCAGTTGATCCGCGGCCTGGGCGGCGAGCCGCACGAGGTGGCGCGGATCGCCGGCGAGGTGGCGACCGGCCGGCTGGACATCGAGATGCCGCCCGCGCCGGCGGGCAGCCTGTCCGACTCCGTGCAGCAGATGTGCCGGCAGCTGCTCGCCATCATCGCCGAAGTGAAGAACAGCTCGGACGGCATCGCCTGCGCCGCGCAGCAAGTCAGCTCGACCGCGATGGCGCTGTCGCAAGGCGCCAGCACCTCGGCCGCCGGCCTGCAGCAGAGCTCGGCCTCGATCGAACAGGTGTCGGCGTCGATCAATCAGACCAGCGACAACTCCCGCACCACCGAAGCCATCGCGGAAAAAGCCTCCGCCGAGGCCACCGAGGGCGGCGAGGCGGTGCTGCAGACGGTGGCGGCGATGCGGCAGATCGCCGAAAAGATAAGCATCATCGACGACATCGCCTACCAGACCAATCTCTTGGCGCTGAACGCCGCCATCGAGGCCGCGCGCGCGGGCAAGCACGGCGCGGGCTTCGCCGTGGTGGCCGCCGAGGTGCGCAAGCTGGCCGAACGCAGCCAGGTGGCCGCCCAGGAAATCGGCGACCTGGCCGAGCGCAGCGTCACCGTTTCCGAACAAGCCGGCAAGTTGCTGAAGGAGATCGTGCGCTCCAGCGGCCGCACCGCCGATCTGGTGCAGGAAATCGCCGCGGCCACCCGGGAACAGGCGGGCGGCATCGGCCAGATCAGCCACGCGGTCCAGCATCTGAACCACGCGACCCAGCAAAACGCCGCCGCCAGCGAGCAACTGGCCTCCACCGCGGAGGAAATGAGCCACCAGGCCGAGCGGCTGCAGCAGGCGATGGCCTTCTTCAAGCTGGGCCCCGCGGCGGCGCGAGACCTGCCGCGCCGCGCGCTCCCGGCCGCGGCGCCGATGACGGGCGCGCCGCCGCCCTCCGCCGAAACCAATGAACTGGAAGACATGTTCCGCTTCTGACAACGCGCTGTACTAGATTGAAACCATGACGACACCAACGGCTGCAAAGCCGCGCACCTGGAAGGCCAGCACCATGCCGCACACTCCGCCGGCGCGCCCGGCGGCTCCCGCCGATCCTCGCTCGCCCCCCTCCCCGACCGCAGAGCCGGCGGGCGAGGCGGTATTCCTGCATCCGGGCGACTGGCATTTCGGCGACAGCCAGACCCGCATCCGCACCCTGCTGGGCTCCTGCGTGTCGATCACGCTGTGGCACCCGCAAGCCAGGGTCGGCGGCATGTGCCATTACCTGCTCGCCCAGCGCACCCCCCACCGCGGCGAATCGCTGTCCGGCCGCTACGGCGACGAGGCGATGCTGCTGCTGCTGCGCGAGATTCTGGCCACCGGCCTGCCGCTGCTGGAATTCCAGGCCAGGCTGATAGGCGGCGCTTCGATGCTGCTGAGCCGGGAACGCAAGCTCAGCCACGATGTGCCCTCCCGCAATATTCAACAGGCGCGTTCCATGGTGAAGCAGCTCGGCCTGAAGTTGCTGGCCGAGGACCTGGGCGGCAACTGTCCGCGCCTGGTGCTGTTCGATGTCTCCAGCGGCAACGTCTGGATCAAACAATCGCAAGAAGCCGAGCTGGAGCAGGCTCCCAACACGAGGACGCGCAAATGAGCATCAAGGTTTTGATCGTCGACGACTCCGCCGTGGTCCGCCAGGTGTTGAGCCAGGTATTCACCGCGGCCAGCGGCATCGAGGTGATGGATGTCGCCAACGACCCCTATATGGCGATGGACAAGATGAAGGCGCACTGGCCGGACGTGATCGTGCTGGATGTGGAGATGCCGCGAATGGACGGCATCACCTTCCTGAAGCAGCTGATGGCCAGCCGGCCGACGCCGGTGGTGATCTGTTCGTCGCTGACGCAGAAAGGCACCGACATCAGCATGCAGGCGATGGCCGCCGGCGCGGTGGAGGTCATCGCCAAGCCGGTCTCCGGCGTCAAGGGCTTCCTCGAAGAGAGCTCGCACGAACTGGTGATGGCGGTGCGCTGCGCCGCCGCCGCGCGGATGAACCGGGTGCGGGTGATGCCGTCGGCCAGCAGCAGCAACCCGCTGGAAACCCGGCCCAAGCTGTCGGCCGACGCCATCCTGTCCGCGCCCACCGGCAGCAATGTGTTCGCCACCACCGAGCGCATCATCGCCATCGGCACCTCCACCGGCGGCACCCAGGCGCTGGAGGCGGTGCTGACCCAACTGCCGCGGACCTGCCCCGGCCTGGCCATCGTCCAGCACATGCCGGAGAAATTCACCCGCTCCTTCGCCGAGCGGCTGAACAGCCTGTCGCAGATCGAGGTGAAGGAGGCCGACAACGGCGATCGCATCCTGCCTGGCCGCGCGCTGATCGCCCCCGGCGGCAAGCACATGATGGTCAAGCGCAGCGGCGCCTACTATCAGGTGGAAGTGGTGGACGGCCCGCTGGTGAGCCGCCACAAGCCGTCAGTGGACGTGCTGTTCCGCTCCGCAGCCAAGTTCGCCGGCAAGAACGCGCTGGGCATCATCATGACCGGCATGGGGGACGACGGCGCCAAGGGCCTGAAGGAAATGCATGATTGCGGCTCCAAGACCATCGCCCAGGACGAAGAAAGCTGCGTGGTGTTCGGCATGCCCAAGGAAGCGATCAAGCTGGGCGCCGCCGATGAGGTGATGTCGCTGGAACTGATCGCCAAGGCCATCTGCCGCTGAACAGGACGAATCCCGCCGCATGGACATCCACGACATTCTGATCATCGACGACAGCCGGGTGCAGCGCCAGCACGCGACGGACCTGTGCCGCCAACTCGGCATCGCCAGCGTGCGGGAAGCCCCTGACGGCGAGCGCGGCCTGACCTTGATGCGGGTGCAGATGCCCGACCTGCTGCTGCTGGATCTGGAGATGCCCAAACAGGACGGCGTGCAGGTGATGCAGGAGATGGCGCGCTCCGGCCTGAGCGCGCCCGTCATCATCACCTCGGGCAAGGATTACCTGCTGATTTCCACCGTGGAGCTGATGGGACGGGAACTGGGCCTGCCGGTGCTGGGCTGCCTGCAAAAACCGCTGCAGCTGCCCGCCCTGCTAGACCTGATGCACCGCGTCTGGACGCCGAAGGTGGAACGGGCCGACGATGCGCCGCTGGCGGAGGATGAAGTCCGCGTCGCGCTGGAGAAAGGCCAGATCATTCCCTACTACCAGCCCAAGGTGAACCTGGCCGACGGCAAGGTCAAGGGCGCCGAAATGCTGGCGCGCTGGCAGCATCCCGACCAGGGGCTGATCCCGCCCAGCCGCTTCATCCCGGTGATAGAGGAAAACGGCTGGGCCACCGAACTGACCATGCTGATGCTGCGCCAGGGCCTGACGCAATGGCAGGAGTGGGCGCGCCACGGCCTGCGCCTGCCGCTGTCGGTCAATCTGTCCGCGCTGTCGCTGCGCGGCGACGACCTGGTGGACGAGATAGAGTGCTATGTGCGCGGCAGCCACGTGCCGCCGCGCTTCATCATATTCGAGGTGACGGAAACCGCCATCGTCGACAACCTGGCGCAGGCGATAGGCTGCGCGGTCCGATTGCGGCTGGCGGGACTGGGCCTGTCGATCGACGATTTCGGCACCGGTTTCGCCACCCTGCAGCAGCTGACCCGCTTCCCCTTCACCGAGCTGAAAATCGACCAATCCCTGGTCACCGGCATCTCCGACAAGCCCCACCTTCAAGCCGTCTTCAACAGCATCATCGAAATGGCCCGCCGGCTGCAGCTGTCCACGGTCGCCGAAGGCATAGAAACCGCGGAGGACTACCGGCTGATGTCGGAGCGCGGCTGCCAGCTGGGCCAGGGCTATTACTTCGCCCGGCCGCTGCCCGCCGCCGCCTTCCTGGAGTGGACCCGGCAGCCGCCGGTGCTGCCCACCACCGGCGCCGCGAGCTGAGCGCCGCTCAGCACGACCACAGCGGCGGCTCGTCCATCAGCGCGATCTGCTCGCGCAAGGCCAGGATCTGCTCCTCCCAGTAACGCTGCGCGCCGAACCAGGGAAAGGCCGCCGGGAAGGCCGGATCATGCCAGCGGCGCGCCAGCCAGGCGCTGTAGTGCAGCAGCCGCAAGGTGCGCAAGCCTTCCAGCAGGTTGAGTTCGCGCAGGTCGAATTCGCAGAAATCCTCGTAACCGGCCATCACCTCGCCCAGCTGGCGCGACTGCTCCGCCCGATCGCCGGACAGCAGCATCCACAGGTCCTGCACCGCCGGACCGGTGCGGCTATCGTCGAAATCGACAAAATGCGGCCCCGCGTCGGTCCACAGCAGATTGCCGACATGGCAATCGCCGTGCAGCCTGAGCTGTGCCACCGCGCCGGCTCGCTCGAAACAGCGCGCCACGCCCTGCAGCGCCTGCTCCGCCACGCCGCGGTAGACCTCCTCCAGCTCCGGCGGCAGCAAGCGGCCATTCAGCAGAAAATCCACCGGCTCGCGGCCGAAGCTCTGGATATCCAGCGTCGGACGGTGGCGATAGGCCTCGGTCCGGCCCACCGCGTGGATGCGGCCCAGAAAGCGGCCCACCCATTGCAGCGTCTCGTTCCGGTCCAACTCCGGCACCCGCCCGCCGCGTCGGGCGAACAGGGCGAAGCGGAAGCCGCCATGGCTGTGCAAGGTGCGGCCATCGAAAACCAGCGGCGGCACCGCCGGAATCTCGCGCTCGGCCAGCTGCAGGGAGAACGCGTGCTCCTCCAGAATGGCCTCGTCGCTCCAGCGCTCCGGACGATAAAACTTGGCCACCAGCGGCGCTTCGTCATCCAGCCCCACCTGGTAAACGCGGTTTTCATAGCTGTTGAGCGCCAGCAGGCTGCCGCTGGCGCGCAGACCCAGGCTTTCCACGGCGTCGAGAATGGCATCCGGCGTCAGGCCGGCGAATGGGGGAGTGTGTGCGTTGTCCATCCGCGGATTATAGCGGCAGTCGCCCCCGCGACGCGGGGTTTCAACGGCGCGGCGGATCCGGGTCTGCTAATTTCAAAGAGAGAGCGTCAGGCGCGGTGCCAAGCCATGAAACTGTTATTCCCGCCCCACGGCCTCCATCCTGACGGCGCCCGGTTGCGGCGCGGCGTCGAACGCTGGGCCGACATTACCCTGCAAGGCTGGTTGCTTCTATTCGACCGCGCCGCCAGGCGGTCGGCATGGGCGCTAGCCCGCCGGCAGAGCCGGCGGCGGCTGCTCGGATGGCTGGCCTGCTGGCTCAGCGGCACGCTGGTGCTGCTGTCGCTGGCCTATCTGCTCTACCTGGCTTCGCAGCGTTTCTAGGAAGGCAATCGATGCCGCCTCCTCCCGGCGATTCCGCGCTCATTGTCCGGTCGCGGGAGGCTTACCCATATGAATATCATGGTCTCTGCAGCTCATTATCGTTTTCATTATCATTTACTTTTTAAATCAAAATTTAATGACTGATAGAAAAAACAATGGGAAAATACCGAGATGACCCGCCGATGCGAATCACCATGAGCCAAGTCCACATCCCAGTCCGCGACGAAACCGACAGCGCCGAGCGCCGACAGGCCGCGCGCCGCAGCACCTTGGTCAGCGTCGCCGTCAATATCGTGCTGTCCACGCTGCAGATCGTGGCCGGCGCGTGGTCGCATTCCTCGGCGCTGATAGCCGACGGGGTGCACTCGCTGTCCGACCTGTTCGCCGACTTCGTTGTCCTGCTGGCCGGCCGGCACAGCGGCAAGGCGCCGGACGACGATCATCACTATGGCCACCAGCGCTACGAAAACGCCGCGTCGCTGGTTCTCGGACTATTGCTGCTGGCCGTCGGCGGCGGCATGCTGTACTCGGCTGCAGGCAAATTCCTGCGTCCTGAAGACATCCCCTCGGTGCATTCGCTCGCCTTGTGGATCGCCGCGCTGGCTCTGCTGGCCAAGGAAACCTTGTTCCGCTACATGCTGGCGGTGGCGCAACGGGTGCGCTCCAGCATGCTGGTGGCCAACGCCTGGCACGCGCGCTCCGATGCCGCGTCCTCGCTGGTTGTCGCCGCCGGCGTGGCCGGCAATCTGATGGGCTATCCGATCCTGGACCCGGTGGCAGCCCTGGTCGTCGGCCTGCTGGTGGGAAAAATGGGCTGGAGCTTCGCTTGGGACGCGCTGCACGACCTGATGGACCGCGCGGCCAGCGAGGAAGACATCGCGGCCATACGCGACACCCTGCTGGGCACGCCCGGCATCGTCGGCATCCACGACCTGCGCACCCGCAAGATGGGCGACCTGATCCTGGTGGACGTGCATCTGGAAGTGGATGGCCGCATCAATGTCTACCAGGCCCATGAAATCACCGAGCACGCCCGCGGCCGCGTGCTGAATGAGCTGCCGGTGCTGGACGTGATGACCCACATCGATCCGGCCGGGCTGGAGGAGCCCCGCGGCCTGGGCCGCCCCGCCTGAGCAGCGGTCTCCGGCGGCGGCCGGACCGGAAACTATTCCATTTTCATTTCCGTCCGTATAATCTGTCAGGCAACTTTAACCTGGATGGACGGTCTATCCCCACCATGACCACACCCGTTTTCCATGCCTGGCGCCGCGGCGTGCCGACGCTGCTGATGCTGAGCCTGCTCTGGCAATTCGAGACTTACGCCGTCAATCACGCGCCGCCGCTGTCGGCGCAGCCGATGGCAGCCACCACTTGGAGCGAATCCTGGCCAGCGGACACCCCCTTCCTGCTGGTTCAGGAAGTGCGCGACCAATTCCGCCACGCCGACGCCAAACGCGATGCCGGCACCCCGGTTCGCGACATCGCCGCGCTGCCCCTGCGCCCCGGCGACAACGCCTGACATCCATCCTGAAAACAAAAACGCCGGCTGCGGGAACGCGGCCGGCGTTTTTCGCGCCTCACGTCAAAGCGGCCCCGATTGACGGCGCTGCGGATGGCAGATCGGGCAATTGGGATCGTTGCAATGGATGGCGGCCTCATGCACCAAAGCCCGCAGCCGGTACAGCCGCGCCGCCTCCGCCGCGGAGCTGCCGCCTTGAAAGGGCGGGCCCAGAACCACGCCGCCATCGCCATACGACATCGGCTGCTCCGCCCGCACCTGCACAGGTCCTGCCTGGCAAGCCGCGGCCAGCAGCATCCCGCCTGCGCCGCAAACGTAAATCCACCTTCTGTTCTTCGTCATCGACTTCCTCGCCGGGGAGATCCGTTTCCTTTTCCCAGCATACTGCCGTTCCGCCAGAACCGCCGCCAAAACAAAACCCCGCCTCAGCGGGGTTTCGTTAACAGCCATTAACGGATGATTTCGACTTTGTAGCGCGGCGGCAGCAGCAAGGCCGGAACCTCGCGCTTTTCCTTGCGGTTGCGGCGGCCCGGGCGGGCTTGCTTCAACCCTTCGCCCTTGCCTGCCGACAACACCGGCGCTTGCACCGGAGCCAGATCGCGCGACGGCGCTTCGCGCGTCTGAGCCGGTCTCGGCCGCTGCGGCGCCTGCGCCGGCGCCCAGAATCCATCGACGCTCTGCGGCGTCAGCGTCTGCTTGGTCAGTTTTTCAATCGCCTCATGCTGGCGCGTCTCCTCCGGACCCATCAGAGAAATCGCCACGCCCTTGGCGCCGGCGCGGCCGGTGCGGCCGATGCGGTGCACGTAGTCCTCCGGCGAATTGGGCATCTCGAAGTTCACCACATAGGGCAGCTCGGAAATATCCAGGCCGCGCGCGGCGACGTCGGTGGCCACCAGCACGCGCAGCTTGCCTTCCTTGAACGCGGCCAGCGTCTCCAGGCGCGTGCCCTGAGTCTTGTCGCCATGGATGGCTTCGGCGTCCAGACCGTCGCGCTTCAGATCGCGCGCCAGCTGGTCGGCGCTGATCTTGGTCTTGCAGAACACGATCACCTGGCTCATCTCGCGCGAACGGATCAAGTGGGCCAGCACTTGGCGCTTCTTGAAGTTGTCCACCTTGAACACCAGTTGCTCGACCTGCTCGTTGGTGGCGTTCTGGCGCGCGACTTCCACAGTCTGCGGCGTATGCATGAAATCGGCGGCCAGGCGCTTGATCTCCGGCGCGAAGGTCGCGGAGAACAACAGCGTCTGGCGCTCTTTCGGCAACATGCCCATGATCTTGCGGATATCCTGGATGAAGCCCATGTCCAGCATGCGGTCGGCTTCGTCCAACACCAGCACTTCCACCTTGTTCAGCTGCACGGTTTTCTGCTGGATGTGGTCCAGCAGGCGGCCCGGGGTCGCGATCAGGACTTCCACGCCGCGGCGCAGTTCCTGGGTCTGCGGATCCATATTGACGCCGCCGTACACGGTGGTGGCGCGCAGCGGCAGGTACTTGGTGTAGCTCTGCACGTTGACGCCGATCTGGTCCGCCAGCTCGCGGGTCGGAGACAGCACCAGCGCGCGGATCGGGTGCATCGCCGGCGACACGCTGGTATTGGCGAACTTCTTCAGCCGCTCCAGGATCGGCAGCATGAAGGCCGCGGTCTTGCCGGTGCCGGTCTGGGCCGCGGCCAGCAAGTCGCGGCCGGACAGCACCAGGGGAATCGCCTTCTCCTGGATCGGCGTCGGCTGGCTATAGCCCTGCTCGTCGATCGCGCGCAGGATTTCCGGCGACAAGCCGAGTTCGGAAAACAACATTCAACACACTCCTGCAATACGTAAGGGCACGTTGCGCCTTCCGCGCCAACGCGCCCCGATGTTCATCAATAACAGCGGCCAGACTCACCCGGCATCGCCCGGCTCCGGGCTCTTGCCTTGCTGGCCGCTCTAAACCGGCGGCAGACAAAAACGCGCCGCCCTCAGGCGGCGACACGAGATCAACCCATATGGGCAACCACGCTGATCAGCAGCGTCACGGCAAGCCACAGCAGGGCGGAGCGCCACACCAAGCCGACCGCGCTTTTCAAGAAGCTGGGATCGGCTTCGTCGCCCAGACCCAGTTCCGGCCGGTATTTCACCGAATAGTCCTGGCGCAGCGGATCGCCCAGCTTGACGCCCAGCGCGCCGGCGGCGGACGCCAGCAGGATGCCGTTGGCGTAGTTGCCCCAGGTTCGCGCCTGGGAACGCCAGCAATAGACCGCATCCTCGAAATCGCCCATGATCGCGAACGAGATCGCAGTCAGCCGCACGGGAATCCAATCCAGCCAGGCAGCGAAGCGGGCGGCGAACAGGCCGAACGGATCTTCATCGGCATTCCGGCTGCCCCACTTCTGATTCAGCATAGAACACAAGCGGTACAGCAAGGCGCCGGACGGCCCCGGCAGCACCACGAACCAGAACATCGTGCCGAACACGTGGCGGTAGCTGTCGACCACGCCCTGCTCGATCGCCAGCCGGGAAATCTCCTCCACCGACAGCTCCGCGGTCGGCAGGCCGGTCCAGTTGGCCAGCGCCACGCGGGCGTCGTACTCCCGCCCTTCAGCCAGCGCCTGGGAAATCTCGGAAAAAGCGCTGGAGAAATGGCGGAAGCCCATGGTCAGATACAACACCAGCACATTGAAGGCCAGCGCCAGAATAGGACTCATCGCCTTCAGCGAATAGAACAGCAGCAGGCTCAGCAGCAGAGCCGGCACGATGGCGGCCAGCCAGGCCAGCACGCCGTGGCGCTCGGCTCCGGCATTCAGGTTGCGCTCAAGATGGTTGGCGTAACGGGTGAACATCAGCCACACCCGGTTGCGATTGCCGAGCGGGCGCAATTGCTCCAGGGCCAGGGCAAGAATCAGTGAAATCAGGGTCATGGATTCTGGTTAGCGGTTTTCACGGGACCGCTGGGGAAGATACCATAAAGGCAGGGGCGCGCCCACCCGAGATATCGCGGCCGCGCCAGAAACAACAAGGGGCGCTTGTCGCGCCCCGTGCAAATCCACTCCGCCAGACCGGCTCAGGCGGACCCCAGCAAACGGCGTCCGGTCACCAGTTCCGGCGTTTGGCCGTCCCGGCCATAGCCCAACGTCGCGGCAGCGGCGCTGCGCAGAACCTCCAGCGACCCTTCCACCAGCGCCAGACGCTCGTTGACGAAAACGGCGTTCAACTGGTTGATGCTCTGCGCGCGGTTCACCGCGTCCTCCAGCCGGGTCCACTCGGTACACGCCTCCGGCTTGTCCGCCAGCCAGATATACAGCGTGTCCTTGTCCTGCACGCCCAGCGACTCCATCAACCGCCCTCGCAGGGACGACTGCGCGGCCAGCAGGTCGAGCACCTCGCTCTTGCTGTCCGCCACGCCCTCCAATTGCTGGCTTTCGCCCTGAATCAGCAACGCCTGCTCCTGCTCCAGCAAGCCGACAAGCCGGTCGACGATTTCGATCTCGTCCCGGCAACAATTGACGAACTGCTCGACGGCTGACATATCGCTTCTTCCGTTATCCGTCCCGGCTTACGCCTCAACCATTCAACAACTCGCGGGCAGACGAAATCAAGCCATCCGCGATCTTGTCGGCATTGATGTTGAAGCTGCCGTTGGCGATGGCGGACTTGATCTGCTCCACCTTGGCCGCGTCAAACGACGGCTGCTGGGTACTCGGATCGTTGCCGATTGCGCTCAGCTTGCTCGCCAGCGAATCGATCTTCACGCTGTCGTCGCCAGCGCTCGCGCTGCTGCTGGAGCTGGAAGAAGCACGGGGCGACGGCTTGCTCTGGGTGCTGTAGGTGCCCGACAGCTTGCCCGAATTGTCGATCTTCATGGCCTGACCTTCCCGTAGCTAAACTCAACTGATCCTATTATCGACCGAAAAAACAATCTCTTGAACTATTTTCTGCGAGATTTCCCAGTCTAGAAAACCACGGCCACGCTGCCATCGGCCTGGACCATGCCCCGAACCACCCGGCCGGTGCTGAGCCGCACGCTGATCTGCTCGCCCTGAGCCGCGTTGGCCAGCGCCGTGCCTTCTGCTTCGGCGCTGAAGCCATCGCCCTGCGCCAGCACCTTAACCCTTTGGTTGCTGCGCACCAGATACGGCGCGCGCACCATGAAGCTGCGCACCCAGACGCCGGCCGGCGCGCCAGTCCGCAACACCTGCCCCACCGCCTGGCTGGCGTCGGTCAGCACATTGCTGGCCAAGGCGGGATTGCTGATGTCCACCACCCGCACATCGCCGTCGCCGATGGTTTCGCCGGCGGCCATCGCGCGGTTCAACACCACGCCCAGCCGCTTTTCATTGATTTTCACCGGAATGCGCAAGGACCAGCCCAACTCCTGGCAGGACACCGCCACGAAAGTCGATCCGGTGGTCACGCCCGGCGTCGCCCAATCCGCTTTCGGCATGTTGCAAGCCGGCACCACCAGCCGCCGGTCCAACTGTCCCAACGTCCATGTGGCGGCCCGCATTTCCAGCTCGCGCTTCAGAAACAGATTCGCCACACGCTCCAGCTGCGCCAAATCCTGCGTCCCGCCGCCCCAGGCGAGGCCAGCGGCAAGCAGCCAGCACAGGCCGATGATTAGTCTTCGCATGTCCGCATTTTAACCGATGCCCTCTCCCGACGCGACGGCGATTGACAAACGGTCGTCATATTCGAATAATCGTTTGATTAGAGCTTAGACTCTTGACACTAATAACAGCAGACAACACCCCGAACGAAAAGAGGAACATGATGCGCAACCGCTTGACCACACTCGCCCTGGCCACCGCGATGGCTCTGCCCGCAGCCGCCCATGCTTACAGCAATTTCTATTTCTTTGGAGACAGCCTCTCCGATATTGGCGCTTTCGGCGGCCAAGCCGGACTTCCCGTCGGCGCTCACTGGACTTTCCAGAATCAACCAAACTGGACTTCCATTCTCACCGGCCATTATGGCCTGAGCTCTGTCGCCAATAATCCAAGCAATTCCGGCAATACCAGCAGCACTGGCAACAACTACGCCCAAGGCGGCGCGGTCGCTCAAAGCTATCAATCGATCACTCAATTTCCAGGCACAACCGGCGCCAATGGATCAGTCGAACAATACGGTCCCGATGGCAGTACGGCGATCCTGGAATTGCCTACTCAAGTACAAAACTATCTAGCCAGCACGAGTGGAAAAGCGGACCCCAATGCCGTCTATTCCGTCTGGATAGGCGGCAATGACATTTCCGCTGCCGCAGGCACATTAACATCGGATAAAACCAGCGCCACCGCAGTAAAGTTGCTGACAACCTCAGCGGCCACCGCAGGCACCTTGATCGGCACCCTGCAAAATGCAGGCGCCAAAACCATCATTGTCCCCAATGTGCCCAGCCTGGCATCAACCCCCGCAGCCTTATACCAAACTGTCCAAAGCGTCGCCACCGCAGTTGGCACAGGCGCAGGGCTCAGCGGCACAGCGCTGACAACCTATGTCAACAATGCCGTTGGCGCCGCCTGGAAAACAATAAGCAGCACCTCGGTCACCCAAGCCAATCAGTCCGCGGTAACTCAACAAGCACTGGCCGCCGCCAATGCCGCCATGGGGGCCCCTGACTCGGTTACGACGCTGACAACGACTTACAACACCATTCTCACCGCTCTGCAGCAATTGAGTTCTGGCTACAATAGCCTGGTCGACAATGCTTTGCTCGGCAATGGGCTTCAACATGGCATTGTGCGCGCGAACATCGCCAGCTTGATGGCCGAAATCAGCGCCAACCCCAGCCAGTTCGGATTCACCAATACCGTGGGTTCAATCTGCGCAGCAAGCGCCATTACTTGCTCCACTGCCACCTACGCTCAAAACTACATTTTCACCGATGGCTTGCATCCGACTCCGGCCGCCAACAAAATCATCGGCGACTACGTCTACGGCCTGCTGCAGGCCCCCTATTTCGCCGCCGCCATCCCGGAATCGTCGCTGAACAACGCCCGCCAGCTCGGCGGCGCGCTGGACGCCCGCTACCAAGCCATCCGCTCGCAGAAACGCGCGGTCGGCACGGTCAGCGCCTTCGCGGACGGCGCCTTCAGCGACGACAAGGCCAGCTACGGCGGCCTGTCGGCCAAGCCCAAGGGCCAGCTGTACACGGTCGGTCTGGACTTCCAGGCCACGCCGGCTCTGAGCGTCGGCCTGGCGATGTCCCGCCAGCAGGGCAAGACCGATGTCGACAGCGTGGGCACGCCGGGCAGCATCAATGACCGCACCACGCTGATGAGCGGCTTCGCCAGCTACAATCAGGACAAGTTCTGGGTGGACGGCGACCTGCACATCGGCTCTGGCGATCTCGACACCCACCGCAACGTGACCCTGGGGCCGACAACGGTGGGCATCGACGGCAAGACCCGCGCCACCCAGTTCGGCCTGCGCGCCGCCGGCGGCTACCGGATGCAGTACCGCAGCGTCACCACCGGGCCGGTAGTCGGCCTGGACTACGCCTACGCCAAGGTCGCCGGTTTCGCCGAGCAAGGCGGCAACAGCAGCAGCATGAACTTCTCCAGCCAGAACGTCAGCTCGCTGGTGGGCCGCGTCGGCTGGCAGCTGGACGCCGACATCGGCAGGTTCAGCCCCTACGCCAAGGTCAGCCTCGCCCACGAGTTCAAGCAGGACGACCGCAACGTGACCGCCGGCCTCGCCACCACCGTCGGCGACTGGACCACCAATCTGGGCAAGCCGGACGCCAACTGGATGGAATGGACTGCCGGCGTCAGCGCCAACTTCAGCAAGGCTGTCACCGCCTTCGGCCAGCTGACTGTGACCAGCGGCAAGAGCGGCGGCAACCAGACCGGCGGCAACATCGGCGTGGCCATGTCGTTCTGATCGTTTCTCCCCCAAAACGAAACAGGCTCCCGTGGGAGCCTGTTTTTTTGCCTGAACGCCGCGCCGGACTCAGCCCAGCGTCTTTTCGATCAGCGCCTTCACCTGGCCGGCGTCCGCCGGCAGCGTCACTACCCGCTGCGGCAACGACTCCAGCGCCTCGAAACCGGCCGGGCGCGGCGGATCGCGGTCCAGCGCCTCGCGTATGGTCTCGGCGAACTTGGCCGGCAGCGCGGTTTCCAGGCAGACCACGTTCTCGCCGCCGCGGCGCAGTTCGCGCGCCACCTTGATGCCGTCGGCGGTGTGGGTGTCCACCACCACGCCGTCCTCGGCGTCCACCTGGCGGATGGTGGCGATGCGGTCGGCGTGCGCGCTCTTGCCGGAGACAAAGCCGAACGCGTCGCGCACCCGTCCCATCGTTTCCGCATCCAGCTGGAAGCCGCCGCCGGCGTCCACCTCGGCCCACAAACGCTTGACCTCGGCGCCGTCGCGGCCGACCAGATCGAACACGAAGCGCTCGAAGTTGGATGCCTTGGAGATGTCCATCGACGGGCTGGAGGTGACGTAGGTGCGTTCGCTGCCGCGCGGCGCGTAGCGGCCGCTCTTGAAGAACTCGTCCAGCACGTCGTTTTCGTTGGTGGCGACGATCAGGCGCGCCACCGGCAGGCCCATGCAGCGCGCGACGTGGCCGGCGCAGACATTGCCGAAGTTGCCGGACGGCACGCAGAAGCTGACTTGCTCGTCGTTGCTCGCGGTCGCGCGGAAGTAGCCGTGGAAGTAGTAAACCACCTGGGCGACGACCCGAGCCCAGTTGATCGAGTTGACGGTGCCGATCTTGCGGCGCGCCTTGAAAGCGTGGTCGTTCTGCACCGCCTTCACGATGTCCTGGCAGTCGTCGAACATGCCCTGGATGGCGATGTTGTGGATGTTTTCGTCCTGCAGGCTGTACATCTGCGCGCGCTGGAAGGCGCTCATCTTGCCGTCCGGGCTCAGCATGAACACATTGATCCCGCGCTTGCCGCGCATCGCGTATTCGGCAGCGGAGCCGGTGTCGCCCGAGGTGGCGCCCAGGATGTTAAGCGTCTCGCCGCGCTGGTCCAGCACATACTCGAACAGCTGGCCGAGAAACTGCATCGCCATGTCCTTGAATGCCAGCGTCGGGCCGTTGGACAGTTCCAGGATCGCCAGGCCGTCATGCAGGCGCTTGATCGGCGTGATGGCCTCGTTGCCGAACGTTTCCGCGCGATAGGCGCGCGAGACGATGCCTTTCAGGTCGTCCACCGGGATGTCGTCGGCGAACAGGCGGATGATTTCGAACGCCAGCTCGGCATAGCCCAGGCCGCGCCAGGCGTCCAGCGTGGCGCGGTCGATTTGCGGATAGCGCTCCGGCAGCAGCAGGCCGCCGTCCGGCGCCAGGCCCATCAGCACGGTTTCGCAGAACGGCAGCGGCGCCATGCCGCCGCGGGTACTGATATATCGCATCAACGTTGTTCCAGGTATTGGCCGCAGGCGGCGGAGGCTTCCTTCAGCCTCTGCTTGCCGCGCGGATCGTCCTTCTTGATCTGGCCGGTGACCACCCCCATCACTTCTTCCTCGGAGAAGGTGCCGGCCAGCTTCTCGCTCGCGCACTGGCAGTAGCGCTGCACCTGCTCGTTGCCGGGCTGGCCGACGCCGTCGGACGCCGGCGTGCGCTTGACGCAGCTTCGCATCAGGAAGCCCTGCAGCAACTGATGCTGGCCGGAACTGAGCGGCGTCGCGGCGGCCATGCCGGAAAGCAGCGCGGCGCACAGGCCGGCTTGCAAGAACTTAGTCATTCAACTCTTCCATTCGCAGGCGCACCACCTGGCCGTCGACGCTGTCCAGCGCTTCGATGCCGGCGATGGCGCGGTTGATTGCCTTCTCCAGCACCCGGTGGGTCAGGATCACCACTTCGGCGGTGCCGTCGCTGATCGATCCCTTCTGAATCAGCGCCTCGATCGAGATGCCGTTCTCCGCCAACAGGCGGGTGATGTTGGCCAGCACGCCGGCGCGATCGATCGCCCCGATCCGCAAGTAGTAAGAGCTGGTCACCTCGGCGATCGGCAGGATGGGCAGATCCTGCAGCTGATCCGGCTGGAAGGCCAGATGCGGCACGCGGTGCTCCGGGTCCGAGGTCAACAGGCGGGTGACGTCGACGATGTCGGCCACCACCGCGGACGCGGTCGGCAGCGCGCCGGCGCCGGCGCCGTAGTACAGCGTCGGGCCTAGCGCGTCGCCCTTCACCAGCACTGCGTTCATCACGCCGTTGACGTTGGCGATCAGCCGGCCTTCCGGGATCAGCGTCGGATGCACGCGCAGCTCCACGCCCTTGTCGGTGCGGCGGGTCAGGCCCAGCAGCTTCACCCGGTAGCCCAGCTCCTCGGCGTAGCGGATGTCGCGGCCGTCCAGCTTGCTGATGCCTTCCAGATAGCACTGGTCGAACTGCATCGGGATGCCGAAGGCCAGCGCCGCCATGATGGTCAGCTTGTGGCCGGCGTCGTGGCCTTCGATGTCGAAGGTGGGGTCCGCCTCGGCGTAGCCCAGCTTCTGCGCCTCGGCCAGCACGTCGGCGAAGCTCGCGCCCTTGTCGCGCATCTCGGTCAGGATGAAGTTGGAGGTGCCGTTGATGATGCCGGCGATCCATTCGATGCGGTTGGCCGCCAGGCCTTCGCGCAAGGTCTTGATGATGGGGATCCCGCCCGCCACCGCCGCCTCGAACGCCACCATCACGCCCTTTTCCTGCGCGCGGGCGAAGATCTCGGTGCCGTGCAGCGCCAGCAGCTTCTTGTTGGCGGTGACCACGTGCTTGCCGTTCTCAATCGCCTTGAGCACCAGCTCCTTGGCGATGGTGTCGCCGCCGATCAGTTCCACCACGATGTCGACTTCGGGGTTGTCGACGACCTGATGCACGTCGTCCACCACGGACACCTCAGGCCCCAGCGCGGCGCGCGCCTTGGCCGCGTCGCGGCTGGCGGCCACCAGCAGGCGGATCTCGCGGCCGGCGCGGCGGGTGATCTCGCCGGCGTTCCGTTTCAGCACGGTGGCGGTGCCGCCGCCGACGGTGCCCACGCCCAGCAGGCCGATATTGATCGGTTTCATGCACATCTCCAATTCAGTCCCTGTTTCTTGTTCCGGCCGAAGGCCGTCTGGACAGGCCGAGCCTGTCCGGACAGTCCTCAGGCGGCGGAGGACAATCCGCCGCCCCAGGTCAAACGCTTACTCGGCGGCGCCGTGACGCTTGCGGTAGCTTTCCAGAAAGCGCGCGATGCGGCCGATGGCCTCGATCAGATCGTCCGAGTTGGGAAGGAATACCACGCGGAAGTGATCCGGCGCAATCCAGTTGAAGCCGGTGCCCTGCACCAGCAATACCTTCTCCTGCTGCAGCAGCTCCAGGATGAACTGCTGGTCGTCGGCGATCGGATAAACCTTGGGATCAAGCTTCGGGAACAGGTACAGCGCGCCCTGCGGCTTGGTGCAGGACACGCCCGGAATCTCGGTCAACAGCTTGTGCGCCAGATCGCGCTGGCGCGCCAGGCGTCCGCCCGGCGCCACCAGGTCGTCGATGCTCTGGTAGCCGCCCAGCGCGGTCTGGATCGCGTGCTGCGACGGCACGTTGGCGCACAGGCGCATCGAGGCCAGCATGTTCAGGCCCTCGATGTAGTCCTTGGCGTGCTTCTTCTCGCCGGACAGGATCAACCAGCCGGCGCGGTAGCCGCAGGCCCGGTAGTTCTTCGACAAGCCGTTGAAGGTCACCACGAACAGATCCGGCGCCAGGGACGCGATCGAGGTGTGCTTGACCTCGTCGTACAGCACCTTGTCGTAAATCTCGTCGGCGTAGATGATCAGCTGATGCTGGCGCGCCACTTCGACGATCTGCTGCAGCAGCTCGGGTGGATACACCGCGCCGGTCGGATTGTTGGGGTTGATGATGACGATGGCGCGGGTGGACGGCGTGATCTTGGCGCGGATGTCGTCGATGCTGGGGAACCAGCCCTGCTCCTCGTCGCAGACATAGTGCACCGCGCGGCCGCCGGCCAGGCTCACCGCGGCGGTCCACAGCGGATAGTCCGGCGCCGGCACCAGCACTTCGTCACCGTTGTCCAGCAATGCCTGCATCGCCATCACGATCAGCTCGGACACGCCGTTGCCGACGATGATGTCGTCCATCGCCACATTCGGCAGATGCTTCTGCTGCGCGTAGTGCATGATGGCCTTGCGCGCGGCGAACAATCCCTTGGAATCGGAATAGCCGGACGCCGCCGGCAGATTGGCGATCACATCCTCGATCAACTCGTCAGGCGCGAAGAAGCCGAACGGCGCCGGGTTGCCGATGTTCAGCTTGATGATGCGATGGCCCTCGTCCTCCATCTTCTTGGCGTGCTCAAGCACCGGGCCGCGGATGTCGTAACAGACGTTGGAGAGTTTCTGCGATTTGTGCACTGGCTGCATGGCGGCGGCGACTTCCGTTTCAGGCCGCCCGCCGGACGGAACGGTCTTGCGCTGGCGGTGTGGTTGTTTCATGGGATCTCTTGTCATTGTCCGGCCGGATGGAAACCACGCTTCGCGCGTGGTCGCGCCGGCCTCGGGTCTGGGTATAATCCTATCCCAATCTTTGGTGCGCTGCACAGCGCCGCCGCGCGGCCCGCCCGCCGCGCCCCACACACACGCCAATGGAGCCAATCCGATGAAAATGCATCAGTCGCTGGGACCCGGCCAGAACCTGTTCACCGGCTACGGCGAAGGCCACGTGCTGATCAACGCCCAGCGCCATGACGGCAACCTGATCGTCAGCGCCGACGCGGTGACCGCCTGGGCCGCGCCGGATTTCGCCGGCCTCGCCGCCGAGCATTTCGAAGCGCTGCTGGCCTACCGGCCCGAAGTGGTGCTGTTCGGCTCAGGCAAGAGCCAGCGCTTCGTCCATCCCCGGCTGTACGCGGCGCTGACCCAGGCCCGCATCGGCATTGAGTGCATGGACACCCAGGCCGCCTGCCGCACCTTCAACATCCTGCTGGCCGAAGACCGCCGCGTGGTCGCCGCGCTGCTGACGATCTAAGCCGCCTCGCGCTTGCGCGGCCGGCCGCCGTCGCGGTGATAGGCCCACACCACGGCGGCCGAAGCCAGCGACACCAGCGCCAGCAAGGCGAACAGCGCCGCCTGGCTCCAGGCCAGGCCGATCAGCACCCCGCCCAGCCACGGCCCCAGCACCGAACCGACGCGGCCGATGCCCAGGCTCCAGCCGACGCCGGTGGCTCTCAGTCCGGTGGGATAGGCGCTGGCCGCCATCGCGTTGACCGCCGGCTGGCCGCCGATGATGAAGAAACCGACGCAGAACAACAGCGCGTACAGCCACAAGGCCTGTCCCTCCACCTGCCCCAGCAGCCACAGGCCGAGCGCGGCCAACAGAAAGCAAGGCGGCAACGCGCGGCGGAACCCGCCGCGGTCTATCCACCACCCCAGCAGCAGCGTGCCGGCCACCCCGCCCAGCTGCAGCATGCTGCCCGCCAGCAGCGCGTCGCGCATCTCCAAGCCCTGCGCGCGCAGCAACGACGGCATCCAGTTGGACAAGAAATACAGCACGATCAGGTTCAAAAAGCTCAGCAGCCACAGCAGCAGCGTGCGCCGGGCCAGGCCCTCGCCGAACAACGCGGCCACGGAATTCCCGGCCGACGGCGCCTCCGCCAGCCACGGCCGGCAATCGGCCGGCAGACCCGGCTCCATCCGCCGCAACCAGAACAAAGCCTGAGGCGCGCGCCCGCGCAGCAGCAGAAAGCGCGCAGATTCCGGCAGGCCGCGCAGCATCGGCAGCCATAGCAGCAGGGGGGCGACGCCGCCGAACACGAACACCGCGCGCCAGCCATGCGCCGGAATCAGCCACGCCGCCAGCAGGCCGCCCAGCAGCGCGCCGGCGGTGAAGCCGCAGGAAATGATCATCATCAGACTGGCGCGCCGCCGCGCCGGACTGTACTCGCCGGCCAGCGCCATCGCGTTGGGCATGATGCCGCCCAAGCCCAGACCGGTGAGAAAGCGCAGAGCGATCAGCTGCGGCAAGGTCTGCACCGCCGCCGTCGCCAGCATGCCCGAGGCGAACATCAAGGTGCAGGTCAGCAAGACCGGCCGACGGCCGACCCGGTCGGACAAGGCGCCGAACAGCAGCGCGCCCAGCAGCAGACCGAACAGCCCAGCGGCGAACACCGGCCCCAGCGCCGATTTGGCGATGCCCCAATCCTCCAGCAAGGCCGGCGCGACATAGCCCATCGCCTGCACATCGAAGCCGTCCAGAATCATGCACAGCCCGCACAACGCCAACAACCGGTACTGAAACCCGCCCAGCGGACGCTCATCCAACCACTTGCCCAACTCCATGCCCGCTCCTTCGATATGCGAATGGCAAAACAGCATCGAAGAAAGGCGGGAGCGGGTCAAGTTGCGGCGCAGCACCAAATACCGGCCAGCCAGATACAAACGGTGTCAATGAATCACAGCTGTCGGCAGCCATCTAAATCCTCTTTGGGCCGGTGCTGGCAAAACAGCCTTGGACCAGGATGATGCCGATTGCGGTTAGATGGGCACTCGAAGCCTGGATAATCATGAAGCGCCCGACTCCCCCTTCAGGACGCGCCGTCCTGAAAGCTGAGGGCAAGGTCTTAAGCTGGCGCATGCTTGAGGCGCGCGACGTTAGCGCGCGCCGAGTTCGCCAGCGCCTTGCCCTCGGAATTCAGGGCGGGAACTCCCGGCCTGAGGGGCGGCCTGGGGGTGCCGGGGGGCTGGCCGCGCAGCCCCCTGGCCTGCCCGGCGGGCAGCCCCGCCATCCCAAACATCATACGCGCATGCGGATTCCACCAAAATCCATCCCATCTCAAGATACAAAAATGCCGCTCGCCAAACAGGCGAACGGCATCGATGCAGACGGGCCTCGGCCCCGCCGGACCAGCCTCAGTGCAGCTTCAACGCCGGCCGCGCTGCCCGACGCAGCTTGTCGCCGATGAACAGCAGAATCGCCAGCGCCCAGCCGTGCACGGCCGCCTGGTGCATCCGATACAGCGACGCGTAGATCAGCTTCGCGCCGCGGCCTTCCACGTGGTAGTCGCGCTTTGGTCCCACCACCGCCGCCAGGCTGCCGACTGCGGTGTGCTTGCCCAGCGACACCATCATGCCCTGCGGCTTGAAGGCGAACGGCCGCGCCGGCTTGTCGTCCAGCCTGCGCGCCAGCTCGTCGGCCAGATAGCGCGCCTGCTGGTGCGCCACCTGGGCGGTGGCGGCCAGCATGCGGCCGCTGTCGCCGTCCGGCGCGGCCGCGCAATCGCCCATCGCGTAGACGCAGTCGCCGCCGGCACAATGCAGGCGGGTATCGACCACCAGCTGATTGACGCGGTTGGTTTCCAGCCCGTCCAGGCCGGCCAGCCAGCCCGGCGCCTTGACGCCGGCCGCCCACACCGTGATGTCGGCATCCACCTTGCGGCCGTCGGACAAGGCCACGCCGTCGGCCTCCACCGCCGCCACCCGGCTGCCGGTCAGCACCTGGATGTGTTTGCCGGCCAGCTGCTCCTCGGCATAGGCGGACAAGGACGGCGGCGCGGCGGCCAGGATGCGGTCCGCGCCTTCGATCACGCTGATCTTCACCCGCTCCGGCTGCAAGCGCGCGCCGTAGTGATGCAGCTCGCACATGGTGTGGTTCAGCTCCGCCGCCAGCTCCACGCCGGTGGCGCCGCCGCCGACGATGGCGATGGACAGCGCGCGCGCCGGCGCTTCGCCGCTGCTGGCGCGGAAGGCCTGCTCCAGCACGCGGTGGCGCAGCTTCTCGGCGTCGTTGGGGGTATTCAGGAACATCGCGTGCTCGGCCACGCCGGGCGTGCCGAAATCGTTGGCCTCGGCGCCGACGGCGATCACCAGCCAGTCGTAGCCGATCTCCCGCTCCGGACTCAGCAGCTGGCCGTCGCTGCCGGGTATCGCCGACAGGCGGATGGTGCGGCGCTTCTGGTCCAGGCCCTGCATGAAGCCGAACTCGAAGTCGTAGCCGTTGCGGTAGCCGTGGGCGAAGTAGTTGACCTCGTCCTCGCCGGTGTTCAGCGCGCCGGTGGCCACTTCATGCAACAGCGGTTTCCAGATATGGGTGGGCGAGCCGTCCACCAGCACGACCTGCGCGCGATGGCGCGCGCCCAGCGTGCGTCCCAGCCGGGTGGCCAGCTCCAGCCCCCCTGCCCCGCCTCCTACGATGACGATCCGCGGCACCGCCGCGTTGCGGCTCAACATAAGCTGCTCCTTATTAGTGGTATTTTTCGCCAAGGTTACCGCATTTTGGCTGCGGATTGATGAGGCTGCCGATAATTAGCACCATGCCATGGCTCAAGCATGCCAATCGTCTGATTGCGCAGCCCTTCTCCGCGCCTGGCCGGCAAGCGGCGGGCATGAAAAAAGCCGCTCGTCGGGAGCGGCTCGGCGATGGCGAGGCATCGATCAAAGCAGGGACTTGGCCAGCAGCCCGGCCAACAGGATGGCGATCAGCAGCAGTAGGAAGTTCTGCCGCTTCTGCTCGCGCATCAGGTGCATATAGCCTTCCACCAGGAGATCGGTCTTGGCCGAGCCCAGCGCCTCGTTCAGCTTGCGCGGCAGAGTCGGCAGCGTAGTCGCCCACTGCGGCGCCTCGTTCTTCAGCGTGCGCAGCAGGCCGCGCCAGCCGATCTGCTCGTTCATCCACTTGGTCAGAAAAGGCTTGGCGGTGTCCCACAGGTCCAGCTCCGGATCCAGCTGGCGGCCCAGGCCTTCGATGTTCAGCAGCGTCTTCTGCAGCAGCACCAGTTGCGGCTGGATTTCCACATTGAAGCGGCGGCTGGTCTCGAACAGGCGCAACAGCACCATGCCGAACGAGATCTGGCTCAGCGGCTTCTCGAAGATCGGCTCGCACACGGTGCGCACCGCGGCCTCCAGCTCCTCGGCGCGGGTATCCCTGGGCACCCAGCCGGACTCGATGTGGGCGGTGGCCACGCGGTGGTAGTCGCGGTTGAAGAAGGCCAGGAAGTTGACCGCCAGGTAATGCTTGTCGGAATCGGTGAGGCTGCCGACGATGCCGAAATCCAGCGCGATGTAGCGGCCGTCCGGCGCGACGAAGATATTGCCCGGGTGCATGTCGGCGTGGAAGAAACCGTGGCGGAACACCTGGGTGAAGAAAATCTCCACGCCGAAGCGGCTGAGCTTCTGCAGGTCGACGCCGGCCTCGCGCAGCCTGTCGATCTGCCCCACCGGAATGCCGTGCATCCACTCCAGCGTCAGCACCTCGCGGCTGGAGTAGTCGTAGAACACCTCGGGCACGATCAGCATGTCCGAGCCCTTGAAATTGCGCCGCAGCTGCGAGGCGTTGGCCGCCTCGTGCATCATGTCCAGCTCGTCGTGCAGGTATTTGTCGAACTCGGCCACCACCTCGCGCGGCTTCAGCCGCTTGCCGTCGGAGAACAGCCGCTCCACCCAGCCGGCCAGCGTCCGCATCAGGGACAGGTCCTGCTCGATCACCGGCAGGATGCCGGGCCGCAGCACCTTGACCGCCACCTCGCGGCCGCGGCTGCCGTCCGGCTGGCGCAGCCAGGCCTTGTGCACCTGGGCGACCGAGGCGCTGGCCACCGGTTTCAGGTCGAAATCGACAAACAGCTCCTCCACCTTGCGGCCCAGGCTGCGCTCCACCACCTGGCGGGAGATTTCGCCGTCGAACGGCGGCACCCGGTCCTGCAACCGCGCCAGCTCGTCAGCGTATTCCGGCGGCAGCAGGTCGCGGCGGGTGGACAGCACCTGGCCGAACTTGACGAAGATCGGCCCCAGGCTTTCCAGCGCCAGCCTCACCCGCTGCGGCAGCGGCGCCGAGGTGTCGCGACGGACCGGACACAGGCCGAACAACTTGTGCAGGAAGGCGAGCCTGGAGTGGCCCTCGAGGAAATCGTCCAGGCCATAACGGTACAGGGTGGCAACAATCTTCAGCGAACGCGATATCGACATAGATCCGTCAGGTCTGGGAATTCTGTTTATTGTTGAGCGCGGTTTCCAGCCGTTCCAGCCGCTTGTCCAAGCGGCCGGCGTCGTCGCGCAGATGATCCACTTCGGCGACGAAGCGCTGCACCAGATGGCGGCTGGCCAGCAGCGGCGCTTCCTCGCGCAGGTGCTCGATCCAGCCGTCGGCCAGGCGGAAGGCCAGCTGGCCCTTGAAGCCGAACAGCCCGCGCGCCAGGTTTTCCATCCGCTGCGCGGCCACGTCACCGAACACCCGCGACAAATCCTCGCTGGCGTGCCAGTGCAGCTGGCCGACGATGCGCCCCACCGCCGACGCCAGGTCGGCGTCACCCTCCAGCGCGATGTCCGCCAGTTTCGGCGCCTGGCCGGTCAGATGCGACAGCACCGCGCCGTGGCGCAGCTTCAGCCTGGCCTCGGGCTCGCCGTCGCAGGCGGCCAGCCAGCCTTCTTCGGTGATCACGCCGGCCACGTGCAGCGGCGGCAGCGCGATCGCCACCCGGCGGCCGGCATGGGCCGCCAGCTCGGCGCGCCGCGCCGGGTGCTGGTTCAGCAGATGGTTGAAGGCTGCGATCTGGATGGCCATGAAGCGCTCTCCCGCGAGATCAGAACTTGACGCCCTTGTGCAGCGCAACAACGCCGCCGGTCAGATTATGGTAGTCCACCTTGCCGAAGCCCGCGTCCAGCATCATCTGCTTCAGCGTTTCCTGGTCCGGGTGCATGCGGATGGATTCGGCCAGGTACTGGTAGCTGTCAGCGTCGCCCGCCACCAGCTTGCCCATGACCGGCAGCGCCTTGAACGAGTAGAAGTCGTAGAACGGCGACAGCGGCTTCCATACCTTGGAGAACTCCAGCACGAACAGCTTGCCGCCCGGCTTCAGCACCCGGCACATCTCCTTCAGCGCCCCGTCCTTGTGCGTCATGTTGCGCAGGCCGAAGGCCACCGACACCGCGTCGAAATAATTGTCCGGAAACGGCAGCTTCTCGGCGTCTGCCAGCGATACCGGCAGGATCACGCCCTCGTCCAGCAGGCGGTCGCGGCCCACGGTCAGCATCGAGCTGTTGATGTCAGTCAGCCACACTTCGCCGGTCTTGCCGACGCGCTTGGCCCAGCCGCGCGACAGATCGCCGGTGCCGCCGGCGATGTCCAGCACCTTGTCGCCGGCGCGCACGCCGGAGGTGGTCAGCGTGAAATGCTTCCACACCCGGTGCAGGCCGCCGGACATCAGGTCGTTCATCACATCGTACTTGCTGGCCACCGAATGGAAGACTTCGGCCACCTTGCCGGCCTTGTCGCTCTCCGCCACGGTCTTGTAACCGAAATGCGTGCTCTTTTCCATGCTCACTCCCTGCTCGCGCCGGCGGCGGCGAGCTTGTCCAGATATTGCTGCCAATACTGGCCGCGCTTGGCGCCCAGCTCGTATAGGTAGGTCCAGCTGTAGAGGCCGCTGTCGTGGCCGTCGTCGAAGGTGATTTTCAGCGCGTAATGCCCTATCGGCTCCAGCGCCGTGATGCCGACATGCATCTTGCCGGTCTGCAGCTTCTCCTGGCCTGCGCCGTGGCCGCGCACTTCCGCCGACGGCGAGTGGACGCGCAGGTATTCGCACGGCAGCTCGAAGCGGGCGCCGTCGTCGAAGGCGATCTCCAATATCTTGGACACTTGGTGCAGCTGGATTTCCACCGGCTGGGCGGCGTCGGGCGCGAGTCCGGACATGGGCATGATCCCTCTATATCGGGTTGGACCGCGGCGGCGCGGTCAGGCCTTCTTTTCCAGCAGCATGGCATCGCCATAGCTGAAGAAGCGGTATTCCTTCTCCACCGCGTGGCGGTAAGCCTGGAAAATCTGGTCGTAGCCGGCGAAGGCCGACACCAGCATCAACAGCGTCGACTTTGGCAGGTGGAAATTGGTCAGCAAGCGGTCCACCACGCGGAAACGGTATCCTGGCGTGATGAAGATGTCGGTCTCGCCGCGGCCGGCGGTCAACTCGCCGCTGCGGGCGGCGGACTCCAGCGCGCGCACGCTGGTGGTGCCGATGGCGACCACCCGGCCGCCGCGGGCGCGGGCGGCGGCGACGGCATCCACCGTTGCCTGCGGAATATCATAGATCTCGCTATGCATCTTGTGCTCGGCCACGTTGTCCACCTTCACCGGCTGGAAGGTGCCGGCGCCGACGTGCAGCGTGACGAAGGCCGTTTCCACGCCCTGGGCCTTCAGCCCGGCCAGCATCTCGTCGGTGAAGTGCAGGCCGGCGGTCGGCGCCGCCACCGCGCCCTGCTCGCGGGCGTAAACGGTCTGGTAGCGCTCATCGTCGTCGTGCTCGGCGCTGCGCTCGATATAAGGCGGCAACGGCAGCCTGCCGGACGCCTCCAGGATGTCGTAGACGTTTTCCTCGGCCAGGAAGCGCAGTTTGAACAAGGCGTCGTGCCGCTCCACCATCTCCGCCTCCCAGCGGCCGGCGAAGATCAGCCGGCTGCCCGGCTTCGGCGATTTGGAGGCGCGGACATGGGCCAGCGCGGTGTGGTCGTCCAGCACGCGTTCAATCAAGGCCTCGACCTTGCCGCCGCTGGCTTTTTCGCCGAACAGGCGGGCGCGGATCACCCGGGTGTCGTTGAACACCAGCAGGTCGCCGGCTTGCAGCCGGGACGGCAGATCGGCGAAACTCAGGTCGGACAGCGTCATGCCGTCCACGTGCAACAGGCGGCTGGCGCCGCGCTCCGCCGGCGGGTGCTGCGCGATCAGCGCCTCGGGCAGGTGGTAGTCGAAATCGGAAAGCTGCATTGCGGAAACTATCGTTCGGAATCGGCGAATTATACCCGCGCCCACTCGCCGGGCACAGTGCCGCGCGTCGACAACCCTTGCTTTCTCCGACTTTTCGCCACAGTATTCTTTTGGCATGAAGGGAATGCCAGCCGACGAAAAAACGTCGAAAAATCTAGGGCCTTCACTCTAAATCGCACTCCGCGATCTCTGGCCAACACGCCAAACAACCGTTTTAAATCCCGCAAAAGCTGGACATCTTGCAGCGAATTGCGGCAAACTCGCGGCCAAGATGAAAAACAGGAGCCTGGCCTTGAGCCAATCCATCCTCGTGCTGCACGGCCCCAACCTCAACCTGCTTGGCGTTCGGGAACCACAACACTACGGCCGGGACACCCTTGACGACATCAATCGGCGCCTGACTCAGCAGGCCAAAGCGGCTGGCTTCTCCCTGTCCGCGCTGCAGAGCAACGCCGAACACATACTGATAGAACGCATACACCAATGCCTGGATGACGGCACCGCCTTCATCCTGATCAATCCGGCGGCGTTCACCCACACCAGCGTCGCGCTGCGCGACGCGCTGGCCGCGGTGAAGGTGCCGTTCATTGAAGTACATCTATCCAACGTCCACGCCCGCGAGCCGTTCCGCCAGCATTCGTACTTCTCCGATCTGGCGCTCGGCGTGATCTGCGGTCTGGGCGCCCATGGCTACGAACTGGCGCTTGCGCACGCGGTACGACACCTGTCCGCGCAAGTCTGACCATCGTTACAGAATATCCAATCGAAGGATCGACAATGGACCTGCGTAAACTGAAAAAACTGATCGACCTGGTCGAAGAGTCCGGCATCGCCGAACTGGAAGTGACCGAAGGCGAGGAAAAAGTCCGCATCACCCGCGTATCCTCGGTCGCTCAACAAGCTTTTGTCCAGCCGATGGCGCAGATGTACGCCGCTCCGGCCGGCACCCCGGCCGCGGCTCCGGCAGCCGCCGCTCCCGCCGCCGCCCCGGCCGCCGACACCCAGAACGCGATGAAGTCGCCGATGGTCGGCACCTTCTACCGCTCGCCGAGCCCGGGCGCCAAGTCCTTCATCGAAGTGGGCCAGAGCGTCAGCGCCGGCGACACGCTGTGCATCATCGAAGCGATGAAGCTGATGAACGAGATCGAAGCCGACCGTTCCGGCGTGATCAAGGCCATCCTGGTGGAAGACGGCCAGCCGGTGGAATACGGCGAACCGCTGTTCGTCATCGAGTAAGCGCTCGGACGACATCGCGAGATTCAGGGCACGGCCAAGGTCTGTGCCCTTGTCGTTTGACGTGACAGCATGGGCCCCGGACCGGCCAAGCGCCCGAACCGGATCAGCCCGCGGAGAGATTCCATGTTCGAAAAAATTCTGATCGCCAACCGTGGTGAAATCGCGCTGCGCATCCAGCGCGCCTGCCGTGAAATGGGCATCAAGACCGTGGTCGTGCACTCCGAGGCCGACCGCGAAGCCAAATACGTGAAGCTGGCCGACGAATCGGTCTGCATCGGCCCGGCTCCGTCGGCCAAGAGCTACCTCAACGTGCCGGCGCTGATCGCCGCCGCCGAGGTGACCGACGCCCAGGCCATCCACCCCGGCTACGGCTTCCTGTCGGAAAACGCCGACTTCGCCGAACGCGTCGAGCAGTCCGGCTTCGTCTTCATCGGCCCGCGTCCGGACACCATCCGCACGATGGGCGACAAGGTGTCGGCCAAGCACGCGATGATCGAAGCCGGCGTGCCCTGCGTGCCCGGCTCCGATGGCGCGCTGCCGGACGATCCGGCCGAAATCGCCAAGATCGCCAAGAAGATCGGCTACCCGGTCATCATCAAGGCGTCCGGCGGCGGCGGCGGCCGCGGCATGCGCGTGGTCCACTCCGAAGGCGCGCTGATCAGCTCGGTGCAGATGACCCGCACCGAAGCCGGCGCGGCTTTCGGCAACCCCACCGTATACATGGAAAAATTCCTGGAGCTGCCGCGCCACATCGAGATCCAGATCCTGGCCGATGAATACGGCAACGCCATCTACCTGGGCGAACGCGACTGCTCGATGCAGCGCCGCCACCAGAAGATCATCGAGGAAGCGCCGGCGCCGGGCATCACCGACAAGCAACGGCAGAAGATCGGCGAAGCCTGCGCCGAAGCCTGCCGCCGCATCGGCTACCGCGGCGCCGGCACCTTCGAGTTCCTGTACGAGAACGGCGAGTTCTACTTCATCGAAATGAACACCCGCGTGCAGGTGGAGCATCCGGTGACGGAAATGATCACCGGCGTGGACATCGTGCAGGAACAGATCCGCATCGCCGCCGGCGAGAAACTGCGCTATAAGCAAAAAGACATCGTGTTCGCCGGCCACGCGATGGAATGCCGGATCAATGCCGAGGACCCGTTCACCTTCGTGCCGTCCCCGGGCAAGATCGAGAGCTACCACCCGGCCGGCGGCCCCGGCATCCGCATCGACTCGCACATCTACCAGGGCTACACCGTGCCCTCGCACTACGACTCGATGGTGGGCAAGCTGATCGCTTACGGCGACACCCGCGACCAGGCGATGGCGCGGATGCGCGTGGCGCTGTCGGAGATGGCGATCTCCGGCATCAAGACCAATATTCCGCTGCACCAGGAGCTGTTCCTGGATGCGGCCTTCCAGCGCGGCGGCACCAGCATCCATTATCTGGAGCACCGCCTGCAGCAGAAAAAAGGGGAAGCCTGATGGCATGGTTGCAAGCCACCATTGATTCCGATTCCGCCGTCGCCGAACGGCTGGCCGACGCGCTGATGGATGCCGGCGCGCTGTCCACCGCCATCGAAGACGCCTGGGCCGGCACCGACCGCGAGCAGCCGATCTTCGGCGAACCGGGCGAGCCGGTGGACCAGCTGTGGAGCCAGAGCCGCATCATTACCCTGTTCGACGAGAATGCCGAAGTGGCGCTCTTGATCGCCGCCGCCGCCAACGCCTGCCAGCTGGCCATGCCGGCTTACAGCGTGGAGCGCGTCGAGGAGCAGGACTGGGTGCGGCTGACGCAGTCGCAATTCGAGCCGATCCGCATCTCCGACCGGCTGTGGATCACCCCGACCTGGCACGAGGCGCCGGCCCCCAACGCGGTGAACCTGCAGCTGGACCCGGGCTTGGCCTTCGGCACCGGCAGCCACCCCACCACCCGGCTGTGCCTGCAATGGCTAGACAAGCAGCTGCAAGGCAACGAGAGCGTGCTCGACTACGGCTGCGGCTCCGGCATTCTGGCCATCGCGGCGCTGAAGCTGGGCGCGGCCTCGGCCGTCGGCATCGACATCGACCAGCAGGCGGTGCGCGCCAGCAAGGACAACGCCGAGCAGAACGGCGTGCAGGCCGATTTCTTCCTGCCGGACGCCAATCCGCAAACCCAGTACGACGTGGTGCTGGCCAATATTCTGGCCAATCCGCTGCGCATGCTGGGCGACCTGCTGGCAAGCCATGTGAAAACCGGTGGTAGAATCGTGCTTTCCGGCATCCTCGCCGAACAAGCCGAAGAACTGTCCGCCATCTACAGCCAATGGTTCGAGATGGACCCGCCGGTGTTCGACGAAGGATGGACTAGACTGACAGGAACCCGACGCGCCGCCGTATGACATACACGACACAGTGCCCCAACTGCCAGACCCGCTTCAAGGTCAATGACAGCCAGTTAGCAGCCGCCAATGGACTGGTGCGCTGCGGGCGCTGTTCCCATGTATTCAAGGCTCCGGATCATTTCGTCATCACCCGCCCCGAGCCGGCGCCCGCCTTGGCGGCGCCCCCGGCGCGCGATCCGATGGACGACTTCGAGCTGGAAGTGCCGGATTTCGATCCCCAGGCCCAGCAAGGCGACGTCCAGATCCTGCCGGACCCGGTCGCCGCTCAGCAGCCGCGCGCGGCGGCCGCTCCCGTCCAGGCTGAAGCGCCGCCCCCGAAACAGGAAGACGTGGAAGCCTTCCAGCGCGCGCTGTCCGAGGCGATGCAGAACCGCCATGTCTCCACGCCGATCGGCAATCCCTTCGACGATCCTGAGCCGCCGCCCGCCCCGACCCAGCCCGAGGTGTTCGGCAGCCGCCGGCGCGCCGAGGCTGCGCATGCCGAGGAAGCGCCGCCGGCGCACGTCGAATTCGATGAGCCGCTGTTCACCGACGCCGACGCGGTGGAGGAGGAGGCGGCCCGCACCCACAAGCCGGCCGGCCCCTGGCTGAACGGCCTGCTGGCCGCGCTGGCGGTGATCGGCGCGCTGTTCCTCGCCGCGCAGCTGGTCTACATCAATCGCACCCGCATCGCGGCGGAAGTGCCGGAATCCCGGCCGACGCTGGAACATCTGTGCCGCGCGCTGGATTGCGAAGTGCCGTGGCCGACCGACATCGCGCTGATCCGCACCGAATGGTCTGAGCTGGCCTTCGTCCCCGACTACCCCAACCTGATCCAGCTGTCGGCGACGCTGAAGAACCACGCGCAGTATCCGCAGGCGTATCCGATGCTGGAAGTGACGCTGAAGGACAGCGACGACCAGGTGCTGATCCGCAAGGTTTTCGCGCCCAAGGAATACCTGAAGCCGGACGACCTCAAGCTGAACCGCTTCAACGCCAACAGCGAGGTCAAGGTCACCATGCGGCTGGATGCCGGCAAGGTGCATGCGATGGGTTACAGCCTGTACTGGTTCTACCCCTGAGAGCGGGCGGCGCTCCCGCGCCGCCCCGCATCCGCCGCCTCACTCCTCCATCTTGAAATCGAATTCCTGGCTCAAGGTCGCGCTCGGCGCGCAGCGGTATTCGCGCAAGGCCTTGGCGATCTCCGAACGGAAGCCGCTGCGGTATTGCGGCGGAATCGCCGCGCTGAACGTCGCGCTTCTGATGCCGGATACCGAGCCGTCGACGCCGGTCTTGAACGTCACCTTGACCACCCCGGCCACTTCATCCCTCATCGCCGCCACCGGATAGTCGGGCTTCTGCTGCTTGGCGCAACCCGCCGCCGCCGCAGTCATCGTCGTGCCCAAAACCAGCAAACCGGCCACCACCATCTTTGTTTGCATGACCTACTCCTTCCCGATACACGGAGCGCGTGCCTACGCGCGCCGGCTTCCGTTATAGGAAAAGAGATGATTGTCCGCATACAAACATTTTCCTTGAAAATCAATCACTTGGCATGGATAATCCGCCTCAGCCGCGGAAGAATTCCGCCAGGTATTCGACGAACACCCTCACCTTGCCCGGCACATGGCGGCGCACCGGATAGACCACCGACAAGTCCAGGCAGTGCCAATGATAGCCGGGCAGCACCGGCACCAGCCTGCCGTCGGCCAGCTCTTCGTCCAGCAGAAAGCGCGGCTGCAGCACGATGCCCATGCCGTGCACGGCCGCGTCGGTCAGCACGTCGCCGTTATTGGCCTTGAGTCCGCCCCGGACCTTCACCCTGCCCTGGCTGCCGTCCGGCGCCTGGTAGTCCCAGACATTGGGCTGGGACGTCAGCGCGTACAGCAGGCACTGGTGGTCGACCAGCTCGGCCGGACTCCCGGGCGTGCCGCGGCGCGCCAGATAGTCCGGCGAGGCGGCCAACAGGTCTTCGATCTGCGCCAGCTTGCGCGCCACCAAAGAGGAGTCGCTGAGGTTGGACACCCGCAGCGCCAGATCGAATCCCTCCTCCACCAGGTCCACCCGACGGTCGTTCAAGCTCAGCTCCACCTCGATCTGCGGATGGCGCTGGTGGAAGCCGCCGATGATCCGCCCCAGGTAGCGCATGCCGAAGGACACCGGCGCCGATACCCTGAGCCTGCCCACCGGCTCGCTGGCGCCGTGGGACAGCAGCGCGTCCAGCTCGTCCAGTTCGCCCAGCAGGCTGCCCGCCTGGGCCAGATAGGTTTCGCCGGCCTCGGTCAGCGACAGCTTGCGCGTGGTGCGATGCATCAACCGCACGCCGAGCCGGTTCTCCAGCGCCGCCACCAGTTTGGTCACCATCGCCCGCGACAGCTCAAGCCTTTCCGCCGCGGCGACGAAACTGCCCAGCTCGGCCACGCAGACGAAGGCGCGTATCTCGGAGAATCTATCCATATAATTTCTTATAGAGAAATAATAATTTTCAAATTTTAGTATTTATTGAATATAAAGCTGATGGTCAAATAGCGCCATACCAATCTGAACTGGAACGCAATCATGAACCGTCTGCAAAACCCCTACCTGGCCGCCCTGGTGCTGCGCGTGTCGCTGGGCCTGATGTACCTGTCCCACGGCGCGCTGAAGCTGTTCGTCTTCACTCCGGCCGGCACCGCCGAATACTTCGCCAGCCTGGGCCTGCCGGGCTTCGTCGGCTACTTCGCCATCCTGATCGAGATCGGCGGCGGCCTGCTGCTGCTGGCCGGCATCCAGGCGCGCTGGGTGGCGCTGCTGCTGGTTCCGCAACTGCTGGGCGCCATCATCCTGGTGCATGGCGCCAAGGGCTGGATGTTCACCAACGAGGGCGGCGGCTGGGAATACCCCGCCTTCCTGATCGCCAGCTCGCTCGCGCTGTTCCTGCTGGGCCAGCCGGAACGGCAGCGCCAAGCCTGACCAAGCCCAGTCACCGATCCCCCGCCCCGCTTCCGCGGGGCTTTTCGCTTTTTAGAGTCGCATTACAAAAATGCAACAGCGACCGTATTTCCGCCCGCATCCCCAAGTCCGCAATATTCAAGCGCTATCTCGCGTCCGTCCGCCAATATGCTGCAATGCAGCAGACAATCAAGACAATTCCGACTTGCACATTTTCTTGATTGCCATCAAGCTGCTGCGTGATTTGCATGTAGTTAAACTACAAAATTGGCAAGATACGCACAAGCCCAGTCGCCGGCCCGACAAGACGACTGCCTGTATATAATTGTCAACCCCCCGTCAGGACAAGCCAGCATAACAAAAGCATGCCGCGGCGCGGCCATCGCCCGGCCCCCATCCAACGGCTTGATTGACGCTCGTAATAAAACGACTGGAATTATCCACGAATTGAGGAGTTTCTCATGGGCACCACCGCACCAAGATTAGATGTTCTAGCCCCCCTTTCCGGGTGGCTGGTCCCCTTGGACAGCGTTCCGGACCCCGTGTTCGCCGGCAAGATGGTCGGCGACGGCATCTCGCTCGATCCCACTTCGGGCAGTCTGCTGGCTCCGGTCAGCGGCGTGGTCAGCAATCTGCACTCCTCCCACCACGCGCTGACCATCACCACCGCGGAAGGCGTGGAAGTGATGGTGCACATCGGCATCGACACCGTGATGCTGAAAGGCGAAGGCTTTTTCCCGCTGGTCGAGCAAGGCCAGCAAGTTGTCGTCGGCCAGCCGGTCATAGACTTCGACCTTGACCTGGTGGGCCGCAAGGCCGCCAGCCTGCTGACCCAGATCATCGTCACCAACGGCGAAACCGTGGCCAGGATGAGCCTGGCCGACGGCATGGTCGACGCCGGCAAGAGCGTGGTGCTGTCGCTGCAGCTGGCTAACGGCAAGGCCGTGTTGCCTATCGAAACCGCCGAACCCCAATTGTCCGCCGACATCGCCATCGGCAACCCCGCCGGCCTGCATGCCCGTCCGGCGGCCGTATTCGCCAGCAAGGCCAAGACCTTCTCCTCCGACATCCAGCTGATCCTTGGCGACAAGGAGGCCAACGCCAAATCCGTGGTCGCCGTCATGGGCCTGGCCACCAAGCTGGGCGACCTGGTGCGCGTGCGCGCCGCCGGCGGCGACGCCTCGGCCGCCATCGCGGAACTGACCCAATTGCTGAACGACCGCTGCGGCGAGAAGGCCGACGAGGCGCCGATCGCTCCGGCCGCCATGCCGGTCTTCGCCCAGCAGCAGGACAGCGACAGCCAGCTGGCCGGCGTCGGCGCTTCGCCCGGCATCGCCATCGGCCGCATCGTCCACCACCGCCTGCAGGAATTCGACGTGCCCGAGCACGGCAAGGGCGCCAATGTGGAACAGCAGGCGTTCTCCCGCGCCGCCGAGGAGGCCGCCGCCCAGCTGGACCTGGTCAAGGCCCAGCTGACCGATCCGGCCAAGCAGGCCATCCTGTCCATGCACCAGGAACTGCTGCAAGACCCCGAGCTGCTCGCGCAGACCTATAGCGGCCTGGCCGACGGCAAGTCCGCCGCCTGGTCCTGGCGCGCGGCCTTCAGCGCCTACTCCGCCCGCCTGGAGGCGCAGGACAATCCGCTGCTGCGCGAACGCGCCAACGACATCCGCGACGTGGGCCGCCGCTTGCTGGCGCTGCTGGCCGGCGTCAAGCAGGCCGCGCTGGAGCTGCCGGCCGGCTCCATCCTGATCGCCGAAGACCTGGCCCCGTCCGACACCGCCGCGCTGGATCCGTCCAAGGTGATGGGTTTCTGTACCCGCACCGGCGGCGCCACCAGCCACGTGGCCATCCTGGCGCGCTCGCTGGGCATTCCGGCGATCTGCGGCATCTCCCAGGCCGCGCTGAAGCTGCCGGAAGGCCTGCAGGTGATCCTGAACGGCAGCGAGGGCACGCTGGCCATCGCGCCGACCGCGGACGACATCGCCGCCGCCGAGCGCGACATCGCCCGCCTGGCCGAGCGCCGCGCCGCCGAGGCTGAAAGCTCGATGCGTCCGGCCGCGACCCGCGACGGCGCCCGCATCGACGTGGTGGCCAATATCCGCAACGCCGCCGACGCGCGCGAAGCAGTGGCCAAGGGCGCCGAGGGCGTGGGCCTGCTGCGCTCGGAATTCCTGTTCGACAACCGCGACACCGCGCCTACCGAAGCCGAGCAGGCCGCCGAATACTGCGCGGTGGCCGAGGCGCTGGGCAAGGAGCGCCCGCTGGTGGTCCGCACGCTGGACGTCGGCGGCGACAAGCCGCTGTCCTATCTGCCGCTGCCCAAGGAAGACAACCCCTTCCTCGGCCTGCGCGGCATCCGCGTCAGCCTGGAACGCCCCGACCTCTTGCGCACCCAGCTGCGCGCCATCCTGCAAGCCGCGCCGCAGACCCAGCTGCACATCATGTTCCCGATGGTGGCCTCGCTGGAAGAGCTGCGCGCCGCCAAGGCCGTGCTGGCCGAAGAGCAGGCCGCGCTGGGCGTGTCCGGCGTCAAGGTGGGCATCATGGTGGAGGTGCCGTCGGCCGCGGTGCTGGCCGCGCGCTTCGCGCCGGAAGTGGACTTCTTCTCCATCGGCACCAACGACCTGACCCAGTACGTGCTGGCGATGGACCGCGGCCACCCGCAGCTGGCCAAGCAGGCCGACGCGCTGCACCCGGGCGTGCTGGCGATGATCGCGCTGACTTGCGAGGGCGCGCGCACGCACGGCAAGTGGGTGGGCGTCTGCGGCGGCCTGGCTTCCGACGAACGCGCCGCGCCGCTGTTGGTGGGCATGGGCGTGACCGAGCTGTCGGTCAGCACCCCGGCGGTCGCCTCGGTGAAAGCCACGCTGGCGCGCTGGAGCATGGACGAGTGCCGCGAGCTGGCGCGCGAGGTGCTGGCGCTGTCCACCGTCACCGACGTCCGCCACCATCTGAATCAACTCGCTCGTTAAAAGAATAAGCCTCGGCGCGGGCACAGTCCGCGGCGCCGGGCGGGGAGACCGCCGGGGAAACCCGGTGCCGTCCGGCGCCGATCAAGCGGCTTGGCGCGCGAAGAGGCTTTATAGAGGGGACGGCGTCACAGCCGCTCGACATTCCATAAGCATGTCAAAGCAGGATAATAATCATGTTTAGCTCAGCATTCGCTAACTTGCAGAAAGTAGGCAAGTCCCTGATGCTACCGGTGGCCGTGCTGCCGGTGGCCGGTCTGCTGCTTGGTATCGGCGCGACCGACTTCCACACCCAGAACGCCGTGCTCCTCGCGATCCTGTCGCTGATGAAGCATTCCGGCGAGGTGATTTTCGGCAACCTGCCGCTGATCTTCGCCGTAGCTGTCGCACTCGGATTTACCGAAAACGATGGCGTCGCCGCCATCGCCGCGGTGATCGGCCACCTGGTCACCACCGTCACCCTGGGCGTGATGGCTACCCTGATGGGCGTGAAAACCGCCATGATCATGGGCCTGCCATCTATCCAGACCGGCGTGTTCGGCGGCATTCTTGCCGGCGGCCTGGCTGCCTATATGTTCAACCGTTTCTACCGGATCAAACTGCCCGAATACCTGGGTTTCTTCGCCGGTAAACGCTTCGTGCCCATCATCACCGCCATCGGCGCCATCGGTCTGGGCGCAGTATTGTCTGTGATATGGCGACCGATTGGCGAAGCCATCGAAACGTTCTCCCACTGGGCGGCCGTCAGCGACCCGCGCACCGCCGCTACCGTATACGGTTTCCTTGAGCGGCTGCTAATCCCCTTCGGCCTGCACCACATTTGGAACTTGCCGTTTTTCTTCGAAATGGGCGACTTCGTCGACGCTAGCGGCAAGCATATCCACGGCGATATCAACCGCTTTTTCGCTGGCGACCATACCGCAGGGGTACTTGCTGGCGCATTTTTCTTCAAAATGTTTGGTCTACCTGGCGCGGCCATTGCAATATGGCACTCGGCCAAACCGGAAAACCGCGTAAAAGTAGGCGGCATCATGGTCTCTGCCGCGCTGGCATCGTTTCTAACCGGCATCACTGAACCGATCGAGTTCTCCTTCTTATTCGTCGCCCCTGTGCTGTACTTTATTCACGCCTGCCTCGTCGCCTCGGCCCACTTTATTGCCAACACGCTAGACATGCACATGGGCTTCACGTTTTCACAAGGTGGCCTCGACTTCGTACTGTTTAACTTAGTAGGCGACAAGGCCAAGCATGCCAGTTACGTGTTCATCCTGGGCCCAATCTACGCTGTGGTCTACTACTCGGTGTTCCGCTTCGTGATCGCCAAGTTCAACCTGAAGACGCCGGGCCGCGAAGATGAAAGCGCGGAAAGCATCGGTGCCGTCAGCGAAGACCAGCGCGCCCGCGAACTGGTGCTGGCCTTCGGCGGCCGCTCCAACATCCGCAGCCTGGACGCCTGCATTACCCGCCTGCGCATCGCGGTGCAGGACACCGCCAAGGTGGACCAGCCCAAGCTGAAAGCGATGGGCGCGTCCGGCGTGGTGGTGGTGGGCAGCGGCATCCAGGCCATCTTCGGACCGTTATCCGAGAATCTGAAGACCGATATGGAGATCTATCTGCGCGGCGCGGGCAGCGACGCCGAGCTGTCGTCCGCTCCTGCAGCCGCCGCGCCCGCAGCCTCTCCGACAGCCGCCGCCACGGCCGACGTCTCCGCGCTGAAGCAGGCGCTGGGCGGCCCGGCCAACCTCGGCAAGGTGGAGGCCATCGCCCACACCCGCCTGCGCGTGGAGCTGAAGGACGCGGCGTGCTTCGACGAGGCCGCAGCCCGCGCCGCTGGCGTGTCCGCCGTCACCCTGGTGGCGCCGGGCGTGCTGCATTTGATCGTCGGCGATCAGGCCACCAGCCTGGCCGCCGCGCTGCAAGGCTGACCTCTCAGCGACACAAAAAACGCCAGCGGATCTCGCTGGCGTTTTTATTAAACCACTGGACGTTCAATTACCCTTAGGCCAATGAGGTACGCTCACGCCAAAGAGCTTCCCAATCACGCTCACTGGCAAATATTCCAAGCCCCCAGCACATCGGTTCTAATAGAGCACGCACTACCTTGCCCTTCCAATTGCCCTTTTCACGACGCCCCATCTTATAAGCTAACTCTTCTGCACGCCACTTTGCAATAGGGAACATAATACTCTCAGCCAATCGTGATTTACGCATCAGACGAACATAAGGAATCGCCCATACATGATAACCACGAACCATCGCAGATGGCAGATAGTATTGCGTATATTCTAAATCAGCACGCCATGTTTCACGATCCAACATACCCTTACGGTAGAAATGAGTGCAAATTACTCGACTACTACCACTATTATTACCACCCCCACCATTCTGAAAATCTCTCGCCCCCGAAACACATCCCTTATCACCGCTGATTGCAGTATTCAGATTATCACTCCAACTGCTACCACCACTATTATTACCACCTCCATTGTTCCCTCCCTGCCCCGGAGGATCTGACAGCCGCTCCCCCCCGACAACGGATGCGATTTCCACATCTGAAATGACTTGCATTTGGTAGCAAACTACTTTTTTCATTCTAATCTCCAAAATAGAAACACATAAAAATGCTATTTGCATTTTCATGATGATTTTACATCAATTCAACCACTCAACCTGATGTGAATAATCACGCTTGACAAAAAACGGACACCGTAATTTCATTGTGGGCTTTTCAAGCTTACTCGTGATTAATTTAAATAAGAGCTAGCATAGAACAACCCTACATTTCCTAGTCTCCTAACACAGCCTTTTCTTTATCAATGTCATCCACTGATTAAAATACATCGTCTAGACAATTAATCCACTTTATTTTTACTTAATTCTCTATCAACCAATTAAACAATACCAAACCCAATTGAAACTACTATTCATATGAAAAAAAACCAAAAAGAAGTGGTAGCTTATTATGCTGAAAAATTCGATGCTTTGATATTAAATGGAAAAGAGCATCTAATAAAAAATATGCTTGATAAGCACAATAAGAAAATCACCTCTCCCGTAATGAATAGCGTGACACTCAGCAATATTTTCTTCATATGGATAGGATCCTTAAGAGAAACTGCTTTAGAATATATTGAAATATGGAAAGAATCACTGTCAGAAAATCAAACAATTACAATTTACTATGACAGCCGATTTCTATTATTCAATCAGAGAAAAGAAATATTTAAACAATGTTATTCAATTGACAATAACACTCCAGCCGAAAAAATTATTACCTTTCAAAACGACTTTCATGAATACATTCAAACGAGGCTTAAGAATGGGATTTCCTTTGATGAATCTCTCATCGAAATATCGGAACAGCACTCTCCCACACTCGCAAAAAATTTAATAAGCACACTTCATCAAGCAAAGGAAAGTATCTCACACTTAAAAAATAATTATTTCCTAATAGACATAAAAACCCAGCACCATCTTTTCAATGACCCATTTTTCTATCACATGTACTTGATGGAGATTACATTAAGAGGAAATGCCGCAGCGGCAGCAGATATACTGAGATTACTTATACTTTACCATTCCGGCGGCATGTATATTGACGTCGACACTTTACCATCCCTTGAATCCATCTTCGGCATCATAGAGAGCAAAGCAAGCCATAACATAATCAGCATTATCAAATCAGAGTATTTTCTAAGAAAAAGAAGACAACTGAGGCAAGTTGGACATCATCTTAATCTAGACATATCTGTTTTAGAAAACTACCTAGCAGAAAAAGACCCATTTGCACTGTATAAAATAAAAAAAATCGCAAGCAATCTTCGCTCCATAAAATTAGCGTCAATTCATGCAAGAACGCACTCGGACCTTGTTGCACTTACTTCATATCAAAGCCGGCAAGAGTTCAATAATAATATTCTGATCGCAGAGAAAAACTCACGGCTCATTCGTATAATTCTCAGAGAGGTAAAAAGGCGATATCAATTTATATTAAAAAATGAATTCCATATTTCACCAAATGAGCAAGTACCAAAGAGTCACTATTTATATAGATTGTCCAACTACCGATATGATGCTTTAGATAAAAATGATAATGTGACTTTATTTTTGACAGGTCCAGCACTTATCTTGGAAATTATACTAGGAGTTGCATATGAAATCCTGCCTATCAAGAAAACTATTAGCTCCCAAGCGCTATCCTACGCCTTATGCTTAGCAAGCATCTCAATAGCATATACAGAACACACGAGCTATACGCCCGAGCACATGAAATCATCATGGAGGTGAAGTAAACATCACACTCCAAAAAATAATCCAAGCAAACAGCGATAAGAATATGGACATACCTCTTACAGCTCTACAACCTAACCAAGAATGATAACTGGATCTACAAAATAAACAGCTCTCGCAAGTGCAGCGCCACGCCCGACTCCGCATGGCTGCCGATGCGCCGAGCCTGCGGCAGCATGTCGCTCAGCCTCGGATGGGCGTTGCCCATCACCCGCGGGTGCCCTGCTGCCCGCAGCAGCTCGATGTCGTTCTGGCCGTCGCCGAAAGCAAGGCACGCCTCCGCCGGGATGCCCAGCCGCTCCAGCACCAGTTCCAGCGCATGGCCCTTGGACACGCCGGCCGCCATCACCTCCAGGCAATGTTCCAGCGAGAACGTGATATAGAGCCTGTCGCCGAAACGCTCGCGCAGCCTGCGCTCCACGCCCAGCAAATGCTCGTGCGGCGCGATGTACAGCACCTTGCCCACGCCCGCGCCGTCATGGCGGGCCAGATCGCACACCCGATACGCGGTGCCGGAGTCCTTGTGCATGTCCAGCAGTTCCTGGCAGGGCTCGCTGATCAGCCACTCGTCGTCGAGATAGAAGTTGACGATGGCGCCGGCGGCGAACTCCGGCTGCGAAATGACGCGCACCAGTTCCGCGTCGATATTCCGCCGATAGATCAAGGCATCGTCCGGATCATGCACCCGCGCGCCGTTGGACGTGATCAGATGGGCGCGCACGCCCAGCGCCTGGCGGATGCCCCTGACGTCCAGGTAATGGCGGCCGGTGGCGAGGGCGAACCCCACGCCGCGCTTCTCCAGACGCTGCAGAGTGGAGGCGGTCAACGGGGTCACGGCGTGATGCTGGTCCAGCAGGGTGCCGTCCAGATCGGAGGCGATGAAACGATAAGGCATGAGAACTCCAGCGCGAAACGAGCTTCCGATTATACGCCGTCGAATCTGGCCCACTCGGCGACCGTCCTAGAATTGACAAAGACATATGGCCTGGATAACTTGACCTATCGGCACAATCCCCCGCAAATACGCGGAAAACCACAAGGAGAATTCCCCCATGGCCAATCGATACGGCCAACTTTTCCGCACGCCGGGCGTTACGGCGCTGGCGCTGGCCGGCTGGGTGGCGCGCCTGCCCAGCACCATGGTGGGGGTCGGCATCATCACCATGCTGTCGTTGACCCGGGACAGCTACAGCCTCGCCGGATCGGTGGCCGCCACCTTGATGCTGGCCACCGCCCTGCTGACGCCGCAAGTGTCGCGGCTGGCCGACCGCTACGGCCAAAGCCGGGTGCTGCCGCCGGCCACCGGCATCGGCGCTCTCGCCCTGCTGGCGCTGGTCCTGTGCAGCCGCCTGGACGCGCCGCATTGGACGCTGTACCTGTGCGCGGCGCCGGCGGGCTGCCTGCCCAGCATCCCGGCGATGACGCGCGCCCGCTGGGCGAAGCTGCTGGAAGGCCAGACGCTGCTGCCGACGGCGTTCGCGCTGGACAGCGTGCTGAGCGAGATAGCTTTCGTGATGGGCCCGCCGCTGTCGATAGGCCTGTGCATGGCCTGGTTTCCCGAAGCCGGTCCGCTGACGGCCGCGCTGCTGATCTTGTTCAGCGTCTTCGCCCTGCTGCGTCAGAAAGCCACCGAACCGCCGGCCCACCCCGCCACACCGGGCAGCGGCCGGTCCGCGCTCTTCCTGCCGCCGGTGCCGGTTCTCGCCCTGCTGATGGGCACGCTGGGCGCCATCGCCGGCATCATCGATGTCGCGGCGGTGGCTTTCGCCAAGGCGCAAGGCTCGCCGTCCGCCGCCGGCTGGGTGCTGGCGCTGTACGCGCTGGGCTCCGGCATCGGCGGGCTGGCCTTCGGCGCGCTCAAGCCGGCCATGCCGCTGGGCAGGCTGTTGCTGTGCTGCTGCGCGGCCACGGCGGCCAGTTCCGTCTTCATCTCACTGGCGCCGAACGTTTTCTGGCTGGCGGCGGTGATGCTGCTGTCCGGACTGTCTTTCGCGCCGACGCTGATCGTGGCGATGGAAATGGTGGAGAAAGCCGTGCCGCGCGCGCGGCTGACCGAGAGCCTGACCTGGCTGGTCACCGGCATTCTGCTGGGCGTGGCCGGCGGCGCGTCCTTGTGCGGCCTGACGATCGATGCCTACGGCGCCCGCGCCGGACTGAGCCTGACGCTGGCGGCGGGCGCCTGCGCGCTGCTGATCGCCGCCGCCCTGCCCCGCGCGCCCTCGCCCAAAAACGCCGTGGAGGACGCCTGCTGAGGCTGCCGGGCGCCATCCCGGCGCCCAATGCAAAAAGCCGAACCCTTGCGGATTCGGCTTTTTTAATCTGGTGGCCAGTCGCGGAATCGAACCACGGACACGCGGATTTTCAATCCGCTGCTCTACCAACTGAGCTAACTGGCCTTGCTGTGGTGGCCAGTCGCGGAATCGAACCACGGACACGCGGATTTTCAATCCGCTGCTCTACCAACTGAGCTAACTGGCCACTTCTACCTTCAGCGCTACCGCGCCGTCAGAGCCACGCATTTAATCAGAGGACGCCATTCGCGTCAAGGAATAATTGCAAAAAAACAGCCTGTCGCCGCCCTGTGAAAACAAGCGGCCCGGCCGCTCTACGCGGCCGGGCCTTCAGATCAAAGACTTACATCGCGTCCGGTTGGCGGGACGGATGCGCTTCGGCGAATGCCTGCAAATGCTCCAACTCGTCGGCGACGCGGACGATGTTCGGATACGGCGCCAGATCCACGCCGAAACGGCGGGCGCTGAACACCTGCGGCAGCAGGCAAACGTCGGCCAGCGTCGGCTCATCGCCTGCCGCATAGCGGCTCGGCGACTCGGCCAGCTGCTTTTCCAGCGCGTCGAAGCCGGTGCGGATCCAGTGGCGTATCCACTCGGCCTTGCCCTCCTCGTCCTTGCCGTACTCGGTCTGCAAATACTTGCCGACCCTGGTGTTCTGCAAAGGATGGATGTCGGCGGCGATGGCCAGCGCCAGCGAGCGGACCCGCGCCCGCGCCGCCGGATCGGCCGGCAACAGCCGCGGCGTGTCCGGGTAAGCCTCGTCCAGGTATTCGCAGATGGCCAGCGACTGCGCGATCCTGACGCCGTCGTCGTCCAGCAGCGGCACCAGGCCTTGCGGGTTGATCGCCAGATACTCGGCGCTGCGCTGCTCGCCCTTCAGCAGGTTGATCGGCTGATAGCGGTAATCCAGCCCCTTCAGGTTCAGCGCGATGCGCACCCGGTAGGCGGCGCTGGAACGGAAATAACCGTACAGCACGCGATCAGTCATGTTTCACCACGGTCTGTTCGATCACGCCGAAGATGCTGTCGCCGGCCGCATTCTTCATCTCGATGCGCACCGTGTCGCCCACCTTCATGAACGGCGTCTTCGGCGCGCCCTGCTCGATGGTTTCTATCATCCGTTGCTCGGCCAGGCAGCAAGAGCCGACCGAGCGGTCCTTGTTGGAGATGGTGCCGGAGCCGACGATGGAGCCGGCGACCAGCTCGCGGGTCTTGGACACGTGGGCGACCAGTTGCGGGAAGCTGAATTGCATCTCCACGCCGCAATCAGGCTTGCCGTAGAAAGCGCCGTTGTAATCGACCAGCAGCGGCAGGTGCACCTTGCCGCCGTCCCAGGCGTCGCCCAGCTCGTCCGGGGTGACGGCGACCGGCGAGAAAGCGGTGGCCGGCTTGCTCTGGAAGAAGCCGAAGCCCTTGGCCAATTCCGGCGGAATCAGACCGCGCAAGGTCACGTCGTTGACCAGCATCAGCAGGCGGATGTGCTTGGCGTCGGCCGGCGCGCCCAGCGGCACGTCGCCGGTGACCACCGCCACCTCGCCCTCGAAGTCCAGCCCCCAGGCCTCGTCGCGCAGCGGGATGTCGGCCGTCGGCGCGAGGAAGGCGTCGGAACCGCCCTGGTACATCAGCGGGTCGGTGTAGAAGCTTTCCGGCACCTCGGCGCCGCGCGCCTTGCGCACCAGCTCGACGTGGGTCAAATAGGCGCTGCCGTCGGCCCATTGGTAGGCGCGCGGCAGCGGGCTCAGGCAACGCTTGGAATCGAAGGCGACCTCGTCCGGCACCTTGCCCTGGTTCAGCGCGGCGTAGACTTCCTTCAGGCGCGGCTCGGCCTGCGCCCAATTGTCCAGCGCGCCCTGCAGCGTGGCGGCGATGGCGGGCACCGCCACGGCGCGGGTCAGATCGCGGCTGACAACCATCAGCTGGCCGTCGCGGGTGTGGTTGTGGTAGGTGGCTAATTTCATCTTGATGTTCTTTCTGCCAACAGGCAGTGACGCGCTTGCTTGGTATTTAAATGCTTAACGCAGCTTGAGGAGCATTTCGTCGCGAGCGGCCCGAGGTCGAAGCGAGACGCGCAGCTGTACAAGTGGTACAGCGAGCATCGCAGCTTCGAGATCGGCCCGCGCAGTAGAAATGAACTCAAGCTCAAACTTTGGGCTTCCAGCTGTCCACGTATCCTTGCCACTCCACGCTGGCCAGCCCCGGCCCCTGCTCCAGCGCGTCGCGCGCGTCTATCATCACCGCCACTTCGTCGGTGAACTTCTTCGGGTCGGTCATCGCCTTGGCGAAAGCCTTCGGGTGCGGGCCGTGGGTGAAACCGGCCGGGTGGAAGGTCAGCATGCCGGGCTTGATGTTGTCCCGGCTGAAGAAGTCGCCGGCGTGGTAGAAGATCACTTCGTCGTAATCGTCGTTGTTGTGATAGAACGGCACCTTCAGCGCGCCCGGGTCGGACTCGATCGGCCGCGGCACGAAGGTGCAGATCACGAAGCCGTCGGCGACGAAGGTGGTGTGCGCCGACGGCGGCAGGTGGTAGCGGTGGCTCATCAGCGGGCGGATGTCGCGCCAGTTGACGCGCGCCACCGACAGATTGCCGTGCCAGCCGATGGCGTCCAGCGGGTTGTACGGGTAGGTGACGGTGGACAGCGCGCCGCGGCGCTTGATCACCACCTGCCATTCGTCCTCGGTCTGCTGCGCCTTGAAGGCGTCATCGATCGCCGGCACTTCCAGCACCGCCTCGTCGAAGATCGCGTGCGGGCCGACCAGGCCCTTTTCCGGCAGCTGGTAGGCGCCGTTGCTGGTTTCCACCAGCAGCATGGTGGTCGGGCTGGCCGGCTCGATGCGCCAGCTGGTGGAGCGCGGCACCAGGATGTAGTCGCCGTCGCGGTAGCTCAGGTGGCCGTAGTCGCAGAACAGCTCGCCGCTGCCGGAATGGATGAACAACAGGTCGTCGCCATCGGCGTTGCGGAACAGCTGGGTCATCGCCTTGTCGCAGCGCCAGATCCGCAGCTTGCACTGGGCGTTATGCAACACCAGCGGCGCGTCCCACGGCGCCGGCGTGCCGTGCGGCAGCTCGTTCAGGTCGAAGGCGCGCGGGCGCAGCGGACCTTCCCAGGCGCTCCAGCCGGTCGGCGGGTGTTTGTGGTGCAGATGGGTGGCCGGGCCGAAGAAGCCGCTGCGGCCCACTTCGCGCTCGTAGATGGCCTCGGCCGGGAAATCGGCGTGGGCCTGCCGCGAGATGGTGCCTTCGCGGTGCGGGTAACTGATCCATTTACGCATTTTGGATGTCCTGTCGGCGCGGCCGGCGACGCACAGACCGCGCCATTGCATGATGTACATACGGCAAGACGCCGCGGCGCCCGCCCGGAAGTCCGGAGTCGGCCGCCGCGGCGGGAATGGATCAATCGGCCTTCAGCACGCCGCGGCGGATCTGGTCTTCCTCGATGGACTCGAACAAGGCCTTGAAGTTGCCTTCGCCGAAGCCCTCGTTGCCCTTGCGCTGGATGATCTCGAAGAAGATCGGGCCGATCACGGTCTCGGTGAAGATCTGCAGCAGGATGCCTTCCACCGGCGCGCCATCGATCAGAATGCTGTTCTTGTGCAGGCGGGCGACGTCCTCGCCGTGGTCCGGCACGCGGCTGTTCACCTTCTCGTAATAGGTGTCCGGCGTATCCAGGAAGCGGGTGCCGCGCGCCTTCAGCGTTTCCACCGTCGCGTAGATGTCGGCGGTGGTCAGCGCGATGTGCTGGATGCCTTCGCCGTTGTACTGGCGCAGGAATTCCTCGATCTGGCTCTTGTCGTCGGACGATTCGTTGATCGGAATGCGGATCTTGCCGCAGGGGCTGGTCATCGCCTTGGACACCAGGCCGGTCAGCTTGCCTTCGATGTCGAAGTAGCGGATCTCGCGGAAATTGGCGATGCCGGTGTAGAAATCGGCCCAGGTGGCCATATTGCCGCGCGCCACGTTGTGGGTCAGGTGGTCGATCTCGGTCAGGCCGACGCCGTACGGATGCTGGTCTACGCCCTCCAGCGGCACGAAGTCGATCTCGTAGATGTCCTTGTCCTTGCCGTAGCGGTCGACGAAATACAGCGCGGAGCCGCCGATGCCTTCCACCGCCGGGATGTTCAGCTCCATCGCGCCCACCGGACGCTGGTAGGGCTTGGCGCCGTGCGACAGCGCGTACTCGTAAGCCTTGGCGGCATCCTTGACGCGCCAGGCCATCGCACAAGCCGACGGGCCGTGCGCCTTGGCGAATTCGCTGGCCGGCTGGCTACGCTCGGCATTCAGAATGAAGTTGATGTCGCCCTGGCGGTACAGGCGCACGTCCTTGCTGCGATGGCGGGCAACCTCGGTGAAGCCCAGCGACAGGAACAACTGGTCCAGCTTCTCCACGCCCTCGGCATCGGGAGCGGTGTATTCGACGAATTCGAAACCGTCGGTGGCGAGCGGATTTTGCAGCATGGCTTCCATTTTCATCTGTTTCTCCTCTGTTTATAGCCCCATATCTGTCAATGACGGCATGGACTATCAATTTTCATTCAGACTTTGTAAACGTGCGCAGACGATCCGCGTTATGTAAGCTGACCGCATGCCTATCCGCAGGGCGGAAGGAACGGTTCGACGGGGCGGGAGGAAGCAGAGACAAGGGGAAGCGGAGTGCGCGTTGGGACGCGCGCGCGCCGGTGCCGGACGCTGATGGCGGTACGGCTTGGCTCTCCTCCGAACAAATCGTTGTCTGCTGTCACACACCATCGACATGCATCGGCAGTCTTGCGCTGCCGTTTGCGATTTAGGCTTTTTATTCTATGGAAAGCGGGCGGCAATTATCTTGCTAAATAGATTTTGCCGAGCGATATTGAGGAATAAAATGTCTCAACAAACCGATTATCAGGAGAAAATATGCCAAGTCTCACATTAGATAAGACAGACTTGCGTATTCTGGCCGAGCTGCAGCTTGACGGCCGGTTGACCAACGTCGAGCTGGCCGAACGCGTGGCGCTGTCGCCGTCGCCCTGCCTGCGCCGACTGAAGCAACTGGAAGAGTCCGGTGTGATCCGCCAGTACGTCGCCCTGCTCGACCCCGCTCACATCGGTTTAGGCCTGCAGGCCTGGGTGCGCGTCACGCTGGAAAAACGCGGCAATATGCATTTGCAGAGCTTCATCGACGCGGTGCAAAACTGGCCGGAGGTGATCAACTGCTTCGCGATGACCGGCGAGATGGATTACCTGCTGCAGGTGTATTTCGAAGACATGGAGCACTTCTCGCGCTTCGTGATGGACGAGCTTCTCCAGCATCCAGGCGTCGAGGACGTGAAGTCCAGCTTCGTGCTGAAGGAGATCAAGCGCACCACCGCGCTGCCTCTGGGACAGATGCGCGGCCTGTAAACGGCGCGCGCCCCAAAAACAAAACGGCCCCAAAGGGCCGTTTTGTTTTGGCTGCGCCGATCAATCGCGCTGGTGGTGGGCGGTGGCGCTGGCCAGCAGCTTGTCGGTGTAGGCGATGGCCGCCGCCGACAGCAAGAAGGCCAGATGCAGGAACAGCTGCCACTTGATGGTGTGCTCGTCGATGCGGCTGGCGTTGATGAAGGTCTGCAGCAGATGGATGGACGAAATGCTGATGATGGCCATCGACAGCTTCACCTTCAACACCGAGGCGTTGACATGGTCCAGCCATTCCGGCTGATCCGGATGAGTATCGATGCGCAGACGCGACACGAAAGTCTCGTAGCCGCCCACCGTCACCATCACCAGCAGATTCGCGATCATCACCACATCGATCAGGCCCAGCACCGCCAGCATGATGTCGGTCTCGGTCAGGTGGTTCAGCCCCTCCAGCAGCTCCCACAGCTGGGCTAGGAATTTCCAGGCGTACACGCCCTGCACCACGATCAGGCCCAGATAGATGGGCAATTGCAGCCAGCGGCTGCTGAAAATGACTTGGCCCAGCAGCGATTTGCGGGGCGCAGTTTGAACGGCTTGTTGGTCTTGCATCAGCTTTCCTGTCATTCGCGGCTGCGGGCGGCCTCGCGCCGCCCGCTCGCCGTCACAGGCCCAGCCTCTGCCAGATGGTGGAGACCAGGCCCGCCTGGTTCAATGTGTAAAAATGCAGACCGGGCGCGCCGCCTTGCAACAGGCGGTCGCACAGCTCGGTCACCACGTCCAGCCCCAGCGCGCGGATGGACGCGGTATCGTCGTAATAGGCCTGCATGCGCAGGCGCAGCCAGCGCGGCACTTCCGCCCCGCACATGTCGGAGAAGCGGCACAGCTGGCCGAAATTGGAGATCGGCATGATACCCGGCACGATGGGAATGTCCACCCCGCGCGCGCGCGCTTCGTCGACGAAACGGAAATAGCTGTCGGCGTTGAAGAAGTACTGGGTCATCGCGGAGTCGGCTCCGGCCCGGACCTTGCGCACGAAGTTGGCGAGGTCGTCCTCGGCCGAGCGCGCCTGCGGATGGAATTCCGGATAGGCCGCCACCTCGATGTGGAAATGGTCGCCATGCTCGGCGCGGATGAACTCCACCAGCTCGTTGGCGTAGCGGAATTCGCCGGCGGCCACCATGCCCGACGGGATGTCGCCGCGCAGCGCCACTAGGTGGCGGATGCCGTTGCCGCGGTATTCGTTGAGGATGGCGGCGATGTTCTCGCGGGTGGAGCCGATGCAGGACAGGTGCGGCGCGGCGGCCTGGCCTTCGCTGCGAATCTCCAGCACGGTGGACAAGGTGCCGTCGCGGGTAGTTCCGCCGGCGCCGAAAGTCACCGAGAAGAACTGCGGCTTGAACTGGGCCAGCTGCTGGCGCGTGGTGCGCAGCTTGGCCACGCCCTCAGGCGTCTTGGGCGGAAAGAATTCGAAACTGAAGGTGCGCGGCGTCTGTGTCATGGTGGTCCTCTCTATCGCTGTCCTGGCTGCCGGCCTCTGTGTGCCGTTGATCGTCTGGCTTGCCCGAAAAAAAACGGACAGCACCATTCTATGAGGGCTGTCCGTTTCGCCTTGGTTCAATAATCAATAACGATAGTGATCCGGCTTATAAGGCCCCTGCTTGGGCACGCTGATGTAGGTAGCCTGCAGGTCGGACAATTCGGTCAGGCGCGCGCCGATGCGGGAAAGGTGCAGACGGGCGACCTTCTCGTCCAGGTGCTTGGGCAGCACGTAGACTTTCTTTTCATACTGATGGCCGTTGGCGAACAATTCGATCTGCGCCAGCACCTGGTTGGTGAAGCTGTTGGACATCACGAAGCTCGGGTGGCCGGTGCCGCAACCCAGGTTCACCAGACGGCCTTCGGCCAGCAGGATCACGCGCTTGCCGTCGGGGAAGATGATGTGGTCGACCTGCGGCTTGATGTTTTCCCACTGGTACTGGCGCAACGACGCGACTTCGATCTCGCTGTCGAAGTGGCCGATATTGCAGACGATGGCGTTGTTGCGCATCTTCTTCATGTGCTCGTGGGTGATCACGCCGACGTTGCCGGTGGCGGTGACGAAGATGTCGGCCTGATCGGCCACCTCGTCCATCCGCACCACGCGATAGCCTTCCATCGCCGCCTGCAGCGCGCAGATCGGATCGATTTCGGTCACCCACACGGTAGCGCCCAGGCCGCGCAAGCTTTGCGCGCAGCCCTTGCCTACGTCGCCGTAACCCAGCACCACCGCCACCTTGCCGGCCACCATCACATCGGTGGCGCGCTTGATGCCGTCGACCAGGCTCTCGCGGCAGCCGTACAGGTTGTCGAACTTGGACTTGGTGACCGAGTCGTTGACGTTGATCGCCGGGAACGGCAGCTGCTTGTCCTTCTCCAGCTGGTACAGCCGGTGCACGCCGGTGGTGGTTTCCTCGGTGACGCCCTGGATATGCTGCAGACGCTTCGAGTACCAGTGCGGATCTACCGCCAGATGGCGCTTGATCGACGCGAACAGCGCGGTCTCTTCTTCATTGGTCGGATGGGCGATCACGCCGATGTCCTTCTCCGCCTTGCTGCCCAGCATCAGCAGCAACGTGGCGTCACCGCCGTCGTCCAGGATCATGTTGGCCGGCTGGCCTTCGGGCCATTCGAAGATCTTGTGGCTGAATTCCCAGTACTCATCGAGGCTCTCGCCCTTGAACGCGAACACCGGAATATCGGCGGCGGCGATGGCGGCGGCGGCGTGGTCCTGGGTGGAGAAGATGTTGCACGAGGCCCAGCGCACTTCGGCGCCCAAAGCCGTCAGCGTCTCGATCAGCACCGCGGTCTGCACCGTCATGTGCAGGCTGCCGGCGATGCGCGCGCCGCGCAGCGGCTGCGCGGCGTGGTATTCGTCGCGCGTCGCCATCAGGCCGGGCATCTCGGTCTCGGCGATGTTCAATTCCTTGCGCCCCCAACCGGCAAGCGCAATGTCAGCTACATGGAAATCAGAAAAGTCAGCCATCGTGAAGCGTCCTTGTTCACGCGGCCGGCCAGGATGCGGCCCACCCGTCACCCCGTGCCGCCACGGTCATGAGTCAGGTGAGCGCCGTTGGGTCGCTGGCTGATGAAACGGCCGGCGGCTGCCCGAGCCTGGGGAGAAGACTCCTCGCAGCGCTCCTCGGGTGACCGGGACATTATACCCAGTCGAATCGGAAAAGGTAGGACTTGTCATGTCAAAGCGATAAACTAAGGGCTTGTCCTCCCACCGGACCGCCATGAGTTTCGTGTTCACCCCGCTGGCCGCCTTATCCGGCCTGGCCGCGCTGCTGGCCGCCGCCATCAGCGTCATCGCCTGGAGCCGCAGGCGATTCGCCGGCGTGCGCTGGCTGGCGCTGCTGATGGCCTCGGTCGCATTTTGGGCGGCCGGCGCGATGTGCGAACTGTCCGTCACCAGCATAGCCGCCAAGCTGTTCTGGTCCAAGGTGGAATACCTGGGCACGCTGAGCACTCCGGTGCTGTTCCTGCTGCTCGCGCTGGACTACAACCACATCTCGCTGCGGCGGCGCGGGCTGGCCCTGCTGTTCGCCGTCCCGGCCCTATGCCTGCTGCTGGCGGCCTGCAATGAATACCACCATCTGATTTGGACCAGCTTCCAGCCCAGCCCCTCGGGCCACAACCTGCTGATCTACGGCCACGGTCCGGCGTTCTGGCTGGGCGTCGCCGGTTATTCCTATCTGATGATGCTGCTGGGCAGCCTGCTGCTGATCCGAGCGCTGCACTACTTCCCCGCTCATTTTCGCGGCCAGTCGCTGACGCTGATGCTGAGCGCGGTCGCGCCGTGGTTCGGCAACATCCTCTACCTGACAGGCGCCTTTCCTCTGCAGGGCCTGGACCCGACGCCGCATTCTTTCGCCTTCACCGGCCTGATCTTCGCGATCGACCTGCTCTACCTGGTGCCGGTGGCCCGCGCCCGCGCGTTCGAAGCCATGGGCGACGGCGTGGTGGTCGTCGATCACCAGCTGCGCATCCTCGACATCAATCCCTCCGGGGTCCACATGCTGGGCGGCGCGCCGGCGGACTGGCCCGGCCAGCCGCTGCCCGCCCCATGGCTGGAGGCCAGCATGCTGGAAACCGGCGCGCATCTGGAGCTGACGACGCCGGACGGCGGCCGCATTCTGGACATCCGCGCTTACGAGATCGAGCCTTTCCACAAACCGGCGCGCACCCGCATGCTGGTGATGCGCGACATCACCCAGCGGCGGCAGGCTGAGGACGCGCTGCGCGAGGCCAATCTGCAATTGACCGATAGATTGGCCGAAATCGAAACGCTGCAGGCGGCGCTGCGCGAGCAGACGCTGCGCGATCCGCTGACGCACCTCTTCAATCGCCGCTACCTGGACGAAACCTTCGAGCGCGAACGCGAGCGCGCCGAGCGCGAGGCGAAGCCGATCGCGGTGGCGATGATGGATCTGGACGATTTCAAGCGCATCAACGACCTGCACGGCCACCAGGTCGGCGACAGGGTGCTGCAGGCGCTGGCCCGATTGCTGCAACAGCAAAGCCGGGCCGCCGACATCGTCTGCCGGCTGGGCGGCGAGGAATTCATGGTGGTGCTGCCTGGCAGCGACGCCGAGCAGGCGCAACAGCGGGTTGAGGCATGGCGGCGCGATTTTCATCGGCTGGAACACGTCGGCGAACATCCGTTCCGCGCCAGCTTCTCCTGCGGCATCGCCGCCCTGCCCGGCAACGGCCGCGCGCTGGACGAGCTGTACCGCCGCGCCGACCAGGCGCTGTACCAGGCCAAGGCGGCCGGCAAGAACTGCAGCGTGCGCGCCGCCAGCGGCCAATAAAAAAACCGCCAGCAGTAACTGGCGGTTTTTTCGACTGCGGCCGGTTAAATCACAGGCCGGCGTCGGCGCGCAGCGCCTCAACCTTGTCGGTACGCTCCCAGCTGAACTCCGGCTCCTCGCGGCCGAAGTGGCCGTAGGCGGCGGTCTTGCCGTAGATCGGACGCAGCAGGTCCAGCATCTGGATGATGCCCTTCGGACGCAGGTCGAAATGCTTCTTCACCAGCTCGACAATCTTCTCGTTCGGAATCCGGTTGGTGCCGAAGGTATCCACCGCGATCGAGGTCGGCTCGGCCACGCCGATCGCATACGACACCTGGATCTGGCACTGGCGGGCCAGCCCTGCGGCGACGATGTTCTTCGCCACGTAGCGGCCGGCATACGCAGCCGAACGGTCAACCTTGGACGGATCCTTGCCCGAGAACGCGCCGCCGCCGTGCGGCGCCGCGCCGCCGTAGGTGTCGACGATGATCTTGCGGCCGGTCAGGCCGCAGTCGCCCATCGGGCCGCCGATGACGAAGCGGCCGGTCGGGTTGATCAGGAACTTGGTTTCCGGCGTGATCATTTCCGGCGGCAGCACCGGCTTGACGATGTCTTCGATCACCGCTTCGGACAGCGTCTTGTGATCGATGTCCGGGCTATGCTGGGTGGACAGCACCACGGTGTCGATGCGCTTGGGCAGGCCGGTGGCGCCGTCGTACACGCAGGTGATCTGGCTCTTGGCGTCCGGACGCAGCCACGGCAGGCGGCCGTCCTTGCGCAGTTCGGCCTGACGCTGCACCAGGCGGTGCGCGTAGTAAATCGGGAACGGCATCAGCGTCGGCGTTTCGTCGCAGGCGTAGCCGAACATCAGGCCCTGATCGCCGGCGCCCTGGTTCAGATCCAGGCCCTCGCCTTCGTTCACGCCTTGGGCGATATCCGGCGATTGCTTGTCGTAGCACGCCATCACCGCGCAGCCGCGGTAGTCGAAGCCCAGCTCGGAATCATCGTAGCCAATGCGCTTGATGGTCTCGCGCGCGATCTTGATGTAATCGATGTTGGCGGTGGTGGTGATCTCGCCGGCCAGCACGACCAGACCGGTATTGACCAGCGTTTCGGCCGCGACGCGCGCATGCTTGTCCTCGCGCAGGATCGCGTCGAGGATGGCGTCGGAAATCTGGTCGGCTACCTTGTCCGGATGGCCTTCGGAGACCGATTCCGAGGTAAACAGGTATTCACTCATTTATTATGCGTTCCCAAAAAATACAAAACCCTGTGATGGTAGAATAGGCCGCTTTCAGATCAAGACCGCCCAGCCTATGTCCAAGCTAATCCAATTGCTACTGACCTTCCTGGCGAGCCTCCCATTATCCTGGCTACAAGGTTTGGGCGCCGCTCTGGGGCGGCTGACTTACCTCGCATCGCCCCGTTTTTCGGCGCGGCTGCGGGAAAATCTTAGTTTTAGTAAAATCTACGAAAACTATCAGCTTTTACCACGGCAAGTCAAACTAGCAGCAGCGGAAACCGGTAAGGGCGCCCTGGAGCTGGCCATCGCCTGGTGCCGCAGCCCGGAAGACATCGCCGCCATGGTCAAGCAGTGCCACGGCTGGGAGCACGTCGAGACAGCCCTGGGGAATGATAACGGCATCATCTTCGTTACGCCACACCTGGGCAGTTACGACATCGCCGGACGCTACATCAGTTCGCGCCTGCCGTTTCCGCTGACTGCCATGTACCGACCGCCCAAGCTATCTTGGCTGGAACCGGTGATGCAAGCCGGCCGCGCGCGCGGCAAGGGCCGAACCGCGCCGGCCACCGCCGCCGGCGTACGCGCGTTGATGAAGGCGCTCAAATCCGGCGAAGCCACCATCATCCTGCCCGACCAGGTTCCCGGCAACGGCGAGGGCGTATGGGCGCCGTTTTTCGGGCGCCCCGCCTACACGATGACGCTGGTGCCCAGGCTGGCGCAAATGAACAAGGTGACCACGCTGTTCTTCGTCGGCGAGCGCCTGCCCGGCGGCCAGGGCTTCGCGGTGCATATCGAACCGCTGGCCCAGCCATTCACCGGCGACAAGGAAGCCGACTGCGCGCAGATGAACGCCCAAGTGGAGAGCCTGATCCGCCGCTTTCCCTGCCAATACCTGTGGAGCTACAACCGCTACAAATGCCCGGCCGGCGTCACCAGGCCGGACGCAGAACAAGGACACGCATGAAAATCGCTTTCGCCCTGCTATGGCTGATCCGCCTGCTGCCGATGCGGGCCATCGGCCTCATCGCCGCCGGCCTGGGCAACCTCGCCTACCTGCTGGCGCGCGGCCGCCGCCGCGTCGGCCTGATCAATCTGCGGCTGTGCTTCCCGGACATGCCGCTGGCCGAACGCAAGCGGCTGATCCGCAAGAACTGCCAGCACATGATACGGCTGGCGCTGGAGTACGGCGTGTGCTGGTGGAGTTCTGCCAAGCGGATCGACAACCTGGTGGACATCAAGAACCTGCATTACGTCACTGAGCTGCGCGACAAGGGCGAGGATGTGATCCTGTTCTATCCGCACTTCGTCGGCTTCGAGATGTGCGTCTACGCGCTTAACCAGTACATCCCGCTAGTCAGCGTGTATTCCCACCAGAAAAACGAGGCGCTGGACAAGCAGATCTACGCCGGACGCCAGCGCTACGACAACGCCTACATCGTGTCGCGCCAGGAAGGCCTGCGCCCCATCATCAAGGCGATGCGCAAGGACCACGCGCCCTTCCTGTATCTGCCGGACCAGGACTTCGGCGTCCGCGACTCGCTGTTCGTCGACTTCTTCGGCGTCAAGGCGGCCACCATCACCGGGATGTCGCGCATCGCCAAGCTGGCTCGCGCCAAGGTGGTGCCGGCGATCCCCCGTCGCGTCGGCGATCGCTTCGAGCTGGAGTTCTACCCGCCCTGGGACAACTACCCCAGCGAGGACATCGAGGCCGACACCCGCCGCATGAACGCTTTCCTTGAAGAGCGCGTCCGCGAAATTCCGGACCAGTATTTCTGGCTGCACAAGCGCTTCAAGAACCGCCCGCAGGGCGAAACGCGCGTTTATTGATCCGGCAGGCCGGGCGCTTGCCCGGCCTCAAATGTCACTCACCTAATCCGATGGCAGTCTTCCAACTTACGGTATATTGTTAACCGCCGTTAACATACGCACACGTATTTAAAACAGGAAGATTGTTAATGATAAAACAAACGCTTTTCACCGCCGCCCTGGCAGCCGCCCTGCTATCCGGCTGCGCCACCGAGTCTTCCCAGACACTCGCGGTCGCGCAGGTCGCCAGCGCCAACAAACCCTACAGCGGTCCGCGCGCGCCGATTTCGGTCGGCAAGTTCGACAACCGCTCCAGCTTCATGCGCGGCATCTTCTCCGACGGCGTCGATCACCTGGGCAGCCAGGCCAAGACCGTGCTGATCACCCATCTGCAGCAGAGCAACCGTTTCAATGTGCTTGACCGCGACAACCTGGCTGAAATCAAGCAAGAAGCCGGTCTGAAGAAGCAAGCGCAAACGCTGAGGGGAGCGGACTACGTGATCACCGGCGACGTCACCGAATTCGGCCGCAAGGAAGTGGGCGACCACCAGCTGTTCGGCATCCTCGGTCGCGGCAAGCAACAGATCGCTTACGCCAAGGTCAGCCTGAACGTGGTCAACACCCAAACCTCCGAAGTCGTCTTCTCCTCCCAAGGTGCCGGCGAATACTCACTGTCCAACCGCGAAATCATCGGTTTCGGCGGCACCGCCAGCTATGACTCCACGCTGAATGGCAAGGTGCTGGATCTGGCCATGCGCGAAGCGGTCAACAATCTGGTCAACGGCATCGATTCCGGCGCCTGGACGCCCGGCAAATAAGCCTCACCCCATACAAAAACAAAACCGAGACAATGAAAACGAAAAACATCAAACCGCATCGCCGCGTGATCGGCCTGCTGGCTGGCTGCGCGCTGCTCAGCGCCTGCGCGACCGGCCCCAAAACCCTCTATCAATGGGAATCGTATCAGCCGGAAGTGTATGAGTACCTGAAAGGCGACGGCGCGGACGCGCAGAAACAGATTTCCGTGCTGGAGGAAGGACTGCAGAAGATACGCGCCAAGGGCAATCAGGAGCCGCCAGGCTATCACGCCCATTTGGGCATGCTGTACGCCAATGCCGGCAACACCGACCGGATGGCCCAAGAATTCGACGCGGAGAAGAAGCTGTTCCCCGAGTCGGCGCCCTATCTGGACTTCCTGATGCGCAAACTGAAAAAATAAGAGGACATCATGCTCAAGCATCTCGTCAAGGCGACGCTGATCGCCTCTTTGGCCGTTCTGGCCACCGGCTGCGCCGGCCCGATCGTCAAGCGCGACTACACCGCCTACAAACAAAGCCACCCGCGGAACATCCTGGTGTTGCCTCCGGTCAATGACTCTCCTGAAGTCAACGCCACCAGCGGCGTGTTGTCCCAGATGAGCTACCCCTTGGCTGAAGCCGGCTACTACGTGGTGCCCGTCGCCCTGATGACGGAAACCTTCAAGCAGAACGGCCTCTCCACCGCCAACGACATCCAGGCAGTCTCTCCGGCCAAGCTACGCGAAATCTTCGGCGCCGACGCCGCGCTGTACACGACAGTCAAGCGCTATGGCGTGCGCTACAGCGTGATAGACAGCGTCGCGGAAGTAGAAGTGCAGACCAAGCTGGTGGACCTGAAGAGCGGCCAGGAGCTGTGGGCCGGCAGCGCCGCCGCCAACAACGCCAACAGTAACAACAATTCAGGCGGACTGGTGGGCATGCTGATCAACGCCGCGATCAAGCAGATCGTCAACAGCGCCACCGACGCCACCTATCCGGTCGCCGGCATGGCCAGCAATCAGCTGCTGTCCGCGGGGCACACGAACGGGATGCTGTACGGCCCGCGCTCGCCGCAATACGGCACAGACTGAGCACCTGGCCTACGGATGGAATAGCCGCCCCGCCTCACGGCCGGGCGGCTTTTTACGCCCTGCTACCACTTGGGCAGCAGGAAGGGCTGGGCGCAGGTGTCCTCGCGCTCCGCCGCCGGCGTATCCATGAAGCTGTCCGCCTCCGGGAAGCTGTCCAGCTTGTCCTTCTTCAGCGTGAACCACAGCTCGGCCAGCACATTGCGTCCCTTGGCGTCCTTGGCGCAGCGCAGCTGCAACGCGCCGCGCTCGGCGGTGGCATAGCCCTTGGCGAATGCGTCCTTCACTTCCGCACCGGTGCGGATCTGGCCGGCCTGGGCGCTCAGATAGCGGCCAAAGTCGCTGTCCACCACCGCTTCGCGCATCTGCAAGGCGGTAGAGAAGAACTCGTTGGCATCGTAGCCGAAGCACTGGACGTGCTTCACGTATTCATGGGTCTGCAAATCGCTGGCGAGCTGCGGCATGGTTTCCTTCAAACGCTGCCTCAACTCTTCCGACAACACCGGAATCGCCAGTACATGCGGCAGCAGCGAGCAGCCCGACGCCCACCATTGCTGCACCTTCACCCCCTTGTCCTCCAGACTCTTGGGCTCCGACGCCCACAAGCCATGCAGACCGATCAATTCCTCCTTGGACTGGCTGGGCAGACAGCCCTCTCCGCCGGCGGCGCAAAAGCCCGGCAGCCAGGCCAGCGCGAAGGTGTAATGGGCGAAATCGCCGTGGCGGGCCGGTTTCAGTTCGTCGGCCTGGGCAACGCCCGCCAGCAGGGCGAACAAGGAAACTGTCAGTAGTTTGCGCATGATGATGACCATTGAGTTTTCACCGCATTTCATGCGGATATAAAATGTCAATTTCATTCAAAATGCGATATTAAGCAAGCAGCCGCAACAAATGACAATAAAAAAGCACTGCCGAGGCAGTGCTTTGTGGTTTGCGCGTTAGCGCGGCTATTGTCCCGGCTTGCGCCAGAAATAGCGGTAGACGAAGCCCGGAAAGGCCGCCACCACGAACAGCGCGAAAGTGGTGACGTAAAACTGCCAATTCTGCGCATGCACCGGCATCGTCTGCGCCTCCAGCAGGCGGGCCAGCAAGCCCACCAGCAGATACAGAACGACGAGCTCCAGCGCCTGCCAGCCGAAATGCTTGCGCGCCACCTTGAACACGCAGGCCACGCGGGCGGTGGCGAACGGCAGGTTGGCGGCAGCCAGGGCCAGCAGCAACAGGATCACGATGCCGGTCTGCATGGCCCAGTCCTTACATCATGCCCAGAGACTGGCGCATCACCTGCGCGCACAGCTCAAGCAGCGACTGCGGCAGGATGCCTACCGCCAGCAGCGCCAGCGCGTTCAGCGACAGCACCAGCTTCATGTCGGCGCGAACGTTGATCGGGGCATTGTCCTGAGCGTCGTCGAAGTAGATGGCCTTGACCACGCGCAGGTAGTAGAAGGCGCCGATCACTGACATCAGCACGGAGAACACGGCCAGCTTGATCATGCCGATCTGCACCACGGCCTGGATCACCGCGAACTTGGCGTAGAAGCCCGCCAGCGGCGGGATGCCGGCCATCGAGAACATGGCCAGCAGCATCAACAGCGCGTACCAGCTGTTGCGGCTGTTCAGGCCCTTCAGATCGTCGATCTTCTCGCATTCGAAGCCCTTGCGCGACAGCGCCAGGATGATGCCGAAGCTGACCAGCGACATCGCCACGTACACCACCGCATAGAACAGCGCGGCGGAGTAGCCCTGCTTGGTGCCGGCCAGCACGCCCAAGAGCAGGAAGCCCATGTGCGAGATGGTGGAGTAAGCCAGCATCCGCTTGATGTTGGTCTGCACGATGGCGGTGATGTTGCCGATGGCCATCGACAGCACGGCCACGATGATCAGCATGCCCTGCCAGTCGCCCACCAGCGCGTCCAGGCCCTGGGCCAGGATACGCAGCACGAACACGAAGGCGGCCAGCTTGGGGGCGGCGCCGACCATCAGCGTGACGGAAGTCGGCGAACCCTGGTAGACGTCGGGCACCCACATGTGGAACGGCACGGCGCCCAGCTTGAAGCTCAGGCCGGCGACGATGAACACCAGGCCGAAGATCAGCAGCACGCCGTTGGCGGAGTGCGACTTGATCGCCTTGGCGATGGCGGCCAGCTCCAGCGAGCCGGTGGCGCCGTAGATCATCGAGATGCCGTACAGCAGCAGACCGGAAGCCAGCGCGCCCAGCACGAAGTACTTCATCGCCGACTCGGTGGCCGGGACGGAGTCGCGCTGCAGCGCGATCAGCGAGTACAGCGCCAGCGACAGCAGCTCCAGGCCCATGTACAGGGTCAGGAAGTGGGACGCGGACACCATCAGGTTCATGCCCAGGAGCGCGAACAGCGACAACGAGAAGTACTCGCCCTTGAACAGGCCGCGGTCGGCGGTGTACTGGCGGCTGTACACCAGCACGATGGCAGTGATGCCATACATCGCCAGCTTGACCAGCGCCGCCAGCGGATCGGCGACGAACATGCCGGAGAACGTGGTCACCGGGTACGGAGTAAAGGTGCATACCTGCGCGACGGCGGCGCCGACCAGGGTCAGCAGCGTCAGGCCGTAGGTGACGCAGCGCTTTTCATCGGAGATGAAAAGATCCAGCATCAGCACCACCAGCAACGCGCCGATCAGGAACAGCTCCGGCATCGCGGGTATCAGGTTGAGATCAGCCCAATTCATTTGTGTGTATTCCTTCCGTCCTTACGGCAGCTTGGTCTGCGCGACGTGCGTGATCAGGTCGTTGACCGCCAGGTGCATCTTGGCGACGAAAGCCTGCGGGTACAGACCCATGCCCAGCACCATCAGGGCCAGGATGGCCAGCACCAGGAACTCGCGCTTGTTGACGTCGGACAGCTCGGCCACATGCTCGTTGGCCACGTCGCCGAAGATCACGCGCTTGTACATCCACAAGGTGTAGGCGGCGCCGAAGATCAGCGTGGTGGCGGCCAGCGCGGCGTACCAGAAGTTCACCTGCACCGCGCCCATGATCACCATGAACTCGCCGACGAAGCCGGAAGTGGCCGGCAAGCCGGAGTTGGCCATCGCGAACAGCATCATGAAGGCTGCGAAGATCGGCATCTTGTTGGCCACGCCGCCGTAGTCGGCGATGTTGCGGCTGTGCACTCGGTCATACATCACGCCGATGCAGAAGAACATCGCGGCGGAGACGAAGCCGTGGGACACCATCTGCACCAGCGCGCCTTCCACGGCCCACTGGTTCAGCTCGCTGCCGGTGAACAGGAACAGGCCCAGGGTCACGAAGCCCATGTGGGAGATCGACGAGTACGCCACCAGCTTCTTCATGTCGGACTGCACCAGCGCCACCAGGCCGATGTAGACCACCGCCACCAGCGACAGGCCGATGATGATGGGCGACAGCTCGCGCGCGGCGTCGGGCATGATGGGCAGGATGAACCGCAGGAAGCCGTAGGCGCCGATCTTCAGCGTGATCGCGGCCAGCACCATGGAGCCGCCGGTCGGCGCTTCCACGTGGGCGTCAGGCAGCCAGGTGTGGACCGGCCACATCGGCACCTTCACCGCGAAGGACATGAAGAAGGCGACGAACAGCAGGATCTGCACCGTCAGCGAAATCTTGGCGATGTCGTGGAAAGCCAGGATCTCGAAGCTCTTGCCAGCCTGGAAGTACAGGTAGATCAACGCCACCAGCATCAGCAGCGAGCCGAGCAGCGTGTACAGGAAGAACTTGATCGACGCGTAGACCCGGCGCGGACCGCCCCAGACGCCGATGATCAGGTACATCGGGATCAGCATGCCTTCGAAGAAGACATAGAACAGGATCGCGTCCAGCGCGGCGAAGGCGCCGTTGATCAGGCCGGACATGATCAGGAAGGCGGCCATGTACTGCGACACGCGCTTCTGGATCACTTCCCAGCCGGCGATCACCACCAACAGCGTGGTGAAGCTGTTGAGCACCACGAACAGCATCGAGATGCCGTCCACGCCCAGGTGGTAGTTGATGTTGAGCGAAGCGATCCACGGCTTCATCTCTTCGAACTGCATGCCGCCGTTCAGGTTGTTGAACTCGGTGAACAGCGGGATCGACAGCAGGAAGCCCGCCAGGGCTCCCGCTACCGCCAGCCAGCGCGCCAGCGGCGCGCGCTGGTCGCCGCCGGTGGCCAGCACTACCAGGCCGGCCAGTATCGGCGTCCAGATCACCAGACTTAACAGATTTGTGAACATAGTCAAACCTATATTGTTATTTCAATCCCGGAATCCGGACTCAGCGCAGGATCAGCGGCAGGAACCACCAGGTCATCAGACCCAGCACGCCGATGATCATCGCGGTGGCGTAGCTGTAGATGAAACCGGTCTGCGCGCGGCGAACCACGCTGGAGAACCAGCCCACCAGCTTGGCGGTGCCGTTGACCAGCAGGCCGTCGATCAGCAGCGTGTCGCCCACCTTCCAGAACAAGGTGCCCAGCGCGCGCGAACCCTTGGCGAACACGGCGAAATAGATCTCGTCCAGGTAGTACTTGTTTTCCAGCAGCTTGTGGATCGGGGCGCACTTTTCCTTGATGGCGGCCGGAATGTGGGGCGCCTTCATGTAGAAGTACCAGGCCACGACGACGCCGGCGATCGCCAGCCACAGCGGCAGCGTGGAGAACGAGTGCAGCGTCATGGCGAAGGCGCCGTGGAACTCGTGCGCCAGCTCTTCCATGCCCGGGTGCGCTTCGTTGTTGACCGCGATCACGCCCTTGAAGAAGTCGCCGTAAACCAGCTTGTCGATGGCGAAGTAACCCACCAGCACCGACGGAATGGCCAGCAGCACCAGCGGCAGCGTCACCACCCACGGCGATTCGTGCGGCTTGTCGTTCGGGCCCAGGCCATGGTGGTGGTCGTGATCGTCGTCATGGCCGTGGCCGTGATGATCGTCCTTCTTCTCCATCCAGCGTTCCTTGCCGTGGAACACCAGGAAGTACATGCGGAAGGAGTAGAAGGCGGTGACGAACACGCCGGCCACGACGGCGAAGTAGGCGAAGCCGGCCGCGGGCAGGTGCGAAGCGGCGACCGCCTCGATGATCGAGTCCTTCGAGTAGAAGCCTGCGAAGAACGGCGTGCCGATCAGCGCCAGCGAACCCAGCAGCGAGGTCAGCCAAGTGATGGGCATGTACTTTCGCAGGCCGCCCATGTTCCGCATGTCCTGATCGTGGTGCATGCCGATGATCACGGAGCCGGCCGCCAGGAACAGCAGCGCCTTGAAGAAGGCGTGAGTCATCACGTGGAACATGGCCACCGAGTACGCCGAAGCGCCCAGCGCCACGGTCATGTAGCCCAGCTGCGACAGCGTGGAGTAAGCCACCACGCGCTTGATGTCGTTCTGGACGATGCCGAGGAAGCCCATGAACAGCGCGGTGATCGAGCCTGCCACCATCACCACGTTCAGTGCGGTGTCGGACATCTCGAACAGCGGGCTCATGCGCGACACCATGAAGATGCCGGCGGTCACCATGGTGGCCGCGTGGATCAGCGCCGAGATCGGGGTCGGGCCTTCCATCGAGTCCGGCAGCCACACGTGCAGCGGGAACTGGGCGGATTTACCCATCGCGCCGATGAACAGCAGGATGCAGGTGACGGTCAGCAGCGACCATTGCTGGCCGGGGATGATCTCGATGGTCTTCTGCGCCAGCGCCGGGGCGGCGGCGAACACGTCGCTGTAGTTCAGCGAGCCGCCGAAGTAGGCCAGCACCAGGCCGATGCCCAGCAGGAAGCCGAAGTCGCCGACGCGGTTGACCAGGAAGGCCTTCAGGTTGGCGAACACCGCGGTCGGGCGCTTGAACCAGAAGCCGATCAGCAGATAGGACACCAGGCCCACAGCTTCCCAGCCGAAGAACAGCTGGACGAAGTTGTTGCTCATCACCAGCATCAGCATCGAGAAGGTGAACAGCGAGATGTAGCTGAAGAAACGCTGGTAGCCAGGATCATCCTGCATGTAGCCGATGGTGTAGATATGCACCATCAGCGACACGCTGGTGACCACCACCAGCATCATCGCGGTCAGCGAGTCGACCAGGAAGCCGACCGAGTACTCGTAGCCGCCGACGGTCAGCCAGGTGTAGACCGGTCCGTTGAACACTTCCGCGCTTCCGTTCAGGAAACCCAGAAGCACCTTGAGCGACAGCGCGGCGGAAACCGCCACGCCGGCTATCGTCACGACGTGCGAGGCGCGCCGTCCGATCGCCCATCCAAACAGGCCCGCAATGATGGAACCCGCCAGCGGGGCGAGTGCAATCAGCAGGTATAAGCTCTTCATATCCATGCTTTTGTGCTTTGTAATGGTTCCGGTTTGCCGTTAGCCCTTGAGGCTGCCCAAGTCTTCAACGTTGATGCTCTGCAGGTTGCGGAACAGCACCACCAGGATCGCCAGACCAATGGCGGACTCGGCGGCGGCAACCGTCAGGATGAAGAACACGAAGATCTGGCCTGCCGAATCCGACAGGTAGTGCGAGAACGCGATGAAGTTGAAGTTCACCGCCAGCAGCATCAGCTCGATGGCCATCAGCAGGATGATCAGGTTTTTCCGGTTCAGGAAAATCCCGAGCACGCTGATGGCGAACAGGATGGCGGCCAGCACCAGAAAGTGAGTCAGTGTCAGCACGTTTCCTCCCTTATTGGTTGATTGGCCGTCAGGCCTGTTGCTCACCGGAATCGGCCTGCTCGGCCTCTTCCACTTTTTTCACGGCGTCCATCTTGACGATGCGGACGCGGTCTTCGCGGCGCACCTTCACCTGGACGGCGGGATCGATCGTCTTGGTGTCCTTGCGCGCGCGCATGGTCAGGCCGATGGCGGCGATCATCGCCAGCAGCAGCACGACCGCCGCGATCTCGAACGGCAGCAGATAGGTGGTGTACAGCTGGCTGCCCAGCATCTTCACGTTGCTGAAGTCGGCGGCCAGCGGCGCGGCGGCCTTGTACTGCGACAGCGCGGCCTGCGGGCTGACCAGGATCAGCGCCATTTCGAACACCATGATGGCGCCGACGGTGGCGGCCACCGGCAGGTTCTTCCAGAAGCCTTCGCGCAGCTTCTCGATGTTGATGTCCAGCATCATCACCACGAACAGGAACAGCACCATCACCGCGCCGACGTAGACCAGCACCAGCGTGATCGCCAGGAACTCCGACTCCATCAGCAGCCAGTGGCCGGCGCTGGTGAAGAAGGCCAGCACCAGGAACAGCGCGGCGTGCACCGGGTTCTTGGCGGTGACCACCCGCACGCCGGCGAAGACCAGGATGGCGGACAGAACGTAGAAAATTACCGTAGTTAGGTTCATGGCCTCCCCTTAGCGATACTTGGCGTCGGCCGCCTTGTTGGCGGCGATTTCGGCCTCGTACTTGTCGCCGATGGCCAGCAGCATCGGCTTGGTGTAGTAGAGGTCGCCACGTTTTTCACCGTGGTATTCGAAGATGTGGGTTTCCACGATGGCGTCCACCGGACAGGCTTCCTCGCAGAAGCCGCAGAAGATGCACTTGGTCAGATCGATGTCGTAGCGCGTGGTGCGGCGGGTGCCGTCGTCGCGCTGCTCGGACTCGATGTTGATGGCCAGCGCCGGACACACCGCCTCGCACAGCTTGCACGCGATGCAGCGTTCTTCGCCGTTGGCGTAGCGGCGCTGCGCGTGCAGGCCGCGGAAGCGCGGCGAAATCGGCGTCTTCTCTTCCGGGAACTGCACCGTGATCTTGCGGGCGAAGAAGTAGCGGCCAGTGACCATCAGGCCCTTGACCAGCTCCACCAGCAGGAAGGTCTTGAAAAAGTTGCGGATCGAATTCATTTTTTCACCTATCCCCTGTCTCAGTGCCAAATGGACAGCGGGGTAAACATCCACACGCCCACCACCAGGATCCACGCCAGGGTCACCGGGATGAACACCTTCCAGCCCAGACGCATGATCTGGTCATAGCGATAGCGCGGGAAGGTGGCGCGGAACCACAGGAAGCAGAACAGCACCATCGACACCTTGATCGCCAGCCAGTGGAAGCCGCCGGCGCCCAGAATGCCCCACGACGCCGGGAACGGCGACAGCCAGCCGCCCAGGAACAGCAGCGCGGTCAGCGCGGCGACCAGGATCATGTTGGCGTATTCGGCCAGGAAGAAGATCGCGAAGGCCATGCCCGAATATTCAACGTGGAAACCGGCGACGATTTCCGACTCGCCTTCCGCCACGTCGAACGGCGCGCGGTTGGTCTCGGCCACGCCGGAGATCAGGTAGACGATGAACAGCGGGAACAGCGGAATCCAGTTCCAGGACAGCAGCGAGCCGCCGCCCATGCCGAACGACTGCTGCTTGACGATGTCGACCAGGTTCAGGCTGCCGGACACCATCAGCACGCCCACCAGCGCGAAGCCCATCGCCAGTTCGTAGGACACGATCTGGGCGGCGGAGCGCATCGCGCCGAGGAAGGAGTACTTCGAGTTGCCCGCCCAGCCGGCGATGATCACGCCGTACACGCCCATCGAGGTCAGCGCCAGGATATACAGCAGCGAAGCGTTGACGTTGGCCACCACCAGGTGTTCGGTGAACGGAATCACCGCCCAGGCCGCCAGGGCCGGTCCGATGGACAGCACCGGCGCCAGCAGGAACAAGCCCTTGCTGGAGTTGGTGGGCAGGATGATTTCCTTCATCAGCAGCTTCACCGCGTCGGCGATGGGCTGCAGCAGACCGAAATAACCGACCCGGTTGGGGCCGATGCGGATCTGCATGTAGCCGATCACCTTGCGCTCGGCCAGCGTCAGGTACGCCACGCAGCCCAACATCGGCAGCACGATGGCGATGATCTTCAGCAGGGTCCACACCAGGAGCCCTGCGTCAGTGCCAAGAATACCTTGCAAGAACTCCATCGTTTACCCCTGCTTGATCTCGATTGCGTCGAACATGCCGCCCAGCGCCAGCGTGGAAGCGTGCGCGGCGGCGACCCGTACCACGTCGGCCGGCAGGCTGTCGTCGGCTTCGACCGAAACGCGCGCCTCGCCCTCGCCCTGCTTCAGCAGCGCGGTGGAACCGGCTGCCACGCCCAGCTTGGCCAGCAGGCCGCTGTGCGCGCGGACGACGGCGGCGCCCTTGGCTTCGTTGGTTTGCTGCAGCGACGGCGCGCGGCGGCAGATGGCGTCGGCCTGGTACATCGGCACTTCGCCTACGCGGACGATGCCAGCGGACGCAGCCGGATTGGCGGCGACTTTGGACAGCGCGTTGTTCAGCTTGGCGGCCAGATCGCCGAACTCGCCGCGGACTTCCTCGGCGCTGTTCTGCTCGAAGCCGGACAGGCTCAGCATATTGCCCAGCACGCGCAGCACCTTCCAGGCCGGACGGGTTTCGCCCAGCGGCTTCACCACGCCGTTGAAGGTCTGCAGCTTGCCTTCCATGTTGACGAAGGAGCCGGCGGTCTCGGAGAACGGCGCGATCGGCAGCAGCACGTCGGCGTAATCCAGCAGGCCCTGGCCCTTGTAGGCGGTCAGCGCGATCACGGTGGAAGCCTGCTTCATCGCGGCCACGGCGGCCTGCGGGTTGTAGCTGTCGAACTCCACTTCGGTGTTCAGCAGGAAGTAGGCCTTCTTCGGCTTGGCGATCATCGCGGCGGCGTTGTCGCCGGTCTGCGGCAGCGCGCCCACCAGTTCGGCGCCCACGCTGTTGGCGGCTTCGGCCAGGATGCCGAAACGCGCGCCGGACAGGCGGGAGATTTCCTGGGCCAGCGACAGCAGCTGGCCGTAGGCCGGGTGGTGTTGCGCGACGTTGCCCAGCACGACGGACGCGGTCTCGGCGCCGGTCAGGCTTTCAGCGATGACGCGCGCCTGGGCGGACACTTCCACCGACGCCAGGTCGATTTCGCTGGAGCCGGACTTGATCTCGGCCACGGCCTTCAGCACTTGCGACAGCGCGTTCACCAGCGCCAGCGGCGACACGATCAGCTTGCCGTTGATCTTGGTCAGCAGATTGTCGTCGGCGACGTGGATAATGTTGAGCTCGGAACCCTTCTTGACCGATGCGCGCAGGCGGGAGGCCAGCAGCGGCTGTTCCTTGCGCAGCGAGGAACCCACCGCCAGCACCGACTTGGCGTCGGCCAGTTCGGCGATGGTGGAGCCCAGCCATTCGGCGCCCTGCTTGGCGCTGTCGGCGGAGAAGTCGCTGCGGCGCAGGCGGTAGTCGACGGCGTTCACACCGAAAGCGCGCGCCAGCTTCTGGGCCAGGTGCAGTTCCTCGGTGGTGGAGTGCGGGTTCAGCAGGAAGCCGATGGCGTCCTTGCCGTGATCGGCGGACACGCCGTTCAGACCCTTCACCACATAGTTCAGCGCGGTTTCCCAGTCGGTCTCGTGCCACTTGCCGTCGAACTTGATCATCGGCTTGGAGAGACGTTCGGCGCTGTTCAGGCCCTCATAGGAGAAGCGGTCGCGGTCGGCGATCCAGCACTCGTTGATGGCTTCGTTTTCCAGCGGCAGCACGCGCATCACTTCGTTGCTCTTGACCTGAACCACCAGGTTGGAGCCGAGGCCGTCGTGCGGGCTCACCGACTTGCGGCGCGACAGCTCCCAGGCGCGGGTGCTGTAGCGGAACGGCTTGGAGGTCAGCGCGCCCACCGGGCACAGGTCGATCACGTTGCCGGAGATTTCCGAGTCCACGGTCTTGCCCAGGAACGGCAGGATCTCGGAGAACTCGCTGCGGTTGGCCATGCCGATTTCCTGGAAGCCGCCCACTTCTTCAGTGAAGCGGACGCAGCGCGTGCAGTGGATGCAGCGCGACATTTCCTCGGCGGAAACCAGCGGACCCATGTCCTTGCCCACCACCACGCGCTTCTCTTCCTCGTAGCGCGAGGTCGAGTTGCCGTAGCCGACCGCCAGATCCTGCAGCTGGCATTCCCCGCCCTGGTCGCAGATCGGGCAATCCAGCGGGTGGTTGATCAGCAGGAATTCCATCACGCCCTGCTGGGCCTTCTTGGCCAGCGGCGACGCGGTGTGGACCTTCATGCCGTCGGTGACGGGGGTGGCACAGGCCGGCAGCGGCTTCGGCGCCTTTTCCACTTCCACCAGGCACATCCGGCAGTTGGCCGCGATGGACAGCTTCTTGTGGTAGCAGAAGTGCGGAATATAGGTGCCCACCGAGTGGGCCGCCTCGATGACGGTGCTGCCTTGCGGCACCGTCAGTTTCTTACCGTCGATTTCGATTTCAAGCATCGCTCAACACCATTTGTGATCCACCAAGGTCTTTCCGTGTTCGATCGCGTACTCGAACTCCGCGCGGAAATGCTTGGTGAAACTGCGAACCGGGAACACCGCGGCGTCGGCCAGCGCGCAGATGGTGCGGCCAGCCATGTTGTTGCCCACGGAATCCAGAAGCTCCAGATCGCCCTTGCGGCCTTGGCCGTTGACGATGCGATGGATCACCTTGTACAGCCAGCCGGTGCCTTCGCGGCACGGCGTGCACTGGCCGCAGGATTCTTCGTGGTAGAAGTAGGCCAGACGCTCCAGCGCCTTGACCATGCACACGTCCTCGTTCATCACGATCACGGCGCCCGAACCCAGCATCGAACCGGCTTTGGCGATGCTGTCGTAGTCCATGGTGCACTGCATCATGATGTCGGCAGGCAGCACCGGAGCGGACGAGCCGCCCGGGATCACCGCCTTCAGCTTCTTGCCGTCTCGCATGCCGCCGGCCATTTCCAGCAGCTCGGAGAACGGCGTGCCCAGCGCGATCTCGTAGTTGCCCGGACGGTTGACGTGGCCGGAAACCGAGAACAGCTTGGTGCCGCCGTTGTTCGGCTTGCCCTTCTCGAGGAAGGTCTGCGCGCCGTCGCGGATGATGAACGGCACCGAAGCGAACGATTCGGTGTTGTTGATCGTGGTCGGCTTGCCGTACAGGCCGAAGCTGGCCGGGAACGGCGGCTTGAAGCGCGGCTGGCCCTTCTTGCCTTCCAGCGATTCCAGCAGCGCGGTTTCCTCGCCGCAGATGTAGGCGCCGTAGCCGTGGTGGGCGAACAAGTCGAAGTTGAAGCCGGAGCCCAGGATGTTCTGGCCCAGGAAACCCGCCTTGCGCGCCTCTTCCAGCGCTTCTTCGAACAACACGTAGTCTTCGAAGATTTCGCCGTGGATGTAGTTGTAACCCGCCTTGGTGCCCATCGCGTAACCGGCGATGATCATGCCCTCGATCAGCGAGTGCGGGTTGTAGCGGATGATGTCGCGGTCCTTGAAGGTGCCCGGCTCGCCCTCGTCGGTATTGCAGACGACGTACTTGTCGCCCGGGAACGAGCGCGGCATGAAGCTCCATTTCAGGCCGGTCGGGAAGCCCGCGCCGCCGCGGCCGCGCAGGCCGGAGTTCTTCACTTCCGCGATCACATCTTCCTGCGTCATCTTGGAGTCGAGGATGCGGCGCAGCGCCTGGTAGCCGCCGCGGGCCACGTAGGCGTCCAGACGCCAGCAGTCGGGCTGGGCGGTGTCGACGCCGTCGAAAATCACGCCATTAGCGAAGACAGCCATTATTTCAACTCCGCCAGTTTTTTATCGATTGCGTCGGGCGTCATGAAGCTGCACATCTTGTGGTTGTTCACCAGCAAGACCGGCGCGTCGCCGCAGGCGCCCATGCATTCGCCTTCCAGCAGGGTGTACATGCCATCGGCGCTGGTTTCGCCGATGGCGATGCCCAGCTTCTTCGAGATGTACTCCGCGGCGTTGACGCCGCCGGACAGCGCACAGGGCAGATTGGTGCAGACGGTGATCTTGAATTTGCCCACCGGCTTCATGTCGTACATGTTGTAGAAGGTGGCGACTTCGTAGGCGGCCACCGGGGCGATGCCCAGGTAGTCGGCCACGAACTCGATCAGCTCCTGGTTCAGGCAGCGGGCTTCCGGGGTTTCACCGGCGGCGCGCCGCTCGTCCAGCGCGATGCGCAGCGCGCCCATGACGGCGGAGCGCTTCTGGTCAGCCGGATATTTGGCGACCTCGCGGTCGATCAAGGCTAGCGATTGTGCGGACAGCATCAGCGGTCAATCTCCCCAAACACGATATCCTGCGTACCGATGATCGCGACGACGTCGGCGATCATGTGGCCGGTGGCCATCTCGTCCAGCGCGGCCAAATGGGCATAGCCCGGCGCGCGGATCTTGAGGCGGTACGGTTTGTTGGCGCCGTCGGACACCAGGTAGATGCCGAACTCGCCCTTCGGGTGCTCCACCGCGGCGTAAGCCTCGCCTTCCGGCACGTGCATGCCTTCGGTGAACAGCTTGAAGTGGTGGATCAGGTCTTCCATATTGGACTTCATGCCTTCGCGCGAAGGCGGAGCCACCTTATGGTTGTCGGTGATCACCGGGCCGGGGTTGGCGCGCAGCCAGGCCACGCACTGCTGGATGATGCGGTTGGACTGGCGCATTTCCTCGACGCGGACCAGGTAGCGGTCGTAGCAGTCGCCGCCCACGCCCACCGGCACGTCGAAGTCCATCTTGTCGTACACGTCGTACGGCTGGGTCTTGCGCAGGTCCCAGGCGATGCCGGAACCGCGCAGCATCGGACCGGTCATGCCCAGGTTCAACGCGCGCTCGGCCGTCACCACGCCGATGCCCACCGTCCGTTGCTTCCAGATGCGGTTGTCGGTCAGCAGGGTTTCGTACTCGTCGACATAGCCCGGGAAACGGTCGGTGAAATCGCTGATGAAGTCCAGCATCGAGCCCTTGCGGCCTTCGTTCAGGCGCGCCAGCTCCTTGGCGTTCTTGATCTTGGACACGGTGTACTGCGGCATGCTGTCCGGCAGATCGCGGTAGACGCCGCCCGGACGGAAGTAAGCCGCGTGCATCCGCGCGCCCGACACCGCCTCGTAGCAGTCCATCAGGTCTTCGCGCTCGCGGAACGCGTACAGGAACATGGTCATCGCGCCGATATCCAGCGCGTGGGCGCCGATCCACAGCAGGTGGTTCAGCACGCGGGTGATTTCGGCGAACATCACGCGGATGTACTGCGCGCGCTCCGGCACCTCGATGCCCATCATCTTCTCGATGGCCAGGCAGTAGGCGTGCTCGTTGCACATCATCGACACGTAGTCGAGACGATCCATGTACGGCAGCGACTGGATGAAGGTCTTGCTCTCGGCCAGCTTCTCGGTGCCGCGATGCAGCAGGCCGATGTGCGGGTCGGCGCGCTGGACGACTTCGCCGTCCAGTTCCAGCACCAGGCGCAGCACGCCGTGCGCGGCCGGGTGTTGCGGGCCGAAGTTGAGGGTGTAGTTACGGATCTCAGCCACCGTAATTCTCCTCGCGGATGATGCGCGGCGTGATCTCGCGCGGTTCGATGGTGACAGGCTGATAGATCACGCGCTGCTGGGTCGGGTCGTAGCGCATTTCCACGTGGCCGGACAAGGGGAAGTCCTTGCGGAACGGGTGGCCGACGAAACCATAGTCGGTCAGCAGGCGGCGCAGGTCGGGGTGGCCTTCGAACACGATGCCATACAGATCGAACGCTTCGCGCTCGAACCAGTTGGCGGCGTTCCAGACGTCGTTGACCGACGGGATCACCGGGAAGTCGTCGTCTGCGGCGAAGACGCGCAGGCGGATGCGATGGTTCAGCTTGACGGACAGCAGATGGTACACGGCGGCGAAGCGCGGGCCGTCCCACGGCTCGTCGCGGTAGGCGCTGTAGTCCATGCCGCAGACGTCGATGCACTGCTCGAAGGCGAGGTCGGCGTGGTCGCGCAGCGTCAGCGCCACCGACGGCAGATCGGACGCCTTGCAGACGATGGTCAGCTCGTCCAGAGCCTGCGTGCTGCTCACGAGCTTGTCGCCCAGCGCCGCGGCAACGACCGAACCCAACGCTTCCATTTTCTTGGAGGCCATAGTTTCTACCTTAGCGGGCGATGGTGTTGGTACGTTTGATCTTGTTCTGCAGCTGGATGATGCCGTACAGCAGCGCCTCCGCGGTCGGCGGACAGCCCGGCACGTAGACATCCACAGGCACGATGCGGTCGCAGCCGCGAACTACAGAATAGGAATAGTGATAGTAGCCGCCGCCGTTGGCACAGGAGCCCATCGAGATCACCCAGCGCGGCTCGGCCATCTGGTCGTAAACCTTGCGCAGGGCCGGCGCCATCTTGTTGCACAGCGTGCCGGCGACGATCATCAAGTCGGACTGGCGGGGGCTGGGGCGGAACACGACGCCGAAACGGTCGAGGTCATAACGCGCCGCGCCGGCGTGCATCATTTCCACCGCACAACAGGCCAGGCCGAAGGTCATCGGCCATAGAGAACCGGTGCGGGTATAGTTGATAAGCTTGTCGGCTGTCGTGGTGACGAAGCCTTTCTCCAGAATCCCTTCTACTCCCATTCCAGAGCTCCCTTCTTCCACATGTAGACGAAGCCGAGCGTCAGCACGGCCAGAAATTCGACCATCACGCCCAAACCATAGACGCCCAGATCCTTCAACACCACCGCCCACGGAAACAGGAAGGCAATTTCCAGGTCGAACAGGATGAAGAGAATGGCGATCAGGTAATAGCGGACGTCAAACTTCATGCGGGCATCTTCGAAGGCCTCGAAGCCGCATTCGTATGGAGAAAGTTTCTCAGCGTCGGGACGATTCGGTGCCAGCAGTTTGCCCAAGACAATAGGGCCCACGCCGACCAGAAGTCCGACGATGACAAACATCAGAATGGGAAAGTAGTTTTGCAGCATTTCCCGTACACCCCCAAAAAAAGAGGGGTCGCCCCCTCTTGGCTCCAAATAAAACAGGCCACCGGAGTCCCGGTGGCCTGTTTTTGAATGGTGGTGCCGACAGTGAGACTCGAACTCACACAGCTTTCGCCACTACCCCCTCAAGATAGCGTGTCTACCAATTTCACCATGTCGGCACAGCAAAGCTTTAAATTGTTACTCCGGGATTTTGGAAGCCGTTCCCGAAGCATTTTTATTAGGCGCGCCTGCCGGGATTTGCGGCACAGCCTGTTCAATCTTACCGCCCATCACGCCGAGATCGCTCTTTCCACCCCCGGAAAGAAAGACCAGCGCCAAAGAAGTCGAGAAAAACACTGCGGCAGCAACCGCAGTCGTTCTGCTCAAGAAATTCGCAGAACCAGACGCCCCGAACAGACTGCCGGACGAGCCACTACCAAAAGCCGCGCCCATATCCGCACCCTTGCCATGCTGCATCAGAACAAGGACGATGATAGATGCTGCGGACAGCAGATTTACAATCCAAATAAGCGTCTTGAGAAGTTCCATACTATATCATTTTTCCTGCGGCTTGGCAAATCACTCTGAATGAACCGGCGTCCAGAGAGGCCCCTCCGACCAGTGCTCCGCCGACGTTTTCCGTCGCCAGGATCGCCTCGGCATTCTCTGCTTTGACACTGCCGCCGTAGAGGACGCGAATCTTATCGGAGCCCGAAACGTTTTGCAAGCACCAATTTTTGATGAATGCATGGATTTCGGCGATCTGCTCAAGCGACGCCACCTTGCCGGTGCCGATGGCCCACACCGGTTCATAGGCGACAACGTATTCACCATCGGCGATCTCGGCCAGGATGGCAAGCTGTTCCCGCACCACTTCCAGATAAGCGCCGGACTCGCGCTGCTCCAGCGTCTCCCCGACGCACAACACCGGCACCACGCCGGCGGCGATGGCGTTGCGCATTTTGGCCAGCAGCGCGGCGTTGTCTTCGCGGAAATACTGGCGGCGCTCGGAGTGGCCGACCAGCGCGTAGCGGCAGCCCACGTCGGCCAGCATCGCGGCGCTGACCTCGCCGGTGAAGGCGCCGTCGGCGGCGAAGCGGCTGACGTCCTGGGAGGACAAGGCGATGTTGCCGCCCTTCAGCTGTTCGGCCAGCGCAGCCAGGTAGACGGCGGGAGCGGCGATGCCGACGCCTTCGCGATTGGTCTCTCCGTCGGCCAGCAATGCCGCCGCCAGCTGGCGGGCGCTGTCGCCGCGGGTGTTCATCTTCCAGTTGCCAATCACCAGTTTGCCGGACATGCGTTTCTCCACTTCATGTTGCTTGGTTGGCGCCGATTATAGCGCGCCCTCGCCCGCCGCTCCAATGGGCCTGGATCAAGCATTTACGACTTGTAATATTACTGAAAGATTCGCCCGATACGATGGCGACCATCACAAACGCAGTCCCATCCTTTCGTTCGGGAGTTAAGCAATGAAACAGTCTGTTCGTCTGGCCGCAGTCCTCGGCTCCACGCTGATCGCAGGCTCGGTCTACGCGGCTGACATCACCGGCGCCGGCGCGACCTTCCCCTACCCGCTGTACGCCAAGTGGGCGGCGACCTACAAGGGCAGCACCGGCAACAACATGAACTACCAGTCCATCGGTTCCGGCGGCGGCATCAAGCAGATCCAGTCCAAGACCGTGGATTTCGGCGCGTCCGACATGCCGCTGAAGCCGGAAGAGCTGGAAAAGTCCGGACTGACCCAGTTCCCGACCGTGATGGGCGGCGTGGTGCCGGTCTACAACATCCCGGGCGTCGCCGCCGGCCAGATCAAGTTCACCGGCGCGCTGCTGGCCGACATCTATCTGGGCAAGGTAGGCAAGTGGAACGATCCGGCCATCGCCAAGCTGAACCCGGGCGTCAAGCTGCCTGACCAGCGCATCTCGGTCGTCCGCCGCTCCGACGGCTCCGGCACCACCTTCATCTTCACCAACTACCTGTCCAAGGTATCGCCGGAATGGGCGAAGGACGTCGGCTCCAACACCGCCGTCAGCTGGAAGGGCAGCTCGGTGGGCGGCAAGGGCAACGAGGGCGTGGCCAACTACGTGTCGCGCATCAAGGGCTCCATCGGCTATGTCGAATACGCCTACGCCAAGCAGAACAAGCTGGCCTACGGCCTGCTGCAGAACCAGGCCGGCGCCTTCGTCACCCCGGACGAGGCCTCGTTCAAGGCTGCGGCCGCCAACGCCGACTGGAAGAAAGCGCCGGGCTTCTACCTGCTGCTGACCAACCAGCCGGGCAAGCAGAGCTGGCCGATCGCCGGCGCCACCTTCATCCTGATGCACAAGAAGCAGGATAAGCCGGCCCAGGCCGCAGAAGTGCTGAAATACTTCGACTGGGCTTACAAAAACGGCGACAAGACCGCGCTGGATCTGGACTACATCCCGATGCCGGAGAACGTCAAGGGCGTGATCCGCACCAGCTGGAAGCAAATCACCGACGGCAGCGGCAAAGCTGTCTGGAACTGACGGGCGGCGCTTATACTGCCGCACCCAGGCCGGGGGAAGTTCGCTTCCTCCGGCCTTGTGTCTGAACCATCAAGAATCGGCGCATGCAAAAACTGAGCTATGAGCAGCAGCTGGGACGCCAGCAGCTGCTGGACAAAATATTCCGGGTGACCACCCGCTGCTTCGCCTTCCTGGTGCTGGCGCTGCTGATCGGCATCCTCCTCTCGCTGCTGGTCGGCGCCATGCCCAGCATCAAGGGCTTCGGCTGGAGCTTCCTGTTCAATACCGACTGGGATCCGGTCCAAGAGAAATTCGGCGCGATCGTGCCCATTTTCGGCACCCTGGCCACCTCCTTCATCGCGCTGCTGATCGGCGTGCCGGTCAGCTTCGGCATCGCGCTGTTCCTGACCGAGCTGTGCCCAACCTGGCTGAAGCGCCCGCTGGGCATCGCCGTCGAGCTGCTGGCCGGCATTCCGTCCATCATCTACGGCATGTGGGGCCTGTTCGTGTTCGCCCCGTTCTTCGCCGACCACATCCAGCCGTGGCTGATCGACAACCTGGGCGAGCTGCCGCTGCTGGGTTTCCTGTTCCAGGGCGCGCCGATGGGCATCGGCCTGTTCTCCGCCGGCCTGATCCTCGCCATCATGGTGATTCCGTTCATCGCCTCGGTGATGCGCGACGTGTTCGAAGTGGTGCCGACCATGCTGAAGGAATCGGCCTACGGCCTGGGCTCCACCACCTGGGAGGTGGTGCGCTACGTGGTGCTGCCTTACACCAAGACCGGCGTCGTCGGCGGCATCATGCTGGGCCTGGGCCGCGCGCTGGGCGAGACGATGGCCGTCACCTTCGTGATCGGCAACTCCACCCGTTTTTCCACCAGCCTGTTCGAGCCGGGCAACTCCATCGCCTCGTCGCTGGCCAACGAATTCGCCGAAGCCAACGGCGACCTGTACATGGGCTCGCTGATCGAGCTGGGCCTGATCCTGTTCTTCATCACCTTCGTGGTGCTGTCCTGCTCCAAACTGCTGCTGCTGCGCCTGAAGAAGCAGGAAGGCAAGCCTTCCTGACATGAAAGACGTCAAAACGATGAGCCAAGCGACAATGAACGACGCCTTGCGCACCGCCCCCGCATCCGGCCTGAAGCAGGATAGCCTCACTTACCGCCGGCGCCGGCTGGTCAACCGGCTGACCATGGCCGCGTCGATGCTGACCATGGTTTTCGGCCTGTTCTGGCTGTTCTGGATCCTGATCACGCTGCTGCAGCACGGCCTGTCCGGCATCAGCTGGCAGGTGTTCACCGAAAGCACGCCGCCCCCGGGTTCCGCCGGCGGCCTGGCCAACGCCATATACGGCAGCCTGGTGATGACCGCCTTCGGCACGCTGTTCGGCACGCCGATCGGCATCCTGGCCGGCATCTATCTGGCCGAATTCGGCCAGCGCGGCTGGCTGGCACCCATCACCCGCTTCATCAACGACATCCTGCTGTCGGCGCCGTCCATCGTGATCGGCCTGTTCGTGTACGAGGTGTACGTGGTGTCGGTCGGCCACTTCTCCGGCTGGGCCGGCTCCTTCGCGCTGGCCATCCTGGTGATCCCGGTGGTGGTGCGCACCACCGAGAACATGCTGCGCCTGGTGCCCAACAGCCTGCGCGAAGCCGCCGCCGCGCTCGGCGCGCCGCAATGGAAGGTGACGCTGACCGTGACGCTGCGCGCGGCGCAGGCCGGCGTGCTGACCGGCATCCTGCTGGCGGTGGCCCGGATTTCCGGCGAAACCGCGCCCTTGCTGTTCACCGCGTTGAACAACCAGTTCTTCAACAGCAATATGAACCAGCCGATGGCCAACCTGCCGATCGTGATCTTCCAGTTCGCGATGAGTCCCTACGAGGACTGGCACACGCTGGCCTGGGCCGGCTCGCTGCTGATCACTTTCAGCGTCCTCGCCCTGAACATCGTCGCCCGCTGGATGGGCGGCCGCAAGAATCAATCGAATTAAGGCATGACAACCATGACCAGCACCGCCTCCAAGCTCGAGGTCCGCGACCTGAACTTCTTCTATGGCAACTTCCACGCGCTGAAAGGCATTCAGCTGGAGATCGCGCCGCGCAAGGTGACCGCCTTCATCGGCCCGTCCGGCTGCGGCAAATCCACGCTGCTGCGCACCTTCAACCGCATGTACGAGCTCTACCCCGGCCTGCGCGCCGAGGGCGAAATCATGCTGGACGGCCAGAACATCCTGGCGCGCGACATCGACATCAACCTGCTGCGCGCCAAGGTGGGCATGGTGTTCCAGAAGCCGACGCCGTTCCCGATGTCGATCTACGACAACATCACCTTCGGCGTGAAGCTGTACGAGAAGCTGTCCAAAGGCGAGATGGAAGACCGCGTCGAATGGGCGCTGCGCAAGGCCGCGCTGTGGGACGAGGTGAAGGACAAGCTCAAGCAGTCCGGCAATTCGCTGTCCGGCGGCCAGCAACAGCGGCTGTGCATCGCCCGCGCGGTGGCCTCCAAGCCGGAGGTGCTGCTGCTGGACGAGCCGACCTCGGCGCTGGACCCGATCTCCACCGCCCACATCGAAGAGCTGATCCACGAACTGAAAGAGGACTACACCATCGCCATCGTGACGCACAATATGCAGCAGGCGGCGCGGGTGTCCGATTACACCGCCTACATGTATCTGGGCGAGCTGGTGGAGTTCGGCAACACCGACACCATCTTCACCACGCCGCAGAAGAAGGCGACCGAGGACTACATCACCGGCAAGTTCGGCTGATTCTCCCCGCTTCCTCCGGCTGGCGCGCCACCCGCGCCAGCCGTTTTTCATGCCGTCCGGCTAAGCAATAATGATGATGCCATTTTGTAAAATCATGGACTTAGCCGTCTTGCAACCCCGCGCTGTCAAGAAGATTTTGCCGTTTTCGCAGGCAAAACCACACGCTTTATTTTTTTTTTATAAAGACTTGACGGCCATGGCGCGGAACACAACAATCCCGCCTTTACGATAAACGCTGACACGCCATGCTGGACCTGTTTTCCGGGCTCGATACCCATGTAGCCATCACTTTGATGCTTTCTCTGGGCTTCGTGCTCGCCTTTGAGTTCATCAACGGTTTTCACGATACCGCCAACGCCGTCGCCACCGTCATCTACACCCAGTCGATGAAGCCGCGCCTCGCCGTGTTCTATTCCGGCGTCTGCAACTTCCTCGGCGTGATGAGCGGCGGCCTGGCCGTCGCCTACGCCATCGTGCACCTGCTGCCGGTGGACCTGCTGATCTCGGTGAATACAAGCCGCGGCATGGCGATGGTGTTCGCCCTGCTCGCCGCCGCCATCCTGTGGAACCTCGGCACCTGGTATCTGGGCCTGCCGGCGTCCAGCAGCCACACGCTGATCGGCGCCATCCTGGGCGTGGGCGTGGCCAACAGCTTCATCAACAACACCTCGCTGTCGCACGGCATCAACTGGGGCAAGGCGATCGACGTCGGCGCTTCGCTGCTGGTGTCGCCCATCGCCGGCGCGGTGATGGCGGGCCTGATCGTCATCCTGCTGCGGCGCTTCCGGCCGCGCAGCAATGTCCATAAAACGCCGTACCAGCGGCAGCAGGTGGAAGGCCGCAAGCATCCGCCGTTCTGGACCCGCTTCATGCTGATCGTGTCGGCGATGGGCGTCAGCTTCGCCCACGGCTCCAACGACGGCCAGAAGGGCGTGGGCCTGGTGATGCTGGTGCTGATCGGCATCGTGCCGGCCAAGTTCGTGCTGAACCTGGACAGCACCCCGTACCAACTGGAGCGCACCCGCGACGCGGCGCAGCATCTGCAGCAGTTCTACCAGCGCCACGAGGTCGATCTGTCCAAGATCATCGTCAAGTCCACCAGCACCAGCCAGTACGAGTGCCACCCGCAGCAAACCGTGGCCACCGCCGATCAGTTGCTGAAGCTGATGGGCGACGGCAACGATTACCACACCCTGAGCGCTTCGCAGCGCTGGGACGTGCGCACCCAGCTCCTGTGCCTGGACGACGCCGCCAAGAAGGCCGCCGATCTGCCCAAGCTGTCGTCCGACGACAAGCAGCTGCTGAGCAATCTGCGCAAGGACCTGACCACCACCACCGAATACGCGCCCACCTGGGTGATCGTGGCCGTGGCCTTGGCGCTGGGCATCGGCACCATGATAGGCTGGCGCCGCGTGGTGAAGACCGTGGGCGAAGGCATCGGCAAGAAGGACATGACCTACGCCCAGGGCGTGGCCGCGCAGACCACCGCCGCCGTATCCATCGGCCTGGCCAGCTGGTTCGGCTTCCCGGTATCCACCACCCACGTGCTGTCCAGCGGCGTGGCCGGCACCATGATCGCCGACAAGGCCGGCCTGCAGATGAGCACCGTGCGCTCGATCGCGCTGGCCTGGCTGTTCACGCTGCCTGCCTCGATGGGCCTGGCCGCCGGCCTGTACTACCTGGCGGCGCAGTGGTTCTGATCCACAACGCCCAAACGCAAAAGCCGCTCGATGAGCGGCTTTTTTCATGCTTGATCCAGGTCAACGGAGCTGCTGTCCGCGCTTGAACGAAAAATTCATTGATTGCTAATATACGCCTGCTTCATTAATGGTTTCTTTTGTTTGCAGCAATCCTCCCTCGCCGCCGCGATTTCCCCCAATCGCGGCGGATTTTTTTACGCCTTGAGGAATTGCTCGCGCCCGGCCAGCCATCGTTCCAGATGCGCCTCGGCCTCCCGCGGCCAACGCTCCAGCAAGACCGGCGCCAGATCGCGCGCCGCCTCCAGCAGCGCCTGGTCCTGTTCCAGATCGGCGAAGCGCAGCATCGGTAGTCCGCTCTGCCGTGCCCCCAGAAACTCGCCGGGACCGCGGATCTGCAGATCCTGGCGGGCGATCTCGAAACCGTCGGTATGCTCGTAGATCACCTTCAACCGCGCCTTGGCCAGATCGGACAAGGGATTCTCGAACAACAGCACGCACACGCTCCTGGCGCTGCCCCGCCCTACCCGGCCGCGCAGCTGGTGCAATTGCGCGAGGCCCATGCGCTCGGCGTGCTCGATCACCATCAGGCTGGCGTTGGGCACATCCACCCCGACCTCGATCACCGTCGTCGCCACCAGCACGTCCAGCTGGCCCGCCCCGAACGCCGCCATCGCCTCGGCCTTTTCCGCCGCCTTCATCCGGCCATGCACCAGGCCGATGCGGCGGCCCGGCAAGTCCTGCAGCAGCTGCTGGTGGCAATCCACCGCCGTCTGCAGTTGCAGCGCCTCGGACTCCTCGATCAGCGGGCACACCCAGTAGGCCTGATTGCCCTCGGCGCAGGTCTTCTCGACGAACTGCACCACCTCGGCGCGGCGCGGACTGCCGATCAGCTTGGTGACGATGGGCGTGCGGCCCGGCGGCAGCTCGTCTATCGCCGATACGTCCAGGTCGGCGTAGAAACTCATCGCCAGCGTGCGCGGGATCGGCGTGGCCGACATCATCAGCTGATGGGGCTCCTCGCCCTTGTCCTGCAGCGCCAGCCGCTGGCCGACGCCGAAGCGGTGCTGCTCGTCGACGATGGCCAGCCCCAGCTTCTGGAACGCCACGGTATCCTGGAATAACGCGTGGGTGCCCACCGCCAGCCGGCATTGGCCGGAGGCGATCTCGTCCAGCGCTTGCTGCTTGGCCTTCTTGCGCAGGCTGCCGGACAGCCAGGACACGCCTATGCCCAGCGGCGCCAGCCAGCCGGACAGCTTCAAATAGTGCTGCTCGGCCAGGATTTCGGTCGGCGCCATCAGCGCCACCTGGTAGCCGGCCTCGATCGCCGACAGCGCCGACAGCGCGGCGACGATGGTCTTGCCGCTGCCGACGTCGCCCTGCAGCAGCCTGTGCATCGGATGCGCCTGCCGCATGTCGGCGCGGACCTCGTCCAGCACCCTGCGCTGGGCGCCGGTGAGCTGGAATGGCAGATGGGCCAGCAATTTCTCGCTCAGGCTGCCGTCGCCGGCGATGCGCGGCGCGTGCCCAAGCCGGCGCGCGCGGTAGGCGAGCCGCATCGATAGCTGCTGCGCCAGCAATTCGTCGAATTTCAGCCGCTGCCAGGCCGGCAGCTGCGGATCGGCCAGTTGCTGCGCCGACCACTCCGGCGGCGGCAGATGCAGCAGGCGGATGGCGTCGGCGAACGGCAGCAGGGCCAGCGGCGCCATCAACGGCGCCGGCAGCAGCTCGTCCAGCCGCTGCGATTTCAACTCGGCGTGCACCAGCTTGCGCAGCACCGGCTGGGTCAGGCCGTTGACCGTCGGGTAGACCGGGGTCAGGCTGTCGGCCAGCGGCGCGCCCTCGCGCACTTCGCGGGTCTTGGGATGGACCATCTCGTCGCCGGCGAAGCCGCGGCGGATCTCGCCCAGCGCGCGCACGCGGCTGCCCTCGGCGAACTGCTTGAGCTGGCTGGGATAGAAGTGGATGAAGCGCAGCAGCAGCGTGCCGCTGCCGTCCTCGATCTGCACCCTGAGCTGCTTGCGCGGCTTGTAGCTGACCTCGTGCGCGGTGACGGTGCCCTCCACCAGCGCCGGCTGGCCATACGGCGCGTCGGCGATCGGGTACAGATGGGTTTCGTCCTCGTAGCGCAGCGGCAGGTGCAGCACCAGGTCGAAGCGGCGGCGTATGCCCAGCTTCTCCAGCTTCTTCACCAGCGCGGCCGGCGCCGCCGGCGGCTGGTTGGCGAGATCGATCGGGGAATTCATGAGTAGCGATTGTACCCAACAATGAGAAAGGCGGAAGCGGCTCGCGCCGGCTTCCGCCCGGGATTCGGTTCAGCCCTTGCCGCTTACTGCTGGCGTTCCCACACTTGGGTGCGGAAGAAGGGGCCGATATAGCCGCGCACGCGCAGCTTCTTGCCGTCGTCCATCAGCTTGGCGCCGGAGGTGTAGATCTTGCCGGACTTCGGATCCAGGATCTGGCCGTCGGACCATTCCTCTCCGCTCTTCTTCAGGCCCCACAGGATCTGCATGCCGTTCACCGACTTGCCCTTGTTGGCGCCGTCGCACTTGTCGCATACCGCGTCCGGGTGCAGGTAGAGCTTGATCACCTTGCCGGTCAGCTCGCCGTTGGGCGCTTCGTTGATCTGCACCAGGGCCTTGGCCTGCTTGGTTTCGTCGTCAATGGTCTTCCACAGGCCGGCGGCGCTGCCGGCCAGCGCCAGTTGGCTGACCAGGCCCAGCGCGGTCGCGAGGCAGGCGGCTTTGGCGATTCGGATCATGATGTTTTTTCCTCGTCTCGTTTGTTATGAAACAGCAGTTTGGAGTAGCGGCTCTAGGATGCCAATAGCGGGCAAGCCAGTCAAGCCGGGCGGCGGAATCAACAACGGAATTCTCCCTCGCCCATGAACTGGGTGCGGCCGCCCACGCTGACCGCGCCATCCGCGTCCACATCCAGATACAGCCGATTGGGCCGGTTGATCGCCTCGCCCTGCTCCACCCGCCACGACAGCGGCGCGAGACCGTTCAGCGCGCACCAGCCGCCCAGGTTGGCGCAGGCGCTGCCCGTGCCGGGGTCTTCTATCACCGAACCCAGTTGCTCGAAGAACAGCCGCACGGTAGCGACGCCGCCGTCCTGGTGCCAGACATAGGCGATGCTGCGTCCAGGCCGCAGCGTCGCATGGCGGGTGAACAGCGCCGGATCGGGCTTGGCGTTCAGCACCGCCTCGCGGCTGGAGAGGCCGATCAGCAGCTGCGCGCTGCCGGCATCCACCCACTGCGGCGCATGCAGCACGTCGCCGGAGGCCAGGCCCAGCATCGCCGCGGCTTCGTCTATGCCGCAGCCGGGCCGCGCCGACGCAGGCAATGCCCGCAGCCGGAACACGCCGTCGGCATGGCGGATCGGGATCAGGCCGGAGCGGGTGCGCAGCGTGAAATCGTCGCCCAGCTCGCCGCTCGCATGCAGCGCGGCCGCGCTGCCCAGCGTGGGGTGGCCGGCGAAGGGCAATTCGTAGCTGGGCGTGAAGATGCGCAGGCTGGCCGCGCATTCGGCGTCGCCCGGCAATAAAAATACGGTTTCCGACAGATTGAACTGCCGCGCGATCAACTGCATGTCGTCGTCCGACAAGCCGGCGGCGTCGGTGAACACCGCCAGCGGATTGCCGCCGAAACGCTGCTCGGCGAACACGTTGACGATCTGGAATCGATAAGCGCCCATCAATCCTCCTTATATAGATGGCATGCCCGATCCTGCATCTGATCCTCCACCTTGGCAAGACGCAGCTTCACGCGCTCGGCCTCCTGCAGCGGCTGGCCGCGGCGCAGGTTCGCGTCCAGCGCGGCGCGCTTGGCGTCCAGCCGGCGGCAATGCTCGCGCTCGGCCAGCCATTTCCTGCGCTGCGCGCTCCGCTCGCGCTGCTCCGTCTTGGCATCGGCCTGCTGATTCTTGTCGCGCTTGTCCGACCATGCTCGCAGCTGCTCGCGGTAGCGCTTCGCCGCCTGGCCGCCGTCGTTCTGTTCGATCACGCTGAATGGATGCGTCTCCATTTCCACCGCCCGGCTGCCTGCCGGGCACGGCTGCTGGCCATAGACCACGCCGCCGTCGGCGCTCCTGCACTTGAACACTTCGGCGGAACACAGATCCGCGCCTAACAACAAGCCCAGAAGGAAAAGATTTTTCATCTCGCGGCCTCAGAGTCTCAATCTCGGAACCATGCCCAACTCTCCGTCGTCCCGCCACTGCTCGCCTGGACATAAATGACACAAGCAAAATGTCAATGTACTATTTCGCCCTAACTATTTCTCAACGCTTCGCCAAACTAAAACAACTCGCATGATGAATACTGTGATGAAACAATCCGTTCTCGCATTGGCCGTCGCATTCGCGCTGACCGCTTGCGGAGGCGATGACAGCCACTCCACATCCGGCGGCAATGCTCAGACGCTCGGCCAGATCAACGGCACCGCGGCATCCGGTTCCCCATTGGACAATGGCTCGATCACGATCAAAGACGCCCAAGGCCACTCGATTACAGTCCAGACCGATGCCCAAGGCCGCTACAGCGCCGACTTGAGCCAGTTCGCCTCGCCGGCGCTGCTGGAAGCTACCGGACTGATCGGCGGCGTGCCGGTGTCCCTCCACTCGGTCGCCACGCAAGCCGGCACCGTCAATATCACGCCGCTGACCGACGCCATTCTGTCGATGAGCAGCGACACCGAGGCGAGCGAATGCTTCCTCAACGCCGCGGTATGCGCGGCCAAACTCGACAGCGCCAAGCTGAACCAGAGCCAAACCAGCCTGAAAACCGCGCTGGCCCCTTTGATGCAGGCCGTCGGCCTGGACAGCCGCGCCGATCTGCTGCGGACGGCTTTCGCCGCCGACAAGACCGGACACGACAAATTGCTGGAAATGGTGGAGGTTTCCGCCGGCAGCCAGGCGGGGACCATACGCCTGCAAAGCAAGCGCGCCCAGGCGGCCACCATGGTGAGCCGGGATCAAAAACCGACTCCCTTGCCGGCCGACGACCTGCCGGACCTGAGCCGGCTGGATGAACTGGCGGCGCAACTGAACGCCGCCTATCTCAGCGCGGACGGCCTGGACAAGCGCCTGGCGGCGTTGCTCAGCGACGATTTCCAGTTTGACGGCGACAACGCGGCGCAATATCTGGCGCGGGAAATGGAAGACGCCGGCTACGGGGAAACCTATGTCGGCGGACGTTTCTCGCCGCCGAAGGTGGAAACCTGTTACAGCGCCGCGCTCTGCCAGATTTCGATGACGGTCCGCGTGGCGGGCATGGCGCCCAGTTATTTCCGCATGAAAGCCCGCTTGCAGAAAGAAGGCTGGAGGCTGGCGGGAAATGACAGCCCCGTCTCCTTGCAAATGGATGCCGGGGCCCGCCAGATCATCAGCGCCCCCGACAACCGCAGCGACAAGGTCAGCCTGCTGAACCTGGTACTCAGCCAATATGCCCGGCACGACAACCCGATCTACACCCAGCCAGACCGTCCCGCCGCGCAAATCGTCGCCCGCAGCGCCCAGTTGCTGGCCGATGGCAAAGCCATCCTTACCCTGAAGGAAAATGCCGAGTGCGCGCAACTGGAGCCTCAGGAGCTGACATCGGCGAATCCTGACTATCCTTGCCCGGTGAATTACCTGACGCCCGACAGCTTCGCCGCCGTCTACAACGATGCCTTGAGCCGGAACGCTCTGAAATTGCGCTTTTACTCCGATGACCGCTTCGCCCAGCCGGTGGGAAAGGACTTCAGCCCGCGCGCCCCGCTGTTCACCGCCGCTGAAATCGCTCAGCAGGCCTTTCCCGCTCTGACAAGCGACACGCTGCAGGCGCTCGCCAAAGCCAACGGCGCCAGCGATGTGAAACTCGGCTGGCAAATGCCGCCGCGGCTCTGGTTCAACAGCCTGCTGCTGGACATGCGCCAAAAAGGCCAGCCGCAACGCATCGAAGACAGCGCGGGCGCATTGGCCAATCCGCTGATGCTCAACGCCCGCAAGAGTCCGACGCTGACCTCGCCCGACTTCCTGCGCGTCACGATCTGGAGCCTGGATAGACAAGGCCGGGGCCTCTACACCCGCTATCAGTTGCGCTGAATTCCTTTTCCAGCAAAAAGCCCCGGTTTCCCGGGGCTTTTTTTCATCGCGGACGCGGCGCGCTTACAGCACCAGCACCGCTTCGGCTTCCACCAGCACGCCCTTGGGCAGGCTGGCCACGCCGACGGCGGCGCGGGCCGGGAACGGCTGGCTGAAGTACTGGCCCATGATTTCGTTGAAGGTCGCGAAGTTGGACAGATCGGTCAGATAAGCATTGAGCTTGACGATCTGGTCCAGGCTGCCGCCGGCGGCCTCGCACACGGCCTTCATGTTCTTGAACACCTGGTGGGTTTCGGCGGCGAAACCGCCTTCCACCACGGCCATGGTTGCCGGGTCCAGCGGGATCTGGCCGGACAGATAGACGGTGTTGCCGGCCTTGACGGCTTGCGAGTAAGCGCCGATGGCGGCCGGAGCCTTGTCGGTGTGGATAATTTCCTTAGCCATTATTCATCTCCTTCTTTGAGGAACAGGGTGAGCAAATCGTTGAGGAAACGCTGGCCTTTCAGCGTCGGGCGCAGAATGGCGCCGTCGCCGTCCAGCAGGCCTTGCGCCTGGGCTTCGTCCAGCTGGCGGCGGATCAGCGCCAGCGGCAGCCCGGTGCGTTCCTGGAACAGGCGGCTCTCGAAGCCGCCGGTCAGGCGCAGCAGATTCATCATGAATTCGAACGGCAAGTCGGCGCGGGCGACCTTCTGCTGGCTTTGCAGCGGATTGCCATCCGCCACCGCCTTCAGATAGGCCGCCGGCTGCTTGTGCCGCATCTGGCGCACGATGCCGGCATGGCTGCTGATCTTGCCGTGGGCGCCGGCGCCGATGCCGACGTAGTCGCCGAACTGCCAGTAGTTGAGGTTGTGCCGGCTATGGCGGCCGGGCTTGGCGAAGGCCGAGGTTTCGTAGTGATCGAAACCGGCGGCTTCCAGACAGGATTCTATCGCTTCCTGCATGTCGGCCGACACCTCGTCGTCCGGCAGGTTCTTCGGCGTTTGCGCCGCGAACATCGTGTTCGGCTCGATGGTCAGGTGGTAGGCCGACAGATGGGTGATGCCGTAGGACAGCGCGGTGTTCAGGTCGGACAGCGCCTGGTCCAGGGTCTGGCCCGGCAGCGCGTACATCAGGTCCAGATTGACGTTGTCGAAGTGGGTCAGCGCGATCTCGACCGCGCGCTTGGCCTCGTCGCCGTCGTGGATGCGGCCCAGCGCCGTCAAGTGCTTGGGATCGAAACTCTGGATGCCGATGGACAGCCGGTTGATGCCGGCCTCGCGGTAGCCGCGGAAGCGCTCGATCTCGAAGGTGCCGGGATTGGCCTCCATCGTGATCTCGGCGTCCGGATGCAGCCTCAGCCGCGCGCGCACGCCGGCCAGGAAGGCATCCATCGCCTGCGGACTGAACAGGCTGGGCGTGCCGCCGCCCATGAAGATGCTGGTCAGCGGGCGGCCCCATACCTCGGGCAGCGAGTATTCCAGATCCCGCAGCAGTGCGTCGACATAGGCCATCTCGTCGAAGCCGTTCTTCGGCTCATGCGAGTTGAAGTCGCAATACGGGCACTTGCGGATGCACCACGGGAAGTGGACGTACAGCGCCAGGGGCGGCAGCTCGCGCAGGCCGCCCGTCAGCGCCGACAGATCGATCACGCTCATGCCAGCGCCTTGAGCTTGACCATCAGCGCGGCCAGCGCCTGGCCGCGGTGGCTGACGCGGTTCTTCTCGACGGCGTCCAGCTCGGCCACGCTGACGCCGTGGCTGGGCAGGAAGAAGTAAGGGTCGTAGCCGAAGCCGCCGCTGCCTGCGGCCTCATCGCGCACCTCGCCCAGCCAGATGCCGTCGGCCACCAGCGGTTGCGGGTCGTCGGCATGGCGCACCAGCACCAGCACGCAGTAGTACCAGGCGCGGCGGTTGGCCTCGCCTTGCAGCTTTTCCACCAGCAGCGCGTTGTTGCGCGCGTCGGACTTCGGCTCGCCGGCGAAGCGGGCGGAGTACACGCCCGGCGCGCCGCCCAGCGCCTCGACGCAGATGCCGGAGTCGTCGGCCAGCGCCGGCAGGCCGGTCAGCCGGCTGGCGTGGCGCGCCTTCTCCAGCGCGTTTTCCAGGAAGGTGTGGTGCGGCTCCGGGCATTCCGGCACGTCGAAATCGCGCTGCGGGCGCACGGTGACGCCCAGCTCGGCGAACAGCGCGCCGAATTCCTTCAGCTTGCCGGCGTTGTTGCTGGCGAGAACCAGTTGGTCGAACATCTTTTCGCTCTTTCTATCTTGTGGGTGCGGCCGAACCGGGTCGATGGCGTCCGGCCAGGCCGCCAGCTTAGCGGCTGACCTTCACTTCCGTCCACATCCGCGCCAGCGCGCGGCGCTCGACCGGCGTCAACTCGCGCAATACCGTCCATTTTTTCGCCTGCTCGGCGCTCGGATTGATCACCGGGCTGGCTTTCAGATCGGCGCGGAAATAAGGGCTGGCGGTGGCCACCGGATTGGTCGCGCCGTTGAGGTTGGTCAGCTGCGCCGCGTTCTGGCCGTCCAGCATGAAATTGATGAACTGGTGCGCCAGATCCGGCCGCTTGGCGCTGGCGGTGATCGCCATCGTGTCCACGCCGATCTCATTGCCCTCGCGCTGCGGGACATTGCCGATATGGAACGGTCGCTTGGTCAGGCGGGCATCCTCGCTGGCCTGGAAGAATTCGGTGGAATAGCCGAGCGCCACCCAGATATTGCCGACCGCCAGCTGCTTCAGATAACTGGCGTTGGAGAAGGCCGCCCAGTACGGTTTGGCTTTTTTGATCGCGTCGCGCGCGGCGCGCATGTCGGCGTCGGTCGCCCTGTTCGGGTCCTTGCCCAGGTAGAACAGCGCGGCGGCGAACACCTCGCGCGAGCTGTCCAGCACCGTCACCTTGCCCTTGATCTTCCGCAGCACCGCCGGATCGAAGATCACCGACCAGCTAGTCGGGTCCACGCCCAGCTGCTTCAGCTTCTCGACGTTATAGCCGACCGAGGTCAGCGACAGCACGGTGGGGATGGTGTAGCGGTTGGCCGGATCGTAGCTTTGCGACAGATAGGCCGGCGCCACGTTTTTCAGATTGGGAATCTGGCGGTGGTCCAATGGTTGCAGCAGCTTCTGCTTGGTCATCGCCTGCACGACGAAACTGGAGGGAAACACCATGTCGTAGCCCTTGGCGCCGGCGGCCAGCTTGGCCAGCATTTCCTCGTTGTCGCCATAGTAGTCCTGCACCACCTTGCAGCCGCAGCGCTTCTCGAACTGCCTGACGATGTTGTCGGACAGCGAGCCGCTCCAGTTGTAGATGTGCAGCACGTCGTTGGGACCGGCCCAGGCCAGGCCGGAAGACAGCGACAAGGCGAGCATCAGCTTTTGCAACTTTTTCAATTGGGATCCACCTCCAGACAATCATGCCGGGCATGACAACAATGACAAAAGGCGGCCGGGGCCGCCTGGCGCAGACAGCCGCTCGTCGGCGGCCATCGGATAATCAGGCGCGGCGGCCCGCCAGCGTCGCCTCGTAGGCCTGGCGCAGCAGGCCGGCGTCCGCGCCATCCAAGAGCTTGGAATCGGACAGCATCCGGCGCCAGTTGCGCGCGCCGGGCAGGCCCTGGAACAGACCCAGGATGTGGCGGGCGATATGACGGACATTGCTGCCGTCGCCCAGACGCGCCGTCACGTAGGGCATCATCGCCTCCACCACCGCCGCGCGCTCCGGACCAGCGGCCTCGTCGCCGTAGAACAGCGCGTCCCACTCGGCCATCAGCCACGGGTTGTGATAGGCCTCGCGGCCCACCATCACGCCGTCGACGTGCTTCAGATGCTCGGCGATCTCGGCATTGGTCTTGACGCCGCCGTTGATCAGGATTTCCAGGTCCGGCCGCTCCCGCTTCAGCCGGTAGACGTAGTCGTACTTCAGCGGCGGAATCTCGCGGTTCTCCTTCGGGCTCAGGCCCTTCAGGATGGCGTTGCGCGCATGGACGATGAAGGTGCGGCAGCCGGCCTCGGCCACGGTATCGACGAATTCGCGCAGGTAATCGTAATGCTCGATCTGGTCGATGCCGATGCGGTGCTTGACGGTGACGTCGATGTCGACGGCGTCGCGCATCGCCTTGACGCAATCGGACACCAGCTTGGGCTCCGCCATCAGGCAGGCGCCGAAAGCGCCCTTCTGCACTCTTTCCGACGGACAGCCGACGTTAAGGTTCACTTCGTCGTAACCCCACTCCGCCGCCAGCTTCGCGCAGGCGGCCAGCTCGGCCGGCTCTGAGCCGCCCAGTTGCAACGCGATCGGATGCTCGGCCTCGTCGAAACGCAGATGGCGCGCGACGTCGCCGTTCAGCAGCGCCCCGGTGGTCACCATCTCGGTGTACAGCCAGGTGTTCCGCGTGATCTGGCGGGCGAAGTAGCGGTAGTGGCGGTCGGTCCAGTCCAACATCGGGGCGACGGACAGCCGGCGCGGCGGCAACGCGCGGCGGTTGGCAAGCGTTTGATTCATCCGGGAAAACCAGTTCTTTCGCAGCGGCAAAACGCGCGGCCTGGCCGGACACGCTGCGACGCATAAGCGTTTGATCAAACTGGGAATTATCCTACCTACGTCAAGGCAGGGTCAAGGCAAAATCGCCCCGCGCTCACTCGATCAGCCGCATATGCGCGCGCACCCAGTCGCGGTCAGCCGCTTCGAAATGCCACCACTCGGTGGCGATGCCGCGGAAGCCGGCAGCCTCCATGCAGCCGCGCAATAGCTGGCGGTTGGCCAGCTGCGCCTCGCTGAGCCGCCCCTTGGCCAGCATCTCCGCCTCCCGCTGCGGCTGGGCTCGCTCGGTGAAGTCATCGAAACCCGTGCCCATGTCGAGCTCCCGCCCCGCCTGATCCTCCGCCGTGATGTCCACCGCCATGCCGAAGCTGTGGATGGAGCCGCGCGCCGGATCGGCCACATAGATGCGCTGCGGCGTATCCTTGACGATGTCCCACAGCACCCGCTGCACCCGGCCCGGCCGCAAGGCATCGAAAACGCGCAGTCGATGCCCCGCCCGCCGGCTGGCCAGCTCGCCAGCCGCGCGGGCCAGCCGCTCAGCCGCCTGGCGGTGCAGCAACGCCCGCGCCGACGGGCCGTACAGATCCCGGCCGACGAAATTGTCGGCGCAAGCGTATCGCAAGTCCAAGCGCACCCCGGCCATGCCCTCGATGGACACGTATTCGGGATGGCTTGCCAGTTCCTCCAGCCTGATGGTTGCGTCCATGGCTCCTCCCTCGCTGCTGACCTGCCGCAAATCCGGCAGGCCGCCGCTTGAGCGATACTGTGAAGACGATCCGACTCCGGCCTTGGACCATGGTAGGCTCGGAACGAATAAAACCAATACAGGAACCCGAGATGCCCCTGCCCCGCCTTTCGTCCTTGCTCCCGCTCGCGGCCCTGCTGGCCGCGGCGCTGCCCGCCCCCGCCCTGGCCGCCAAACCGCTGGTGTTCTGCGCGGAAGCCTCGCCGGAAGGCTTCGATCCGGCGATGTGGGACAGCGCCACCACCTACAACATCGCCAAGCCGGTGTTCCAGGGCCTGGTCGAATTCAAGCGCGGCGGCGTGGCGCTGCGGCCCGGCCTCGCGGAAAGCTGGTCGGTATCGGATGACGGACTACTATATACGTTCAGACTGCGCCGCGGCGTCAAGTTCCATCAAACCGACTATTTCACGCCCAGCCGGGACTTCTCCGCCGACGATGCGGTATTCACCATCAACCGCTGGATACGGCCGGACCTGCCCTTCAACCAGGCGTTCAAGACCCCGCTGACCGGACCAGACGGCTATGGCCTGTCCAAGCTGATAGAGTCGGTGCGGAAAGTGGACGAGCACACCCTCCAGATCCGGCTGAAGGAGCGCAACGCGCCCTTCCTCACCTTTTTCGCGATGGGCTTCGCCGGCATGCAGTCGGCCGAATACGCCGACCAGCTGCTGAAGGCCGGCAAGCCGCAGCAGATCAACCTGCTGCCGATTGGCACCGGCCCCTATCGCTTCAAGAGCTACGCCAAAGACGCCATCATCCGCTACGAGGCCAATCCGCAGTACTGGGGCAAGCCGCAGAAAACCCGCAGCCTGGTGTTCGCCATCGTCGCCGACCCGCAGGTCCGCATCCAGAAACTGAAGGCCGGCGAATGCCAGGTGGCCGCGGCGGTGCGCGAGTCCGACCTCGACGCGCTCTCCGGCGACAAGAACGTCAAGATCGCCGCCACCGGCGCCAGCAACATCTCCTACCTGGCCTACAACCTGAAGCGCCCCCAATTCGCCAAGCGCGAGGTGCGGGTGGCGCTGGACATCGCGATCAACCGCGACGCGCTGTTCAAGGCGCTGTTCCCCAAGGGCGGCGCCACCCAGGCGGTGAACCCCTTCCCGCCGTCCACCTGGAGCTGGAACCCGAAAACCCGCAACGAATACGATCCAGCCAAAGCCAAGGCCTTGCTGGCCCAGGCCGGCTATCCCAACGGCTTCACCGTCAACCTGTGGGCCTTGCCGGTGCAGCGTCCGACCAACCCCAACGGCAAGCTGATGGCGCAGATGATCCAGCAAGACTGGGCCCGAATCGGCGTCAAGGCCAACATCCAGTCCTACGAGTGGGGCGAATATCTGAAACGCGCCGCCGCCGGCGAGCACGATGTCTACATGTCCGGCCTCACCAGCAATTCCGGCGACCCGGACGACTTCCTGTGGAACAGCCTGTCCTGCAGCGTCAGCAAGGGCGGCCAGCGCTTCTGCAACGCCGAATTCGAGCGGCTGCTGCAGCTAGGCCGCCAGACCACCGGCCAGAAGCAGCGGACGCCGTACTATCTGAAGGCGCAGGAAATCTTCAAGCGCGAGCGGCCCTGGATCACCATCGCCCACTCCCGGATCTACATCCCGTTGCGCGCCAATGTGCAGGGCTTCATCATGAACCCCAACGGCTCTTTCGATTTCGAGGACGTATGGCTCAAGTGAATCCAGGCTGGCCGCAGGCCTTCGCCAGCCACCGCTACCAGGCGCTGATGGACGGCCCCGCGCTGATCATCACCGGCGCGGTGCACGGCAACGAAGTGTGCGGCGCCATCGCCATCCGCCGCGTGATGGCGGAGCTGGAACGGGGGGCGCTGTCGCTGCGCGCCGGTCGGTTGACCCTGGTGCCGGTGGCCAATCCGCTGGCCTACCGGCTGGGCCAGCGCGGCGGCGACCGCAACCTGAACCGCAACCTCGCGCCCTGCGATCATCCTCAGGACTACGAGGACCACGTCGCCAACTGGCTGTGCCCGCTGCTGGCCGAGCATCAGGTCCTGCTCGATCTGCATTCCTTCCAGTCGCCTGGGCAGCCGTTCGTATTCCTGGGCCCGGCCGACAACGACGGCGAGCTGGAGCCGTTCGTCCACGCGGCCCGCGAGGAAGCGCTGGCGCGGCGGCTGGGCGTCGCCGACGCGGTGGACGGCTGGCTGTCCACCTACGCGCTGGGCGTGGAGCGGCGGCGTCAGTCGCCGGCCGGCGACGCGAGGCTGGCCGAACTCAACGCCGACCCGCGCTACGGCGTGGGCACCACCGAATACATGCGCAGCCAGGGCGGCTGGGCGCTGACCTTGGAATGCGGCCGCCACGACGATCCGGCCGCGCCGGAGATCGCCTACCGCGCGGTCCTCAACACCCTGGCCCACCTCGGCATGGTGGGCGCGCCCGATCCCGCCCCGCAGCCCGTCGCCTTGCTTAGCCTGTATGAAGTGGTGGACAAGCGCGACGACGCCGACAGTTTCGTCCGCGCCTGGAACAGCTTCGACAGCGTCCGCCAGGGCGAGCTGATCGGCCGCCGCGCCGACGGCAGTCCGGTCACGGCGCCTGACGATGCCCGCATCGTGTTTCCCAATCCCCGGGCCCAAGCCGGCCAGGAATGGTTTTATCTGGCCAAACCGTCAACCCGGCTGGGAAACGGCCAATCCTAGCGCCGCTGCCGGCCCGGCATCGACGGGCTTGCCCATCGCCGGCAGATGCAGCACCAGGCAAGATGCCAATTCGAATATTCAATATCAAATTATTTGAATCAATAATAATTGCCGCCGCTTATCACCCGACAGCCATCAAACCTCCAGAAAACTGGAGTTCCGCCTCGTAGGACAACAAGGCAAAATCCAGCGACAAAACCAGATATCCTGGCTCGCCAGCCCATCCGGCGCCGCGCGTGAAACAAGGGGAGTGGAAAATGAATAAACCTCTGACCGCCACTTACTCGCCGGACGACGACAGGCTGAGAATCTACGCCCGCGGCAAGCTGAGCGATCCGCTGCGCTCCATGCTGGAACATCAAGGTTTCCACCTGCTGCCCGAGGCCATGGTTTTCGTATCCGCGTCCGGCTGGTCGCTGCAACAGGAAAATCTGCTGCTGCAGCTATGCGGCATGATAGAGGACGACGCCGTCTGGCATGGCGATCTCTATCTGCCCTATATCGAGCACATTCCCTACCGGGACCTGCCACCCGGCACCGGTCCATGGTACGACCCCCGTTACTGGCAGGTCCGCGCCGCCGCGCTGGCCGGCCGCCAGCATCCGGAAGAAAAAGTGCTGCTGGAGCTGCGTCTGGCGCGCATCGCCCCGCTGCGCAGCCAGATCGCCAGCCTGGAGTCCAGGCTGACGGACGAGGAGCTGCGCGCGCCGGGCCCGCCCCGCGGCTGGTCGAACGACCGCCTGACGCTGTGCCGGCTCAAGCTGCAGTTGGCCTACTGCCTGCGTTTTCACCAGGAAGCGCGCCTGGCGGCCTGAACGCGAGCGCTCCCCAAGCCAGGCCTTGGCGCGCGGTCCGCTCTTCCCGTTCCGCCACCGCGCCTGCCAATCCGTTTGCGCAGCGCGCTCCTCCCCGCCGCGGCATGGCCGCTTGGACAGGCTGCAAATACCGAGGCCGCTTGACCCATTAGAATGTCCAGCTTCCGCATCCGACGGGCCCAGGGCGAGCCATTCCCGAGTGAAAAGGGCAATGCGGCGTCTGCTCCCCGATCCCGTCCGCCGCCTGAAAAGGAATATCGCCGATGACGTACGCCATGCTGGCCCCGGATCAATTCACCGACGAGCACAAAAGCTTCCTGGCCGGATTTCGCCAATCGATAGAAATGCTGTCCAAAAGCTCAGACATGATGCTGGGCGCCAAGGACATCCACTCCCGGCACCTGATCTCCACCGATGCCTACGCCAGGATCGTGGCGCTGAAACAGGGCGGCGACGTCGCCGGCCGGCTGGACTGCGAAATGCCGTGCGAAGGCACAGCCGAATTCGCCGACAGCTATGTGAGCGAGGATCTGTCGCTGATGCGCGGCGGCAAAATCGAGCGCAAGATCGCCACGCTGAACATCCACGAATACGCAGACGGCCTGAAGGCCCGCGTGTTCAACAAGCACATGCTGGTCCACCACCCCAGCCAGTCGATTCTCGGCACCATCTACAGTGGCCAGGACGTCGAAATAGGCAATTTCCTCAACATCATCCCCAATTACGTGCTCGAGTTCGGCGCCGGCTGCAGCCTGGAGCAAGGTTCGGCCTACAGCAGTCTGGAAGGCGTGACGCTGACCGAATACGAACAGGAGGTCTGCTTCCTGCTGCTGCTGAACTGGGAGTTCAAGCAGATCGCCGCCTTCATGGACAAATACCGGCCGCGCAACGCGCCGCGCACCACCGACTCGGTGATCAAGTGCAAGAACTACCTGTGCGAGAAGTTCGGCATCGAGCAGACCCGGCTGCAGGCGCTGAAGGAATTCCTGGTCCATCACGGCCTGCACCGCAAGATTCCGCGCTCGCTGTTCAATCGTCTGATCGGCTCCAAGCTGCTCTAGCCCCGCGCCTCCGCCCAGCATCCAGGCGCAGGCATCCCGCCATGCTCCATGCCGAGCCCGACACGCCGGCGCTTACAGCAGAAACAGCTTCAGCCCCAGCGTGACGCCGCTGCGGTAGACCCCGCCCAACTCGCTGCCGGCGCCGCCCTCGCCCAGGATCAGCATCGCGAAGCCCGACAGGCGCGGCTGCAGCCGGCGCTCGCCGTACAGCGTCCAGCCCTGGCTATGGTCGTCCCGGTTGCTCGTCCACTCCAGCCGCCAGTAGCGCTCCAGCTCCTGCGGATTGCTTTGCACGCTGGCCCACAGGTAATGGCGGCCGCGCAGCGCGGCCGGGTCGGCTTGCAGCGTGGCCGCGCCGTTGTCGCCGTTGAACAGGTATTCGGCCGACCACACCCGGCCGGCGGCGCTGGTGTAGCTGGCGCCGCCCAGCCAGCGCCCGGCCGTCGCCGCGTCGCGCCGCTGGGCGGACGCCTCGCCGTACAGCAACCAGGCGTCGTCGGGCGTGTATTGGGCGAAAGCGCCGAGAAAAGGCCCCTGGCGCTGGCTGCGCGCCTGGCTGAACACCAGGCTGGCCAGCGAGTCGTCGCCCTGCCGGTCCAGCTTGAACAGCACGGTGTCGCGCTGCCTGGGCTGCGGCAAAGTCCGGGTGTCGGACACATAGGCCGAGGTCAGCCGCCAGCCGCCGCCGCTGTGGGTCCAGCGCGCCAGATCGATGCCTGGCGTGTCGGCCAGCGGATTGGTCCGGCCGCTGTCGAAATAGAAGGGATTGCTGGGAGAACGGAAATTGGCCGGCCCCCAGCTGAATTTCTCGCGTCCGGCCACCAGTTGCTCGCCACCGCTGGCCAGGCTGAAATAGCCCTGGTTGAGGCTGGCCTGGCCGTCGCTGCGGCAATCCGCGCCGCCGGGCGGGCAGGCGCGCAGCCAGTTCAGCCTGGGCGCCAGCTCCACGCGCAGCGCGTCGCGCCTAAGGGTCAGATCCAGCCGTCCCTCGGCGTGGTATTGCCTCTGCGGCAGCGGCAACGGGGAGGTCAGCCGGTAGGCGTCGCCGTATAGCCAGGTCTCCAGGCTGGCGTCGGTCCGCCACGCCTCGCCGCCGTCGCCTTCGGCGGCGTGGACGCCGGCGCACAGCAGCAGCGCGACCAGGCCGGCCGCGCCGCGCTCAGAGATTGTCCACCTGGAATTCGGCATCGGCGAAGGTCTTCACCCGCAGCTCGCCGTACTTCAGCGTGGTGCGGGCGTCGGTCAGCGCGTCGTTGATCTGCATGGCGCTGACGAAGGGAATGCTCTTGCCGCCCACCTTGACCGTGTTGTCGTACTGGAAGCTGGCCTGTTTGAGCAGCTTGCCGGACAGGCTGTAGAACTGCGCCTGCACGCCGACCATCCGCTTTTCCGACACCCAGTAGACGATGCGGTCGTAGGTGCTCTGCTTGTTGGCCGACTTCAAGTCCAGCACATAGCAGGGCTCGCCGTTCAGCGTCTCCTCGCGCAGCAGCTTGGCCGCGTAGTCCTTGGCGTAATTGGTGGCGGCGATGTCGCCTATCGCCGCCTGCCCGGACAGCCGCAGCCGCGGCGAGATCGCCACCGGCTTCTTCAGGCCGGGCTTGCTCAGCCACATATTGCGGTCCACCTGCAGCATCTTGGAGCCCTTGTTGCTCAAAGGCTCCCTGACTTCGGCCAGGCTGGCGGTCTTGTTGGCCCGCACATCCAGCCGCATCGGCTGCAAGTCTTCGCTGGCGCTGCCGCTGTTGGCCAGCCTCACCTCCCAGGCCAGGCCGGGCAGATCGCCGCCGCGCGCCTGGTCGGACTGGCGCAGCAGCTCCTGCGCGTCCGGCGCCGCCATGGCCGCCGGCGCGGCGATCAGGCCGGCCAGCAGCAGGCCGGCCGCCATCGTCATCGTTTTCATGCGCTTCCCTTTCTCAGCTGTGCGCCAGCGACAGCGTGATTTGCTGGCCCGACGCCTTGCGCGCCGGCAGCCAGGCGGCGGCGATGCTCAGCGTGCCCAGCAGCAGCATCGCGAACACGGTCCGCGCCGGATCGAAATCGATGTACAGCGGCACGCTGACGCTGTTGCCCGGCGGCACATACTGGATGTTGGCGCCGTTGACCGCGTGGCTGGTCAGCCAGAACAGCAGCAGCCCCAGCAGGCAGCCCAAGACCACTTGCAAGCAGGCCTCGGCGATGAACAGGCCCACCACGCGGACGCGGCGGTAGCCCATCGCCCTGAGCGTGCCGATCTCGCGCGTGCGCTCCAGCACGCTCATGCTCATCGCGTTGGCGATGCTCAGCACCACGATGGCCAGCACGATGCCCAACAGCAGAGTGAAGATCAGGTCGTACATATTCTTCACCTGCTTGTAGTACAGCGACATGTCCTGCCAGGTGCGCACTTCCAGGTCCAGGCCGGCGGCCTGGAAATCGGCCTGCAGCCGGTCGCGCAGCGCGATGGTGGTCGCCTCGTCCGGCGCCGGCGTGGTCAGCATCGCCAGCATGCCCTTGTCCAGCTGGCCGCCGGCCTTGGCCGGCGTGTTGATCAATACCGTCAGCCACTCGGCCTGCTCGCCGACGTCCTTCAGAGACCGCGTCAACTGCAGCGGCACCAGCAGGAATTTGTCGTTGGTGGCGGTGTTGCCGGTATTGATCACGTCGTTGACTTCGACGTCGGCGGCGTTGGCCTGGCCGTGGATGGTGCCGACCAGCAGCGAGGCCTCGCCGCCGCGCTTCAGCCCCAGCACCGCGGCCAGCGCCTCGCCGACCGACACGCCGTTGGGCTTGTCGGCGACGATGTTGCGGTGCACGCCGCTGAGTGGGCCCAGTATCAGCTGCAGCGCGGACGGGTCTATGCCTTCTGCGATGAAGATGGTGCTGTTGCGGCCGTTGGAAATCATGCCGTCCAGCCCCATCCTCGGCAGCACGTGGCCCTGCGGCAGGCGCTGGCGGACGATGGCGTCCACCTTGGCGATCTCGGCCGGCGTCAGCAGGTAGCGCGCCGGATGCAGCTTGCCCTCGGTGCGCCAGCCTCGCTTGTTGACCGACAGGTGGCCTATCATCTCGCCGTGGATGGAGAGATTGGCCAGGCCGGTGTAGATGGTCTGGGTGTAGCCGGCGAACAGCGCCAGCGCGGCGATGCCGAAGGCGATGGACAACAGGGTGACCAGGCTGCGGCGGCGGTTGCGCAGCAGATTGCGCCACGCCATCACGATGGGGTTCATGTCAGGCTCTCCGCGTTGAGTTTCAGCATGCTCTCCTCGTAGGAGGCCTCGGCGATCTCGCCGTCGCGCAGCGCCAGATGGCGCGACACCCGCGCCAGCAGCCTGGGATCGTGGGTGGACAGCACGAAGGTGACGCCGGTCTTGTGGTTCAGCGCCTGCATCAGGTCTATCACCTCGCGGCTGGTGCGCGAGTCCAGGTTGGCGGTCGGCTCGTCGGCGATCACCAGAGAGGGCTCGGTCACCATCGCCCGCGCGATCGCCACCCGCTGGCGCTGGCCGCCGCTGAGTTTTTCCGGCGGATGATCGGCGAAAGCCTCCAATCCCACCTTCTGCAGCCACGCCCGGGCGCGCTCCCTGGCCTGGGCCTTGGGAAGGCGCTGGCAGTAAAGCGGCAGCATCACGTTCTCCAGCGCCGACAGCACCGGGATCAGGTTGAAGTTCTGGAACACGAAGCCGATCTCGCGGCTGCGGTAGTCGGACAGGGCGTTGTCGTCCAGGCCGGCGACATCCTGGCCGCGGAACAGCATCCGGCCGTAGCTGGGGCTGTCGATCAGGCCCAGCAGGTTGAGCAGGGTGGATTTGCCGGAGCCGGACGGCCCCCAGATCGCCAGGAAGTCGCCGGGCTGGATCGCCAGCGACGCGTGGCGCAGGGCCTCGATCCGGGTTTCGCCCAGCAGGAAGGTGCGGCCCGCGTCCTGCAGCTCGACGATGGGTCCGCTTGTCGATGGTTTGACTGCTGTACTCATGAAGCGCTCGCTCGTTTTTCGAAAGGGAAAGTCGGCATGGCTATTAATGAATATATCATTTAATAAATTCAACAACCATGACAAAGGATTCAACAGGATGGCTCGCCGGCCAGATGGGCGATCAAGGCCGAGTAGTCGCGGCGCTTGGCCTCCTCGGTCAGCGGCCCCAGCAGCCGGCACAACGCCGGCGCCAGCCTCGGCTGCAGGCCGCTGGCCAGCGCGTGCTCGCACTCCCAGCGCAGGTCCTTCTCCAGATTGGCCAGCGAGAAGCGCGGCGCGTGGTCGCCGTCCAGGTAGCGCTGCCCCAGCCGCCGGTACAGGGGCGAAGCCAGGCCGCTGCCGTCCAGCGCGTCGAGAAAACTATCCACCGCCAGGCCGTGCGCCCTGAGCAGCGCGATCGCCTCGCCCAATCCGCCCGCCATCACCCCCACCAGCAGGTTCAAGGCCAGCTTGGCGGTATTGCCCGCGCCCAGCCCGCCCAGATGATGGACGCCGCGGCCCAGCGCCCACAGCAGCGGGCTCGCCCACTCCACGTCCGCCTCCGCGCCGCCGACCAGGAAATGCAGGGTGCCGTGGCTGGCGTCGTGCACGCTGCCGGTCATCGGCGCCTCCACCAGCGGCCAGCCGGCGGCAGCGGATTCGGCGCCCAAAGCCGCCAGCTGGACAGGCTGATGGGTGCCCAGGTCCACCAAGCGGCGGCCCGCGGCCGACACGCTGGCGATGCCCTGGTCGCAGAACAGCAGCGCGCGCAGCGCGGCGCTGTCGGTCAATACCGTCGCCACCCAATCGGCCCCGGCCACCGCGCCGGCCGGCGTCGCGTGCGCGCTGGCGCCGGCGTCCCGCAACGGCGCCGTCCGCTCCTGGCTGCGGTTATAGACCCGCACCTCCCACCCCTGGCCCAGCAGCCGCAACCCCAGCGCGGTGCCCATCGCGCCGCAACCTATCAACGCCAGCCGTTTTCCCGCATTCCGCCTGCTCATCCCGCCTCTCCCGCCACCTCGACCAAGGCCTTGAAACGCTCGCGCCGGTACAGCGCGGCGAAATAATCCGGCACCTCGTCCAGGCGCAATTTGTCGGAAAACATCAGCTCCAGCGCCGGCGCGCAGCCGGCCATCGCCGCGTCCACTTCGCCGCGCAGGCCGATCGGATCGCCGATCACGAACTGCAGCGCGATCTCGCGCTGCATCAACGCGCCCCAATCCAGTTCAAAACGGCCGGCCTGCGATCCCGCGCCGACCAGCCGGCCCCGCGGCCGCAATGCGGCCAGCGCGGTCTTCAAGCCGCTCTCGCCGCCCACCGCGTCCACCGCGGCGTCGAAAAGCCCGGCCAAACCCGGCGCCGCATCCGACAGCGGTTGCCCGGCCGCGATCTCCGCCACCGCCAGCCCCCCGCTACGCGCGCGCGCCGCGCGGGCGGGATGGGCCTCCAGCAACAGGACTTCGACGCCTCGGCGCGCCGCCAGCCAGGCGGTCAGCACGCCCACCGGACCAGCCCCCGCCACCGCCAGGCGCTCGCCCGGCGCCAGCGCTAGACGCTGCAGCGCGCCCAGCGCGGTCGGCATCACGTCGCCGGACAGCAGGCCGAAGCGCGGGTCCGCGCCATCGGCCTGCGGCGTCAGCGCGACATCCGCCCGCGGCACCCGAACGTACTCGGCCAGGCCGCCGTCCAGTCGCGGCTGCAGGCCGGAAAAGCCGAACAGCCGCCGCTCGCCGCACTGGGCGTGCCGCCCGGCCGCGCACTGCGCGCAAGCGCCGCAAGCGACGAAATCGGCGCAGGCCGCGCGCTGTCCTGGCCGCAAAAGCTTCACCTCAGGCCCCACCGCCACCACCTCGCCGACGAACTCGTGCCCGATCACCGTGCCCGGCTCGAAATCCGGCACCGCGCCGCGGTAGATATGCAGATCGGTGCCGCAAGTGGACGCGTGGGTGACTCTGAGCAGCGCGTCGTCCGGCTCCAGCAGCGCCGGCCGCGGCAGCGTCGCCAGCCGCAGCCGCTGCGGCCCTTCCCATACCACCGCCCGCATCGTGCTCATGTCAGCTCCATCGCAAACCGGTAAGCCGCCTCCAGCGCCGCGGCCAGATTGACGCCGGAGAGGCCGCCGTCGGCCGCCCCCAGCGCCGTGCAGGGAATGCCGGCCCGCCTCAGCGCGCCTTCCGGCCCCAAGCGCGGCACCTGGCCGGCCGCGATCACCACGCTGCGCGCCGGCAGGCTGCGCATCGCGCCGCCGCGCTCGCGCACGATCACCGCGTCGCCGGTGATCTCGACGACGTCGACCCGGCCAAGCAACCGCACGCCGTCGCGGCGCAGCGCGTCCATCAGTATCCAGCGCGTGGTGCGGCCGACGCGGTGGGCGAACTTGCGGCCGGAGCGCTGCAGCAACGTGATCGCCGGCTCCTCGTCGTCCGCGCCGCCGTCCAGGTACGGCGCCAGCGTCTCCGCCGGCAGGCGCCGCGCGAGGTAGCCGCGCGCTCCACGGGTCAACTCGCCGCGTTTGGCCGCCAGGTATTTCGCCAGATCGCAGGCGATGCCCCCGCCGCCGATCACCACCACTGGAAACGCCACCGGACAACCCTGCTCCAGCACCTCGGCGTAGTCCCTCACATGCGGCAGTTCCAGCCCCGGCACGCCTTCCGGCCGGCGCGGCGCGGCGCCCTGCGCCAACACCACGTGGTCCCAGCGCGCGGCGTCGACCGCGCGCTCGTCGAAACGGCAGCCCAGCCTCACCGCCACGCCTGCCCGCAGCAGTTCGCCGCGGTAATGGCGGATGGTGGCGGCGAACTCCTCTTTTTGCGGAATGCGCGCGGCCAGCCGCAACTGGCCGCCCAATTCGTATCCCGCCTCGAACAGCGTCACCCGCGCGCCGCGCCGGGCCAGAAACAAGGCCGCGCCCATGCCGCTGATGCCGCCGCCGGCCACCGCCACTTCCAGTGTCCGCGGCAGCGGCGGGTAGCGGCCTTCGTCCGGCAGCCCGCAATCCGGATTGACGCTGCAGCCGACCGGCTGGCCAGTCAGCACGTGGTCCAGGCAGCGCTGGTTGCAGGCGATGCAGGCGTTGATCTCGTCGAATCGGTTGGCCGCGGCCTTCCCAGCCAACGCGGGGTCGGCCAGAAAGGGACGCGCCATCGCGATCACGTCGGCGCTGCCGTCCAAGAGCAGCGCCTCGCCGTCGCGCGGGTCGTTGACGCGGTTGCTGACGGCCAGCTTCAGTTGCGGATAACGCCGCCGCGCCAAGCGGGCGGCGTCGGCGAAAGCCGCGCGCGGCACCGCCATCGCGATGGTCGGCACCTCGGATTCGTGCCAGCCTATGCTGACGTTGAGCAAATCGATGCCGTAGGGCAGCAGCTTGCCGATCAGCGCCATCGACTCCTCGGCGTCCAGCCCGTCCGGCAGCAAATCCATGCAGGGCAGACGAAAGATCAGTGGAAAATCCGGGCCGACGCGGCGACGCACCGCGGCGGCGATCTCTACCGCCAGCCGGGCGCGGTTGTCGAAGCCGCCGCCCCAGCGGTCGGTGCGCTTGTTGCAGGCGGGGGCCAGGAACTGGTGCACCAGAAAGCCCTGGCCGAACAGCAGCTCGATCGCGTCGTAGCCGGCGGCGACAGCGCGGGCCGCGCAATCGGCATGGGCGGCGATGGTCGCCTGGATCTCGGCCTCGCCGAGCGGCCTGGGCGTGAACACGCTGGACGGCAGCCGCTCAGCCGACGACGACACCATGCCGCCGTGAAAGGCCTCGCGGCCGAAATGCAGAATCTGCAGCGCGATGCGGCCGCCGGCCTCATGCACCGCGCCGGTGATCAGCCGGTGCGGCTCTATTTCGTCGTCGCGGCACAGCGCGAAGCCGCCCTTCGTGGTCTTGCCGGCCTCGTCCGGCGCGCAACCTGCGCTGACGATCAGCCCGACGCCCTCCCGCGCGCGCAGCGCGTAAAACGCCGCCATCCTTTGCCAGGCGTCGTCGCACTCGTCCAGGTTCAGATGCATCGAGCTCATCAGCAGCCGGTTGGGCAGCCGCAGCTTATTCAGCCGGATCGGCGAGAACAGCCGGCCGAGCAAGGGCCGAGCTTCAGGCACACAGCCCTCCGTCGACGACCAGCACGTGGCCGGTGATGTAGCTGGCCGCGCTCGAGCACAGGAAGCCGACGGTCTGCGCCACCTCCTCCGGCTTGCCGAAGCGCGCCAGCGGGATTTGCTTGGCGCGGGCGTCCTCCAATAGCGCCGCGCCTTTGTCCGACGCCTTCATCTCCGCCAGCATGTCGGTGTCGATGAAGCCCGGCGCCACCGCGTTGACGCGTATGCCGTAGCGGCCGACCTCGCGCGCCAGGCCGCGGGTCAGCGCCAGCAAGCCGGCCTTGGCCGCCGCGTAATTGGCCTGGCCGACCTGCGCCCGCATGCCGCCGACCGAGGCGATGTTGACGATCTGCCCGCTCTTGCGGCTCATCATCGTCTGCAGCGCGGCGCGCGCGCAGTGGAAGCTGCCGTCCAGATTGCTGCCCAGCACTGTGCTCCAGTCGTCGGCCGGCATCATCGCCAGCAAGCCGTCGCGGACGATGCCGGCGTTGTTGACCAGGGTCTGCACCCAGAAGCCGCGCTGGCGGATGTCGGCGAACATCGCCGCCACCGCGTCGCGGTTGGACACGTCGGCGCGGACCGGATAGGCCTCGCCGCCCGCGGCCCGGATCGCCGCGCAGGCGTCCTCGGCCGCCGCGCCGTCCAGCCGGTAATTGACGAAGACCGGCAGCTTGCGGCCGGCCAGCTCCAGCGCGATCGCCCGGCCTATGCCCCGCCCCGCCCCGGTGACCAGCGCCGCCTTGCGCAAGGCGAGCGGCAGTGCGTGTTCACTCATTCGGATTCTCCATATGGCCGCCGCGCCCCGGCGCGCGGCGCGAAAACAATGGCGCTCAGCGGCGCAGCCCCAGCGCGCAGAACGCCCCGGCGGCGTCGTTGCCCAACACCAGCGCGGCGGCGTCGTCCGGCAGCGCTCCGCCTGCTGCGGCCCGCGCCAGCGCCGGATCGGCGTCCGCCGCCACATCCGGCGTGGCCGGCGCGCGCCGGCTTGCCAGCGAAGCGGCGGCCAAGGCCACCTGCAGCGCGCCGCTCCAGCTCTCTCCCTCCCCCGCCAGCGCCCGCGCGGCCAGCAGCTTGCACGGCTGCCCGGCGCGCTCCGCCAGCCAGCGTCGCAAGGCCCGCGTTTCCAGCCTTTCGTGATCGCGGCCCGCGCCTCCGGCTCCCGGCAGCAGCAAGGCCGGCTCGGCGTCGGCCGCGCGGCGCCAGCCGTCCAGCAGCGATTGGACCGCGTCGCCCCGGCCCAGCCGGCCGGCATGCCAGCCGCCCAGCCTGGCGTAGACGCGCGCGCCGCGCGCCGCCGCGTGCTCCGCGTCTTCCAGCACCAGCATGCACGCGCCCTCGGACGGGATCAGCCCGCCGCCCCGTTCGCCGAAGAAGGCCGGCCTGCCGGCCAGCGCCGCGTCGCCGTAATAATCGCGGCAGAAACGCAAGGCGAAGCGCGACAAGGCCTCCACGCCGCCCGCCAGCGCGACCTTGGCTCGACCTGAGCGGACCAGGCCGGCGGCGCGCGCCACCGCCTGCAGCGAAGCCAGCGGCCCCGAAGCCAGCACCGAGCTGGGGCCGCGCAAGCCGAAGCGGATCGCCATCTGGCCGCAGGCGATATTGCGCGCCACCAGCGGGAATTCGGCCGGATTGATCCGCTCCGGCCGTCCCTGCAGCAGCGGCAACGAAAACTTGTGCACCGAGGTCTGCTCGGAGCGCGCGGTGCCCAGCAACGTCGCGCAGTCTTCCGGCGCCTCGCCGTCGCCGTAGCCCGCGTCCTCCAGCGCCGATCCGGCGGCGAAGCTGGCCAGCATCATCGGCTTGTCCATCAGCCGCAGCGCGCGCTCGTTGAAATAGCGGGTGCGGGGATAATCGCCGACGCTGGCGATCAGGGACTCGGCGTGCGGCGGCGACGCCGCCTCCGGCCAGGCGGAGAACACGAAGCGGCCGTCGAGCGCGCCATCCAGCCCCACGCCGTGCGGCCCGATCACGCCGATGCCGGTAATCGCCACTTCACGCATGCCCATCCTCCCGGTAATGGCCGAACACGATGCAGGAGCAGGCCCCGCCGAAGCCGAACGACTGCGACAGCGCGCGCCGCAGCACAGCCGGCCTGGCCTCGGCCCCGACCAGCCGGCTGCGCAGCGCCGTCTCGTCGCCGCGGGTGTGCAGCGTCGGCGGGATCAGGCCGTTTTCCAGCGCCAGCACCGTGGCGGCCGCCTCCAGCGCGCCGGCCGCGCCCATGCAATGGCCGATCGAAGCCTTGTTGGAACTGATGCGAAGCCGTTCGGCGGCGTCGCCGAACACCAGATTGATCGCGCGGATCTCGGACGCGTCGTTGTGGCGGGTGCCGGTGCCGTGGCAATTGATGTAGTCGATGTCCGCCGGCGCGAGGCCGGCGTCGTCCAGCGCGCGGCGTATCGCCAGCGCCTCGCCGGCGCCGTCTTCCGAGGTGGCGGTCAGGTGGTGGCCGGTATTGGACAGGCCGTAGCCCAGGATCTCGGCATGGATGCGCGCGCCGCGCGCGCGGGCCGACTCCAGCGTTTCCAGATGGAACAGGCCGGCGCCCTCGCCGATGAAGAAGCCGTCGCGCTCGCTGTCGAACGGCCTGGGCTCGCCCGTGGTGATCGAATACAGGCCGTTGAAGGCGGCGTGTATCATCTCCGCCAGCACGTCGCCGCCGCCGGACAGGCAGCGGTCGCACTCGCCGCCGCGTATCAGGTCGAAGGCGTAGCCCAGCGCGTCGGTGGTGGACGAGCAAGCGGTGGACACCAGCGACGACGGTCCGGTCAGATTGTGCCGCCCCGCCAGGAAGTCCAGCTGGTAATGAGCCGGTATCGTCTCCGCCGCCACCGGCGATAGCCGCCCCGCCTCGTAGGCGGCGCCGTATTCGCGCATATTGCGCATGCCGGCGCACAGCGTGCCCAGCACGCAGCCGACCCGCTCGGCGTCATCGAATGCCGGCCCCAGGCCGGCGTCCCGCAACGCCTCGGCGGCGGCCAGCGCCAGGAAGTAGGCGCTGTCCTCGCCCGGGTCGCCGCAGCGCGCGCGCGCGCCAGCGTCCGCCAACAGTTCCGCCGGTGTCTCGCCGCCCTGGGCGCTGCGGTAAACCGAGGCGTCGAAGCCGCGTATCGGCCGCCGCGCGCTCTCGCCGCCCGCCAGCGCCTGCCAGAAGCGCGGCAAACCCGCGCCGTAAGGCGACACCACGCCAATGCCGGTGATCACCACTCTTCGCTTGTCCATGCCCCCTCCCGCCGCCGCGCTAGCGCCGCACGCCGGCTATCGTCAATTCCACGGTCAGCACCTTGTCCCCGCCCACCTTGCCCAGCCCGCTGACCGCGTACATCGCGCTGCCCGGCGTCGGCCTCACCTCCAGCGCGTAATCCACCCGCTCGTCCGGCCGGACGAAGCGGTGAAAATAGGACTTGCGCACTCCGGCCAGCACGCCCAGCGTTTCCGGCGTCCAGTCTTCCGCGCCGCAGCGTATCGCCACCCCGGCCAGCTGCGCGGCCGCTTCCAGCAGGTAGATGCCGGGCACGATGGGCTCGCCCGGAAAGTGCCCGCGCAGGTGGGGATGGTCGGCGCGCCAGCTGGCGCCGCCGCTGGCCTTCCAGCCATCCACCTCGGCGTCGCTGAGGAAGAAGGCGTCGCCGGCGTGCGGCAGCAACGCCGCCAGTTCATCGCCGGAGAAGCGCCGCGCCGCCATGGCTACAGGTCTTCCTCGGCGTCGAAGGCCGTCACCGCCTCCAGGTCCAACTCGATGAAGCGGCGGGCCGCGCCATCGCCGAAGGCGTCCAGCACGTAGCGCGCCAGCGTGCGTATGCTGTTGACCACCTTGGGGTTGAAGTTCTCCGGGATCACCGCGTCCAGCAGTTCATGCAGCGTGGCGATGGCGTCGAAGGCCTCGATGGAGTCCAGGCCGATCTGGTTGATCAGGTCGGCGTCGGCCGGCAGCGGCTGGTCTTCGTCCAGCTTCAGCAGCCGGACCAGGAAGTCGCGCAGCTTGTCCTCCAGCGCGGCCTCGAGCGCGACGGTGGCGTCGTTCATTGCAGTCTCCTCCGTTGGTAATCAGGCGGCATGGCCGCGTATCGCGTGGAAAAAGCCCGGGTAGCGGTCATTGACCGCGCCGAAGCCGTGCTGGCGGTACCAGCCGCGGACCTCGGGCCTGCCGTGGCGGAACTGGTGCGGCGGCATCACATTGTCGAAGGACAGGAACACCGAGCTGCGGTACAACTCGCCCAGCGTCGGCCGGTCCGGATAGATGGGAAAGCGGTCCTTGTTCACCCGGTACTGGGCTTTCAGGAAGCGCAGCACCAGCGGGAAGAAGACGGCGATATAGGCGTGGCACAGCGCGATCGTCATCCAGTGCGGCAGCCGGTGGCCCAGCTTGAAAAAATGGTTGTCGCGCTGGCGGTACAGCCCGGCCCAGAAGCTGTCCTCCTCCGGCAGCGGATACAGCCAGGTCATGAAGTCGCCGCCCGGCGCCACCAGCGCGCCGATCGCGCGGAAGGCGCGCAGCGTGTCCGGCGTGTGGTGCAGCACGCCTATGCTCATCGCGAACTGCAGGCTGTGATTGGCGAACGGCGGGAACCAGACGTTGGCCTGGACGAAATGCAGATTGGGCAGATCGCGGTTTTCCCAGGCGGCGCGGGCGATGGCGTTGGACTGGTCTATCGCCACCACCTGGTGCTGCGGAAAACGCCGCGCCAGCTCGCGCGCCTTCTCGCCGCTGCCGCAGCCGGCGTCCAGCAGCCAGGCACCGGACGCGCGCGCGGACAGGCCGGGCGTGAACTCGCCGACGAACCAGTCCATGAACTTGCCTATCTCGTAGCCGTACACCACCGCGCGGCGCTCGGCGCGGCCGGTTTGCCGCTTGTTCCACTGGTAGGTGAAGCCGCTGCGGGTTCTGGCCACCAGGCCGTCCTGCAGCAAGAGGCGCGGCACGCCCTGCACCACCGGGTAATGACGGCGGCAGCCGGCGCAGCTGAGTTCGCCGTCCTCAAGCTCTCCCTCCTGCTCCCCGCTTCCAGCCACATGCAGTTCGCCGCGGCAATGGGGGCAGCGGAGAATGGCCAGCAATTCGCGTTTCATCGTTGTCTGCTCCAGCTAGGTTTGTGATCAGGCCGGCTGCCGCTCGAACGCGCCGCTACGCGCGCGCTGGCCGAAACGGGCGTCCAGCGCGTAGCGGGTGCTCAGCCGCAGCGCGGCCTCGACATCCGGCAACGCGATGCCGGCGGCGGCCAGCTCCGCCTGGGTGGCCGCGCAATCGAAATCGCGCTCTTCGGCCAGGTAAGCGCGGTAGGTGCGCAACAGCAGCTTCAGCGGGCTCAGGTGGAAACGGCGCAACTCTTCCGGCGACGCCATCGCCTCCAGATCCTCCGGGCGGAACATCCTCGGCCTGGCCGGCGCCTTGCCATCCGGCCGGCGCTCGGCCAGCTCCTGGTACATCAGGCTGAAGATGCGCTCGAAATCCGGACTGTTGGCCAGACCGGCGGTCAGGTGGTAGCAGCGCCCGACGGCATGGGCGGACGCGTCCAGGTGCAGCATCGCCTCGCACACGTAATCCGCCGGCACCAGATCGGGCCGGGCCCCGGCGTTCGCCGGCAGCACCGGCATGCGGCCGCGCTCCGCCAGCTTGAGGAATTCGTAGTAACCGAAGAACTTGCGTATGCGCCCGGCGCGCGACTCGCCGATGATCTGGCTGGGCCGGTAGACGGTCAGCGGCAGCCGCCCGCTCGTCTGCCAGACCAATTGCTCCGCCTCGAACTTGGACTGCTCGTAGCCATTGCAGAAGGCCTGCCCCTGATCGAGCTCCTCCTCGCCCAGCCTACCGTCGCGCCGTCCGGACACGTAGGCGGTGGACACGTAATTGAGCCGGAAATCGGCCGAGGCGCGCATCGCCTCTTCGGCGAACGCCAGCGCCGCGCGGGTACTGTCGACATTGGCCGCGCGCGACGCGTCCAGCGGCAGGTCGAAATCCACGCTGGCCGCCAGATGGAACACGCGGCGGGTCCGCGCCGCCAGCTCGCGCCAGGCCGGCTCGGCCAGGCCGAACCGAGGCTGAGAGACATCGCCGTGGCATAGCGACACCCTGGCCCGCTCCGCGGACGACAGGCCGCCGTAATCCATCGCCTCGCCCAGCCTGCCGGCCGCCTGCTGCGGCGTGCCGCCGCGCACCAGCGCCGCCACCTGGCAAGCCGGGTGGCGCCGCAACAGCCTGGGCAGCAGCTCCCCGCCCAGGCCGCCGGTGGCGCCGGTCAGCAATACCGTTCCCTGCAAACCCCGATCGACAAAATTCATTTGTCATTATCCTTGCGCAGCCAAGCCCGCCGCCAGCCATCGGCGGGCCCGCTCCGTTCAGCGATTGCGGTGGATCACGTAGTCGACGAAGGCGGAGAAGCGTTCGCGGTCGACCGGGTTGAGGAAATCCATGCCGGCGACGATGGCCTGGGTGCTGTCGATATAACCCTGGGCGATGTCGCGCGCGGCGTCAAAAGCGCCGCTGCCCGCCATCAGCGCCACCGCCTCGGCCAGCGTCTGCGGATCGGCTGTGCGGCTCTGCAGGATCTCGACCAGCCGGGCCCGCTCGGTAGAGCCCAGCCGCTCCAGCGCCAGCAGCACCTGCAGATTGATCTTGCCCTGGGTGATGTCCTCGGCCAGCGCTTTGCCCCACTTGTCGTCGCCCGGCTGCACATTGAGGATGTCGTCGATGATCTGGAAGGCGATGCCCAGCTCCTCCCCCAGCGCGGCGAACTGCGCGGTCTGCTGCGGCGACGCGCCGGCGGCGATCGCCCCCAGCTTCAACGGCAACCGGTAGGTATAGGAGGTCGAGCGGTGCACCACCGACTGCAGATACTGCGCCGGCGTGCCGTCCAGCCGCCCCATCCACGGCCAGGTGGTGTCTATCGTGGTGCCCACGCCGGTCACCCAGTGCTCCCAGGCGATCTCGTCGGCCAGCCGCTGCGCCTGCTCCGGCTCCAGGCCGGAATCGTCGGCGGCCAGCAGCTGGAAGCAGGCGTTCAGCCAGGCGGAGCCGGCGGCCCCGGCGACGCGGACGCCGACCTGGCGATGCGCGGTCGGCCCGCCGCGGCGCAGCGGCGAATCGTCGGCCACGTCGTCCAGCACCAGCGAGGCGGCGTGGATGATCTCGGCGATCGCCACCACGACCGGCGTCCGCCGCGGATCGCGCTCGAAAGCTTGCATCACGCTGCACACCAGGAAGGGGCGCAGCATCTTGCCCATCCGGTTGTGATAGGAACGGTAGGGGTCGAGCCAGGCGTCCTTCACTGCCTGCAGCATGGGTTCGGACAGCCGCGCGCCCAGCGCGGCCTCCAGATAGGTTCGGCTCGCCAGCCGGTCTATCGTCGCCAGCACCGTTTCGCGGCACCACGGATACCAGCGGCGGTACTGCTCTGCCAGCGTCGGCGCCATGTCGGCCAGGAAGTCGTCGCTGTATTGCGCGCTGTCGCTCATCACTGCCTCCCTTCCGAAACCGGCGCGTCCAGCGCCGCGAGAAAACCGGCCATCGCCGCTCCGACATCCGGCCCCAGCCGGCGCGCGCCTTCCAGCGCGGACGACTGCAGCCGGTCGGCGCTGGCCAGCAACGCCGCGCGGTCGTATTCCGCGCGCCAGCGGACTTCCGCCTCCGCCACCCGGCTGCCGTTCAACGACAACGAGCGCGGCTGGCCGTCGGCCAGGGCCCGCAGCCGCAGCGATGCGCCCAATTCGGTCCCCGCCTGGCGTAGCGCGTCGGCGTCGGCCGGCGCCAGCCGCGCCGCCGTGGCGGCGGTCGCGGCGGCCAGGCCGAAACCCGGCGCGCCGGCGTAATTGGCCAGATGGGCGATGAAATCGGTCAGCGAGCCATGCTCCAGTCTGCGCTCGGCGCCCCACAAGTCCATGGTGGTGCCCAGGCTCTGCTGGAACAGATAGCGCTGGGCCAGGCGCAGCCTCGCCTCGGGCGCGAGGTTCTCCGCGCGGCGCAGCACCAGCACCGGCGCCAGCTGGCGGGCGTTGTAGGCGATGGTGACCCAGACCGGCAGCGGCACCGCCACCTTGTCGCTGACGCTGGCGTCCAGATCGCGGCCATTGGCCAGATCATCCAGCATGAAGGACGCCAGGTGGGTGAACTCCAGCGCGGCCAGCAAGGCCGGATGCTCGCTTTTGTCGCCGCCCAGCGCGTCGATCAGCAAGCCGGCCAGCGCCGGCTTCAGCCTCGCGTCGTGCTTGTCCGCCCACTCGCGCAGCGGCTGGAAGAAACCCTGCTCCAATGCCGGCCAGTCCCAGCCGAAACGGGGACGATCGACCACTTCGGCCAGCCAGTCCATGTCCTCGCGCTCCGGCAGGTAGCGATGGAGGGCCGCCGATGCGCATTGCTGCGCCGCCTTGAATTGCGTGGTAATCACATCAACTCCCTGTAGTCAGTGAATGCGTCCACACCATGCCGGCCGCCAGCAGGCCGCCGCCGTACATGATGTACAGATGGGAAGCCCAGTCCTTTTCCGGCTGGCGCCGGTACCATTCCAGAAACAGCAAGCCCACCGGCAGATGCACGACGGCGAACAGCATGCAGCCCGGCGTCAGCACGCCGGAGGCCGCGCCGTAATACATCAACGCGCAGGTCAGCAGATGCACCAGCCGCAGCAGCCAGTAGGCGGCGCGCTCGCCAATCAGGAGCGGCACGGTGCGGAAGCCTGCCCGGGCGTCGCCGGGCATGTCGCGGACGTCCCACATCAACTCGACGAAGTAGTTGAGGGCGAAGCTGAGGATGATGGCCTGCAGCGCGGCCTCGCCGGGCCGCGCGCCGACATAGAGATGCGGCGTCAGCACCAGCGCCACCGACCAGAACAGCCCGGCGTACAGGTTCTTCACGAACGGCACTTCCTTGATCCGCAGCGGCCGGCCGCGCCAGTGGAACGGCAGCGGGCGGCTGTACAGCGAGCCCAGGAAATGCACGGCGCCGCCGTACAGCACGAAGATCCAGCCCGCATGCAGCGACAGCAGGAAGCCGCCGAAGAAGCAGGCGGCGACCACCGCCTTGGTGTGGCGGTTGCGGCCGAACAAGCGGTAGCGGCTGCTGTAATTGACGTCGTCTTCCTCGGCGTCGGTGTAGATGTTGTAGATGTAGCCGCCGGCGGTGGTCAGCACGATCATCAGGTAGTAATCGAAGCCCAGCGGCAAGCGCAGCGCCTGGTTCCAGAAATAAGTGAGGAACACCGGCATCAGCGCGATGTGGAAGCGGTTGGTGAAGAAGTAGCCGGCGGTGCCTAGGCTCAAGGCGCGGATATTCATGCTGTCACCTGCACAGTAAGGGAAGCAGTTGATCGATGGCGTCGATGCGCCAGTCCGGCTCCGGGCCGCCCGGCGCGTCGCCGCCGGACGCCACCAGCACAGCTTTCGCGCCGGCGTTGCGCGCCAGCGCGACGTCCTGAAGCGGCGAGTCGCCGATCACCACGCAGTCGGACAACGGCGCCGGCAAATCCATCACCGAAGCCAGCGCATAGGGGTTCGGCTTGCCCAACACCAGCGCCTGCGCGTCCAGCGCCTGCTCGACGCGGGCCACGGTCTGGCCTGGGCCGGGATGAATGCGGTCGCCGTCGGGAAAGCCCAGGTCGCGACAGGTGGCGATCAGCTGCGGCTGCCCCGCCCGCGCCAGACGCCGCAGCGTTTCCTCGTCCAGCTCCGGATCCCGGCTCGCCACCACGGTGTCCGCTTCCTCCGGCGCCGCCCAGCCCAGCAATCCGCCGCACATGGCGTCCAGTTCGGCGCGCAGCGCGTCGGAACCGACGACGAACAGCTTCCGCGGCCGGCCGCAGCGCCGCAGATAATGCGCGACCGTCATCGCCGCGGTGTACACCTCGCCGGCGTCCACCTCGACGCCGGCCGACGCCAGCTGCTTCGCCACCTGTTGCCGGCCGACGCTGCTGGAGTTGGTGAGGAAGCGCAGCGGATGCCCGGCCGCGCGCAGCTGGCGCAGCACCTCTCCGGCCGGCAGATGGCCGGCCGGCTCCCGCCGTCCCAGCAGCACGCCGTGCAGGTCGAAGATCAGGGGCGCGTAAGCCATCGGCGTCCTCCTCAGGCCAGCAGCGCCGCCGCCGGGCGCGAAGCCGCCAACGGACGGTGCCAGTAGGCCGGCGACACGAAGTAATCGGAAAATTGCCGCAGCAGCGGCAGCCTGTCTGCCGCCAATGCCGGCGTCGCGCCGTCCACCGCCGCGCCGGCGCGGGCGATGCAGCGCGCCACTTCGCTGCCGCAAGCGTCCAGCGCGCCGCTGCGCGCCAGGATGGCGATGATGTCGCCGCTGTCCAGGCCGGCTTGCGCGCCCGATTGCCACGCCAGCAGCGCGTCCCGGTCGCGGCCCTCGGCCATGGTCTTGGCCAGCGCGTAAAGATAAGTGGGCTTGCAGTGCAGCAGATCGGTGGCGACGCCGCGTCCCTGCCCCTTCTCGCTGGCGGCGTTCAAGTCCTCCAGGTCATCCTGCAGCTGATAGGCCAGCGCCGATTGTCCCGCCCAGCGCTCCAGAGACTCGGTCCGGCCCGCTTCCGCGCCGGCCAGCCGCGCGCCAGCGTACGCGCACAGCTCGAACAATCGGCCGGTCTTCAACCAGGCGTTGTCCAGGCAGGCCTGCGGCGAGGGCATCTCGTCGCCCTCGTGGAACACATCCTTGAGCTGGGCCGCGTTGTCGAAGAATTCGTGCCGCTCCAGCGCGCGGGCGACGTCCAGCACCGCGGCCTGATCGAATCCGCTCTCCAGCAGCAGCCTGCCAGCCAGCGCGCGGCAGATCTTGCCGTAGGCGAAGGCGGTGATCGCGCCGCGCCGCATCGCGCCGCCGGAGAACACCCGGCCGACGCCGTCCTCCGGCCCGCGCCGATCGGCGAACCAGCCGGCGAAGGCCTGGTGCACCGTCGGCCAGCCGCGCCGCGCGGCGTCTTCGTCGTAGATGTCGTCGTGCACCAAGGTGTGGTGGTGGTACAGCTGCATCGCCGCGGCCACCGGCAGGATGGCGTCCTCGTCGCCGCCGCAGGCCAGGTGGGCCAGCGCCGCCGCGATGCCGTGCATGCGTTTGCCGTCGCAATCCAGGTAATGCCGCAGCCAGCCGTACACCCGGCCGATCAGCGGATGGCCGCGCTCCGGCCCCTCCTCGCGCAGCGACTCGATCGCCGCCGCGATGCGTTCGTCTATCCTGCCCCGCAGCCGCTCCAGTTCGGCCGGCATGCGCTGCGCATCGTGTGCTGTTGCGTTCATCAACGGCTCCTTGCTCATGCTATGGTCGCCGGCGCGGATCGCCGCGCCGCCTCCCCGGACGCGGCCGACCCGTCGTCGGCCAGATGCAGGTGGTGCCAGAGCTGGGTGCTGGCCACGAAGGTAGCGCCCAAACCCAGCCCCAGCCGCTCGAGATAGCGGCGGGCCTTGCCGCCGGCGGACGGCGGCGAGGCCAGCGCCTGGAACAGCTGCCTCACCCGCTCGGGATCGAAATAACCGTACTCGGCCAGCTTGCCCGGCGACAGCAGCTCGGCGTACAGCGGCGATGCGCGCGGGCCGACGAAAGGGGTGCCGAACGGCATCACGAAACGGGTTTTCGGCCGCCAGGCCACCTCGTCCGGCAGCCAGCGCGACGCGGCGACGCGCAGAATGTGCTTCTCCCGGCCGCGGCGCAGCTTCAGCGCCGGATCCAGCGCCGCCGCGTACTCGACCAGCTCCCGGTCCAAAAAGGGATAGCGTCCCTCGACCGAATTGGCGGCGTAGATGCGGTCCCCGTGCGCGCCCAGCAGATAGTTGGGCAGCATCACCTGATAGGACACGTACAGCGAGCGGTCCAGCCAATGGCGGCCGCGCACCGCGCCGCGGTCGAATTCGAAACCGTCCCAGCAGCGGCCCGCCGCAGCCATCGCCCTCAGCTCCGGGGAGAACAGCGGCGTCAGCGCCTCGCGGTAAAACTCCCATTCATAGGCCTGCGCCGGCACGCAGCCGAAATGCTCGGCCAGCGCGCCCAGCCTGTCTTCGCCCGGCAGCAGGCACTCCGAACCGTAATGACTACGCAGCCAGGGCCGCATCAGCGCCCGCAGCGGCGCGAGGCCTCGGAGCGTCAACGCGCCGAGTTGCCGGTATTGGCGGAAGGCCAGATAGCCGGCGAAAGCCTCATCCGCGCCCTCGCCGGTCAGTACGATCTTGGAGCGCTGGCCGGCTTCGCCCGCCAGCCGCATCAAGGCCGACGCCTCGGTCGAAATCACCGGCGTCTCGCCATGCCAGATCAGCCGGGGGAAGGCGTGGGCGATGCCCGCCTCGTCGATCCGGACCCGTTTCAGATCCACGCCCAACCACTCGGCGGTGCGGCCCGCCGCCCCGCCCTCGTCCATCCGCCCGTGTTCCGATGCGGCGCAGAATGCCGCGATCGGCGCTTGCCTGCCGCGCTGCAGCAGCGCGGCGATCACCGCCGAATCGATGCCGCCGCTGAGGAAGCAGGTCGGCTCGAACTCGCCCTGGGCGTGGCTGGCCACCGCCCGCTCCAGCCGGCTTGCCAAACCATCGGCAGCCTGCGCCTCGCTCAGCCTGGCATGCTCGCCGGCCAGCGGGAAATCCAGCGACCAGTAGCGGCTAGTCTCCGCCCGGCCAGCGCGGAAGCTGAGCCTGTGGGCTGCGGGCAGCTGATGGATGCCGGCGAAGGGCGTCAGCGGCGCGCAGACCGCGCCGAAATAGCCAAGCTGCAGCATCGCCCGCGGCTCCGCCCGGCGCGGCATGCCGGCCACGGCCAGCAGACCCTTGATCTCGGAGCTGAAATACAGCGCGCCGTCCAGCCGCGCCCAATGCAAGGGGCAGATGCCCATCCGGTCGCGCGCCAGATGCAGCGAGCCGTCGCGAGAGTCGAAGATGGCGATGGCGAACTGGCCGTCCAGCCATTGGAAGCAATCCGCTCCGTACTCCTCGTACAGGTGGACGATGACTTCGCCGTCGCTGCCGCCGGGCAGGCTATGGCCGCGGCGCGACAGTTGTTCGCGCAACTCGAGATGGTTGTAGATTTCGCCGTTGAACACAGCGTGGATGGAGCGGTCCTCATTGCAGAAAGGCTGGCTGCCGTTGGCGACGTCGACGATGGCCAGCCTGGACGAGGCCAGCAGCGCCGGACCGACGCGCCGCGCCGCCAGGCTGTCCGGGCCGCGGTGGGTCTGGCGCAGTATCATCCGTCTGGCTTCGGCCACGTCGCCATCGTGCGCGTGGCGGTCCAACAGCGCTCCCGCGATTCCGCACATGCGGCTATCCTCCCGCCCGATCCGACAGCAGCCGCGTGCCCTGCAGCGGCGAGCCGTCCAGCGCGCCGTTCAGATTGCCGGCCACCCTGCCGTCCACCACATAAGTGGCGATGCCATGGCGCGCGGCGCGGAAGCCATGAGATATCTTGGCCAGCATGCCGCCGCTGACGTCCTGGCCGGCCGCGTCTATCTTGCGCAGCGCGTCGCCGTCGCTCTCGGACAGCAGCCCGTGTATCGCCTCGCCGCGGCCGTGCTCCCGGTAGACGCCGTGCGCGCGGGTGGCCAGCACCAGGCTGGCCGCGCCGAGCTCCAGCGCCAGCTCCACCGCGATGATGTCGCTGGAGCAGACCGCGAAGCCGTCGCAATCGAGCACGAAATTGCCGCCGATCACCGGCGTCACGCCGCGGGCCAGCAGCTCCCGTACCGGCCCCAGGTCGAGCGGAGAAGCGCATCCCGCGCTGGCGCGGAACAACTGGATGGCGGGCAGCCGCAAAGGCTTGAGGCCGCCCGCCTCCAGGCAATCCACCACCTCCAGCTCCAGCCGGGCCAGATCGCGCGCCACCTCAGCCACCACGCCGGCGCGGCCGCTTGGCAGCCTGCCGTCGAGATAACCATAGCGGCGCGCCGGCGGCTTGCCGTAAGCGCCGGTGCCGTGCACCAGCACCAGCGGCCAGCCGCTGGCGGCCAGTTCGCGCGCGCGCGCCGTCAGCAGCGCGCGGTTGACGTCCGGGCCGCCGGGCCCCTCGGAGGTGATCAGGCTGCCGCCCAGCTTCACCACCGCGCAGCCCGGCGCGGATGCGGAGTGTGGAATGCCGCTCACGATGGCCGCGTCACTGCGCCACGGCGATGGCGTTGGCGGCCTTGATGAACTGCTCGGCCTTCACCGGATCGATGGTGGTGCCGCGGTCGTAGCCGCTGCACACCGCGCCGCGCACGCCGACCACGTCGGCGCCGATGCGGGCCAGCAGTTCCAGGTGCTCTGCGCGCACCGAACCGGCCAGCGCCACCTTCAGGCCCTTGGCGTGAGCCTGCTGCACGAATTCGGTCAGCTGTTGCTCGTTCAGCGCGTCGAACAGCGACTTGCCGTCCTTGATGTAGGTGTCCACCATCACCATGTCCGACTTGGACTCGGCGGCGATTTCCACCAGCTGCTGCGGCGACAGGCCGCCGAAACGCTGATAGTCGGCATAGCCGGCGGTGACTACGGTCACGGACGGATCGAAGTCCTTGCAGGTGCGCACCACCGCGCTCATCAGCTCCACGCCCTCGGCCACGTCCTTGGAGCCGTGCAGGCCGGCCTTGACGTATTTGACGCCGCTGCTGACCGCGCCCAGCGCCGCCAGCGAGGCGGTGCCCGGCTTGTGCGGCAGATCGCCCAGCGTGGCGCTGAACACCACCTTGGGGTCATTGATGCGGGCGATCACCTCGCGGATGATCCAGGGAAAGCTCGCCCCCAGCGAGCCCTCATTGATGTTCTTGATATCGATGATGTTCGTGCCGCATTCCCAAGCCACAACCGCTTCCGCCGTATTGATAGGACTGATCAGAACCTTCATTCCCTGCCCCCTGACTCTCACGATTTAAGCAAAACGGCGGCCGCCGCCGGCGATCCGCCCCAATGGATTTCCATCAATAGATGGACCTGACTCCCAGCAACATCATCCACGCTTCGCCGTGACTCGCACCGGGCTGCCGCAGCCTGCGCGGCGGCGCTCGCACGAAAATGTGAATGTCATCAAATTACATCATTTGTCGATTCGCAAAAATAAAAAACATTAATATCCATCACCCTTACCTAGCCCTTGCAGCTAAAAAGACACAAGCCATTGTTTTAAATTGGAATCTAACAAAAGTTAATATTTGAAAAATATATTTCCCACTAAATTAATCAATAAGGCAAATCATAATAAATCCAATTGAAATCAACTCAGTAAAATCATTTTCGCAATAAAATGACAGTGGGGATGACTTATAAATATCAGTAAAATTGACACTTATTTTATGAAATCCATCCCAAGCAAAGAGGATGGCCGCCCATGCTGAAAATAAGGCCTGTTTATGGGATGTTCGACGATCCGCCGGCCAGTCTCGGTGAGACGCTTCGATAAATACCCCGGAACATCCGTCATCGCGGGCACCCGTCCAGCCAAGCGATGCCAAATCGGGAAGCGAATAAAAAACACGCGGCATGGCAGCCGCGTGTTTTTCTTTTTCCGGCGGTGGAAACCGCCGTCTCATCCCAGCAAGCTCAGTCGTCCTGGCGCACGTCCAGCAGCTCCTGCAACTGGCTCAGCGTGCCGCTGTCCTTCACCACGTGCTGCAGCCATTCCTCCAGGCTCATCTCGGCCCAACGCGCCGCGCGCTCGGCCAGCAGCGCCACCGGGCTGTGAGGTTCGTTGTGGCGGAAATAGCGGGCCACCTCGGTCAAGGCGGTCACCGCCTCCTGGCGGCTGCGGATCTGGCCGTTGAAGGCGCTGGCCGGAACGGCGGTATGAACCGGATTGGGCATGGCTTGGCTCACGGTTTTACTTTCCTCGACGGGCTGCCGCTGCGGCGCGGCCGCCGGCGCGTTGCCGGCGAACTGCTGGCGATAGCGCAGGACCAGGTCCTGGCAGGCGTAGATGGCGTTGCGGATATCGGCCAGACTGGGGCCGGCCTGGCCGAAGCGCTGGTCCACCTGGGCGTCCAGCTCTTCATAGGCGGTCAGCAGCGCCACCAGCTCTTCGGCCTTGGCCTGGAACCAGCCGTGGCCAGACAGGGTGGCGGCCTTCTCGAAAGCGTCGCCGCTGAGCTTGCCCTCGGCGATGGCGGCTTCCCGCGCCTCGCCATCCTTCAGGCCCAGGTTCTCCACGTCGCGCGACTGCTGCCACTGATGCCAGCTGTAGCCGCCAAACTCAGGCTTGATCAGCGGCACATTGCGCAAGGCGTTGCCCAGCTGCTGGTTCAACCACTCCAGCTTGGCCAGACGCTCGTCCAGATCGTGCGGGTCCAGCTCCGGATAGCCGTTCTCCCAGAAGTCCCGCAGCCAGCCGCTGACCAGGGACAAGCTCCGCGCCAGGCCGGCGGCGCCGTTGACCTGGGTCTGCGCCTCGGCGTACCAGGCCAGAAGCTGCAGGTCCTTGCTCTTGTTCTGCAGCGCGTCCTCGCACAGGCGTATCACCAACGGCCACTCGGCGGTTTTCAGCGACTGCTCCCAGTCGCCCTGCGCCAGCGACGGATCGTCGCTGCGGCGCGCTTCGCGGATCTGGTCGAAAACCAGCGAATAAGCCAGGTCCTCCCCGGCGGGCGCATCCGGACGCACCGGCTGCATCAGGTGTTCAATGCTTTGATCCATATTCTTTCTCTAACCCTTGCTGACCTGGGGCAGCGTGGAAATCAGCGTGGCGCCGCAGCTGACCTTGTGGCCATCCAACGCCACCGCCTTGCCGCCGACCAGCCAGCCGCCGTCGCCTTCGACGATGGTGCAGTTGACATGGCCCTGCTGCGGGCAAGTGACGGAATCGCCGACGCAAGCCACCTGCTTGCCGAACAGCGTGGTGGACGAGGCGGCGCTCACCACCTTGCCGCCGTGGTCGGTGGGGTCGCCCAAACGGATTGCAGCCTTCATGCTGTCGCCTCCTCTGCCGGCGGCCTGGCCAAGGCCAGCGACACCAGCTCGTCATGGAAATGGGTAATCACCGCGGGCGCCTGCAGCCGCGCGCAATGGCTGACCGCCGCCGCCGCCAGCAACACGGCCGTCGCCGCGCCGGCGTCGCCCCATTCGCGCACCACATTGCTCGCCTCGTCTATCGGATGCAGCTCCACCTGGTGGCGGGACAGCGCGGTGGCGATGGCCGCCAGGCGCACGCCGCCGACGTCGATCTGGCCGCTGTTGTGGCACAGCCAGGCCAGGGTCGACGCCTGGTTGTTCTCCGGCTTGGCTTCTTCCGGGCTGAACGGGTAGTCCAGCAGCGCGGCGTTGACCAACGCGTTGTCCAGCACCGGCTGCAGGCTTCGCGCCAGTTGCAGCGCCTTGTCCTGCGCCAGGCTCACCGAGCTGGACTGGGACAGGACGGCCAGCCTCGGCAGCCGGGCCAGACTGGCCTGCTGGCTGGGCGGCACCACGCCCCAGCCGGCGGCCGGGCCGGCGAAATCCTTTTCCCAGTAGGGCTGGTAGGGATCGGCGTCCTCTGCTTCCTGTTCCGGCTCCGCCGGCGCGGCCAGATCGTCGCGCAGGAACAGCATGGCCACCACCGCGATGCCCGGCTCGCCGCGCCACTGGCGCAGCTTGGCCGACTCGGGATCGGCTTCGCCCCAATCGTCATCGTCTTCCCGCTCCGCCAGCGGCGCGTCGGCCGCCAGCACCACCAGGCCCGGCGACTCCGGATCTTGCTGCAACACTTGCAGCACGCGGTCGGCAAGCTGCCCGCTGCCGGGGAGGAAGCGGCAGTCGCCGCCGACATGGACGCCGCCGCCCAGGCTGTCGGCCACCGCCTGCAGCTTCAACTCCTTGACGCGGCTCAGTTGCTCGACGCCCGGCACCTGCCGCATCGGCTCCAGATACACAGGCAGCCAGGCCGCGCCCGGGGCCTCGGCGTACAGTCCGGCCAGCATCTCGGCCAGATGCGGCGACAGCGCGTCCATCGCCTCGCCGGCCTCCACCTCGTCGCGCGCCAGCGCCTGCCAATGGGCGCCGTCGGCCATTTCCGCCAGCCAGGCCGGCTCGTCCTTCACCGGCGCGGCCGCGGTCCACAGCCAGCGGCAGCTAACCGCGCGCTGGCGCTCCCGCAGCTCGGCCACATGCTGCGCGCGCGCCGCCTCGCGCTTGTCGCTGCGCTCGGCCTCGGCCTGCTCTTCCTGCTGCTTGGCCTCCTCCGCCGCGCGCTTTTCCTTCAGATAGCTCCACAGCTTGACGCCGGCGCTCAGCAGCATCGGCGGCGCCAGATGCAGCATCAGGATGGCCGACGGGCTGATGCGCTGCCAGCTTTGCGGCATTACCAGCCACAGCAGCGCCCACCAGCCGATGGTGACGCCGCCGAACAGGCCCAACGTTCTCCACATCGCGAATGCTCCTTAGCTTACCTTCACCTTGACCTGCTCGCCCTTCAGCGCCACCGCGATCTTCTTCACTGGACGGCCGGAGGCCATCCGCGCCAACAGGTCGTTGGAGATCTGCGCCAGCAGCGTGCGGGTGAGGATGGCGTCGGCGTTACGGGCACCGCTGTCCACGTCCAGGCAGCGCGCGGCCATCTGTTCGGTCAGTTCTGCCGGGAACTCCACCTGGGCGCCGTGGTTGTCGGCGATGCGCTGGCGGATCTTGTCCAGCTTCAGGCCGACGATGGCGCGCAGCACGTCGTCGCTGATCGGGAAGTACGGCACGATGGTCAGGCGGCCCAGGAAGGCCGGCTTGAAGGTTTTCTGCAGCGTCGGACGCAGGATTTCCACCAGATCTTCCGCGGTCGGATCGCGGGTCTCGTCCTCCACCGTCACGCCGTGCTCGCAGGCGCGCATCACCAGTTCGGTGCCGGCATTGGAGGTCAACAGGATGATGGTGTTCTTGAAGTCCACCTCGCGGCCTTCGCTATCCTCCAGCACGCCCTTGTCGAACACCTGGAAGAACAGCTCCAGTACGTCCGGATGCGCCTTCTCCACCTCGTCCAGCAGCACCACCGAATACGGCTTGCGACGAACCGCCTCGGTCAGCACGCCGCCCTCGCCGTAGCCGACATAGCCCGGCGGCGAGCCCTTCAGGCCGGACACGCTGTGCGATTCCTGGTATTCGGACATATTGATGGTGATCAGATTGCGCTCGCCGCCGTACAGCGCCTCGGCCAGCGCCAGCGCGGTCTCGGTCTTGCCGACGCCGGACGGCCCCACCAGCATGAACACGCCCTTGGGCTTGCCCGGGTCTTCCAGATTGGCCTTGGCGATCTGCACCCGCTCGGCGATCTGCTCCAGCGCGTGGTCCTGGCCGATCACCCGCGCGGCCAGCAGCTTGGCCAGCTTTTGCACCTGCTCCAGCTCATTGCTGACCATGCGGCCCAGCGGGATGCCGGTCCAGCCGGAAATCACGTCGGCGATCACGCTCTCATCCACGCACTCGAAAGCCAGCGGCTGGTGCTTCTGCAGCTCGCGCAGCTCCTTGCGCTTGGCCTGCAGCGGGCTGATCTTCTTGCCCTTTGCCGGCTTGGCCTCGTTCTTGGCCGCCTTCAGCTCGTCTATCTCGGCGATCAGCTTCTGCTGCGCCTCCCAGGCCTCGTGCAGCGCGGCCAGGTCCTGCTCCAGCTCGGCGCGCTGCGCCTGCAGTTCGGCGATGCGCTCGGCGTGGCCTTCTTCGCGCTCCAGCGCCGCGGTTTCGCGGTCGATGTTGTCCATCAGCACGGTCACGTCTTCGATCGGACCCGGCTTGCCGGCGCGCGACAGCGCGACGCGGGCGCAGGCGGTGTCGAGCACGCTGATCGCCTTGTCCGGCAGTTGGCGGCCGGCGATGTAGCGGCTGGAGAGCTGCACCGCTGCGGCCACCGCCTCGTTGAGGATTTCCACCTTGTGGTGCTTGGCCATCGCGTCGGTCAGGCCGCGCACCATCTGCACGGCGATTTCCGGCGCCGGCTCTTCCACCTTCACCACCTGGAAACGGCGCGCCAGCGCGGCGTCCTTTTCGAAGTATTTCTTGTACTCAGCCCAAGTCGTCGCCGCGATGGTTCGCAGCTCGCCGCGCGCCAGCGCCGGTTTCAGCAGGTTGGCCGCGTCGTTCTGGCCGGCCGCGCCGCCGGCGCCGATCAGGGTGTGCGCCTCGTCGATAAACAGGATGATGGATACCGGGCTGGCCTTGACCTCGTCTATCACCTGGCGCAGGCGGTTCTCGAACTCGCCCTTGACGCTGGCGCCGGCCTGCAGCAGGCCCAGGTCCAGCGTGCGCAAGCAAACGCCGGCCAGCACCGGCGGCACCTCGCCCAGCACGATCTTGCGCGCCAGACCTTCCACCACCGCGGTCTTGCCCACGCCTGGCTCGCCGGTGAGGATGGGATTGTTCTGCCGGCGGCGCATCAGGATGTCTATCATCTGGCGGATCTCGACGTCGCGGCCCAGGATGGGGTCGATCTTGCCGGCCTTGGCCTGCGCGGTCAGGTCTATGGTGTACTTGTCCAGCGCCGGGCTGCCGCGCTTGCCCTGCGGCGCGGCCTGCTGGACATCGTCCTCATCCGACTCGGCCACCGGCCCGGCGCCGCCGGCCGTCTCGCCGCCATGCTGGCGCAGCGCCGCGTAGGCGCCTTGCAGCCTGCCGGCGTCCTGGCGGGCCAATGCCGGCGCGCCGGACTGCAGCGCGCCCTTGAGCGTGTCATCCTGCCACAGCGCCAGCAGCAGATCCAGCGTGGATACATTGTCCTGGCCGTGCTCGGCGCTGGCCAGCAGCCAGGCCTTCTCCAGCCACTTGGGCAACCACGACGACAGCACCGGGTTGCGAGTATTGCCGCTGCGGAAGTTGTCCAGCGCGGCGTCCAGTTCGCGCTCGACGCGGGACAGGTCCGCGCCCAGCGAGCGCAGCGCCGCCAGCGCGGCATTGTCGTCCTGATCGAACATCGCCAGCAACACATGCTCGATCTCGATCTCGAAGTGGGTGCGGGCCAGCGCGCGGCTGGCGGCCTGTTCAATGGCCTGCCGCGCAGTGGGCGTCAACCGGTCTATCAGGGATTTCAGCGATACGGACATATGCTTGCACTCGTTCTCTAAAGGTGTGGATTCAAATCATTCATCGTTGGCGGCGGCGGCCGGCATCATCTCGCCCAGCCAGCCTCTCAGCGCCGCGCAACCGTCGTCGTCCAGGTCGGCCAGCATCGCGCCGTACCATTCCCGGACTTGTTTTTCGTTCAGGCATTGCAATAGCAGCGGCCAGCTGTTCTCCAGAAAAACCGCGAAGAACGGCACGCCGCGCTGATGCAGGAACATGTCGTCGGTGATCTTCAGCTGGCGGTACAGCTCGCGCAGCCAGGTCAGGTAGGGCAGCGCCTCCCGCGCGTGGCCGGCCTGGGCCAGCGCGGAGATGAAATTGACGTAGGCCGCGGCGCAAGAGGACTCGCGGCGAACGCGGTTGATCTCGTCGAACTTCATCAGCCAGGCCTTGCCCCGCTCCACCTCGCCGGCCATCACCGACGCGCTGGCCAGCTGCAAGGCGTTGTTGGCGGACGGCTCCAGCTCGAACAGCTTCTGCCAGCAGGAGAAAGCCGTGCGCCACTGCCCCTGGCGGCTGGTGGCCAGCGCGCACAGACGGTAGGCATCGGCTCGCAGGCTGGCGGACTTCGCCTCCAGATGCGGCTGCGCCAACCGCAGCGCCCGAGGCCAATCCTCGCCCTGCAGGGCTTCAACCGCCGCGGCGAGTTCCGGCGGCGCGTCTCCACCACTCACGCTTAGCTGAGCGGTTTTCCCGCGGCCGATCAATCGCTTGAGTATGCCCATGGCTTCCGTTTCCCGTTTCAGTCCAACAGCGTGTAACGCATATCGTCCGGATGGCCGGACGGCCTGCCCATCCAACTGTCGCCGCCCAGACTCAGCGTGGCCGAGCCCAGCGCCGCCGGCTGGACATCGCGCTCGTCCAGCACCAGGCACACCTCGGCAGCCAGGCCGTGGCCCAGCGCGAACTTCATCAGCGCGCGCAGCGCCTGCGCGCCGGCGGCGTGCGGCTGCAACGCGTTGAACTGCTCGCGGCGCAGCGGCCCCAGCCGCAGCTTGAGTTTGGTCTGGCGGTCCCAGATGCGCTCGCCGGCGAAGGCCGACAGCCCCAGCTCGCAGCCATCCATGCCCAGCTGGCTCTGCTCGCCCTCCGGCACCTGCAGCCACTGGCCGGCGAACTGCTCCAGGCTGGCATCGACGCCAAAGAACCCTTCCACCAGCGTCAACAGCGACTGCGCCGACAGCGGCTTCTGGCTGAGCAGGCCGGCATAGTAGACGAACATTCGCTCGTCCAGCTCCGCGCCCGGCCCCATTTGCTGGCGCAGCTGGGACAGGCCGACGCCGCCCAGGTCCAGCAGATTGCGGGTGAAGCCATCGCGCTCGCCGGCCTCGACATTGATCCAGCTGCGGTACTTGCACCAGGCGTCGAAGAACATCGACGCGGCGCGGTGGCTGAACAGATCGAAGAAAGCGTGCATGGTGTCGTCGCGGTGGCGCAGGCGGCGCTCCAGCAGCAGCTCGGTGTAAGCGGTGGGCAGCGCGCCGCTCGGCCCGGTCAGGCCGAGAAAGCTGATCGTCATCTCGTCCGCCGCGTCGCTCTCTTCCGCCGCCGGCTTGTAGCCGGTCAGCTCGCTGGCGGGGAAGGACAAGGACGCCAGCGTACGGAAGCGCAGCCGCTCCGGCAAACGCCCGCGGCGCGCGCCCGGCCGGCGCGCGCCGGACAGGCCGAGTATGCGCGCCGCCTGGAAGAAGCCGAACTGGCTGGCATCCTCCGCGAGCTCGCGATGCAAGTCGCGCGGCCGGCGCGACGGCGTCGCCGCCACGTCAGCGCCGCTCATTCGCATCCTCCATCCCGCCCCTGATTGCCCATGAGCCAAAGAACAGCCCGGTGATCAAACCCAAAACGCCTCCTGGTACGAGACCGAGCGAAACCATGGCCGTTTCCGCCATGGTTCCACTGAAAAAATACAGAATGCCGCTCATGATAAATGCCAACGGCAAACCCGCACAAACCATCCAATTTCGCCGACTTTGCTTCTCTTTCTCCCCGCCCCCATGGAAAAAGGAGTAATAAAACAGCTGCAGCACGCTAGGCATCAGCGCGGAAATGACCATCCACACCATGGCCGCCTCAAATCACCAGCGCCTCGCCGGCCCGCGCCGGCCACACCGCCACTTCCTGATTCTGCTGTGTCGTCTCCACCCTCAGCCGTGTGAAGCTGTTGGGCGCGCAGTACAGCGCGAAGAAGCGCTCCAGTACCGAAGCGAACAGGTAAACGCTGCCGCCGACATAATAATCGGCGTCCAGTTTCAGCCTGATTTCGCTGCCGCGGACGAAACCGGCGAAATCGCGGCCTGTGACCCGAGTCACCGCCGGCTGGCTATCGATGCCCACCACGCCCTGTATCTGGCGCACATTGACCGGCGAACCGGTGAGGTTGTACAGCGCCAGCATCTCCTGCAGCGCCGCCACCCCGGAATCGACGATCGACATGTAGTTCAGCGATAGATGCGAGATCAGCCGCCACTGCACCGCGCGGCCCAGCGGGCTTCGCTGGGTGGCGGACGGCTTGCGCAGCAGCCGCACCCGCTTCACCACCGAATGGCCGGGCAGGCTGAAATCGGTGCGCTGCGCCGCCTGGCTGCCGCCAAACGGAATCTGCTCCGGCAGATCGCGATTGCTGCACAGCAGGTCGAGGCTCAGCACTTCGGCTGCCGGCCGCACCGCGTTGAACTGCAGGTCCACCAGGTGCAGCTCCAGGTCGGTGCCCTTGTCGCCGGCGCGCGGCGAGCCCTCGCGGCTGGCATGCCAGTAGAAGCGCGGCGTCTGGCGCTCGCCGCCGTGGCGCGTCGCGTAGAACGGCGGCACCTCCTCGCTGCTCTCGCCCTCGCCTGATTTTTCCACCCGCACCACGCGGCGGATCTGGATCACCTCGTAAGCCTGCTGCTTGCGACCGTCGGCCAGCACCGCGTAGCCGGCCTTCTGGTGGCTGACGCGGATAGGCTCGCCGGGCTGGTTGAACAGGTTGACGATGGGCGCGCAGCCCAGCTTCAAATGATGCGCCTGCAGCTGGGTCAACAAGCGGTGATGGCGCTCGCTATCCGGGTAGTCGCCCAGCACCAGCTGCAACACCAGCTTGCCGCCATCCAGGCGCGCAGCCACCTTGTCCAGCTCGGCGATGTCGACGAACAGGAATTTGTCCGGATAGCAGAAGTATTCGGTCAGCAGCCGGTAACCCATGAACGAGCGCTCGTCGTACTCCAGCATGCCCTCGTCGCGGCCGAAACCCACCGGACGGAGGGCCGAGGCCGGCAGCACCGCGCTGCGCGACGGGTCCTCGCTGCCGTCGCCGACGCGGATGCGCAGCACCTGGGACAGCAAGAGCTCGTACAGCAGGTGCATCAGCGCCGGCTCGCCGTCCAGGAAGAAGCGCAGCGAAGTCAGACCAATGCTGTTCAAGGCCAGGCCGCCGTGGGTCTGGAACTCCATCGTCAACAGCGCCGCCGCGTCCGGCGCCAGCTGGCGCAGATAGGGCGAGCCGCTGGTCAGCTCCAGCTTGGAGCTGCTCAGCGACAGCGGATACAGGTCCACCGGGTAGGCGCTGCGGAACTTGCACACCACGCCGTTGATCGCCGGCGCGTGCACCGGCTGGCCGCGCTCCACGCGGTAGCGCTTGGCGATCTCCGGCCGCGCCGGATCGCACTCGAACTGAACGATGGTGGCCGACGGAATCGGCTGCAGATAATGCGGATACAGCACATCCAGGAAGCTTTCCGCCACTTCCGGATAATCGTCGTCCAGCTTTTTGTGGATGCGCGACGCCAGCAGCGCGAACGCCTCGATCAGCCGCTCGGTGTGCGGATCGGCGCACTGGTCGCCTTCCATCTGCAGCCGGCCGGCGATCTTGGGATAACGGCGCGCGAACTCGCCCGACAGCTCCCGCAGGTGGCCGAGTTCGCGTTCGTAGTAAGGAAGTAGAGATTCAAGCATGCTTTACGAGGCACGTTCGCCCAAAAGCAGGCGATCTATTGTTAAGTTTCCATATTCACCAAACAATTATGACTCATTTAGTTTGGCTACCATCTTGAAAGAAGATTTATCTAAATATCAATCAGATCCACCTCCATACTACTTTTACTCCTTAATCATTTCTGCGCATTCCCGATTAAAAGTAATCCCCTCGCCACCAAATACTGTCTTGCAGCTATTGACCCTTCCGCCTCCAAGCTGACACCCCAGCGACACCCTTGTCTTTTCCAACTTCGAAATCCTAAATTGATACACATCTCCCAGTATCAATTTATAGTCAGCATCAACAGGCAAATCTTCCACGCCATAATCAGAAAATTTCACAATTAGAGTTGGCGTCTTATTCTCCTTCGGCCACCAAATATCAGCTTGATAAGCATTCCTGCTTACCTGAATAGGGTTAACAAACTTCTCATTCGATTGATATCTATATAATACTGCACTTTTCGGAACACCACCTTTCCAGTGCTGAATGGAAAACTTATTAACCAAGCTTTCACACTCAGCAGCTACTGCACAATGAGATATCAGAATGCTACCGCCCAAAATCATCGCAAATTTAGAAAGCTTCGATATAGCCATAATAATTACTCTCAAAGGCACTATTATCAATACCACTGGGGAGCCTCACCAAGGTCGTTGCCGGGTCACTTAACACCCCATCCAAATTATACTTCCTAATAGTTTTAGGATTATAACCCCAAGTGTACACTTGAAAACTTACTTGACTTTTCCCATTCAAAAGGCCTCCCTCATACACAACCCAATGAGAGTCTTGAAGATCGCCAATACTATAGCCCGACTTATTCTTAATCATTTTAGCATCTATCATTAGAAGAATCTGATGCCCTTTATTTTTAAGATCATCAATACACTTCAAGTCAGCAAGTGCTGTCGACACATCTTCCCCACTATAAGAGAAGGCTTTTTTCACAACAGTTCCAATTAAGCTAATACCAACAGCATTGGCATTGCCATAACCTGCAATTTTTTTAACAAGCCCCTCCATCATTCCAGGCCAATTAATTGCAGTAAATTGATCCCAATTTCCTGTTTCAATACCATGGTAGCCTAGATTGCTTTCCGAGCTTCTTGTTCCTGCAAGCACAATCCAGTCAGCTTCCCACATATACATGTGTTGATAATCACTATCCTTCGGCTTTATCTCATACATTGAATCAGAAGGCTCAATAGTAAAATCGTCAATCTTGCATAACCCAGTCCGATGTAGTTCATGCGCGATTTTTCTATAACGATCAGGACTCCGCTTAATCGTCACATAATACAGCGCAGCCATCCCGCACAAACTGCTATAGCCCTGGTCGATGCGCCATGGTTCCCTCATGCGTTCCTGAACCTGCGTCTGTACACGCTTCGCATCAAACCAACGGAACCGATTATGCACAAACTGAACCAGCTCACAACCCTGCTCTGGATTATCGAGATACGCTTTGATTTTTAATTCACAGCCACAAAAATCAGGATCATCAATCTTAATTTTTGCCTTACTACCTAAATTCCCAAGTTCCTTCCTCACCACCTGGGATTTAGATGTATCTGGACTATGATATTCAATAGCCCAACAATAATCATCACCACTAGCAGGAGCACAGCCATTCATAAGCACCACGGCAAACTCATACTTTTTGCCATAAATCATTGCTTTCTGAAAATTCTCTCCGGATCCATCATTCTTGGAACCATCATCCAACGGCGTTAGCAAGGTTATCTTACGCGGCACATTGATAATCGTTACGTTAGGCTTGCCAGAATTAGAAGACTTGAGAGAGTCTTCATACAAGCACTGTCCTGCGTCATTAGCGGCGCCCATTACTTCATTCCTCCCATGCTTGCTGATATCAGCATCCCGTTTTCAGTTCTTCTTTTTTGACGTAACTAAATGCAACTGTAGTTTCTCTGCTGCATCAGGATTTTTGATAACATGAGTAAAGCCTTGGCTATCAGTAATGCCCAGTTCCTTCTCTCCTGACTCTCGGATGATTTTGTACTTCTGGTTAGCCAATGGCTGGCCGGTATGCTCGTCAAGAATTTGATATTTGTTATCAAACTTGGCATCTGGCATAGAGTTAAACATTTGTCCCAAGCTCGTCCCCCCGCTCCAATCATGGCTTACCCCCTTGAAGCTGACAGTGCCCGGCGCATGTAGCTCAATCTTGCCATCCTTGATCCGCACATAGGCGCCGCCGCTGGTGAGCAGGACTTCCTGTTTGCCGTTGAGGTGGATCTTCTGCTTGGCCGAGGTGATGGTCAGATCCTTATCCGCCGTCAGCTCCATCGCGTCGCTCTGCGCCTGCACCTGCACCTTCCCCTTCGCCGCGATCAGCTTCAGCGCCACCTTGTCCTTCACTCCCGCCACGAACAGGCTGATGTGCTGGCCGACGTTGTGCAGCCAGCGCCGTCCCGTCGTGTGGTTGGCGTCGCGCTGGGCGACCAGATTCAGGTTTTGCCCGGCGCTGAGGGTTTGGCTTTGCTCGGTCAGGGAGGCGATGCCGGCCGGGCCGGACAGGATCAACAGCGGCTGTTGGCCGGCTTGGCCTTTCGCCGTTTTGCCGTCCTTGTCGGTGTTCGATCCCGCTTCCCAGGCTTTCAGCGCGTCGGCGTGGTGTTGCAGGTGGCCGTCGCTTTTCTTGCCGGCCTTGGCGTTGTCCGGGCCGATTTCGTCGGGCCCGGTTTCCATGGTGTCGGCCAGCTGGCCGGCGGCGGTTTCGGCCAGCGCCTGGGAGAGGCTGAGGGCCGAGTCGAGCTGGCTCTGAGCGTGCTCGCGCGCTAGCTGTTTACCGCCAGCGCCGTTCTGAGCCTCGGTGGACAGCAGCAGGCCGTGGGCGGCGCGGATGGCGCCGTGGTTGTCGGTGCGCAGCTCGAAGCCGTCGCCGCGC